>JBPBQK010000026.1:0-97503 GCA_050954845.1 Janthinobacterium lividum
TCAAACAGGCTTTTGCCATCGTCAAATCCGGCGTACCCTACCAAGCTGATTTTGCTAAAATTGCCGCTTAAATCAACTTCACTCAACACAGTTCATATAGGTCGCATGGAAAACGGTGCTACGCTTGCCATCCCCGTGAACTCTTCGACCGCGCTGGCGCACTTGGCCGAGCACACGTCTCGCTACGTCGAGGCTGGGCTGAGCGGCGCGGCCAATACAGCCAAGGCCTACGCCGGGGATCTGAAACGCTTTGGGGCGTGGTGCGCCGAACACGAGCTCAACCCGCTGCCAGCAACGGTCGCGACGCTCGCGGGCTTCGTCACGTACCTGGCCGAAACCGGTAAGAAGGTGTCGACTATCCAGCGGCACTGCGCGGCCGTTTCCAAAGCCCACGCCCTGCGCGGCGTGGACTCGCCCACGGACGACAAGAAATTCAAAGTCCTGCTAGAAGGCATTGCCCGGCTCAAGGGCGTGCGGCAAAAACAGGCCCCGGCCTTTACGCTGGTTACCTTCAAGCGCACCGTGAAAAGCATCGACGGCAAAACGCTAGCCGGCCTGCGTGACCGGGTGATTTTGCTGCTGGGCTTTACCGGGGCTTTTCGCCGCTCCGAGCTGGCGGCGCTGAACGTGGAGGATTTGGCGTTTTCGGAGGAAGGATTGATTGTCAACTTGGCCAAGAGCAAAACCAACCAGTTGGGGGCGGCCGAGGAAAAGGCCATATTTTACTCCCCGGATTTTAAGCTCTGCCCCATTCGCACGCTGCAAGCCTGGGTGCAGCGGCTGGACCGTACCACCGGACCGGTATTCGTATCTTTTCGCAAGGGCGAGCGGCTCACCGCGCGGCGGCTGACGGACAAGCACCTGAACTTGATTGTGCAGCGCTACCTCGGCCCAACGTATTCGGCCCACTCCCTGCGCGCTTCCTTTGTGACGGTGGCCAAACTGGCCGGCGCGGACGACTCGGAAGTGATGAACCAGACCAAGCACAAGACGAGCGAGATGATTCGCCGCTACACTCGCCTCGACAACATTCGTCAGCACAATGCCGCCCAGAAGCTGGGCTTATAAGACGAGTTTGAGGAAGTTGTCTACTAAAGGAGTGGTTGGCGCAGAATGAGTACGGTTAGAATAAATAATTTGACCGCTCCCCGTCTCGCCCCAGTTGCGAGTCCTCGGCAAGGTGTGCCGTTATAAACCTCACTTAAGTGGTCAGGCTCCAGCTTAGACTGACTTAAGCTGACACTTGCTGATTTATCCCCAAATCAATACCAGCGTGCCACTGATGATGAGCAGCGCCCCCACGTCCGCGTGCCAGGTTAGCTTTTCGCCCAGAAAAACCACTGATAACACGATGGCGATAGCCACGCTGAGCTTATCGACGGGGGCCACCTGCGACACCTTGCCCAGCTGCAAGGCGCGGAAATAGAATATCCACGACAAGCCGGTGGCCACGCCCGATAAGCCCAGAAAAATCAGGTTGGTGCGGGTGAGCAGGCCAATTTGGTCGAGGCCGCCCCGGAAGTACACAATGCTCCAGGCCAGCAGCAAGATAACCACCGTGCGGATGGCCGTGGCCAGATTAGAATCGACGCCCTTGATGCCAATTTTGGCTAGGATAGCGGTGAGGGCGGCAAACACGGCCGAGAGCAAAGCATATAGCCACCACATACTGAAGCAGTTGGTAAAGAGTAGCACAACAGGAATCTGGCCTACTCCCGTTGGCGGGGCAGACCAGGGCTGACACGTAGCAAACAGGGAACTCCGGGTGCTTACTTCCCGAGTTCCAGCACCCGGAACGTGCCGGGCAGGATGCTGGGCCGCGGCTTCGGGTTCTCGGTAGTAGCGGCCGGGGTGGAGCCCAGGTCGGCGGTGCAGGTGTAGAGGTGATGGTTTTTGGAGTCTTCGGCCACGGTGCGGGCGCCCTTGGCGGTGGGCACGGTGGCGATTACGGTGTACTTGTCGGGGGTATCCTGGTGAATAACGGTGAGCGTGCCGTCGCCGCCATTGGTGGTCACGATGTTGCCGGTCGAGGGGTCGAAGGCCGCGCCATCGACGCCCTGGCCGATGGGCAGCACGGCCACCTGCTTCCCGGTCTTGCTATCGGTCACGACCAGCTTTTCGTTGGCGCAAGCGCTGAAGAGGCGGTTGTTTTTGGCGTCGAAGGCCAGGCCGGTGGGCTCGGCCCCGGGGGCCAGGGAGTGGCGGTGCAGCACGGCCAGGGTTTTAGCATCGAACTCGATGACCTCGCTTTTGTCTTCGAGATTAACGAAAATATGACCTTTGCCATCGGTGGCGGGTACTTCCACGTCGCCGCCCAGCTCGGCCGTACCCACGGGCTTGCCGGTGGTGGCGTCTAGTACCGTGCTTTTACCCCCATCGTTGCTGAAGGCGAATACGCGCTGGGAGAACGCATCGTAGAACATGGCGTCCGGCTTGGGTCCGGTGGGTGTGGTGCCGAGGTTCTTCAATGTTTTCAGGTCGAACGCCACGCAGTAGTTGTTGCGCCCACAGCTCACGTAGCCCCGGTTGGCAGCGGGCACGATGGCGATGCCGTGGGCCCCGGGCGTGTTCGGCACGGCCCCAATCAGCTTCTTGGTTTTAAGGTCGATGACTTCAGTTTGGGTGCCGTGCGCCACGTAGAGGCGTTCGCCAGCGGGGTCCACCACCAGAAAATCCCAGCCGCCTTCCCCGCCAATAGCAATGGTATTGAGCAGGCGGTAGGGCGCGGCTGCCGTTTGGACCTGGGCGGTGCGGGCTGTACCAAACAGGGCCAGCGCTAGAGGCACGGCTAAAAGCGGATTTTTCATGAATAAAGGGAAAAAGGGAGGAGTTAGGCGGGCTCTTTGGCCGAAACTGGCTCGGCTGGCTGGGGCCGTAGCGTAGCGTAGATAACCAGCCCCACCAGCAGCCCGAGCAGGATAAGCGACGAGCCCTGGGTGCCAAAGCCGAGACCGTTTTTGGCCACGGGCTTGGTGAGCAAGTCGCCAAACGTAGCCCCGAATGGCCGCGTGAGCACGAAAGCAATCCAGAACAGCAGCACCGACGAGATGCGGGTGAAATAGTGGGCCAGCACCACCACTGCCAGCAGGCTGCCAATCAGCAGGGCGCCGCCCCCAAAACCCAGACCCGAATCGTCGGCCAGGAAGTCGCCCAGGGCCGTGCCCAGGGTGTTGGAAAACAGGATGGCCGCCCAGTAGAATAGCTCGCCCCGGCGGGTCGTGATTTCCGTGACGGACAGCGATTTTTCGCTTAAGCGCCACGCGCCCAGCACCACAATCAGGATGGAAACCAAAATGGCGGTGCCCGTGGCGTAGCCCAGGCCCAGGGTGCGGTCCATGTAGTCGGACATGGTGGTGCCGGCCGTGCTGGTGGCCAAAATCACGGCCCAGTACAAGGCCGGGATGTAGCGCTTGGCCGCCAACTGCCCCGCCAGCGTGACCAGGAAAAACCCGATAAACAGCAGCGAGCTAATGGCATAGCCCACGTTCAGGGTTTGGGCCAGCAGGTCGCCGCCGGTTTCGCCGAGTGTGGTGGCGCATATTTTCATTACCCAAAACAGCAGGGTAACCTCGGGTATCTTTTTCATGGCGAATAGTTGATAGGCAAATCGATAACTACCTACTAGCGTGCGTGCCAGCTCAGCGTCAAACCCGTGGCTCCGCCGTAGTAGAGGGGCGTGACTTGCCAGGAAGAAGCGCGGTCCAAAGGCTTGCGGCCCCAGCGGTTGCGGTGCGTGAGATAGGCCACGTGCGCCGACAAGATGCCGAAACCGGCGCCGGCCACCACGTCGCTCTGCCAGTGCTTGGTGTTCACCATGCGCAGCACGCCCACGCTGGTAGCCACCGCGTAGGCCCCGATGCCATAGAGCTGGCTTTTGTCGCGAAACTCGGTGTGCACGATGCTGGCGGCTAGAAACGCCTGCGACGTGTGCCCCGACGGAAACGACAGATTATCCGACCCATCGGGCCGCTCCTCGTGGCTCAGGGTCTTGACGAGGTAGACGCTCGTCAACATAATCAACTCGCTTTTGAGAATAACCAATCCCAGGTTTACCCGGTCGTTGCGCGACTGCACGCCGGCCAGCGCCACGGCCGCCACCTCCAGGTAAGGCGCGTATTGCAGGTAGTTGTCGAGGTGGGTGCGGTAGGTAGGGAAAAGCCGGTGGATGTCGCGGTTAGCATCCTGGTTGGTGTAAAAACCGCCCCCGTTGAAGGTGTAGGCCCCGTACCCGATGAGCACCGCCGGCACAATAATCGCCTTGAACACCTTGCTTTTCAGGAAGGGTTGCTTGACCGGCGCGGGCACGCCGGCCGGGTTTTCATACTTGTGCGTGGTGTCGGCAGCCGGCGGCTCGGGCACCTGGGCCAGGGCTGGGGTGGCTAAGCCGGTGAGTAGCAGCAGCACTTTCAGCCGCAGGAAAGACGAAAACCGCATAGAAAAAGGACCGAAGGAAAAGCGAATTCCTAGCTCGGCTACCCGGCTGCCGAGCTGGTGATGCGCAAACCTATTGGCTGAATCTGGTGAAAATCTGGACCTTTCTGAAAAAGCAGCAGGCACTTATCACTACAATTTGGCGACATACCCCCGCCCCAGATTAGCGCCAGAGTCGGGCAGTTGGTTTTTGCTCAGCGCAACCAGCCTGCTTTTCTCCCGATTGCCCACAGAATTGGCGGGTAGCTTGCTGCCTCATTCAGGTGTCGGATTTCGCCTTGTGAAAATGGGCGCTCCCGCTGCCAGCTCCGATGAAAACGCCCCCTTTCTATTGCACCGACCCGCCCGCTGAGGAAGCCAGCAGCTTGAAGCCAGCTGCCACCCGCTTACCTTTTCATGACAACTACGAGTGCCCCGTCGGGCAGGAAATCAAGCTCAACCGGCACTGGCAGTACTACGAGCCCACGCAGACGGCCGAAACGCGTCCCCGTTGCCCCCTCTGCATCGAGCTGCACCGCGCTGGGAAGTAAGCGTTGGGTTTATCCGCTATTTCCTAATGATGGCCATTCTATTAACCACTAGCCGCTTGGGGCTTGCCTTGTTGCTTTTTCTGGGGCTGCCGCCGCGGCTGGTGGCGGCTCAGGCCACGCTGGTCCCGCCCCTTGCGGCCGCCCATACCCGCGACTTGGCTTTCTACTTAACTCAGGCCCAGCAGAATAGTCCGCTCAGCGCCGATGTCCGTAACCAGGACCGCGCCGTGCAGCTCGAAACCGAGCGCCTGCGCGCCTTTTACACCAAGGCCACCGGCACGCTGGTGGGCAACTATACCGGCGTGCCGGTGCTGAGCCGCGACAACGGCCGCACCGTGCTGCGCTACTCGGCCGATAACAGCGTCAATTACCAAGGCTACGACGTAGCCCTGAGCAACGGGGCGCTCTACCAAGGGTATGCTCAACTCACGCAGCCGCTCTTCAACCAAAAGCGCTACGAGGCTTTTGCCCAGCAGGCCCAGGGGCTGGCCCAGAGCCAGCAAAACCTCTCCAAGCTCTCGTTGCACGATTTGGAGAAGCTGGTGGGCGACCAGTACATCTTATGTCGGCAGGATTTGGACCAGCTAAGCTACGTGCGCGAGCTGCTCGGCATCCTCGACCGGCAGCGCCTACTGGTGCGCAAGCTCGTGGAAGCCAGCTTGCTCAAGCAGTCCGATTTTGTGCTGCTCAACATTGAAGTCGAAACCCAGCAGCTATTTCTCAACACTTACCGCACGGCTTACCACCGCGATTTGCTCGATTTGAACGTGCTCTGCGGGCTGGGCGACACGGCGGAAGTGCAGCTCGCTACCCCCGACCTGCCCCTGCGTACGGCCGGGCCTAAACCGGGGTTATCGGGCTTCACGACCCGCTTTCGGCTCGACAGCCTCACGCTGGCGGCCAACCAGCAGGTATTTGAGCTGCGCTACAAACCCGTGTTCAACGCCTTTGCCAACGGCGGGCTCGAAGCCGTCAATTTTGCCGACATTCCGCAGCGCTTTGGGGTGAGTGCGGGCCTGCAATTCAGTTTGTACCTATTCGATGGGCACCAGCGCCAGCTCAGCCGCGACCGCACCAGCGTGCTGCTCGGCACCACCCGCGCCTACCAGCAAAACTTTGCTACCATCAACCCCGTGCGCCAGCAGCGCCTGCTCTACGAGCTGCGCCAGCTGGACGAGCGCCAGCGCCTGGCCCGTGCGCAGATTACCAGCTACCGCCAGGTCATCGACTCCTACAAGCGCGAGGTGATTGCCGGCCAGCTGTCGGTGGTCAATTATGTGCAGGTGCTCAAGAACTTCTCGGCGGCCACCCGCGACCTGGTGCTGCTGGAAAACAATCGCTTGCTGCTCATCAACGCTTACAATTACTGGACGTGGTGACGACAATCTAGCGGAGCGCCTCACGAGACCCCACTGGGGCCGGCCCCCTCTCCTCAACCGAGAGGGGGAGCCACGGCAGCGCGAATGCTAGCTGAATTTTCCACAAAACACACCCCGCTAAACCTAGTCTGGCCCCCCCTCTCCTTTTTGGAGAGGGAGCCGGGGGGTGAGGCGCTCCGCTAGAACGGCCCATTATTTATGCGTTACCTTCTTTCACTACTGAGCCTGCTGCTCGCCGCGTGCCACGGCGCGGCCCCTGCCGACGACGCGGCCGGCCCACCGCCCCGCGCCCAGGTGCAGGCCGTAACCGTTCAGACGCAGTCGCTGACGCAGTACCGCACCTTTCCGGCCACCTCGACCTACCCCCGCAAAAGCACCGTGACCGCCCCCGTGGCTGGCTACGTGACCGGCGTAAAGGTGCGCCTGGGCGACCGCGTCAGGGCCGGCCAGGTGCTGTTTTCGCTCGAAACCAAGGAGCGCCGGGCCCTGGGAAATGACGTTGAGCGCATCGACCCCTCGCTCAAAGGTTTCGGGCTGGTGTCGGTTACGGCTCCGTCGGCGGGCATCGTGAGCGTGCTCAACATTCAGCAAGCGGGAGATTACCTGCTCGAAGGCACGCCGCTCTGCACCGTGGCCGAAAGCAGCCAGCTGGTGTTTCAGCTCAATCTGCCCTACGAGTACCACGCCCTGGCGCAGGGCAACCCTAGTTGCACCATCGTGCTGCCCGATAGCACCCGCCTGCAAGGCACGGTACTGGCCCCGCTGGCCAGCGTGAGCCCCGGCCAGTCGGAGGTGTATTTGGTGCGGCCCATTAACCCCAAAGGCGTTATTCCTGAGAATCTGATTGTGCAGGTGCGCCTCACCCAAACCAAGCGGCCTAATGCCCAGACCCTGCCTACCCCCTGCGTACTGGCCGACGAAACGCTGCACCACTTCTGGGTGATGAAGCTGGTAAACGACTCCACCGCCATCAAAATCCCCGTGACGCTGGGAGTGCAGCAACCCGATGAAACCGAAATCAAGAGCCCGATTTTTGGGCCGCAAGACCGGATTCTAAGCGCGGGAAATTACGGCTTGGCCGATACTGCGAAAGTAAAAGTGGTACGATGAGCGCCCCCATCACCGGCCCTACCCCCCCGGCCTTGGCCAAGCCCACCGCCCTACCCCCCGGCCCGGCCGAAACCTCGTACTTCCAGACCTACCGCAAGCCGATTCTGCTCATCGGGCTGCTGCTGCTGGCCGTCGGGCTGTTTGCGTACTCGCGTATGCAAACGGCCTTGTTTCCGGAAGTTACCTTCCCCAAAATCACCCTCATCGCCGACGCCGGGCAGCAGCCCATCGACCGGATGATGATAACCGTGACCAAGCCCCTCGAAGCCGCCGTGAAGCGCGTGAAGGGCGTAACGGTGGTGAAAAGCAGCACCAGCCGGGGCTCGTGCGTCATTCAGGTGTTCCTGAACTGGAACGTGGACGTGTACAGCACCAAGGCCCAGCTCGAAAGCCGCGTGAACGAGATAAAAGGGCTTTTGCCGGCTGGCGTCACCATCGCCACCGAGGCCATGAATCAGTCGCTGTTTCCGGTGCTGGGCTACTCGCTGGAAAGCAATTCGCGCTCGCCCATTGCCCTGCGCGACGCGGCCAATCTGCTGGCCCGCCCGCTGTTTTCGCAGGTGGCGGGCGCGTCCAACGTGGTCATTCGCGGCGGCAAAGCCAAGGAATTCATCGTCATTCCCGACCCGGCCAAACTCGCCGGGCAGCGCGTGACCTCGGCCCAGCTGCAAACGGCGTTTGCCAACACCAACTTCGTGCAATCGGCGGGCAACCTGGCCAACTTCCGGCGGCTCTACCTCACGCTCACCGACACGCGCCTGAGTACCCTCGACGACCTCAAGCAGGTGGTGGTGCGCGCCGATTCGGGCCGCGTGGTACGGGTGCAGGACGTGGCCACGGTGGATATTCAGGAGCAGCAGGAGTTCGTGCTCATCAACGCCAACGGCCACGACGCGGTGCTCATCGACCTGGTGAAGCAGCAGGGCGTGGACCTGGCCACCTTCGCCCGCGACGCCCACGCCAAGGCCACCGAGCTGCGCCGCCTGCTACCCCCCGGCATGAAACTCAAGCCCTACTACGACCAGTCAGTGTTCGTGACGGATAGCATTGACAGCGTGCTGCATAGCATCGTAGAAGGGCTGGCGCTGGCCATCCTGGTGATGATAGTTTTTCTGCGCTCGTGGCGGGCCAGCCTGGCGGTGCTGCTTACCATTCCGGTCACGGTGTGCTTCACGCTACTGGTGCTTTACCTGTTCGGCATCACGCTGGATATCATGTCGCTGGGGGCTATCGCGGCGTCGGTGGGGTTGATTATTGATGATGCCATTGTTATCATCGAGCAGATATACCGGCAGCACGAGGAGAACCCCGACCACAGTAACATTCGGGTGGTGCGCGAGGCTATCCGCAGCCTATTTCCCGCGATGGTGGCCTCGTCGTTGAGCACCATCGTTATCCACTTTCCCTTCCGGCTGATGAGCGGGCTGGCGGGCAGCTTCTTCAAGGAATTGTCGGATACGATGCAGATTACGATGGTCTGTTCTTTTCTGGTGACTTGGCTCTTGCTGCCGGTGTTGCACCTGCTCATCGGCTACCGGGGCACGAAGGATAAAGCTGCCCACGACCACCACAACGTGGTCCAGGAGCAGGCCGCCAAGCTCAGCTGGCTCACCAACCTGTTTGCCCGGCCGTTGCTGGCGGCGCTGTTAGTAGTGGGCTTACTAGCCGGGGCCTACGCAGTTTCCAGCCAACTCGAAACGGGCTTTTTGCCCGACCTCGACGAGGGCACTATCGTGCTTGACTACCACATGCCGCCCGGCACCAGCCAGGCCGAAACCGACCGTGTGCTGCGCCAGGTAGAGCGCGATATTATCACCAAACACCCCGAAATCGAGAGTTACTCGCGGCGCACCGGCATCGGCCTGGCCTTCGATACCCGCCCGCCTGAGTACGGCGACTACCTCATCCAGCTCAAGCGCACCCATAAGCTCACTACCCCCGAGGTAATTGCGCAGCTGCGCCAGCGCATCGAGGCCAGCCAGCCGGCCCTCACCGTAGACTTTGGCCAGCGGATTTCCGACTTGCTCGGCGACCTGATGAGCAGTGCCAAACCCATCGAAATCAAGATTTTTGGCGACGACCAGGCGGTGCTCGAAAAGCTATCCAACCAGACCGGCGCCGTGCTCGAAAAAGTGGCCGGCGTGGCCGACGTCAACAACGGCCTGATACCTTCTGGCCCGAGCATCGTCTTTAAACCTGACATCGCCAAGCTCACGCGCTACGGCCTCACGCCACTCGATTTTCAGACCCAGCTCGGCAACCTGGTGGGCGGCCAGATTTTGGGTAACGGCACCGCGCAGGCTAGCATCTCACCCGCGCAGGCGGGTTCGCTGGGCGGCCTCCAGGTGGGCCAGGTGCAGGACGGCGAGCAGCTGCGCCAAGTGCTGCTGCGATATGTCGATTTCAATCACAACAGCCTGGCGCAGCTCGAAAAGCAGGTGGTGTTCCTGCCCAATGGCAGCGTGCGGCCCCTCACTTTCTTCGCCACCGTCACGGTGGAGCCGGGCAACGTGGAGCTGCGGCGCGAAGACCTCAAGTCGGTGGCCATCGTCACGGCCCGCCTCGACGGGCTCGACCTGGGCACGGCCGTGCAAACCATCCGCCAGCAAGTAGGCCGGCAAGTGGTGCTGCCGCCCGGCTACACCATCGTCTACGGAGGGGCCTACGCCGACCAGCAGTCCTCCTTCCGCGAGTTGGAGCTGATTCTGCTCACCGCCAGCCTCTTGGTGTTTACGGTGCTGCTGTTTCTGTTCCGCGAGTGGCTGATTTCGCTGCTGGTGCTCTTCATTTCCGTGATGGGTATTACGGGCTGTTTGCTGGGCCTGTTCTTCGCCGGTATTCCCCTAAACGTGAGCAGCTACACGGGCATCATCATGATTGTGGGCATCATTGCGGAAAATGCCATTTTCACGGTCCACCAGTTCTACGAGTCCTTGCGCGAGACGGGCGACGTGGACACGGCCATTCGCTACGCCATCGCCCTGCGCATCCGGCCCAAGCTGATGACGGCTATTGGGGCTATTTTGGCACTTTCGCCGTTAGCCTTGGGTATTGGCTTGGGCGCGCAGATGCAGCAGCCGCTGGCCGTGGCCGTGATTGGCGGTTTCGTGGTGGCGCTGCCCATGCTCTTGTTTGTGCTGCCCACCGGCATGCGCCTGATTTATCACCATGTGCGGCCGCCCGAGGCCGTGACGACTACCAACTCGGCGGCGATAGTCGGTTAGCACCTGGCATCCTAGCTGATTAACCTAATGAGCGCCGCCCGAGATAGCTCATAGTGCCGTTGAGAACCGGTTTTGTTACTTGCCCATGCCTGCTTTCGATGACCCTGCGCTGAATGACCGCCTGACGCAGCTGCGCCGGACGGACGCGGCGGCCTTCCTCGAAGAATTGTTCAAGGCGTATTACGCGCCGTTGGGCGCCGTGGTGTACCGCGTGGTGCCCGACCGGGCCGTGGTAGAGGATATTTTGCAGGATGTATTCCTGCGGCTGTGGCAGGGCCTAGCCGAGCTGCCGGCCATTGAGTCATACCGGGCCTACCTCACCCGCATGGCCCTGAATGCTGCCCTGCGCTACCAGCAGCGCACCCAGCGCCAGGTAAATTGGGACGACACCGACGCGCCCGACGCCCAGGTGGCCCCCGACGCCCTGGCGGACCTGCACGCCACCGAAACGGCCGCGGCCATCGCGGCGGCCCTGGCCCGGCTGCCACCCCAGTGCCGCGTGGTGTTTGAGCTGAGCCGCTACGAGGAAATGAGCTACCAGCAGATAGCCGAGGCGCTGGAAATTTCGCCTAAAACGGTGGAAAACCAAATGGGCAAGGCCCTGCGCATTATGCGACGCGAGCTGGCGGGCATCCTGAAAAACCTGTACTGGTTGCTGCTTTATTGGTCCGCTGCCCGCCCGGCGAGCACGCCGGCGGCGGCAGAAAGCGGATTCGCCCGGCGGGCTAGCCAGCAGACGAGTTATTTTGCGGAGCCGCGTGGGGGTAACGGCGGCATTGCGTATCCTTTCCTTAACCCGGTTGCCCTTTTGCGGCCTGAATCTCTATGACGCATAGCTACCCTGACCCGGCCGATGCCCCCTGGGCGCTGCTGGCCCGCCACCTGGCTGCCGAGGCTACGGCGAGCGAGCGGGCGGCGCTGCGCACCTGGGTGCAGGCCGACCCAACGCACCTGCAAATCCTGGCGACTGTGACCCGGGCCTGGGAGCGCGCCGGCGAAGCGGCCGCCGCGCCTGTCCTGTTTTCCCCCACCGACGTGGAGGCGGCCTGGCAGCGCTTCCGCCCCCTGATGGCCCCCGCCCCCGTGCCGGCCCGGCCCGCTCCCACCGGGCCCAGCGCCCGCCCGCGCCTGGCGGCGCAGCGGCGGCCGCGCTGGCAGTTGGCCGCGGGGCTGGTAGTGCTGCTGGGCGCGAGCTACGCGTTTGCTAAAGCGCTGTTTTTAAAGCCCGAAGCCAGCATTACGACCTATGCCAGCACCACTCAGCGCCGGCAGGTACAGCTTCCCGACGGCAGCACCGTTTGGCTCAACGCGCACTCGCAGCTACGCTACACGGGAGCCGGCACCGCGCCCGGAACGCGGGCCGTGCAGCTTACTGGGGAGGCTTACTTCGAAGTATTGCCCAACCCAGCCCGGCCCTTTGTGCTGAGCACGACCACGGCCCGGCTGCGCACGGCGGGCACGGCCTTCCACGTGCGGGCCTACGCTGCCGAAGACTCGGTGGAAGTCAGCGTGGGCCGGGGGCAGGTCTGGCTGGCCCGCCTGGCCGCGCCCGTTGACAGCGTGCTCCTCACGGCCGGTACCCGCGCCGCCCTGCGCGCCACCGACGCCCCCGGCCGGGTAGCCGCCCGCTTGCGCAGCAGCCCCGCTGCCAATGCCAATTTCCGGGCCTGGCAAACCGATACCCTGCGCTTTGCCGATACGCCGGTGGCCCAGGTGATTCAAACTCTACGCGCCACGTTTGGCACGAACGTACTGCTGGCTGGCCCCAGCCTGGGGCAATGCCGCTTCACGGGTACTTTTTCTCACCCGCAGCCGGGCCAGGTGCTGGCGGTGCTGGCTACGGCCACCGCCAGCCGCCTTACGCCCGACGGGCAGGGCGGCTATCGCCTGCAAGGACCGGGCTGCGCGGCGCCCGCCCAACCGGCTTCGGAAGCAGTAGGGCCGACCGCCCAGGCATCTGGCCGGTGAGCGGGCGGCGCTGGCAATTACCCGTTTATTGGCGGGCTTGGTTGTTGGTCGGAGCTTTGTTGCTCCGGCTCGGATTGGCGTGGGGGCAGGCTTCCGACCCGCGCCTAAGCCGATTGGTGAAACTCAAGCCGGGCACCCGCCCGCTAGGCGTGGTATTGGCTGAGCTTTCGCGCCAGAGCCGCGTACCGTTTAGCTACAGCAGCTCCCTGGTGCCGGTGGGCCAACTTTGCCACCTGCGGCCGGGTCCGGCCCGGCCGTTGGCGGTCGTGCTGCGCGAACTGCTAGGCAATGAGCATTTGTCGTGCGGGTTGCTGGCGAGCCAGCTCGTGCTGTGGCCCGACCAGGTGGCCGCGCCGCTGGGGGTACCTTTGGTAACCAACTCAGGGACAAGCAATTTAAACAAGAGCTCTTCGGTTGGCAAGTCGTCACTGCATATCTCAGTTCAGACGCCGGCCGTAGCAGCAGGGCCAGCTAAAAAAGGAATCTTAGTGGACCATCCGGCCGGCCAAGCCTCATTGACTGGTAAGTTAAAATCGCCGATAGCTTCTGCTCCGAAAAAAAGGCTGCCACCAGCACTTGTTAGCCCGGCATATCCAGCAAATTCTGCCCGCCCTACGGCATCTTCGACTCGCCCCCATAAAATAAAGACAGCGAACAACCTGCCGCTGGCAGAGCAAACTCGGCTCAAACCAACGACTAAACGTTTTCAATTTCGCGAGGCTAGCGGAAAGGCCAGCTATCTAACAAGCCACACCGGCCGCAAGTCAGTACGTGAAGCCGAAAGTGGAGAGGCTCCTATTCCGGTGTTCGGCCATACCGCTGGTCCTGCCAAGTATGCGGCCCAACCCAACTTAGCGCGGCTACGCTCACCGCAGAATCATCGCGAAGCGGTGGCTCTGCTGTCGCCCTTACCTGTTGCCGCCGCAGCAGTGTTACCGTCGCCGCCCGGCCGGGTAGTAGCCTTACCCGGCCAGGAATCAAGTAGCCCGGCCGGGCCAGGCCAGGCGGGCAACCCGGTCGCCGTCGAGTCTGCGGCCTTAACGGCCCCGCTGCGGGGACTTTACCTGCACGGCGAGGCGTGGGGCAGTGAAAGCCTACCCGTGGGCGCGACCGTGAAGCTGGGTATTCCGCGTATCTACCTGGTGCTGGGGGCCGCGGTCGGGCCGGCCGACCACCGGTCGGGCTGGGCTTTTGGCGGCGGGCTCGGCACGGTGGGCAAGGCTCGCGGGCGCTTTACGCTCAGCCTCGACCTCATGCAGTGGTTTTTAACCGGCGATGGGGAGATGGATGCCAGCCAGGGCCGGCTCACGCAGTTGCGGCCCGCGCTGGCCTGGCAGCTCAAGCGCGGCAGCCGCTGGCAGCTCATCGGCGGCCCTACCCTCAACCTGGCCTCGGCCCGCCGCGATGGCATGCGCACCCGCTGGACGCTGGGACAAGACCAGTGGCTGTGGCTCGATTCGGCCGATGGGCCGGCCAACACGCGCCTATGGCCGGGAGTACAGCTAGGCGTTCGGTTTTGAGCTGAAGGCAATCCTGACCACTAGCCAAATACCATATTGATTTTTAATATTATACGAAAAAGCCAAAAGGTGCCCGGTGGGCTACCGGGCACCTTTTGACGTTCCGCCAGCCCTGGCTAGTCAGCGCCGGTGGTGGTAGTCGTATTCGCGCTGATGCAGCCTAGCTCGACCAACGGCCCGGCAGTGCAGGTATTCGGGCTATTCTTCTTCACGGTGTAGCCTATGCGCACCTTGTCGCCTGCCTTGGCGTGGAAGTTGGTCCAGGTGTCGCCGGTGGGCACTACGTAGGTGCTGTCGGCCAGGTGCAGGGCCAGGCCGCAGCCAGTGGTAGCGCTCAGGTCAACGACCTTGGCGGCGGTGTCGCAGGTGCTGCCTTTTGGGGTGCAGCTCTGCTTGTCTTTTTCCCAGCAGCCGCTAAGCAGGGTGCTGGCACTCAGGCTGAATAAAGCGAGCGTGGCGAACGCTGGCCGCGTAATAAAGTTTTTCATGAAAATGAGGAAGGTAAAAGGGCAAAAAGTGAAATGCTATATTTATAATATTTTATAAATCAAGGCACTACCTCAACCCAGCCCTTAAAGCGCCGCCCATCGGTGAAGGTGACGAGGTAGTAGTAAATGCCCCCTACCCCACCCCCGGCCCAGGTGAAGCTGCGCGTGGGCGACTGGTACACAAGCCGCCCCCAGCGCGAGAAAATACTGACGCCGGCGAACTGGCTGTCGCAGAAATTGGGCGGCAGGGCCTGGTCGAGGGTGAAGGCTTCGTTGAGGCCGTCGCCGTTGGGCGTGATGATATTGGGCGGCACAAAAGCCAGCGAGTCAGGGGGCCGGATGACCTCGAAGCGAATGGTGCGGACCTGGGGCTGGGGCTCGCAGGGCCCGCTCTCGGTAAGTTTAAAATCGACCAGTAGCCCGGCCGCGCTGGCCGTGGCCAGGCCGCACGTCGGGTTCCAGTTGAAGGTGCCGGTGGCACGGCCGGCACCGTTTTGGGCCGTGAAGCTCATGCCGGCATCAGGTAGGTTAAAACCCTGGCCCGTGGCCGTGAGCGTCAGGGCATCCTGGTCGGCATCGGTGCCCAGTAGGCTGGCCGTAAAAGGGATGCCCAGCGCCACGCGCACCACAGTGGGGGCCGCGTTGGCGGCGGGTGCGGGCGGGAAGCTGCTCGTGAGTACCGGCGCAGAATTGGGGCGCACGGTGGCCGTGAAGGCTACCTGCACCGTATCGTGCTTGGGCAGGCTACAGCCGTTGTCGGCCACAATGATGTTAAGGCGAAAAATCTTGCCCTTCGTGTCTGTGCAGGCCGGAAAGCATAGCGTGGCCGTGAGCGTATCGGGCTGGCCGGCGGCCCGCACGGTGCCGCTGCTGGCCGTGGTAAAGGCCGGCGCGGGCGTCGTAAAATTCAGCGGCTGCGTGCTGAGCGTGAGCACCGAGTTGGCGTCGGGGTCGGTGTATTTAATACTGAAGCATAGCGCGTTGGGCGTGAGGCGCACCGTGTCGCGGCCAGGGCGGTAGGCCCGGCCGCCGGCCACCACCGTTGCCACGGGCGGGTTATTCTGCGGGCAGGTGAGCACGTAGAGCTGAAAGTCGCGGCGGGTTTCGCCGATTTTCACGCCCTGCCGGTATTCCGCGCAGCGCACCCCAAACACGAACAGCCCCAACCGGCTGGGCCGCACCGTGAGCCGCCCGGTGTGCGCGTTAATGCCCAGTGCCGGTGCGCCCGGAATCTGGTTGGCTGGGCCGAGGCCCGAGCCCCAGGTCACCGAGGTATAAGGCGCGGCCAGCGGGGCTGGAATGGGGTTGGCGGCTGTGGCGTGGCCGTTGAGGGGCGTCACCATGTCGTAGACCAGCGAGTCGCCATCGGGGTCTTGGCCGCCGAAGTCGTAGTAAAACAAGTTGTTGATGCACGCATAGTCCCCCAGGGCCGGGAACACGCGCGGCGTCGAGTCGATAAGGGGCTGGCCGCCGCGCACCACGGCCGGGAACTCCAGGTAGAAGGTTTGGGCGGCCGCCCCAGGGTTCAAGATGTTGCTGATGGCCAGGTTGCGGCAGCAGCGCTCTACGGCCGCGTAGTAGCCCTGGGCGCTGGTGTAGGTGGCCGCGTCGAGGGTAATATTCTTGGCATACACCAGCTTGCGGGTGCTGAGCGAACCTACCGCGCAGGCCGGGTTGGTGTAGCTTACGAAGGTGTTGCTGGTGAGCGGCAGCACCACGCTTTGCAATTGCCGGTTGGTCGCTTTCTCAAAAATGCCGGCCGTCAGGGCCTGGTCGAGCGCCGCCGGGTTGCCATTGATGGCGTCGAAATACAGCGTGAGGGTAAGCGTGTAGGTACTACCCGTCTGATGCAGCAAATCCAGCTCGCCACCCACGATGTGCGTGGCCTGGGCCGGCTGGGCCAGCAGCACGAGCAGCAGGCTACCCAGCGCCGACCAGACCCACTGCCGAACGAGAGTATACAAAGCGCACATGCAGAAAAGAAGTGTTTACAGCCCTGATTAGGGGATTTTTACGCTGAAACCAAATGTCGCCGAGCGTCTCATCTGGCTCCCAGAGCCCCCGCGCCGGGTGGGCTCCAGCCGACCAGGTTTTGGGTGATTTCGCGCCTGGAAAGCGGCCGGCGGCGGGCTGCTGAGGTGGGTTGCTCGCGCTCCTGGCTGGCCAGCAGCTCCTCATAGATTTCCTGCTGCCGGGCCAGGCTGTCGGCCCAAGCGGCGGGCCAGCCGGGCAGGCCAGCCAGCTTAGAATCGGAGAAATAGGCAGTGGGCATAAATGGATTGAGAGAGTAGTTAATTCAGTGGCAGCGGCTTTTTCACGCAAAATCTCCACTGCATTTCGAGTGGCTCAGTAGTAAGATGCGCGGCCCTGGCCCTACCCCTACGCACCCCTAGTTTTTATTTTGAAACAGGCAGCAGTAACTCGCAAACCACTCACTAACAAGGCATAATGCCTTATTGGCTCATTTAATATTGCCGCCCACGGCCAGGCCGCTGGGCACGGTGGCGGGCACGGTGCGGTCGTAGCTGCTGGCGGTGAGCGAATTGAGGAAGGCGACAATGGCCTGCTTGTTCACGACCCGACCCGGAAACTGGGTGTCGCGCTGGCCGGTGCTGACGTGGGGATTGGCCGTGTTGCGGCCGTTGTCGTAGAAATCAACCACATCGGCCAGCGTACCCAGGGTGCCGCCGTGCATATAGGGGGCCGTGAGGGCCACATTGCGCAAACTGGGGGTGCGGAAGGCGTAGGTGCCATTGGCCCCCGTATCGGACGTGGTGTTTTTGGCATTGTCGGCCGTGCCGAGCACGTGTAGCTGGTAGTCGCTTAGCATAGGGCCGGTGTGGCACTTGGTGCACCCGCTTTGCAGAAAGGCGGTTAGCCCCTGCACCTGTTGGGTGCTCAGCGCGGTCTGGTCGCCACGCATGTACCGGTCGAAGGGCGAATCGGGGGCCACCAGGGTGCGCTCGAAGCACGCCAGCGCTTGGCTGATAGTGGTGGCCGTGACGGGCGTTGCCCCGCCAAACGCCGTGCGAAACAGCGCGGCGTAGGCCGGAATTTTGCGCAGCCGTGCTACCACCGAATCAGGCGCGGCACTTTCCGCGTATTGGTGGCCGCGCATCTCCTCCAGCTTGGCTAGGGGCATTAAGGATTGCGTTTCCAGAGACTTGGCCCGGCCATCCCAGAACATGAGAGCCGTCGCCGGGTCTACCGTGCCATCCGTGGCCGCCAGGCCATTGAAGGCGGTGTTGAGCACCGTCGAGGTATTGCGCTGGCCGAAGGGGATGGTATTGGGGCTGCGAAAATGGCGGGCAGTACCGAGCCCCTGCCCATTCTCGCCAATGGCCAGGTCCAGCCCGTCGGCGTAGGCGTTGGCCGGGTGGTGGCAGCTGGCGCAGCTCACGTCGCGCCCACCCGAGAGCACCGGGTCCCAGAACAAGGCGCGCCCCAGGTCCACTTTGGCCGGGCTGGTGGGGTTATCGGCCGGGTCAGGAGCTACCAGCGGCAGAGCGGCTAGGGTGTTGGCGGGCGTAGCGATATCACCCTGTTTTTGGCAGGCTACCGCCGCGACGAGCAGCGCCGCAGAAATGAACATGCCAGTAAGTTGCGTAAAGGAGGAAGCAGCCATTGAGCGGAAATAGGTGCAATTCAGCCCCCAGCTCAATGCCAGCCAGGAGCAGCGTTCATCCCCGAAAACTCACGGTCAGTTAGGGGCGCCTAAAGAGAAGATGCACCAGCGCCGCGCAACCCCTACGCATGGCCACATTTTATTTCAAGTGAGCAGCAGCCCCGCCACCACCAGCCGCTGCCCGCATACTGAATAAGCGTGAGAAATCTCCACATACATAAGAGGTTGCCTAATGAAACCGGCCGGGCCGCCCAGCTCAGGGACCGTAAGGAGCTAATCGTGGTGCAGCGTGAGGTAGGGCAGCAGGCTGCGCATCTCTTGCTTGCTGCTGAGCGGCAGCACCGAGCGAATGACTGGCCCGGCCTGCGGCGGGGCGGGGTAGGTCAGGCCAAGTAGGGCAGCCAGCGTCTGCGCCACCTGGTTTTGAGAAACGCGCCCTCGCGTGCGCTGCTCGCCGGTCGGCGGCGTATCGGGACCGAGTACCGCCAGCCAGGCCTGCCGCGAGCCGGGGATAAAGCCGTTGTGCTTGGCCCACCATTGGCCGCGCCCCCGGCCGTGGTCAGTGCTGAAAATGAGGGTGTTGTGGTTGCGGTACTGCGGCGTGCGTTGCAGGTACGCCCAGAGTTGGGCCAGGCAGGCGTCGGCCCGGTGGGCGGCCTGCAAGTAGTCGGCGTACTGGTGAGCGTGGCCGTACTCATCGGTTTCGCCCAGGGAGAGGTAGAGCACGCGGGGCTGCTGCCGCTTGAGGTACTCGAAGGCGTAAGCGAACGTCAGGGTGTCGGCCCGCACGTGCGGCCAGGGCCGGGGGCCGCGAGTAAGCTGGGCATTAAGGTGGCACTGCCGCCCGCTTAGGTCGGGGCCAGTGGCGGACTGCCAGCCAGCATTGACGGGATAGTTGCCGCTGGAGGCTCGCAAAATAGGGCCGAGCGTGACCCAGGAGGCGAAGGCGGCCACCCGCCCCCGATAGGCCGGTTGCTGACTCAGAAAATCTAGCACGGTAGGCCGCTGACTTTCGACCGGGCGGTTGCCAAGCAAATAGGCATCGGCTTCCCCCGCCAGGATTTCCTGGTAACCAGGGTAAGAATAGCGCTGGTAGTTAGCCACATTCACCTGGTTGCCATAGGTGCGGTTGCCGTATAGCTGTCCCCGCGTGGCCACCGTATCCCACAGGAAGGGTAGCAGCGCCCGTCGCCGCTGCTCCGGGGTGCGCCCGGCGGCGGGGCTAGCCGGTCCGGTGGGTGGCGGCTGGCCGAACACTTCCTGCCAGCGCAGCCCATCGAGCGTGATGAGGATAACGTTTTGGGTGCGTAGCGGCGGGGCCTGGGCCGGTGACCCGGCCTCGAGCAGCAGCAGGCACAGCAGGTTTGGCAATCCTTGTTTCATCAGCAAGCAAGTCGCGTGGCGTAGTTGGTAGCAGGATACCCGCCCCGACCAATACCCCCACAGACTGACTGGCGCTTGCTTGAAATAGCTTGTAACAGCTTGTTAAGCAGGTCTGTACTTTTTTATTAGCAGTCCTGCCCTGCCCTAGCATTTCGGAAAAACCATTGGCCTCTTCAGTATGCCACTAGCCTTGGTAATAACCTTGAAATGGTCCATCGCGCTTTTATTTGATGGCCACTTACGTGACGTATAGGGAGAGGTGTCTAATAAACGTTTAAGCTACTCTTTCTTCCCCTTCGTTACTTCCCAATCAACTTATTACCTGTAGTATACTCAGATAAGTACGGGGTTCTACTACTTATCGCCACTTCTCTGAGCCAAGCAGGACGTCCACTCCAAGTACGATTTTTAACATTTATCGTACCTAAAGTCCTCGGCGTCGAGTTGTCCAGCTCACTGCTGATAATAGGGTCTTATCAGTCCTTATCTTAATTCCTTGGTGCGGCGAGCGGGTCGCGTAAAACGGGTAAGCCACTCGCCCGCTAAAAGCCGTTCCCCGCGATTTGTCGTACGTCCCGTCGTACGCAACCGCTTTCCCCACTGCCTGCTCATGGGCTTGCTCCACACCACGGCCGCCGACTTACCGCATTTAGTCCATGCCCACGCCAAAGTCATGGCCATGATTGCGCCCGAAGCCAGCGCAGCCGGCGCGCGGCTGCGCCCGGTGTTCGAATTGTTTGCCACCAACCGTGCGTACGTCGGCATCACGTTCGTGTGGCTGCCTGCGGCCGACGCCGCCCCGGCCGGTCCTGCGTTGGCGACCCCGTTCTTTTACACCTTTGCCCAGGGACAGTTGGTGTATGGCGACACGCTTACCACGGAGCAGCAGGTGCGCGGCGTGCTCCACGCGCTGCATGCCCACGCCTAAGCGCCGGGCTGCGGGCGGAGCGCTGCTAACCGGCGCAGCCAGCCCCCAACAACTGTTCCTAGCCGACAAGACGGTTTGCAAACCTTACCAGGCCTTTATTCATTGTGGGCGCCAGCTTAGGGTCGATAAGCCTTCCTTATCGACGGTAATTATTGCCAAGTGTGAAGAGGCAAAAATGCCGTGTTAGCAGTCTTTATGTCACCAGCGTTATTCAGCATCTCTCTACTTACAACTGGTTCACTTGCATGGTAAGCGTACAGCATAGGTGATGACCATATGTAGTCGCTTTGTGGTCCGACATTACAGCTGGAGTAGGTCTAGCCGGGGGCTACGAACGCGGCAGGTTGCTGTATACCAAAACCGCTTTTAAACAGCTATAAGTAAAGTAATTAGCGTTTACGGGCCGCTGGAGCTGGCGTCTCAATCAGCAGTTGTACGGGCTGCTGCCCGCCGGCCCGCACTTGCAGCCAAGCCGTGAGGCGCTGCTGCTCGGCCGCGGGCAGGGCGGGGCGAGTACGCAGTGTCACGACCAGGGTGGTGTCGGCTCGCAGCGAGTCAGTGGCCGGCTGTACCACGCGCGCCAAGCCCAGCTGGCGCACAGTGGGGTGCTCGGCCTGCACCTCGCGCAGCAGGGTGGCGGCGGCGGGTAGGCGCAAGGCGGCGGTGCTGTCGGCATGGGCGAGCAGCTGCTGTATTTGAGCCAGGCGGCCCTCGTAGCTCACGCGGGTTTGCTCGGTGCGGCTGCGCACGTCGGCCAGCACGCTGGTGCGCAGCGCCAGCGCATCGGCCGAGTCCACGCGGGCCAAGCCCTGGCGCACGGTCAGCTTGGCCCCCGTGAGGCGATACTGAGCGAGGCGGCCGCGGGCGGCTTTGAGCTGCGTAGCAGTCAGGCGCTGCCCGGCCAGCAGCACGTTGATGGTCTGGTCGCGGGCTTCCAGGCGCGTGGTGACCACGTAGGTGCCGGGCTGCTGATTGTACTGCTCCTCGATAAACTGCTGGGCATTGTGGGTAAACGTGCCGTTGCGCACGATGCCGATGGCCAAATACACGCTCGGCGCGGCCGTGAGCAGCCCCAGCCCCAGGATGAGCGCGCGCACCCGCCGCGCCTGCCGGTCGTCGGTGAAGGAGTGGTTGGGCAGCGGCAGCAACTGCACTACCAAGAAGGTAGCGATGCTGATAAAGACGCAGTTGATGGAAAACAAGTACAGCGCCCCGCCAAAATAGGCCCAGTGGGCGGTGGCCAGTCCGTAGCCCGCTGTGCAGAGCGGTGGCATGAGCGCCGTGGCGATGGCCACCCCCGGAATCACGTTGCTCCTGGCGCGGCGGGTGAGGCCCACGGCCCCGGCTGCCCCGCCAAAAAGGGCAATGAGGACGTCCCAGGTGGTGGGCTGGGTGCGGGCCAGCAGCTCGGAGCCCGCGTCGGTGAGGGGCGTGAGGCGGAAGTATAAGGTCGAAATAACCAAGCTAATGACCGTGGCCGTGAGCAGGCTACGAAACCCGCGCCGAATGAGCCCTAGCTCCAGCGTGGCCGCCCCGAAGCCGATGCCCACGATGGGCCCCATGAGCGGCGAGATGAGCATGGCCCCGATGATAACGGCCGTGGAGTTGACGTTGAGCCCCACCGAGGCCACCAGAATGGCAAACATCAGCACCCACAGGTTGGTCCCCTGGAAGGGAATGCCCGCCTCCACGGCCTCCTGAATTTCGGCCGGCTCGGCCATGTCTTCGGTGAGCAGAAAGCGGGTACGCAGAAAGCGCCAGAGGGTAGCCAACATGGGAGTAGCGAAAGAAGTAAAGAACTGCCCTAGCCCTCAAGGGCCGGCGCAGTTGTGCAGGTAGGGCGCAGCACCTAGGCCGCCGGCTGGTGCAAAAAGGTCAGCAGCTTCTTCAGGGTAAGGCCCTGCACCACGGCCGAAAACAGCACCACGGCAAACGTCATGGGCACAAATACCTCGGGGTGCAGCGCGTCAGGCAAGCTGAGGGCCAGCGCCAGCGAGATGCCCCCGCGCAGCCCACCCCAGGTGAGAATGGCCAGCGCCCGCGGCGGCAGCTGCCGCGTGAGGCCCAGCAGCCGCGTGGGCAGCGCCAGGGCCACGAAGCGCACGCCCACCGCCAGCACCGCCGCGGCGAGACCCAACCCCAAGTAGAAGGGCGTGAGGCCGATAACAACCAGCTCCAGGCCCATGAGCACGAATAGCACAGCGTTGAGCACCTCGTCGAGCGCCTCCCAGAACTTCTCTAGATACTCGCGGGTCGTGTCGGACACCGCTTCGCTGCGGCTCACATTGCCAATGGCCAGGCCGGCTACCACCATCGCCAGTGGCCCCGACACGCCCAGCTCGTGGCAGAGCGCGTAGCCGCCCATCACCAGGGCCAGGGTCAGGATGATTTCAGTTTGAAAGTGGTCGATGCTGCGGATGAGGCGGTAGCCCACGTAGCCCAGTACCGCGCCCGCCAGCAGCCCGCCCCCGGCCTCGCGCAGCAGCAGCAGCCCGGCCGAACCTAGGCTCGGCGTTTCGCCCGGCGTAGCGAGTTCCAGCAAAGTGGCGAACACGACGACGCCGAAGCCATCATTGAAGAGCGACTCGCCGGCCAGGTTGGTTTCGATGTGCGGTTCGATGTGGGTTGTTTTCAGAATGCCCAGCACCGCAATCGGGTCGGTAGGTGCAATGAGGGCGCCAAACAGCAGGCACGGCAGCAGCGGCAGCGGCACCCCAGCCAGGTAAAGCAGTCCGTAGGTACCCAGCCCCACCAGCCCCGTGGCCAGTAGCACGCTCAAGGTAGAGTAGCCCGCGATACTGCGCCACACGGCTTTTAAGGCCTCCACGCGCACGTGCAGTGAGCCGGCAAACAGCAAAAAACTCAGTACTGAGCCTAGCAAAAATTCCGTAAAATCGACCTGCACCAGCGCCGCCCGCACCTGCCCGGTAAAGGTGGGTACCACCCGGCCCGCCGCCAGCACTACCCCCGCTGCTACCACACCCAGCAGCAAAAACATGATGCCCGCCGGCTGGCGCAAAAACCGGGTATTCAGGTACGAAAACAGGCCCGCTAGGGTAAGCAGCACCGCCAATAAAGAAAATAAACTCATCGGTTTAGCCTAACGCAGGCCGGCCGCTGAGGTTGTATAGCACTAACTACACTTTGTAAATCAAGATTATAGGGCTTGCAATCGATTTTAATGGTGCTGGTTGGTCACGAGTTGGCTTTTCGCGCTGGCTACGTTCGCTGCCTCTCAGCTTATGGGGTAGCTATGGCATCGCGTAAGCGCCCAACGCCTGCTAACAGGTGCGTCTCGCCCTGTAGCAGCACCTAGCCGGCGAAGTAAAGCAGGGAGTAAAAAAAGCAGCGGTCGCCTGCTAGCGGGCAATAAAATGCCCACCCGCAGGCCGCAGGTGGGCATCCTTGATTCCTACTTGCAATGAACTGCTTTACACGCTGAGCGTGCCCTCAATCGAGTCATCCAGGGTCTGACCAATTAGGGCACCAATCGCAATTTTAACGCTGGCCACGGCATTGCCGTGTTTGTTGTCCCAGTAGTAGCCTTCCTGCGGCGTGACCTCCACGGCCGTGAGGCGCGGGTCGTTTTCGCCTTCCGTAAACCAGGCTTTGAGAATCGGATTCCACAGTTCCTTGATGCGGGCGTGGTCGGTCGAAATCGTGGCCGTACCCACCACACTCAGAAAGTCAGACTGCGCCGAGCCCTGAAACAGGAGCTGCACGGAAGAGTCCTGCTGAATCTCCTGGTTTTTGTGGCTGTCATTGGCGCTCAGAAACCAGAAATGACCTTGGTCGTCCACTTCCCGCACGGCCATGGGGCGGGTCACGGGCACCTCACTACTGCGCAGACGGGTGCTGAAAAAACAGGTATTGGTTTTCTCGGCCAGCTCCTGCATTTTTTTGATGGCGTCGGCGGCGTGCAGGTCCTGGTGGTTTTGCTCGGGTTGCTGCTGGTTAATACTGTCCATGAGGAAAAGAAAAGAGCGTGAGCTCTACCTAACGAATTTTCGCGTCGCTGGATGCTGGTTAGCCGCCGGCTGGCGCGGCGCGCAGCGACGTAGAAAGCACTCCGTCCGGTTTTGGAGCCGCTATTCGGCTCCAACTAGGCTAATAGCGGAGCTGCTGCGTATATCCCTTTTTACGCGATTCATTTTCCCATAATGCTGCCCACCCGCCACTACTTTGCCAATGCCGTCGGCGTGGTTGACTACCTGCCCGGCCACTATGCTTACCTGCACTGGTCGGGTGCGCCCCTGGGTAGCCTGGAGCTGCGGGCGCTCTATATCCACACCCGCAACCTGTTGCAGCGCGAGAGCCTGTGCTGCATCCTGGCCGACCACCGGGCCATGCCCACCGCCCCCACGGCCGCCGACCAGCAGTGGCTGCTGCACACCTGGCTGCCCCAAACCATTGCCGATACCGGTTACTCGCATTGCGCCGTGCTGCCCGCCCCCGACCCAGCCCACCGCCTGCACACGCCCCCGGTCGTAGCCGAATTGCAGCAGCAACACTTGGTGGTGACCTTGTTTGAAGACCTCGAATACGCCGATACCTGGCTCCAGCAGGAACTAGTGCACTTACCTAAGCCCTAGGGTAGCCAGTTGGCTTTTTCCTCCTCGTAGGTGGCGCGTACCGCCTCTTTCTCATACTCGCTGGCCAAGGTATCATCCGCTTGGCGCAATAGGAGCCGAGCCTGGGCGGCCACGGCCGCTTTACGCTCGCCGTTGCGGGCGGCCTCGCCCGCCTGGGCCAGCGCCCGCAGCAGCCGCCGAAACAGCGCGTGATTACCCTTGGCATTAATGCGCACCAAGTCAAAGGCCAGCTTGAGGTACCCGGCAAAGTCGCGGGCGGGCGCGTAAATCAACACCTCGGGCCCCTGCTCTGCCGTGCGGAGCGTGGCCGGAAACGACCGCCCAGCCAGCCGCTGCACCAGCAGTCCCAAGTGGTCGACGGCTATGATGGCTGTGGTAGTATCGTTAATACCGGGCGAGAGGGCTTTGAGGACAATATCCACCAGCTGCTGCACGCCAAAGCTAAGAGCAGGCGCTGACGAGCAAACGTGAGGCGCAAAAGTCCTGGAGTAACAACGTAATCCGGTAGCACAATGTGCTTGCCCCCGCTAAGCGACAACGCCCCAGCGGCTTCTGCGTTTACCTCGACCATGAGGCAATTACTGACCGGGCTCCGCTACGCGCTGGCCGTTGTGTGCGGGCTGGCGGTAGTACTGACGCTGGTGTCGGTGGTGCCTTCGTCTTTGTGGTGGGTGCAAATGCTGGGCTTTCCGAGGCTGCAAACCCTGGCCGTGCTAGCACTGGGGCTACTGGGCTGGCTGCTACTAAGGTGGCCAGCGCACCCACGGGTGTGGTGGGGGGCGGTGCTAGCGAGCGCGCTGGCGCTAGTGGTGCAAGCCTCCTTTTTGTTGCCCTACCTATCCTTAGCCCCCAAAGCCGTGCCCGATGCCAGCCCGGCTCAGGTCCGCGACTCTACCAATCGCCTGCGTATTTTGGTTATCAATGTCTTGATTAAAAACCGGCAGGATGCCCGCCTGCGGCAGTTGGTGCAGGCCACCCAGCCCGATGTACTGCTGGCCCTGGAGCCCGATGCCTGGTGGGCACAGGCGCTGAAACCATTACAGGCCAGCTATCCCTACCACGTCGAGCTGCCGCGCGCCGATGCCTACGGCCTCATCCTGTACTCGCGCCTACCGCTGGCCGCTACCCAGGTACAGGATTTGCTCCAGCCCGGCGTACCCTCGCTCCGCACGCAGCTGCAGCTGCCCAGCGGCCGGCAAATCGATTTTTTTGGCGTGCATCCAACTCCGCCCATTCCCGACAACTACCCCGACGGCGTGGGCCTGCGTGGCCGTGCCCTGGGCAAAGTGGCCGATATGGTGCAAACCAACCAGCTGCCCACCATCGTGGCCGGCGACTTCAACGACGTGAGCTGGTCGGCCACCATCCACCAGCTCACCCGCACCGGGCAACTGCGCGACGTGAGCCAAGGGCGCGGCCTCTACAACACCTTCGATGCCCGCTCTAACCTGGCCCGCTGGCCGCTCGACCATTTTTTTGTGAGCAGCGCGTGGCGGGTGGTGGCCCTAAAGCGGCTGCCCGACGTGGGCTCCGACCACTTTCCACTTTACATCGAGCTGGCTTTGGCGACGGAGTAACGCCCTCGCGCAGCGGCTGCCGTAAACGTCTGCCTTATCGATATTTATTGGCGGAGCACTACTTTTTCGTGGGCAGCTTTCGTAAACAATAAACTACCGCAAGCTCAACCAAAAAACTAACTGATTCTCAGCTGATTTAGGCCTTATTCAGGTGGTTAGTGCTTAGGTAAATCTCGCTTCATTTTTTACGCATCCAGCGGCTATCCGCTGCTCCCTCACTACATGGATTTTTCAATTGCCTGGAAGCAAATCAACAATATGGGCCGCGAGTTTATGGCCCTGCTGCCCAACCTGATTTTCGGGTTGGTGGTGTTTGTGGCCTTCCTGTTCGCTGCCCGGGGCGTGCGCTCGCTAGTGCAGCGCCTCACCCAAAACCGCCAACAGAGCGAAAGCCTCAAGATATTGCTGAGCCGGCTGGCCTACGTGGCCACGCTCATCCTGGGCATCCTCATTACGGTGACCATCATCGTACCGAGTTTCACGCCGGCTAGCCTGGTGAGCGCGCTGGGGATAGGCGGCGTGGCCATTGGCTTTGCGTTCAAGGACATTTTCCAGAACTTCCTGGCGGGCGTACTCTTGCTGCTCACCGAACCGTTCAAGCTCAACGACCAGATTAAATATAAGGACTTTGAGGGCACCGTGGAGTCGATTCAGACCCGCGCCACCACCATCCGCACCTACGACGGCCGCCGCGTGGTTATCCCCAATGCCGAGCTGTTTATCAATGCCGTGACGGTGAACACGGCCTACGACAAGCGCCGCTTGCAGTACGATATTGGCATTGGCTACGGCGACGATATTGCCACCGCCCGCCAGCTCATAGTAGAAGCCATGCTGAGCATTGATGGCGTGCTGGCCGACCCCGCCCCCGATGCCATCGTGGTGGACCTGGCTGGCAGCAGCGTCAACCTGCGCGCCCGCTGGTGGATAAACCCACCCCGCCGCGCCGACGTGATGGACGCGCAGGACAAAGTGCTGGAAGCCATCAAGAACACGCTCACCGCCCACGGCATCGACCTGCCGTTCCCGACCCAGCAAATCCTGCTGCATGACCAGACCGAAGCCACCGACGGCGACCGCAAAACCCAGCGCGAAGGCTGGCCCGCCGGCTCGGGCGAGGTGCCCAAGTCAAGGGCCGAAATGCAACGGGCCGAGCAGCAGGATGCCCCGGCTGCCTAAGCGCCGGGCCGCATAAAAATGTTCGGTCGAAGTGTAAGGATGCGCGAGCCGGCTCGTCTTCCCACTTGGCTAACCCATTCCTTGCCATGCGCCCGCTGCTTTTTCCTCACGTTTACGCCCGGCCCCGATGAGGGCAGTGCTGCCCCTGCCCGAGCCGCAGCTTTGGCTCACGCGCTTCGGCGACGAGCGCTACCGCTTCGCCCTGGGCCGGGTATCGGACGAGGCCAAGGCCCACGATTTGGTGCAGGGAACCCTCGTGAGCGCCCTCAATGCGCTCGACTCGTTTCGGGGCCAGCCTTAGCGCACCTAACTACAGGTGCCAGACGCGCCACCCAAGGTACCCTTACAACGCCGCCACTTTTTTTCTGCCCACCGGGTTAGCGATAGCGTAAGACACCGTATTGCTGCGCAGCCTAAACCGGGTTTTTAGGGGCGAGCTACAAGACTGGCCGGCTAGCATCGTCTAGCTGCTTAGTTCTCATTTTCCACTTCTTCTCGCCCCGCCCATGACCCGCTCCCTGTTTACCTTGTTGCCCGTACTTACCGTTGCGGCGGGTATGGGCCTGGTTTCGCGCCCGGCCCCGGTTGCTACTACCACTGCCTCAACAGCCCGGCCCGTCGCCCCCACGGCCGGGCGCGTGCCGGTAGTGGTTGAGCTGTTTACCTCCGAAGGCTGCTCGTCGTGCCCGGCGGCCGACGCGGCCTTGCGCGAGCTGGAAACCACCCAATCAGTGCCCGGCGTGGAAGTGCTGGCGCTGGGCCAGCACGTCGATTACTGGAACCGGTTGGGCTGGAAAGACCCGTTTTCCTCGCCCCAATTCACCGAGCGCCAGCGCTGGTACGCGGAAGGCTTTCAGGAAGGCAACTACACGCCCCAGGCCGTGGTAAATGGCCGCTACGAATTTGTGGGCAGCCAGCGCGCCACCCTAGCCGCCACCGTCGCCAAAGCCGCCCAGGTACCACGGGCTACCGTCACGCTGGCCACGCCAACCGCTGGCCAGCTGGCGGTGACCGTCGACCAACTGCCAGCCGGCACCACGGCCGCCCAAGTCGAGTTGGTGCTTACCGAAACCGGCCTTTCCAGCCAGGTAGGCCGGGGCGAAAACTCGGGCCGCCTGCTGCACCACGCGGCCGTGGTCCGCGCTTGGCGCGAGCTGGGGGCCGTGGGAGCCGATGGCACCTTCGCCGCTACCGCGCCGCTCAAGCTCGATGCCGCCTGGAAAACTGCTAACCTGCGGGCCGTGGTGCTGGTTCAGGAAACGGCTTCGCACCACGTCGTGGGCGTGGCTAGCCTGCCGCTGGCGGCCAATTAGCCTTCTTCGGAGCTGCCAACGGGTTCCACCCGCGCCGGGCGGGTGGCGGGCTTCGGGGCTGGCTGGTCCAGGGTTTCGCGCATAAAGCTCACTTTCAGGTGTTCGTAGAGCGAGTGCGGGTCCACGAGCGAGGCCACGGCCTGCGCCACGAGGCCGCTGAGCAGCAGCTGAAAAATGGCTGAGTGGCGGTCCGTCATTTCCAGTACCAGAATGGCCGCCGTGAAGGGTGAGCGCACCACGCCCGTGAGGAAGCTGACCATGCTCACCAGTATCAGCAGGTTACGGTCTTCCAGGGGCACCGCGCCCAGCCGGCACAGGCCATCTCCCAGGATGGCCCCGGCGCTGAGCGAGGTGGCAAATACGCCACCCGCCCCGCCGCCGCTGTAGCTGAGCGCCATGCCCGCAAAGCGCGCCGGAAACAAATACCACGGTGTCTGGCCGTTGTTCTCAAACAGCAGGCGGTTGATAATGGGCTTGCCCGTGCCCACGCCCTCCTGGCCCACCAGGTAGGCCAGCCCAGCCATCAGCACGCCGCAGCCCACCACCCAGCTCGCCTGCTGGCCGAAGGTGGCAAAGCGCTTGCGATAGCTGCCCAACCACAGCAGCGTCTTGGCAAACAGCGCTCCGGCCAGCCCGCACACTATGGCCACCAGCGCCACCGTAGCTAGTATCCAGCCCACGTGGGCCGTCACCTTCGGAAAACCCAGGTAGAGGTACGGCCCCAAAAAGGCTTGCGCCGTGAGCCCGGCAATAATAACGGCCGAAAACACGGCCATCCGAAACCGGGCCATGTGCATCTGAGTCAGTTCCTCGACCACGAACACGATGCCGCCCAGCGGGGTGTTGAAGGCCGCCGCCAGCCCGGCCGCGCCGCCCGTGACCAGCGCAATCTGACGTGAGAGCTGCGGCCAGCCCGCCGGCTGCAAGCGGTTGATAGCCCGGAAAATAGCGGCCGAAATCTGGATGGTCGGCCCCTCGCGGCCAATGACGCCGCCGCCCAGCAGCAGGGCCACGCTGCTCAGCACCTTCACCAGGGCCACGCGCAAGCTCAACAAATAGCCCGTGCGCTGGTGCTGGCTGGGCGTTGATAACTCGATGCCCGCCATCACCTGCGGAATGCCGCTGCCCCGCGCCGCCGGGGCAAACCGCTGCACCAGCACCCACGACACCAGAAAAGCCAGCGGCGTGAGGCCAAACGCCAGCAGCGGCTCGTGCCGCAGCCAGGCAAAGCTCAGCTGCTCGGCCCAGGCAAACAGCCGCTCGTAGCCCACGGCCACCCCGCCCACCACCACCGAGGCAAACCAGAATGGGAAGCTCTGCAAAATCAGCCGGCGCACCCGGTCAGTATACAGGCGGCGCAAGAGATAATGGTCGAACCACGCCAGGATTCTGGAGTAGCGAGTGGGCGTTTCAGACATGCGAAAATGTAGAAGTGGAGGAGAGAAGAGCCTTACTGCCAGTAAGTAGTCTTCAGGCATCAGCAGGCGCAGTACTAGCGACTGGCCCGGCAGAAGGTTGAGAAGGCCGTGCGCCGTTACTTACTAGTCCAACCTGACAGGGAGCATTGGCACCGGAACGCGCAGTAGGTAGCCGCCCCTCAAAAGTACGCGTTGCTCACCACCCTTGCTTTTTGCGTGTCGCCAGCTGCAAGTGCCTCTAGGCACCATACTTGTACCTGGGCCTTCCGAAGGTGACGGCCCACGGAGATTGGATGCTGGCTATGATACAGTCAGTAGCGACTGGCCAGCGCCACTTGCACGGGCTCGCCCTTGCCGATTTCCTCGTTACCAGCTTTCAGCACTACGTCGCCTGCCTTGAGCGCACCGAAGACCTGCACTTGGCCAGCGTTTTCGTCGCCTTTCTGCACGTCTACCAGCTCGGTTTTGCCGCCCACGACCCGGATGACGTAGGTGCGCTCGGCTGTGCTGACCACGGCCGACTTGGGCACGAATAGACTGCTTTGAGGCGCTTTAATGGGAATGGTAGCGGAGGCAAACATGCCCGGCTTGAGCTTCTCGCCGGGATTACTGATGTCGATTTCCACCGTTTCGGCGCGGGTGCCGGGCGTGACGCTGCCCGCTACCCGGTCGATTTTACCCGCGAATTGCTGCCCCGGAAAGGTGCGCACGTTGAACTGCACCGGCGAGCCGGCGTGAATGTCGCCCACGTAGGCTTCGGGCACGGCCACGCGCAGGCGCAGGCGACTGAGCTGCTTGAGCCGAAACAGCGGCACGGCACTCTGGCCACCCCCCGGCCCCACTAGGGCCCCCGGCGCGGCGTTGCGCTCGGTGATAACGCCGGCCATCGGGGCCGTAATGCGCAGGTAGGCGGCCATTTGGGCGGCGGCCTGGTAGTGGGCGCGGGCCGCTACCACGTTCAGGCTGTCGCTGGTGGCCTGGGTGCGGGCCTGGTCGAGGGCCAGCGGCGACACCGCCCCGGCGGTGCGGGCGGTCTGGCGCAGGCGGCGAAAAGTGCCCCGGCTGGCCTGAAAGCTGGCCTGGGCTACGCTCTGCTTGGAGCGAGCTTCGCTGAGGGCGGCGGCCAGCTCGGGGGCATCCAGCTCGGCTAGCACCTGGCCCTGGCGCACGTGGTCGCCAATGTCAGCGTGCAGCGCCTTCACGTAGCTGCTCACGCGGGGAAAAAGGTCAGTTTGGAAGTAGCTGTCCAGCTCGCCGGGCAAGCTTAGGCTCTGGGCGGGCTGGGTGGCCGTCACGCGCACGGCATCGTAGCGCACGTCGGCCGTCGGTTGCTCCGCCGGCGGCTGGCTTTCCTGGGCAGGGTCGGAGGAATTGCAGCCACCTAGGGCCGTGGCGGCCGTAAAACTCAGGCCGGTCAGCCAGCGCCGGGAAAAAGCGGGAAAGTCCATATTGAGAAAGCAGTTTTTTAGGAAAGGATTATGCCAGCACCGACTGCTCGCGCAGCGCGTGCTCGGTGGCGGGCGCTTCGTGGCCGTCGAAGTTGGCGCTCGCCGGGTCGTCGGGGTCGAGCGAGACGGAGACGAACGTGGTCTTGCGCTGCACGGCGGCAAATACCACTGGCAAAATGAACAGCGCGGCCACTGTGGAGGCCAAAAGGCCCCCAATCACGGCCCGGCCCAGCGGGGCCGACTGCTCGCCGCTTTCGCCCAGGCCCGAGGCCATGGGCAGCATCCCGGCCACCATCGCGATACTCGTCATGAGCACGGGGCGCAGGCGGGCGGCCCCGGCCAGGCGGGCGGCGGCCAGGGCGTCGCGGTAGCGCAGGCGCAGGCTCTCGGCGTTGGTGACGATGAGCACGGCGTTGGCCACCGATACGCCTACCGACATGATGACGCCCATGTACGATTGCAGATTCAGCGTCTGGCCCGTGAGCAGCAGCAGCAGCAGCGAGCCGGCTAGCACGGCCGGCACCGTCACGAGCACTACCCCGGCCACCTTGAGCGACTGGTAGTTGGCGGCCAGCAGCAGGAAAATCACCACGATGGCCAAACCTAGGCCGGTTTGCAGGCTGCTCAGCGTTTCGGTCAGCAGTTGGGCCAGGCCGCGCAGCTGCACTACCGAGCCCTTGGGCGGCGCGCCCACGGCCTTAATGGCGCGTTGTACATCACGGGTGGCGGTGCCTAGGTCTTTGTGGTCGATGTTGGCCGAGACGGTTACGATGCGCCTAGGGCCGATGCGGTCGAACTCGCCGGGTACGTTGGCGGTGTGCAGGGTGGCTACGTCGCCGAGGGTGGGGCGCGCCTGGCCCGGCACCAGGGGCAGGTTTTGCATGTCGGCCTCGCTTTTCATGTCCTGCGAGGCTAGCTGCACCTGCACCTGGTAGGCAAAACCCTTGCTTTGGTCGAGCCACAAGTTCTTGGCCGTGAAGCGGCTGCTACTCGTAGCCGCCACCAGCGACCGGGCAATCTGGTCGGGGGTGAGGCCGAACTGCGCGGCCCGCTCTCGGTCTACTTCGACCTGCACGGTGGGGTAGCTCAGGGGCTGGTTTACCCGCACGTCGCGCAGGTACGGAATCTGCCGGAGCCGGGCCACCAGCTTGTCAGCATAGCCTTTGCCGTCTTGCAGGCTCTTGCCGCCCACCAGAATCTCGATGGGCGTCTGGGCGCCCTGGCTCATAATTTTATCGGTCAACTCGATGGGCTCGAAGCTCAGCTGCACGTCGGGCAGGCGCTGGTGCGCGGCCTGGCGAATCTTATCCTTGAGGTTATCCAGGTTCTGGACCTTGTAGTCCTCGGCCAGGTTTACCTGCAAGTCGGCTTCGTGTGGGCCAGCGTTGAAGACGTATAGCGCCGAGGTGCCGTAAGAGCTGGGCGTCATGCCCACGAAGGCCGAGGTAATCGCCACGTTTTTAGGCCCCACAATCTGCTGAATGAGCTTGATAACCTCCTTGGTACGGTCTTCGGTGCGCTCGATGCGCAGCCCTTCGGGGGCGATGAGGCGCACTTGAAACTGCTTGGAATGGGTGATTTTGGGCATCATGTCCTGCCCGATAAAGTAGAAGCACACCCCAATCACGGTTGCGCAGACCACGCCGTACACCGTGCCTACCAAGGCCCGGTGGCGCAGCAGCTTATCCAGCACCTTGAGGTAGGCCAGCTTCACCCGCTCGAAGCCTTTTACTTCCCTAGGGTGCTCTTCCTCAAAGGCTTCCTGCTGCGCGTCGCGAGGCTGGCTCAGGTCGGGCAGCAGGCTCAATTCGTGCTCCGAGGTGTGGGCATGGCCCTTCAGCCACCAGTTGGCCACCACTGGCACGAAGGTTTGCGACAAGGTGTAGGAGGCGATAATGGCGAAGCCCACCGACAGCGATAGCGGAATAAACATGCCCCTAGGCACACCCGACATCAGGAAGGCCGGCGCGAACACGGCCAAGATGCTGAGCGTAATAAGCAGCAGCGGAAATGACACTTCTTGGCTGGCATCCAGGATGGCGCGGGCCTTGGTTTTGCCCATTTCCTGGTGCTGGTGAATGTTCTCAATCACCACCGTAGCTTGGTCAACCAGAATGCCGATGGCCAGCGACAAGCCCGACAAGGTCATGATGTTGATTGTCTGCCCCGTCAATTGCAAAAGTAAAATGGCCGTCAGAATCGAAATCGGGATGGTCAGAATCACGATAAGCGACGAGCGCAAATCACCCAAAAACAGGAACACGACCAAACCCGTGAGCAGCGCCCCTAGGCCGCCCTCAAAGGCGAGGCTGTGCACGGCTTGACTCACGTAGATGCTTTGGTCAAATTCGTAGCTGAGCTGCACGTTGTCGGGCAGCAGGGCGCGCATCTCGGGCAGTTTGGCCTTGAGGGCATTCACCACGCTCATGGTGGAGGCGTCAGCCGACTTTGTGACGGGGATGTACACCGAGCGCTTGCCGTTGATGAGGGCGTAGCCCACCGGCACGTCGGTAGCGTCTTCCACCGTGGCCACGTCGCGGATAAACACCGTGGCGCCTACCCCCTGCCGTAGCGGAATGTCCAGAAATTCGGGGATTTTGGCCAGCATTGTGTTGCTGGGCGTCATCACCATGTAGTTGCCCATGCCCACCGAGCCGGCCGGCGACACCTGGTTATTCTTGACGATGGCCGACACGATGGCGTCGGGCGTGAGCTGGTAGCTCTTCATTTTTTCGGGGTCCACGCGCACCACCACCGTGCGCTCGTTGCCCCCAAAAGGCGGCGGGGCCGACGCCCCCGGAATCTGCGAGAACAAGGGCCGGATGCGGGTCGAGGCCAAATCCTGCATCTGCCCCAGCGAAGCCGAGGTGCTGCTGAACACCAGCTCGCCGACCGGCAAGCTGCTGGCGTCGAAGCGCACCACCGTGGGCGGCACCGTGCCCGGCGGCATGTAGCTCAGCACCCGGCTCACCTGGCTGGCCACCTCGCCGGCCGCCTGGGCCATGTTCACGTCCTCGTAGAACGTGCACTTGACCAAACACAAGCCTTGGATATTCTTCACCTCCACGTCCTTGATGCCCGAGACATAGAGCATCTGGTTCTGGTAGCGCGTGGCGATGAAGCCCTCCATCTGGGCCGCCGTCATCCCGCCGTAGGGCTGGGCGATGTAGATAGTAGGCAGGTTGAGGCGCGGAAAAATATCCACCGGGATACGCCCTAGGGACAGCGCCGCGAAAACGAGGACTCCCAGCAGAGCCACGATAACGGCAATCGGGCGGGCTAATGCGGTTTTTATCATTGTAGTTATCTGTTAATAAGTCGCCCATTATGCTCTGACTTGGCTGCGCTCAGCATGATGGCTTCTGCGTGCTGCCTGACGTGCTTTCATGCCCTACAGCTGCCCGAGCAGCGGGGCCAAATTGCCGCTGGTGGCGGCCCGCAGCAGCAGCGCTCGCCACACGTTGTTGACGGCGATGGCCTGGTCGTTTTCGGCCCGGTTGAGCACTAGTGCGGCCTGCGTGAGTACCACCAGGTTGTCGAGGCCGGCGTTGTAGCGGGCCTGGGCCTGGGTGTAGACCCGGCGGGCGGCGTCGAGTTGCACAGGGGCTTCCTGAGCCGCCTGGCGCACCAGTTCTAGCTGCAGTTGTGCGTTTTGCTGCTCGGTGCGCAGTTGCAGTGCCTGCTGGTCGTAGTCGGCCTGGGCCTGGGTCGAGCGGGCCTGTTGGGCAGCCATCGCCCGCTTGGTATGAATCAGCTCGGTGACGCGCCAGGTGAGCGCTGCTCCCACCGCGTAGTTGTACACCTTGAACGGCAGCCCCGCGCCCAGGCTAGGGTCGATGGCAAACGTGCCGTCAGCGCTGGCCGCCGAGGCCGTGCCCGAGCCCCGGTCCCAGGTAGCGCCCACCACCGAAAGCGTAGGCCGCTTATTGGTAGCCAAGGAATTAGCCAGGGCCTCGCTACTGGCCACGCGCTGCTGGTAGGCCCGCAAAGTAGGGTGAAAGCGCAGGCTGGCGGTATCGGCCCCGGCGGGCAGCACGGGCAGGCGGGCGAAAAACTGGGTGGAATCGGTGAGCAGAAGCGTCTGCACCGGGGTGCCCAGCAGGCCCGCCAGCCGTCCGCGCTGCTGTTCGGCCTGCTGGCGGCTGGCCAGCAGCTGTAGCCGCGCGCGCGATGTTTCGGCGTTGGCCGTTGAGCTGTCGATGCCCGCCTGGATGCCCGCCTGCGTACCCGCCCGCACCACGCGCTGCACGGCCTGTGAGCGCCGCAGATTGGCTTGTTGCAAGGCCACCGCCTTTTGCGCGGCCAAAGCCAACAGGTAGGCATCGGCCACCTGCGCCTGGTGCGTGAATAGCTCCTGGTCGTAGTCGGCCTGCGCCTGGCTCACCAGCGTTTGGGCCCGTTGCACGTCGGCCCGGTAGCGGCCGAAGGTCACGGCCGGCCAGTCGATGTAGAGCATGCCCTGGCTGGTCCAGGCCGCCTGGCTACTGGTAAAGTCGCGCACCCCTGATTCGGTGATGCCCACGCCGCCCAGCAAGGCCCCGCGCACCTGGTTGGAAGTGCCATTTAGGGCCTGCGCCTGCGCCGTGAGCTGGGGCAGGTAGTTGGCCCGCACGGTGCGCACGTCGGCGGTGGCCGCCACTACGCCTGCTTGCCGGGCGCGCAGGGCAGGGTAGTTAGTTTGGGCCATTTGCAGGGCCTGGGGCAGCGTTAGCGGCTGGGGTACTTGGGGCAGCTCGCGGGGCTGCTGCGCCGGGGCAGGCAGGCTCCCAAGCAGCAGGCCGACTAGCAGCAGGCCGGGACCCGCCAGCCGGGGGTAAAGAGAAAGAGCAGCGGAAATCAGCTTCATGCCGCAAACCTCCCCTGGCTCTATTATACTGACATTAAAGCCAAATTAAAAGATATTAAAAATGATGGAGTGAGCGACTTTGACTGAACGGAGTAAGTGGCTCTCTGCGTAGGGCTGTCACGCTGGCGCTCATTGCTTAGGGTCCCGCTAGCCTCTGCGTCACTGCCAACGGCGAGTGACCTACGGAAGTAGTGGCCAGCGCTTATGTTGGCCCGAGATAGTGCAGTGTGGATACGGCCGGTTGACCAGCGACACCGGCTAAAGAAATCACTCCCAATGGAGCCTAATAACTTAACTTACCGCGTAATGAAGAAGATACTGGCAATTGATGGCGGGGGCATTCGGGGCATTGTGCCGGGGCAAGTGCTGGTGGCGCTGGAGCAGAAGCTGCAAGCCAAATCAGGGCGCCCAGATGCCCGGCTGGCCGATTTCTTTGACTTTTTTGCGGGCACTAGCACCGGAGCCATTCTCAGCAGCATTTACCTCTGCCCGGCGGCCGGGTCCCCCACTAAGGCTCGCTTTTCGGCCCAGCAGGCCGTGGACCTCTACGTGCAGAACGGGGGCAGCATATTCAGCGTCTCGGTGTGGAAGCGCATCGAGTCCGGCAACGGTATCCTGGACGAGAAGTACGACGCGGCCGCGCTGGAGAAAACCCTGGGCACCTATTTTGGGGACTTGCCCCTGAGCCAGCTGCTGCGCCCCTGCCTCGTGCCGGCCTACGATATTGAACACCGTCGGGCGCATTTTTTCGCGCAGCACAACCCGGGGCTCTACGGTCCCAGCTACGACTTTCGGGTGCGCGACGTGTGCCGGGCTACCTCGGCGGCCCCCACCTATTTCGAGGCCGCGCGCATCCAGTCGCTAACCAACGAAACCTACGCCCTGATTGACGGCAGCGTGTTTGCCAATAACCCGGCCTTGAGCGCCTTCTCCGAGGTGTGCAACGCGCAGGGCGGCCCCACGACGGCGGACCTGTTCATTGTTTCGCTCGGCACGGGCGGCCAGCACGCCCCCTACTCCTACGCCATGGCCAAAAACTGGGGAGCAGCCGGCTGGGTGCGGCCCCTCATCGACATCATGATGGACGGGGCTGCGGAAACCACGGACTACCACCTAAGTCGGCTATTTATGGCCAGCGGCCACCGCGACCAGTACGTGCGCATTCAGCCCGAAAACCTGGGGGGCGCCAGCGCGGCTATCGACGATGCCTCGCCGGCCAACATCCGCGCCCTCGTGGAGCTGGGAACTGCCACGGCCCGTAAGTTCGATGCCCAACTGGAGCGTATTGCCGCCACAGTGCTGGCCGACGGGCCTGACCCCGTGACGTTTGCGTTTGCGGCGCCGGTGGCCGCGCAGTAGCCGCCAGGCTAGGGCGCGGTCACCGGCGCAGGGGCAGCCAGCGGCAGCCACACCTCGGCCACGGTACCGCCACCCGACCGTGGGTGCAGCCGCAGTCGCCCCTGGTGCAATCCCACAATGCGCTGGGCCAGGGTCAGGCCGATACCGAAGCCCGGCACGTCGCCCACCGCCCGGCCCCGCGTCAGGGGCTGGAAAATGCGCTCGGCTTCGTCGGGCGCGATGCCGGGGCCCCGGTCTTCGATGAGCAGCCGCACGGCAGCGGGGCCGGCCATTTCCAGGCGCAGGGCCACGGGCTGGCCGCTGGAGTACTTGGCGGCGTTGTCCACGAGGTTGCCCAGGGCCGTGCGCAGCAGCTGCGCGTTGCCGAGCACCTGCGGGGTCTGGGCCTGGTCGTCTATTTCGGCGCTGATGTCCAAGTCAACTGGCTGGCCAGGGCGTTGCTGCTGCGCGCTGCCCACCACGTCAAGCAGCACGTCAACCAGCTCCAGGGGCTGGCCGTCTAACTGACTGGCCCCGTCAAGACGGGCCAGGTGCAGTAGGCCGTTGGCCAGGGCCGTGAGCTGGTCGAGTCCGATGACAGCCTGGGCTATCCCTTTTTTCAGGCTGGCCACGTCCGAGTCGTAGGCCAGCGACGTTTCTAGCCAGCCCTTGATGCGCGTCAGTGGCGTGCGCAGCTCGTGTGAGGCATGCGCGATAAAAGACTGGTGGCTTGCTACTAATTCTTCCTGCCGGGTCAGCAGGTCGTTGAAGGCCGCCGCCAGCTTGCCCACCTCGTCGCGAGGATTCTGCGGGCGTAGCCGAAAGGCCAGCGCCTGGGCTTCGGCCCGGCGCAGCTGCCCGAGCAGGGAGTTGAGCGGGGCCAGGGCGCGGGTGGCAAACAGTAGGCCCAGCGCGCCTACCAGCGCCACAGCTACGAGGTTGCCATAGAGGAAATAATTGAACAGCCGTTGCTGCTGGTCATAGCCTTGCTGGTTGTAAGCGGTGACCACGGCCACAAATTGGCCGTCAGCGTTGGGCCGGCGGTAAGCCAGCGCAACCCCCTCCTTGGGATGTGGATGGCCTGGGGAGGGATACGAAAAGTAGATATGCCCCCGCTGCCGCGCCTGCGCTAGCAGGTGGGCCGACGGTAGGTAGTCGGCGTCGGTACTGGCGTACAGGCGGCCGTTAGCCGGCGTGTATACCTGCTCGGCCTGCTCGGGTAGCGAGTTGAGCATCGTGCCCGCAATAGAGTCGTTGAGGGCCAGTAGCTGCTGCGTCACGGCTGCCTTGCGTAATAGCCGCCCGGCAAACGACTGCTGCCGGAAGCGCGCCGAGCTCACGTACACGTAGCCCGAAAAGACCAGCAGCAGCCCGCTGACCAACGCCGCAAACCAGAGCAAAAGCTTGTGCCGAATCTGCATCGCGCCTAGCCCTGTAGTAAGTAGCCCGCGCCCACGACCGTGTGCAAGAGCTTCTGTCCAAAGCCCTTGTCTATCTTTTTGCGCAGAAAGTTTACGTACACGTCAATCACGTTGGTGTTGGTGTCGAAGTGCAGGTCCCAGACCTTTTCGGCGATGTCGATGCGGCTGACCGTGCGGCCCTTATTGACCAGCAGGTATTCGAGCAGCGAATACTCCCGCGTGGTGAGCTCGATGCGCTGGCCGGCGCGGGTCACGGTGCGGGCGTCGGTGTCCAGCTCCAGGTCGGCCACGCGCAGCACCGCGTGCTGGCCCCCGTAGGCGTCCGAGCGCCGGGCCAGCGCCCGGATGCGCAGCAGCAGCTCTCGAAACTCAAAGGGCTTGGTCAGGTAGTCGTCGGCCCCAGCCCCAAAACCGGTTTCCTTGTCCTGCATCCCGTCCAGGGCCGTGAGCAGCAGCACCGCCTGCCGCGGCGAGTGCTGCTTGATGTAGCGGCAGAGCTCGAAGCCGTTCATCCCGGGCAAATTCACGTCGAGCACCACCACGTCGAAGGGCTGCTGGTCAAACAGGCGCTGGCCCATCACGCCGTCGTAGGCTACTTTCAGGTCATAGCCCTCAGCGGCTACCCCTTTTTGGATAAAAGAAGCCAAGCTGGCTTCGTCTTCGACGAGAAGTATGGTCATGGCGCAAAAGTCGGCCGGCCGGGTCAGGATTAAATGAAGGTAGGCGCCAGCGCTAGGCTAACTCCCCACCGGGCGGCTTACGTAAAAGCGGGCAAACTGTGCCGCTATGCCCGCTTCCCCTCCCGCCGATACCTCCCTTTCGCTCAGCGACCGCCTGGCCTTGCAGCGCACGCGCCTGGCCAATGAGCGCACCCTGCTTACCTACGTGCGCACGAGCCTCGCCCTGGTCGGCTTCGGGCTGGCCTTATTGCAGTTTCACCCCGAGCGGGGCGGCCGGGTGGGCTATTCGGCCCTGGCGGTGGCGGGGGTAGTGCTCGCAGTGGGCCTGCTGCGCTTTCGGGCGCACCGCCGCCAGCTGGCGGAGTGCCGGCTAGGAAACCCAAGCGAGTAGCTTTCTACTCTGCCAGCGTTTGCCTAATAATTAAGCAAATGATAACCAGTTTAATAAATGTATAAATAAGTTAAATTAAGCGAGGTAACTAACGCTTATCGTACCTAAAGTCTAAAAAACCATAGCTCCGCTAATCTGGCGGAGCTATGGTTTTTTGATGCGCAAAATGTTGCTGCAACAGGGCCGCTACTTTCTCCCGCGTCAGCGGTTTGCTCAGCAGCCCGGCAATGGGCTGCTGCCGGATGGTAGCTAGCTCCGGCGAATTCATCGAAGTCGTGAGCACGATGATGACGGGCGGCGGGAGCAGCGGCACCTCGAGCCGCTGGTAGGCCTCCAGAAAGGCCAGGCCGTTCATGATGGGCATATTGATATCCAGCAAGATAAGGGCCGGGCAGGCGGCCGCGTCGGGCTGAAGGCAGGTTTGCGCGAGCGTGTGCAGGGCTTCCGCCCCATTCTCCGCCACCAGTAGTTGTTCCGCCACTTCCATTTGCTGAAGCAGCAGCTTGTGGAGAAAATTGGTGGTCGGGTCGTCGTCGACCAGCAGCACGCAGGACAGTTTGGGCATGGGAGATAAGCAGCCCTGTCAACACCTTACAGTTCAGTTATACTACACTTACGGATTTAGGCGGGCAAGTGGATGGAAAAGGTGGTGCCAATGCCGGGCTGGCTCTGCACCGCAATCGTGCCGCCCGCATTCTCCACCATGCGCTTGACCATGTACAGGCCCACGCCCGTGCCCTCGACGTGGGTATGTAGCCGACGGAAGAGCCCAAACAGCTGGTCTTGCTGCCGCTCGTCGAGCCCTAGGCCGTTGTCCTGCACCGTGAGCACGAGGGTCTGCGCCCGGCGCTCGGCCCGCAACACAATAACCGGCGCTCGGTCGGGGTGCTGGTACTTGACGGCGTTGCTGAGCAGGTTGTAGACCACCGAGCGCAGGTTTTTAGGGGCAAAGGCTACGCGCAGTTCGGGGGCCACGTATACCGTCAGCTGCGCGGCGGCTTGCGTGAGCTGGGGCGTCAGGTCCAGGCGCACGGCTTCGACCATCTCTGCCACGGCAACTAACTCGGTGGGTAGGTCGTGGGCCTGCTGCAACCGGGCAATGTCGGTGAGTTGGGCAATCGTAGTCTGAAAGCGCTCCACCGCGCCTTGCATCATATCCAGTAGCTGCGCCGTCAGGGCAGCGGGTTGGCCCACCGCCGTGGGGAGGTGTTCGCGCAGGGCCAGCACCAGGCCCTCGATGTTGGTGATGGGGGCGCGCAGGTCGTGCGAGGCGGTGTAGATGAAGTTGTCTAGGTCGATGTTGGTGCGCGTGAGCTGCGCGTTGGTCTGGCTGAGTTCCTCGGCCAGGGCCACCGCTTGCCCAGCACTGGCTTCGGCCGCCTGTCGGGCTTCCACCAATTCGCTCACGTCGGACAGCAGACTATAGAAGCCTAGCACCTGCCCGTTTTGCACGTCGGGCACGAAGCTGCCCCGCACATACCGGGTAAAATCGTCCCGGTAGGGCATTGTTGCCTGCCACTCTACCCGCTCGCCGGCTAGAGCCCGCGCCAAGTTAGCTTCGACCTGGGCGTAGGCGGCGGGTCCCACCAGCGTACGGGCCGTTTGACCAACCACGTCGGCGGGGGACTTGTGAAACCAGGTTTCGTAGGCCTGGTTGACAAAGCGGTAGGTGTACGTGTGGTCGATGTAGGCGATGAGCACGGGCAGCGCATCGGTGAGCAGCTGGAGCCGCCGCTCTCCCTCCTCAGCCTGCTGGCGGGCACGTACCTGTGCCGTGATTTCGAAGGCAAACACGAGTACGCCGTCCACCTCGCCCGCCGCCGTAAACCGCGCTTGCTGCACGTACCGAAAGTAGCGGTCCTCCAGTACGCCGTCGGCGGGCCGGGCCAGGGGGATGAGCTGCTCTTGCTCTTCGTGGGAGTGGCCTGTTTCGTATACCTGACGAAAGGTCTCGTAGACCCGATTGCCGGCTATTTCCGGCAAGGCGTCCAGCAGGGGTCGGCCCAGCAGCTCCCGGCTCGGAAACAGGGCCTGATAGCCCGGATTGACTAGTTCGAATACCAGTTCCGGGCCACCCAGGATGCAAATGGCGGCCGGCGCCTGCCTGAACAGGTGGTAGAGTTGGGTGCGCTGGCGCTCGGTTTCGGCGCGCGCTGCTTCCAGTTGCTGCGTGCGTTCCCGCACGCGGGTTTCCAGCGCCTGGTTGAACTGCTCGACCTGCTGGCGGGCGCGCACCTGCTCCGTGACGTCGGAGGCCACCACCATCACCCCGTCCGGGCGGCCGTCGACGGCGGGCATGGGCACGTACACGAAGTCCCAGTACAGGGTTTCGAGGTGACCAGCCCGCAGGTGCCGCGAGGCCATGGCCCGCACTTCGTGGGGCACCCCGGTGGCCATCACCTCATCCATGAGCTGCTCGTAGCCTAGGCCTGCCGCTTCGGGCAGCGCCTCGTAAACGGGTTTGCCCAGCAGCTGCGCGCGGGAGCGGCCCCAGAGGCGGGCGATGGTGGCGTTGGCCAACTCGATGGTGTAAGCAGCTCCCCGGTACACGGCAATGGCCACCGGAGCCTGCTCCAATACCCGCTCCAGCTCGCCGCGCTGGCGCTCCGCTTCCTGGCGGGCCGCCTGCGCCTGCTGGGCTAGCTGCTCGACGCGGCGGCGGGCTTGTACCTGCTCCGTTACGTCGTAGGAAAAATCGAGCACGCCCGTTACCTGCCCCTGGGCGGTGCGCAAGGGCAGGAAAAAGGCGTTTAGATACACCTGCTCTCCCTGACCAGTGCGCGTAATATCTAGCTGCAAGGGCAGCTCCGTCCCCACAAACGGCTCGCCGGTCTGGTACACCCGGTCGAGGATATCGAGGATGTCTTGGCTGACGAGCTCGGGCCAGGCCGCACGGATGGGCTGCCCCAGCAAGTCTCGCCCCGGCGCGAGGCGCTGGTAGCCGGGGTTGACGAGGGTAAAAACCTGGTCAGGACCTTCGTGCACCGCCACTTGGGCGGGCAGCTGCATCAGCAAGTCGTAGAAGCGCTGGCGCTGCTGCTCGGCCTCGGCGCGGGCCAGCTGCTCGTCGGCGCGGCTTTCGCGTAGCAGCCGCTCGGCTAAGCGGCTCGCGGTAATGTCCTGGACGGATTGGATGATGAACTGCACTTGCCTGGCGGCGTCGAGCACAGGCGTATGGCGTGGCTGCCAATGGCGTTCCACGAACTGACCAGGCCGCGCAGGGTCGGGCACGTCGTAGTGCTGCGGGGCCATCTCGTGCGGCTCTTTGGTGGCCAGCACCTGTTGCAGCGAGGCGCGTACGTTGGCCACGGCGTTGGCCTCGGGGGTGTGCGGGTTGTCGGGAAAAGCGTAGAAGATGTGCTGCCCCACAAGTGTGTCCCGCTGGGTGAGGGTCGCAGCCAGGTAGTCGTCGCTGGCGCCTACAATCAACCAGTCCGGCGAGAGCAACAGGGTGGCACCGGGCTGAGTATTGAACACTAATAGTAGGTCGCGGGCAGCAAGGGTCGGGGCAGCAGGGGGGAGGGACATGGGGAAATACGGCCGCAAGAACCCGCGCGGTGCAGGTAAAGCTACGGCCATTCGCAGGGCTTCCGGCGCGGCGGTTCGAGCGGCTTACCTACGCGTGCGGGCATGGTTTGGCGCGTAGTGTAAGGGGGGCGGCAGCCCGTAAGCTCCCTGCAAAAGCAGGATAATTCCATTTGCTCGCAGCGTAGCCCCGAAAGACGCAATGGCTATTGCAGAACCTATTAGTTCACGCAAGCATAGAATCGTTCAGCGCAAAAACCGTCAGCAAGTGTTCATTATAGATGGTAATTATTTCCAAGTGTAAAGAGGCAAAAATGGCGTGTTACCAGTGCTTGTTCTTCCGGGTAGGTAGCGATTCGTTTTCCTTATCGCTACCTGTCTGGCATCCCACCGCTGTGATTCTTTGAGGTAGGAATACCGAAGCAAGGAGGCTTCCTGTAGCCTCGTTTGGGCTAGCAGGCTCCGGCTCACACTGGCCTACTTTCAAGGGAAGCAGACACTAACCTAGTCAGGAAAAGTAAAAACTATTTCCGGTTTCATCCTATGAACATCGCCCCGCCGCTATATTCGCCACGTCTGGTGGCGGTCAGCACTGGGTAAGGCAAACCCTGTCCCCACACCCGCCCGTCGAAGACGCCCCCTACTTCCTTCTCCCTTACGCGATGAGCCCCGACGAAAACAAAGCCTTCATGACGCACTTCATCGAAGAAGTCATCAACCGGAAAAACATCGCGGCCACCGACCAGCTCGTGGCCGAAGACTTTCTCGAACAGGTGCCCTTTCCGGGGCAGGGCCCCGGCCGGGCAGGCTTAAAGGACGCACTCCAAGCCCTGTTCACCGGCTTTCCCGATATGCACTGGACCGTGCAGGAACAGATTGCCGAGGGCGAAAAGGTGGTGACGCGCTTCAGCTGGACGGGCACCCACGCGGGGGCCTTCATGGGCATCCCCCCCACCCAGAAGCAAGTCGAGGTGTGGGGCGTGGTGCTGGACGTCGTGCGCGACGGGCTCTTTGTGGAAAGCCGGCTGCTGATGGATACGGTCAGCTTGCTGCAACAACTCGGCGTCATGCCCTAACCGGGTGGCACGTTCCAGAAAGAGGCCCGTTCCCTCGTGTAGGGGGAGGGCCTCCCGCGGGGTACTGCCTTTGCTAGACGTGGGTTAGTTTCGCCAGCACCTGGGCCGGGCGCAACTCGCTGGCTACCTAGCGGTCGCGGAGCAGCCGCGCGAAGGATGCTGCGGGGTGGTCTTGTAGTATAGGTATACTTGCTGGCATGAGAGAGCCCAAAGAAATACTGCACCATGGTGGCTTAGAGCTGCGCTTTCTACTCGATGGCGACGACACCAACCAGCGCATGGTCGTGTTTGAGTTTTCGGTGCCGCCCGGGGCCAGAGTGCCCGCGCCGCACTACCACGAAGGAGTAGATGAGTTGGTGTATGGCTTGGCCGGCACCATGACCACCTGCCTGGGCGACGAGGTACACGCCGTCGGCCCAGGCGACCAGGTGTTTGTGCCGCGCGGCACGGTGCATCACGATGCCAACCTCAGCGCTGAAACGGCCACCGTGCTCACGGTGCTGACGCCGGCCGCCATCGGGCCGGCGTATTTCCGGGCGCTCGGCGCCCTGCTCCAAGCGGGCCCACCCGACCCGGCCCAGGTGAAAGAGCTGATGGCGCGGTACGGCTTAGTGGTGGCCTGAAGAGGGTCCCCAGTCGCGGCCGCCTCGGTAGTGGCGGGCGGATTTGGGGGAGGGAGTTTGCCCCACGCTAAGGCGTGGAGTTGCTTGGCCAACAGCAGGCCAGGGCTCAAATTCTGCTACCTCAAGCAGATTCAGTTAAGGTTATCATAACTTGTTTTTTCCTAAAGACAATTACAAGCCGGTAGCACCTAGCGCAAACAGAGCCTTGTGTCACACGAGCTGCCTTCCAAGGGTTATATTGTCTGCGTCAGGAAGAGAATGAGCGACCGGCTCTGCGGCTGACCTCCCTATTGAACGCGTTTGTGACGATGCTATAACTTCGGTTGACGAAAGTTAAGCGTCGAGTTTATAACATCAACCAAACGTGGGTTCAATTACTGTTACAAGCGCGGCAATAGAAGGTTCTGCTTCTAAGGGTACAGATGTACACGCTGCGCATTTGTACCTGGAACGAGCTAACTTACTTAACCACGCGTTGAGGCGGCTGCACCGAGCTACCGGGCCGGGTGCGCAGCCTGGTAGGGCTGTGAAGCGGACGTTTCGTGCAGATAAAACAGGGCATCGAACGCTTTGGGCAGCGGCGGGTACCACCAAAACTGGCCTTTTGCGCCGCCCGGCGGTTCCGCGCCGCTAATATGCCGAAACTTGCGGCGTGTAGTCAGCCATTTGTCGGCCGCGGCCGCACTGCGCAGATTGAGTAGATAGTTGGCCGGGGCGGCCTGGTCAAGCCATGTCTCAAAGGAATTGGGAATGGGGGGCGCCAGCACCAGGGTACGGGCAGAGCTGTCCGGGTTGAAGACGCTGGCTGTGCCGTGGCCCGTGGCGAAGCCAACGGCTACGTAGGCTGGCCCCAACTGCTTGGACAGCAACTGTCCCATCCGCGGTTGGTCCTCATCGCGCCGGATGTGAATATTGTGGGCCCATACCACGACTTTGGCCCCTGGCTCCTGCCGGAGCAGCCACGCTACGTTGTCCGCCATTTGCTGGTCGCGCAGCTCATTACTCCAGTGTAGGTCGGCCCGCTGCCGCAGCACCTGCGCGTGCTGCTGCATAGCTTCCGGGGCTTCCACCGCGTGCAGGCGCTGCACCAACTCGTCCGCGAGGCGCACGAGGCGCTGCTTCGTGTCGGCCGATGCCTGGTCATGCGCCTGGCCGAGCGCAGCATAGGTGGTGCGCAGGTCGCGCACCTGCCGCTGGAGCATGGTATCGGCCTGCTGAGTGGCGAAGTGTTCGAGGCGGAGCAGGTTGGGCACCGGGTCTTGCATATCAATGCCTACGTACCGGATTTTGACGGCGTGCTGCTGGTTGTAAGCGCGCATCCACTCTACCATGTCCCAGAATTCGGTCGTGTCCCAGATTCGAAAGCCCGCGGCTTGGTGCACGGTGAGCGAGTCGCCCGCCCCAGTCTGGATGTAGGCGTTCAGGATTTCGGCCCACCCGTAATCGACTTCCAGGGCCAAGGTGGTGAAGGCCTGCTGCGTCACCAGGTATTCCAAGAGTCGGTGCTTGAGCTGGAATACCTCGTGCGTGCCGTGCGTACTTTCGCCCAGGCCCACCACTCGCGCCGGCGCTACCACAGGGGCCAGCGAGGCTAGGTCAGCAAACCCGCTGCCGGCTCGCACCGCTGTAATCGGGGTAAGCTGCTGGTTGAGGCGGGTAATATCAGCCGGTGCCTGGGCGCGTGGCTGGCTGCAAGCCACTAGAAGAAACAGGCTACTCCAGCTGCGGGCCAGCCGGCTGGTTGAGGTAATAGGGCGGCCGTTTGGGCCAGGGCTTCTGGTCATGGGACAACGAAACAAACGTACCTATCTACCGCTCACCCCCTTGCGCAACTCTGGTACGCGCAGCGTGGGCTCCCTACATCTTCGGCGGTGGCGGGCTGCAAATGTATCACGTTATACTAACGACAACTTAAGTTATGCCAACTCTCTAGCCGTAGAATAGCCCGCAAAAGCAGCCTGTCACCTTTCCTAAACGGACAATTAGAAAACGTGACAAATGAGCAGGATGAAACAGGCCGCGACATCCGATTTCGCTACCATTCTCGTTCTCTTATGGCCTCCTCAATATCGATATCCACGTTGAAGTGCGCCAGAACACGGTCTACCGTTTCGGCAATAGCGTTCGCGGCACCCGTTTCTAGCTCGCTGCCGTGGTCTACAAAGTCATTTTGTAATTCGTTAATCGTGAGCGTCATCGCATCGAGCTTTTTCTGAATCTTCTTCGTACTGGTCTCACCTTTCTCCAAGTAGGTGACTACTTTTTGAATGGCCGCTTTGACTTTATCTACTTCGCTGTTCGGAAAGTAGTCGTCTTCATATATCTCGGGCAGAAAGTCGAAGTCGCTGGGAAGCTTTTGGATGTCCACTGCTAGAAAAATTAATTAAGTAAGCTACGCTTGGGCAAGGTACTTATGCACGGTGGCTACGGGCTACGCCAGTTGCTACCTGAATCTGCTTAAAGCTTAGCCCCTGTGCTCTCAGCCGGCGCAATTTGACCACTACCTCGTCGGCCAGCGCTGGGCGGCCGGGAGCTTTGCTGCTGTGGGCCTACCCGGTCTTGATGCGCTCGGAGAATTACACCCGCTCCTACTTAGCAATAGCAGCCAGAAAGCCGATAATGGCCTCCCGAAACATGCCCGTGCTGTCGAGGTACTGCTCGGTGAGGGATTTGAATTGCACCCCGGCCGCTTGCAGCTTCTGCAAGTGATTAAGGGTTTCGGTTACGCCCTCACGGCTGAAGCGGTCGAGACGCCAGAAGAGTACCACATCGAAGCGTCGCTGGTGCGCATCGAGGAAAAGTTGCCGGGATGCGGGCCGCTCGGCGCTGCCCCCGCTCTCTTGGTCGCAGTAATCCTGATAGCCGGAATAGCCCAGCCGCTGAGCAAAGGCCCAGCGTTCGCGCAGTTGATTTTCGTTGGTCTGGCCTTTGTCTTTCGTGGAAACACGGGCATAGCTAGCAGCCGTCATCAGCCTTACTTGCTCTGCTTACAAACTGTCCGAAAGAAATTGCGGAGTATAATAAAAGCTGCTCGAAGCAGATAACATAACCCGACGAATAAGCCAATTTGAATCAGTAGGTAACAGAGGAAGCCGAACCAATCGATAGTTAGTAGTACTGTCATACTCTACGGGAGTTAGTATAGTAGAAACCAGTTTGGAGAACTACTGATTTTCGAATGCCTTTCTCAACCCCGCCAACGGCCCGAAAACACCGTTTTTGAGGCCTTCTTGAACAGGGTTTTTCGAACGACTTTTTACGTCTGACTTGGCTCAGCAAGTAGGGGGCACCAGGCTACTGCGCCAAAGCTTTTGGAGCCCACTTCTTGCCCCCTAAAAATTGGGCGTTTGGGCCTGTTTAGCTGAGGCTGAGGCGGTAGGGAGCATTAGCAAGGTGTGCCTTTTTGAGCCCAGTCAAGTAGGTGAGCAATCTATTTTAATGGACCACTTCAGTAGCAGCAAGAGACACTTTGCTGGTTCAGTTAAGACCTCAAACTATCTCGTCTACCGAACCCACTTCCATTATTCAGCAACCAGCATAGGGGTCAAAAAAGAATACCCAACTACCTACTCCGACACCCACTGCCATAAGAGCCAGGAAGCAGATGAGATAAGGTTTAACTTGCTGTCTTTTGCCAGTAGCATAGAGCCAGAGGCATACTAGCAGATTCGCCAATAGGCCGACGACAATAAGCGCTAAGGCATGCAGGAACGGAAGCGAAAGCTTGTAGTCTTGCAGAACAAGTGTATACGCAAAGGCAGCTAGTATGAGGGCCCAGATACTGCCGTTGAGCCACGCAGCGCCACGAGGCGAAGAGGAAGCAGGGGCTATCGATTCCATGCTGGGAAAGGTAGAAAAAAGTTTGGATTCCTGAGGGAGAGGTAGGGCTTTTTAGTTAACTAGGTTGTCGAGTCAGCCTCAGTACAGATACGCACTACCTGCTAGGCCTAATAGAGTGCCGGGAAGTACACTACGACATGGCTTAGAAAAGCCGCACGCTTAAAGGCAGTAGTTGAATTGAGAAAGGCAGGTTTTGCAAGGTGTACCTTGCTGGACTGGCTTTTACTACCTACTGGTTGACAGCATAGGAAGCTCGCCTCTAGCTTTGAGCGACCAGTGCAACCTGTACCGTAGTTTGATGACGTATTTCTCTACCCTACTACGCACGTGCCTCTTGCTAGACGCTTTAGGCATCGCTTCTTGTCAACCGCCCACCTGCCAGCTTCGCAGCATCAAGACCCTAGCTGTCGTGCAAACCATGTATGATAATGGGCAGTACAGGTATGTCCATTACGTGTTGTTGGATGGCTTCTCACGGGAGTGTCTAGACAGTGCCGCCGTTGTAACCCTTGCCACTAACTATCGGGACACGGTGGTTAGTAAAAAACCAGTTAGTGCACTCTTTTTTTACAGTTCGGCCGCTCGTTTTACCCCAGGAGGCGTTCCAAGTGTCCCACACCTCGATGCAGACTGTCTGGTGAAAATAGGTTATGACGGCAATACATCCACCCCTCGCGACTTCATTTTCCACACTGGAGCGGGTGATGTTAGCTACTGGGGCAATCGGTGGTTTAAGAAAAAAACCTATCGCTGGTTCAGTAAAAAGGAACCAAGGGGCAGGTGGAGACGCTGAAGCATTCCCTGAAAATCGCCCCTGTCTAGCTTATCCAAGAAGCTTTACGTTTAGCAAAGTGTCGTTTATAGAATGTAAAAGGGCTTTGCTCCCTTTTACCTAGCCACTCTATGCGCCACCGCTGCGGTAGCTGCCCCAGGCTTTACCCATCCCCCGATTTCCTGAAGTGAGTCGTAATCAGTTAGCCCAGCGGGGAGCTTGCGTATCTTCTGGTACACTGTGGTGAAGTAGTAGTGACCCGTAGTCGACTCATACTTACCTACTCCCTCACCCACTTGTTTGTACGTTACGGTCGACTGGTGAGGAGTGGAAAGTACGGTAATTTTTTCAAGCGTATGGGCTTGCGGATTAACCAGTATTCGAATGCGAATCGAGCCATCAGGGTCGTTTAAGACTGGCAATGTTGCCGCATACACAGTGTCCCCACTCAAGATGTCTTCTGCTTGGACACGCCGGTGAGCGGAGTCTGGGCCCGGTACCCCACCGGTCGCAATACCAGTGGAAATCCCACTGTGAACTGGTGCTGCGACTGGGGTAGTAGAAGAGGCAGACTCGGCGGTAGGAGCGGTGCAGGTACTCAAGCCTACCGAGCTAAGCAGCAGTGGCCAAACAAACAAAGCGCGCATAGACGACAGGAATAGGAAAGTTGCAGTGTTGAAGTAACAAAGAGTCAGTGTGTGCCTAGCTCCGACAAAATACCATACCGGCCGTATCGAAGTTAGAGGCCAAAAATCGCACTGATTCCAAGAGTTGTCCGGTAAGCAACGTTACGTTAAGTGAATAAAGCAAGAAAACGACCAGTTCATTTGCAGCTCGTCTTTCTTTTGTCTAACCTATAAAATATATAGGCCGTCTTGCAGGCGCACCACCTCCTGGTCCCGCACCCGTCGATACTCCCAGACAGATTGGCTAAACATGCGATACGTGCTCAACGCTTTGGTACGCGTGTTTACTTGCAGCAGGCGCTGGTGCCCCATATCGCTGATAAAGACCTCCTGTTCATAACAGATGACCTCTTCTGGATGATTTAATTCTTCCGGCTCCCAGTTTCCCCCAAGTTCATAGCGCTTCTGCGCCAACGCTAGGTCGTATTGCGCTACTTGGTGAAAGCAGGGAACCGCGGTCCACACATTTTCCTGCTCATCAACTGTGATGCTGTAGATGCCCATAACGGCCTCAATGGACGTAGGCAGTTCTCGTAATAGTTGGCCTGTGGGGCTGAAGCGCCGCACGACGGAATCCTGAAACGAGCAACGCAGGCTATCGCCATTGGGCAAAAAAGCGATGGCTTCGCCCCGCTGATAAGGCACTAGCTGGGCGCGGTATTTAACCCGGTTATAGTCCTGCTCGGTGACTGGACGACTGCGGGTTAAGTCATGCTGAAAGTATGCCAAGCGCTCGCCGCCTAAGCTCGTCTGATTTACGCAGTAAAAGAGGCAGTCGTCCGCTACGACCAAATCATACGCTCGTGCATCAGCTACCAATTTCCGCATGAGCCAAAACTAAGCTAAAGCAGTTTTACTTGCCTTGGCATAACTATTCTTCTGAGCTTCTTTCGTCTTGCAGGAGGCTCCTGCAGCGATAGTCATTTCTTAAACGAACCTTTGTCTTTTGTGACAAGTCTTGCCTCAGTAGCACGCTGCTTATTTAGGGTCTGTTTATAGGCGTTGTTTGGCGGCGCGTAGCGGGCTGAGCGCGCCCCGAAGAAGAGACCGCCGCCTGCATCCGGCCCGTCAAGGCTACGGCCAACTGGCGGAGGCTCGACCGCCAGAGGGGGTCCTGGGAGTAGAGGGTATAATGCAACAGGTGTATTCCCATCCGGGTGAAGCGGTGACTGGGGAGTTCGACGCAGGGCTCTAGCTCCCTAATTCGCCCCTGGCAGCGTTGCTGCAGGTCTTGGTACAGACTGTCCTGCAAGTGCTGGGCGTGCGTGGCAGCCGCCACACTGGTATAGGCGAGCACCAACAGGCTGGCGGTGTGCTGGTGCTGGAGGGAGGGGTCGCCCAGCTCTTTATAATAGACTTGGCGCAAGTTGTGCCGCATGGGCGCTTCCGCAGCCCCGGTAAAGAGCTGGGGTAGGATAACGACGCGAAAGCAGCTGTCGACTTCCACGTAGGGGACGCTTTGGCGGGGATTCGTTTGTCGCAGCTGGGTCACGACCTGAGGCAAGGCTCGGTCAATGCGCTGCAGTAACTGCCGCGTCGCGGGCGGCAAGGCGACAAAGGCGCAGGAAGCAGGTATCGGCGCCAAGCAGGTACTGACCGAGCACATCGCGAAGAAAGCAGCGACTAAAAAGGAGGCAAACATGCGCCGTACAGTGACCAGTTGCCGACTTCCCCAGCCTGGAATCGCTTGGGTTAGCTGCCTAGGTAATCGGGCTGCAAGGTAAGACCAGCCGTACCCGAGCACTACTAATATCAAAGGAGCCCCTTGAGGGGGCTCAGAAAGTACAGCGCGGAGTAAGTGGTTCAGAAAGTCCGCAGCGAGTGCTTTTCTAGCGCGTAGTGAAGGTTGAGGGAGCTGAAAAGGGATGCGTCAGTAAGGGGCGCCTTTCTGGCGCCGACCTCTGCCGACAACTGGCGTAGCAAAGAGGGAAGCTGACACAGTTTGTCGCGCCCCATTTTGATGCCACTTACCGCCAGGGGCTCTTGCAGCAGTAAATACAGCTTGCGGGTACCAAGGCCCGGAATCTCGCGCCGAAGCGCGAGCATTGAGTGGCCTCGCACGCGCTGGGTGTAGTGCTGGCGCTGATAAAAGGCTTGTCGGCTTACACCAAACAGTCGACACAGGTGACCGACGCTCACCCGGGCGATTTCATTTTCCTGAAGCTTCAGGACTGTTTGGTGCCAGACTTTTTTCGGATGGGCACTTGTAGCTCCTGCTCAGCCACCTCAATCATCGTGTGCAGGGCTAGAATCAGCAGATTAGCCTGCTGCAAGGCCTGCTCCAACTCGCCGTTGCGCTGTTGCAAGGCTTGTACATCCCGTTTTTGCGTTCGTGTCATAGCTGGGCTAACGAACAAGCCCGTCTGCAGCTTGCGCTGATAGAGGCTCACCCAGTTGCGCAGCGCGTAGCTGTTATGGATATCCAGGTCGGCCATCACTTGATTGAGCGTTTCGCCTCCAAAGACCACCCGGAAGGCCGCGGTTTCTTTGAATTGCTCGCTGTACTGAAAGCGTTGAAGTAAGGCGCGAATGTGCTCTTCCATAAGACAGTTTTTTTAAGCAAAAACTGTCAACCTATTTCAGGTTAAGACAGGTTGCAAAAAGGATTACTTCTTGACAAGCGTGGTGCTGGTTACCTGGCCCTGCCGGATGATTTTAACCACATAGGTTCCCGCTGTTAGGTTGCTGCCAAATTTCACCGAGTCGGTACCTTGACCGGTTTCTACCAGCTTGCCGGTTATTGAATACACGGTATAGGTGAAAGCACCTTTGGCTTCGAGGGTGCCTTTATCGGCAAAGGGGTTGGGCCAGATGGTGGCCGCCGGGACTGCCAATGGAGCACTGGCAGCCAAAACGTTGTCCTTAGCCAGGGTAATATCGCCTTGGTTGGGTACAGCATCAAACACGATGTATCGCACGCCGCTTACCGTAGTGATGGTAGAGGGCACGGCCACGCCGCCCAGCGTGAGCTTGGCGTTGGGCCAAATGGCGGGCAGCACCCGGCGTAGTGTTACGGGCACGTTGTAGACGGTGCTGGTCAGGGTGTGGCTCACCGTCACGCGCAGCTGGTCGGCGTTCACGGTGGTTTCGGCTACGGCTACCGCGTTGCGCTCCTTGATGTACTTCACCACCTCGGAAAAAGTGCCCACCCAGAAGTCGGCGCTGTTGGTGTTCATGTACGCCAAGTGCGCCGCCAGCTCCGTGGACTGCGTGGGCGAGTAGCCGCCGTCGCTGTTGATGCCGTGGGTCAGGAAAACGCACCAGCCCTTGGCGGTTTTAGCGGCATCTACTTTGGCGTTGAAGTTGGCCGCGGTTTGCACCGAGCCTGTGGTGCCAGTGATGATGGCGCTGAGGTTGTAGAAGTCGGGGGGGGTAGCGGGCATTATCTGGCCGCTGCAAATGCGGCCGGCAATGTAGGAAGCCTGAATGGTGGGCACGTCGCCGAGCACGCAGTTGGGGTAAGCCACGGTTTCGCACTTGGCCGTGGGCACGTTGGCCTTGATAGTAGCCTGCGACTGTTGCAGCTCCGTCACTTGCTGCGCCACCGTGAGGGTGTTGAGGCTGGGGTGCGTCACGGTGTGGCTCGTTACTTCGTGCCCGTTGGTAGAGGCCGTGCGCAGGCCGGCCCAGTTCGGGCCCCAACTGGTAACGGTAAACAGCGTGGTTTTGAAGTTATACTGGTCGAACAGCGGGATGGCGACCGGCAGTTGGTTGCTGGTATTGTCATCCAGGGTATAAGTGACGGCGGCCGGCTTAAAGCCGCGCCAGGTGGCTACTTCGTAGGCAGGGTTTACTTGGGCCCGCAGCGTAGCGGAGCTGCCGAGCAGCGCACCAGCTGCCAGCAGATAAGAGTAAAACTTATTCACAATCAAGGAAATGGAAAAGGGCGGGAAATTTAGGAGAAGGACGAAGCAGGATATTTCAAGCGCAAAGCGACTGCCCTACCAGCTAGGGCAGTCGCTCAACCTATTCAGCTACTACTTATTCCACAAACAGCTTCTGACTGCTGACGCCAGCCGCGCTTTGCAGGCGCAGCGTGTAGAGGCCCGTAGCCACGCCCGGCAGCGCCAGCGTGCGCACGCTGCCTGCGCTGGCGGGCAGGGTTTGGCGCAGCACCGGCTGGCCCAAGGAATTGATTAACTGCACCTCTATCGCCTGCTGGCTGAGGTCGGCGGGCAAGCTCAGCGACACGCTGCCGCTGGCCGGATTGGGGTAGGCAAAGATGCCGGCGCTGGCCGCCGAAGCGGCCTTGGCACCCAGCGAGGTGGTTTGGATGTAGTTGCGCAGCCACAGCATGGCGGGGCGCTCGGTGGCATCGGCGTTCACCAGGTTGGCCCCCTGGGCGGTGCGCCAGTGGCCAACGCGGTAGCCCCACAGCGTAACGCCCTTCACGTTCGGGTTTTCCCAAAACAAGGGAAACACGCGCTGATATTCGGCTAGTTGCGCCGCATCGCCGGGGCCGTCCGAGTCGTACTCCGTGATGTAGAGCGGCACGCCGGTGGCGGCCAGCGTAGCCAGGTTGCCATTGATGGTAGCGGCCGTTTGGCCGGCCGTAGAAAAGGCATGACCCTGAATACCAATACCGTCAATCAGACCCCTGATTTTCAGCAAATTGATAATGGTGGCGTAGGTAGCGGCGCGGCTCGACGAGTTCTCCACGCTATACTCGTTTATCATCAGCTTAGCATTGGGAAAGTACTGCCGGGCCAGCTGGTAGGAGGTGATAATCCAGTCGTAGCCGGTGGTGCCGGTGCCCCCCAGGGCATTGATGTAGCCGCCGCCATCGGCCGCGGGCGAGCCCACCGGCGTGGTAGGCGAGCCTACCGTCACGAAGCCTGTGGGCGGGGTGTTAATGGGCTCATTCACCACGTCGATGTGGTCGATGTTGGGGTAGCGGGCTGCCACGGCCGCGTACCATGCCTTAATGGCAAGCAGTTGGTCGGCGCTCGACAGGTTTTTCACCCAGGTGGGCTGCTGCGCCCCCCAAATCAGGTTGTGCATCCGAAACAGGTACTGCGTGCCGGTGGCGGGCTTGGCCTGGTTGTAGGCTTTGTCCAGTTCGGTCCAGTTGAAGGTGGTGGAGTTGGTGGGCTGCACGCTGCCCCACTTGCCGCCGTTTTCGGGCGTTACGGCGTTCCAGTACGCGCCAAAGTTGGGGGCCTGCGCATCGCTGTAAGCGCAGCCCAGGTACTTGGGCTTGCCGGTGGCCAGCGGCGGGCCGGTGGGCGTAAAGGTCACGGGCACCGTGGTCGAGCCGGCAGTGCCGTTGTCGAGGTTAGCCACGGTGTAGTACAGGCCGGTTTGGCCGAAGGCGAACTTATCGAAGTCCAGGCCATCTTCGCGGGCCCCGACTTGGAAAGTCTGGGTGAGCGCCCCGGCCGCCACCGTAAACGTAACGCCCGACACGCCGTAGCCGGCGTACTTCGACATGTTCAGCCACTTCCACACGCCGGTGCCGCTGCCGCCGCCGCCATCCACGGGCAGGCTGTTGCCAGCCTCGTAGCCCACGTTAAACAAGCCATTGGCATTTATCCAGTCGGTGCCCGTTACCGGGCTTTTCGCGCCAAAGCCACTGGCGTAGAAATAGCTATCGTCGTTGGCCCCGCCGGCTCCTACCCGCATGCGCGCGTACAAATCATAGGTGCCGGCCGCCGGAAACGTAACAGTGTAGGTGAGCACCCGGTTGGCCGTGGCCGGGGCCGAAGCGCCTACTCCCCCGCCCGGCGAAGTAGGCAAGGTGAAGCCTCCCACATCGGTCAGCGAGGTGGCGTAAGTTACGGCGGCGCTCGTGCCAGTGGCGGCGGCCGTCAGAAAAGCCCAGTCGCCGGCCGACGCCCCCGAAGAAGTGGGGGCAGTAGAGGTGCCGCTTTCGGCTTGCACTACCACGGGGGTACTCTGGGCCAGCAGAGGCGTAATATGGCTGCCCAGCGCAGCCGTGAGCGCCAACAAGTAGGGTTGAGGTTTCTTCACGAAAAAGAAAATGAGGGTGGGAAAAAGACAGTAGCCCGAAGCGTACCCAGTTAGGAGCGGCCCCGGTCAATAACTTAAAATTAACGCCCTTTCACCTGCAATAACCCATTGTCCATTAACGTTCTAACATAATTTCTTTAGGCAAACGTTTGTGATAGGTGCAGCAAACGTTTGTGATAGAAAAAAAATAATTTTCCTCCTATTTGCGGCTGCCTGCTTATGACCAGATTAGGGCGTGGCAGTGCGCAACTCGGGTTATGCAGAAGCAAGCAAGAAAGGCGGCCAGGCAAACCGCCTTTCTTGCTTGCTCCTGCCCCACTCAATCCAAACTAACTGGCGTACTCGTCAGGGTGAGGTCGGTGCGCAGCACGCGGCCGGCGGCCACCTTGGCGGTCAGGGGCTGCCCGCCGCCCACGAATACCTGCACCTGGCCCGGCACCTCCACTCGCTGCGCCTGCGCCGTGAGCTGCGACAGCTGCCGCGGCGTGAGCGTAAACTGCACCGTCTGCCGGGCCCAGCTGCCCGGTCAGGTAGGGGTCTTCGCCGTAGGTTTCCTGGCCCCGCCCCCAGCGCGGGTCGCGGAAGACGTTGATGTTGGGCGTCCATAAGGTAAGCACCTGATAAATACCCAATTATCCGCGCCGAACGTACTCTTGGTGCACGGCTCGCGCCTCATCCGACGTGATGGTGGCCATCGTGAGCATGACGGGCTCATCAAAGGTGGCCGCCAGCCCCAATGACCTACGGAAAACCCTGGTTTTCAGGCTGGTGCGGGCCACGCCGTGCAGCGCCTCGTTCCACCAGTTGTAGGCCGGAATGCCCAGCCGGTCAATGGCTAGCGAGGCATTCAGCATCTGCGACACTTTTTCGGGCAGCGTGAGGCGGCCCACTAGGTCGTCTACGCGCTGGTAGGTGGGCAAGTCGGGGATTTTAAGGGGTAAGCGGTGGGCGGGCAGCTTGCGCTGGTGGTCAGCAGCAGACCCAGGCCAAGCAGGAGTTTAGGGAATCTTATGGGAAGTGGGAAGTGCATAAGGTATATTATGAAAATCAGCAACTAACCAGAACGTCATGCTAAGCTTGTCGAAGCATGACGTTCTGGTTAGTTGCTGATTTTCCCTGTATTGCTGGCAGCCTTACCGGCTGCCCAGGCTACCCGGCACCTTGCGCTGGCTTGCAGCCGCCTCGGGCGGCCCCAGGTAGCTTGCGGGCACCACGCCCTGGTTGATTACCAGCTTCTCCAGCACCACGCCGGGGTCCACGCGCCAGAACTTGAGGACGTGCACACCGGCCGCAGCTACGTGGTGCTGCGAGGTTTTCAGGATGATATCCTCGGCCACGGCCTGCTCCCAGGGCCGGTTGCCATTGTCGGGGTTGAGGCCGGTGTGCAAGTTGATGAGCTGCGGCGCTTCATCGTCCATTGACACGGCATAGCGCAGGCCGGTGGTGTTGGTAAAATCCAGGGTGGGAGCTAGATACGCCTGCACCGTTACCGGGCCGGCCTGCGCCAGGTCGAGGCGATATTCTAGGTGCGGGCTGTTGCCGCCAGGCGCGGCGGTGGGCGCGGCCGTGGTGGGAAAGGTCGTAACCGCACCCGCCGTGCGGCCCAGGTCGGGTAGGCGCTGCCACATAATGCCCCCCGCGTTTACGGCCCGCGTATAGTGCTCAGCGTCAAGTGAAACGTAGCTGCCCGCGGCGGGCTTGGGAGCCGTAGGAAGAGGCGGTGTAGCGGCAGGCAGCGGCAGCGTCTGGACCTCGGGCATCTTATCTACGGGCGGCTGCTGCCAGTAGGTGTAGCCGATGTGAGTCTGGTCCATCATATGGTTCCACTTGCCGCCGGCCAGGGCGTGGTAGCGCTGCTTTATTTCAGCATCTTTGGCAAAGAGGGATTTGGCCTTTTCAGCCAGCGCATTAGTAGTGGGCTGGCCGTTTTTGGCAGCCTCGTGGTTGAGGGCCACGGTATAATACAGCTCGTTGAGGTTGGCGCAGGCCTGCACCGGGTGCAGCACCAGCTCGAAGTAGGCATCCTGGGCGGCAGCAGGCAGCTTAGGGCCGATGGCTTGGGCGTGGGTCAGCAGTTTGTTGTAGTCGGCTACCACGCCGGCCCACTCGCCGGTGGCTAGGCTGTAGGTATTGGCATCGAGCAGCTCGGGCTTGCGGCGGCTGTTATACTTGGCGTATTTGGCCAGCATATCCGCTATTTCGGCCGCGTATTTCGGGCCAAACTGCTGCGTCGCCCAGCGCCGGGTGTAGTCCCCTACCCCATCGGCCCCGATGGCGTCGGGGTTCCAGGCGTAGTCGAGAAAAAAGGAAATGGGCAGCTCCATAGGCTTGAGGTCGCCCACGTTCACCACCCAAATCTGGTTGGCCCCGTACTCGTGGGCCAGGTGCATTTGCTCCCAGATGCGCGGCAGCGGGTTTGTATTGAGCCACTTGTAGTTGCGAGGGCCACCCACGTAGTCGAAGTGGTAGTAGATGCCGTAGCCGCCGCGGCGGGGCTGGTCGCCGAGCTTGGGCAGTTTGCGCAAGTTGCCCCAGTTATCATCGCACAGCAGCAGGGTTACGTCGTCGGGCACGCGCATGCCTTTGTCATAGTAGTCCTGCACCTCCTTGTAGAGCGCCCACATTTGGGGCGTTTGGTCAGCAGGCTTGTGGGTTTCTTCAGCGATAATCTGCCGTTGGTCGGCCACTATTTTTTCCAGCAGCGCAATGTTGCTTTCCTGGCTCATAGGCTCGTCGCCGTCGCCGCGCATCCCGATGGTGACGATGTTTTCGCGGGTGCCCATGCGCCGCATACCGCCGCGCCAAAAGCGCCGCAGGGTGGTGTCGTTGGTTTGGTAGTTCCAAGGGCCGTGGCCCGCTACTTTCCATTCCTCGTGGGCTCGCGTCAGTGGCTCGTGGTGCGAGGTACCCATCACAATGCCATACTCGTCAGCTAGTTCAGGGTTCTTCAGGTCGTCCACGTTGAACATATTGCCCCACATGGCCGGCCACAGGTAGTTGCCCTTGAGCCGCAGAATCAGCTCAAACATATGCGCGTACACCTCGTGGTTTACGCCCCCAAACTTCTCCTTGGCCCAGCCCGCAAAAGCCGGCGCTTCGTCGTTAATAAAAATGCCGCGGTACTTCACCTTAGGCGTGCCTTGGGTGTGGCGGCCGGCGGCCACGTAGAGGCTGTTTTGGGGCGGCACCGGCACGTCGGCCCACCAGTACCAGGGCGATACGCCCATCTGCGCCGACAGGTCGTAGAGGCCGTAAATGGTGCCGCGCTTGTCGCTGCCCGCCACCACCAGCGCCCGACCCACACCCGGCAGCGGGTCGTCAATGGTTTGGGTAACAAACGTTTCCCACTTGCCGCGAAGCCCGCTCACGTCGAGCTTGCCGCTTTGCACCAGCTTGTCAATCAAAGCGCTGTGGCCCACCGTGCCGATGAGCACCACTGGCTGCCTGGTGGCCGGTGCCGCAGTTAGTAGCCGCGGCGTGCGGCCAGTCACGCGGTTGATGTCGGCCTGCACGTCGTGGGCGGCGCGCAGCACACCAGGCCATTCGTCGGGGCTGGCGTAGAGCGGGGCGGCCTCGCGGCCAGCCACCAGCGGGAAAGCACCAACCGTTTTTTTGGCGGATATGTAGCTGGGGCTGACAGGCTGGGGAGCTTGGGCCACGACTAGCGTGGGCAGCAACAGCAAGACAGCAAAAGTGACACGCATAAATTTATTGCTCAATAACTTGCATTGGTGCGCTGGGGTAATTACCCACCAAAAACATTTCCCTTTAAAACTTCACCACTGCCTGATACGCCTGCTTCGGCTGCAGCTTTTCATCAAACAGCAGCGGGTGGTTTTTGCGGCCCATCACCGGGTACTCGTCGAGCCAGGTGTGGTGGTCCGACACGTTCCAGAACGTTACGCCCGTCAGGCGCTTAGCCTGGGATTCCTCCCGAAACACCTTGAAAAACAAGGCGTACTTAGCAGCTTGCTGCTGCTGCATTTCGGGCGTGTAGGCGTCCGACTCGCCGGTGCGCTTGGCGCGGCGGTCTTTTTCCCAGGGGTACACCGACACGTCCAGCTCCGTTACCTGCACCTGCAAACCCAGGCTGGCGAAGCGCTCGATGGTGCCACGCAGCTCGGCCTCGGTGGGCTCATAAAGCGACCAGTGCCCCTGCAAGCCCACGCCGCCGACTGGCACGCCAGCGTCTTTCAACTGCTTGAGCAGCTTATACACGCGCTCCATTTTCTCGGGGCGCTCGGTGTTGTAGTCGTTGTAAAATAGCACGGCCGTGGGGTCGGCCGCGTGGGCGTATCGAAAGGCTTCGGCGATGAAGTCGGGGCCGCAGATTTTCAGCCAGTCCGAGCTGCGCAAAAACTCGCTGGGATTGTCGGCGATGGCCTCGTTCACCACGTCCCAGGCGTAGAGCTTGCCCTTGTAGCGGCCCACCACGGCATCTATGTGGCCGTGCAAGCGTTTGAGCAGCACGGCTTTGCTTACCTGCCCGCCCTGCGCATCCTTGAACAGCCACTTGGGCGTTTGCTCGTGCCAGCACAGGTTGTGGCCACGCACCCGCAGGTGGTGGGCCTGGGCAAAGGCCACGATGGCATCGGCGGGGCCCCAGTTGTAGCGGTTTTCCTCCGGGTGAATGGGGCCCATCTTCATGTCATTCTCCGGCGTGAGGCTGTTGAAGTGCTGCAGAATGAGCGCCACCTCGGCCGGGTTGGTCAGGTTGTGCGGTCCCACAGCTACGCCCACCGGAAAGTAGGGCTGGTAGTAGTCCTTGAGGCCCTTTTCGGTGGGCTGACTGCCAGAGAGGGCCAGCGCCGAAAGACAGGCCGCGAGCAGGGCAATTTTCATGGGCAAGGCCAGATTATCCAGCTGCGGAGCACTTCACCCCGCAACTGGATAACCCTATTAAATGTATTGATTGATAACGCTTTCCAGCCACTCCTGCTTGCCGCTGCGGGGCACCGGCTCGCCGCTCTCGTGCGCTATTTTGCGTAGGTCTTCCAGCGTGAGGCCGCCTTTTTCGTACGCGGCACCCTGGCCCGAGTCGAACGAGGCGTAGCGCTCCTGCCGAAACTTCCGGTAGCCTGACTTTTGCAGAATGTTATCGGCCGTGACCAGAGCCCGGGCAAACGTGTCCATGCCCGCAATGTGGGCGACGAAAATGTCCTCCAAATCGGTGGAGTTGCGGCGCGTCTTGGCGTCGAAGTTGATGCCACCCTGGGTGATGCCGCCGGCCTCCAGGATGATGAGCATACACTCCGTCAGCTCGTTGATATTGTTGGGGAACTGGTCGGTATCCCAGCCGTTCTGGTAGTCGCCGCGGTTGGCGTCCATGCTGCCGAGCATGCCGGCATCGGCTGCCACTTGCAGCTCGTGCTGGAAGGTGTGGCCCGCCAGCGTGGCGTGGTTCACTTCCAGGTTTAGCTGGAAATCCTGGTCCAGGCCGTGCTCCTTGAGGAAGCCGATGACCGTGGCCGCATCGAAGTCGTACTGGTGCTTGGTGGGCTCGGCGGGCTTGGGCTCGATGAAGAATTTGCCGGTAAAGCCCTGCTTACGCGCGTAGTCGCGGGCCATGGTCAGAAACTGCGCCATGTGGGCCAGCTCACGCTTCATGTCGGTGTTGAGCAGGGTCATGTAGCCCTCGCGGCCACCCCAGAACACGTAGTTTTCGCCACCCAGCGCAATGGTCGCGTCGATGGCATTCTTGACCTGCGTGGCGGCGTGGGCCACTACCGCAAAGTCGGGGTTGGTGCTGGCACCGTTCATGTAGCGCGGGTTCGAAAACACGTTGGCCGTGCCCCACAGCAGCTTTACGCCGGTTTCCTGCTGCTTCTGCTTCACGTAGTCTACCGTGGCGCTCAGGTTGCGTTCGTACTCGCTCAGCGACGCGCCCTCGTCTACCAGGTCAATGTCGTGGAAGCAGTAATACGGCGTGCCGAGCTTGGTAAAAAACTCAAACGCCGCATCGGCCTTGTCTTTGGCCCGGCCAACGATATCGCCCTGCTGGTCCCAGGCAAACTGCTTGGTGCCGGGGCCGAAGGGGTCGCCGCCCGTGCCCACGAAGGTGTGCCAGTAGGCGGTAGCAAAGCGCAGGTACTCCTTCATGGTTTTGCCAGCCACCACGCGGTCGGCATCGTACCATTTGAAAGCCAGATGATTGTCGGATTCGCGGCCTTCGTATTTGATGTTGCCGATGCCTTTAAAATACTCGGAAGTTGCCATGAGTAAGGTGAGGGTGATTGGGAGAAATGGAAATCAGTGAAAGGTGTTCTGGCATGCGCGCCCACTACGCCAGCAAAAACTCTGGCCGCGTCTCGCGCTCCAGCAGCGCCAGCCAGTCGGCGTAAGCGGCCTGGTACTGCTCGCGCAAAACCGGGTCGGGCTCCACGGTGCTGATGCGCCGCAAGCCCGCAAACGCCTCGGCCGGACTGGCATAAATGCCCGCCCCGATGCCCGCCCCGCGGGCCGCGCCCTGGGCCGCGTCGGTGTCGTAGAGTTCCAGCGTGAGGTCGCCCGCGTTCACGAAAGCCTCGCGGAAAACCGGGCTCAGAAACATATTGGCGTGGCCGGCCCGCACGTGCTGCACCTGCACCCCCAGCTGGCGCATGATGTCCATGCCGTAGTTCAGGGCGAACACGATGCCCTCCTGGGCAGCACGAATGACGTGCGTGCGGTCGTGCCGGTTGAACTGCACGCCGTGCAGGCCAGCGGCTGAGGGCCGGTTTTGCAGAATGCGCTCGGCCCCGTTGCCGAAGGGCAGGAAGCGCAGGCCCGCCGCACCCACCGGGGCCTGGGCCGCCAACTGGTTGAGCTGCTCGTAGGGCAGCTCGCCCACCAGCCGCCGTAGCCAGCTGTTGAGAATGCCGGTGCCATTGAGGCACATCAGCACGCCGTTTTTAGGTGCCTGGGGCGTGCTATTGACGTGCACGAACGAGTTGACCCGCGAGCGGCTGTCGGCCGCCAGCGTCTCGTTGATGCCGTAGACCACGCCGCTAGTGCCGGCCGTGGCGGCTACTTCGCCGGCGTTCAGGACATTGAGCGAGAAGGCATTATTGGGCTGGTCGCCGGCGCGGTAGCTGACGGGGGTGCCCGCCACCAACCCCAGCTCCTGCGCGGCTGCCGGAGTGAGCACGCCCTGCACGGCGAAGGTATCTACTACGGTGGGCAGCAGACCGGCGTCAATGCTATAATAATCAAGCAGTTCCTGCGCGACGGCCTGCTGCTTGAAATTCCAGAACACCCCCTCCGACAAGCCCGAAACGGTGGTTTGCAGCTCGCCGGTCAGCTTGAAGGCGAGGTAGTCGCCGGGCAGCTGAATCTTATGGATTCTGGCGTAAATCTCCGGCTCGTTTTCCTGCACCCACTTCAGCTTGGAAGCCGTGAAATTGCCCGGCGAATTCAGGAAATTATCGAGGCAAAACTCCTCACCCAACTCGCTGAAAGCCTGGTTGCCAAGGTCCACGGCGCGGCTATCGCACCAAATAATAGCGGGGCGCAGCACCTGCCCGGCCTTATCGAGCAGCACCAGCCCGTGCATCTGATAAGTGATGCCAATGGCCGCCAACTGCCCGGCATCGAAGCTAAAGGTGCTTTGCAGCTGCTTGGTCGCGTTGATGATTTCCTGCCACCAGCGCTCGGGGCGCTGCTCGGCCCAACCGGGCTGCGGGGTTTCCATGCCCAGCTCGGTGCCGCCGGTGGGCGTGGTAGCGGCCGCCACGCAGCGGCCGGTAGATATGTCGAGCAGCGCCGCCTTGATGGACGAGCTGCCGATGTCGTAGCCGAGGAGATAGTGCATCGCAACGAAAGCCGCCGTAACGGCCAAAAAATTAGTTTTCTGTAGTGAAAGTCGAAGCCGGCAGGCCTTCTTTATTATAGAGGTTGGCTTCCTCCGGGTTGTCGGCCCAGGCGTAGCGCACGGCCACGGGCGCGGCTACCTGCGCACTCGCTACCACCACGGTATTGCCGACGATGCGGGCCTGCGCGGGCACAAATTTCTTGTCGGCCCCCGCCACGGTGAAGCCCCGCAGCGGCCCGCCGCCCTTAGCCAGCAGCCCGCTGCCCACGTCGGCAAAGCGCAGCGCCACTTGGCCAGCTTCGGTTTTAAGCGACTGGTATAAAGGCCCTTCAGCCACTACCCGCTTGTCGCCGTAGGCCACGCGCTCGGCGGCCAGGGCCAGGCGGTGGCCCACCGTCTGCTTGTCCAGGGGGTGAATGTCGTTCCACTCGCCCACGTCCGAAATAACGGCCATGCCAGTGTGGGGCACGGCCAGCAGGCGGCGCTGCGCGTCGCGCACCTGGGCCTGGTTGCTTTCGCCGGGCTCCTTTTTAGCGGGGTTTATATTGGCCAGCTGCACGTAGAGAAACGGCAAGGCCGGCTGGTGAAAATGATTGCGCCAGTCGGCTATCAAGCTCGAAGTCAAGGCGTAGTAATCAATCGGGTGGCTGGTATTACTTTCGCCCTGGTACCATAGCACACCCTTGAGAGCGAAGGGGAGCACCGGGGCCACGAGGCCATTATAGAGCCCGCCCGGCTGGTACTGAAACGTGGTAGTGCCCGGCGTGGGCGGTAGCGCAGCGCCCAGCTTATACTGCCAGGGCCCGCGCAAGTCTAGGGTTTGGCCGGCGGCCGTGAACTGGTAGTGCTTATCCGGCGTGAAGCCGCCCGGCCCGCCGTTGCTGATGAGGCGCACGGTAAGCACGTTTTTGCCCGCCTTCAGCAGTCCCGGCCCGAAGTCGTACTTGCGCGGCGGGTAGCGGTAGCCGGTGGTGCCCACCAGCTGCCCATTGAGGTAGGTAGAGTCGGCATCTACCAGCGTGCCCAGCTCCAGGCGGCCGGGCTGACCGGCCAGCGCGGCGGGCACGTCCACCTCCTTGCGAAACCAGAGCACGCCATTGACCGGGCCCAGCGGGGTTTGGTCAGCCCAGTTGCCGGGCAAGGGCATGGTGGCCCAGCCGCTGGCGTCGTAGCCGGGGCTGCTCCACTTGGGCTGGCCTGGCTGCTCGCCCTGGTCGGCTTGGTGCAGGCGCTGGTACCAGTCGGCCACGGCCGCGCCTTCGCGCTGCTTGGTGCTGGCTACCAAGGCACTATCGCGCCATTTTGCGCCGGCCTGCTCGTATTTTGGGAATTGCTTTAGCGCGTCGGCGCTCAGCCAGGCTTCGGCCGGCGAGCCGCCCACGGCATTCTTTATCAGGCCAATGGGCACTTGGTATTTGGCGTTTATTTCCTTGGCAAAGAAGTAGCCAACGGCGGTGAAGTTCAGCACCGTTTCGGGGGTAGCGGCCACCCAGCTGCCGCCGGCTACGTCGGCCTTGGGGCCGGTGAAGGCGTAGCGCATGGGCACGTCGAACTGCCGGATGCGGGGGTTAGTGGCCTGGGCTACTTCCTGCGGGTATTTGTCGCGCACGCGGCGCATGGGCAGTTCCATGTTCGACTGGCCTGCGCACAGCCACACGTCGCCCACCAGCACGTCGTGCAGGGTTATGGCATTGGTGCCGCGCACGGTTAGCTCGTAGGGGCCGCCGGCTTTCAGGGCGGGTAGCGCCACGCGCCACTGCCCGTCGGGGCCGGTGGTGGTGGCGTATTTCTTACCCTGAAACTCGACTGCCACGGCCTCGCCGGGGGCGGCCCAGCCCCAGATGCGCACGGGCGTCTCGCGCTGCAACACCATGCCGCTGCTCACCAACCGGGGCAGGCGCACGGTGGCGCGGGCGGGCGCGGCGGCGCTCAGCAGCGCCAAGGCCAGCCCGGCCGCTAAGGAAGATGGAAGGTTGATAGTCAATTGCTTAGTGAATAAGAGTCCAAAATGTAGTACCCCTTCCTAAATAAGCCCCGACTTCGAGAAGAAATCGGGGCTTACTAACTACTTGTTAAACAGACCTTAATAGCCAGGATTCTGCTTGATGCCGCCACCGGGCTGGTTCAGGGTGCGGTCTACTTCGGGCTGCGGAATGGGCCGCAGCACGTGGAAGGGCTTGATGTTGGCCGCCGCGGCCGAGCCGTAGATGCCAGCCGGACGGGTGCTGACAGCCGGCGTGTAGGCCTGCACGCGGGCTACCAGGGTTTTGGTACGCACTAAGTCGAGCCAACGGGTTTGCTCGCCGGCCAACTCGCGGCTGCGCTCGTCCAGGATAAAGTCCTGGGTTACCTGGGTTGGGGTGATGTCCATTTGCGTTTTGCGGCCGGTAGCGGCTGCCCGCTCGCGCACTACGTTCAGGAGGTTAGCGGCGGCCGTGGCGTTGCCCAGGTTAAAGTAGGCCTCGGCGGCAATAAGGTACGTTTCGGCCAGGCGGTACACGATGAAGGGCCGAATGGACGGGTTGTTCAAGCCCGTGCGCCGGGTGTCGTCGTACTTATTGAGCACCGGGTAATACTCGGTAGTATACTGGCCGGGTGTGTACACGGTGAACGGCCCACCCGGGCGGATGGCAATGCGGGCCTGCTCGGTGGCCGTCAGGTCGCGGCCGGGGTACCAGGCGGCGGTGTCGCCCATCACGGCCGTGGCCCGGCCGCCATTAGCACCCGGCGAGTTCACTTTCCACACGGTCGTAAACCACTTGTTGAAGCGCGTGTCGGTGGTGTGAATCTGCTTGCCGGTTTCGCCCGGCAGAATGTAGATATCCTGGTAGCCCGCCAGGTGCGGCGTGGGGCAGAAGCGGGCGTAGGGGCGGCCGTTGGCAATGTCGCGGGTCATGTTGGGCAGCTTGTCGTAGCGGCTGCGAAAGAAGAAGTTGGCCTGGTTGGCCCCCACGTAGTTGAAGGGGTCCTGGCCGGTAAAGGTCTGGTCGCCGTTGAACTGCACGTTGAAAAGCACCTCCTTGCCGTTCTCGTTGCCTTCGGCAAACACGGCGGCCGGGTCGGTTTCGAGGCCCGCGCCGTACGTGGACTGGTTGTCGATGAGCTGCTGGGCAAACTTGGCCGCGTTGGTATAATCGGTCGATTGCTTGGCGTCGGAGCTGGCGCGGGTCAGGTAGACTTTGGCCAGCAGGTGCAGGGCGGTGGCCTGCGTCACGCGGCCGGCCTGGGCGGGCCGCGTCGCGAGGTTGGCCACGGCATCGGTGAGGTCATTGACGATGGCCATGTACACGCTGGCTATTGGCGCCTTCACAATGTCCTTGGTCGGAGCCGACACAAAATCCAGCGACAGCGGCACATCGCCGTAGTACTGCACCAGCAGAAAGTAGTACTGGGCGCGCAGCAGCTTGGCCTCAGCCACTACTTGCTTCACGCGGGCGGGGTCGAGGCCCTGCACGGTGGCCGCGTACTGAATGACCCCGTTGGCATCGTTGATGTAGCGGTAGATAACGCCCCACTGGTCGATGGCCGGGGCGCAGGTCAGCGGCGAGAGGGTAGAGTTGTAGTTGTCGAGTCCGCTTTCGGGCTGAATGCCGGTCATAAACTCATCGGTGCCCACTACGGCCATCGACATGCCGCCTTCGTTGGTGTACACGCCCCGCAGGCCCGAGTACACGCCTACCAGGCCGGCCTCCACGCCCTGCGGCGTGCCCAGAAACGAGGGTACCAGGATGGACTGCGGGTTTTCGTCCAGGATACTTTCTTTACAGCCAAACGTCCCCAGCAGCATGGCCGTGCTTAGGGCGGCTAAAATTGACTTTTTCATATCAGAATAAGTGCGTATTACTACGCCAAGAAGTTAAGAATTAAAAGCCCAGGTTCAGCCCCACGATGAAGGCGCGCGTGACTGGGTAGTTCACGCCGCGGCCCGCCAGGCTGGTGTTCACGTTGCTGTTGAGGTCGCCCTCGGCAAAGGCAATGCCGCCGGGGTTGCCCTGGGCCGGGCGCGACGAGTACGAGAGGGCATCCGGGTCAATGGCCTTGTTGGCTTTATAAAACGGATTGGGCGACCAAATCCAGGGGTTTTGCACCTGCAGGTAAATGCGGGCAGTGCTCAGGAACGCCTTGCGCGCCCACTCGGCCGGAATAGTATAGCCCAGGTCGATGCTGCGAATCTTGATGAACGTGCCGTCCTGGTACGCCAGCACCTGGCTGTTGGTGGGGTAGTCGCCGTTGCCCATCTTGGGCTGCGGGAAGGCGTTGGTGGGGTTGCTGGGCGTCCAGTAGTCGAGGTTTACCTGGTTGCGGCGGCCTTCAAACGTGGTGAAGTAGGCTGGGCCAAACAGCAGCGGGTCTACCACGGTAGCGCCCACGCGGGTGAGGCCCACGGCCGTGATGTCGAAGCCCTTGAAGCGGAAGCGCTGGGTCATGCCGGCCTCAAACTTGGGCTGCCGCGAGCCGAGCACCTGGCGGTCGTTGCCGTCAATCTTGCCGTCGCCATTCACGTCCTCAAACTTAATCTGACCGGGCACCGTGCCGTAAACCTTAGCTTGCGCGGCCTCATCACTCTGCCAGATGCCGATTTTTTTCAAATCGTAAAACACGTACAGCGGCTGGCCGATAAAGCGCTGGTTGGCAATGTCGTTTATCGAGGAGCCATCAGTGGCGGTGCCCAAACCCAGGTCGAGCACCTTTTCGCGGTTCACGGTGAAGTTGTAGTCGGTGCTCCACTCAAAGCCGCCGGCGTTTTTGGCGCGCAGGTTCACGGTGGTCAGGCTTATCTCCAGGCCCCGGTTCTGGGTCTGGCCGATGTTGCGCGTGAAGGAGCTATAGCCGCTGGCCGTGGGCAGGGCGTCGGGCAGCAGCAGGTCGCTGGTGCGCTGCTGGTAGATTTCGACGCTACCCGTGATGCGGTTTTGCAGGAAGCCAAAGTCCAGGCCTACGTTGGTGGTCGTGGTGGTTTCCCACTTCAGGTTGGGGTTGGGGATGGTGGCGGGCACCACGCCCGCTGCGCCCGTGTTGCCGAAGGTGTAATAGCCGTTTCCCAGCGCCGATTGCAGCGAGCCCAGCGTGCCATAGGCCGGCACGGCGGTGCTGCCGGTGCGGCCCAGGCTGGCCCGCAGCTTCAGTAGGCTCACCCACTCGTAGGTTTTCAGAAACTCCTCATTGGCAATGTTCCAGGCCACGGCACCAGAAGCAAAGCCCTGGTACTTGTTGCCGGGCGACAGGCGCGACGAGCCGTCGTTGCGGTACGTAAGCGTGGCCGAGTAGCGGTTGTCGTAGGCGTAGTTGAGGCGCCCCATGTACGAGAGAATGTCGAACTGGCTCTGGAAACTGTTAGCGCCGCTCGGCGTGCCCGCGCCCAAGTTGTTGTCGAGCTGGTAGTTGGTGGGCAGGTTTACCACCGATGTGCCCGAGCCATCGGTGCGGTACTCCTGCAAGCTGTACAGGCCCGTGAAGTTCACGTCGTGCTTGCCGAAGCTGCGGTTGTACGTCAGCAGGTTTTCGACCAAGAAGTTAAATGCGTAGCTCTGCGAGCGCGACGCCGAGTTCTGGGCCAGGTTGCGGGCGGGCGTGTTGGAGGCAAAGAAGTTGCCGCTGACTTCCGACCGAATGTCGGCCCCCACGTTGAGGCGGTAGTCGAGGCCCTTCAGGATATTTATCTGCCCGTACAGGCTGTTGAAGGTGCGCAGGCGGCGGCGGTTGTCCTTGTGGGCATCCTGGGTGTAGTAGGTCAGCGGGTTGGCCAGGCCAGTATCGGTGTTGGGATACAGCACCGGAATGCCATTAGTGTCATAAGCAGAAGCCAGCGGGCTCAGGGTTAGGATATTGCCAATGATGTTGATGTTCGGGTCATCCTGGTAGATGAAGGTGTTGAGCGTGTTCAAGCCCACGCGCACGCGGTTGCCGATTTTCTGGTCCAGGGTGCCGCGGAGCGAGAAGCGTTGCAGGCGCTGCACCGGCACGGTGCCAGTTTCATCGTAGTAGCCCAGCGAGCCCGAATACTGCGTCTGCTCGGTGCCGCCGCTCACGCCCAGCGAGTGGTTCTGGATGCGCCCGTTCTGGTACAGCAAATCTTGATAGTCGGTGCTTCGGCCAGCGTTGTAGTTGTCACGCTCGTCCTTGGTGAGGAAGTTCGTATTGGGGTTGTTAAGGTCAAAGCTGGGGTTCTGAGCCAAGTAGCTCTGCGCCCGAAAGTTATAGTACTGCTGCCCGTTTTGCAGGTCAAAGCGGCCATAAGCTTTTTTCACGCCGTAGTAGCCGCTGTACGTGGCGCGCGGAGCCCCCGTCTTGCCGCGCCGGGTGCTGATGAGGATAACCCCGTTGGCCCCGCGGGCCCCGTAAATGGCGGTCGCGCTGGCATCCTTCAGCACCTCCAGCGAGCTGATGTCGTCGGGGTTCAGGTCGTTGAGGTTGCCGTCATACGGAATGCCGTCCACCACCAGCAGCGGGTCGTTGCTGCCCGCAAACGAGCGGTTGCCCCGGATGCGGATAACCGGGTTTTGGCCCGGCGAGGTGCTGGCGCTCGAAATGTTGACGCCCGCCGCCCGGCCTTGCAGGGCCTGGCCGATGTTGGCCACCGGCACGTCGTGCAGCTGCTCGTCGCTCACCGTCGAGATGGCCCCCGTTACCTGGCTTTTCTTCTGCGTGCCGTAGCCCACTACCTGTATTTCGTTCAGGGCCTGGGTTTCGGGCACCAAGCTCTGGCTCAGGTTGGTGCGCTTGCCCACGGCAATCTCCTGCCGGGCAAAGCCTACCGAACTGATAACCAAAACACTGTTGTCGTCGGGCACATTCACAGAGTAAGTGCCGTCTGCGCCGGTCGTAACGCCGTCGGTAGTGCCTTTCACCACCACCGTGACGCCCGGCAGCGGCTCGCCATTGTCCGACGTGATTTTACCGGTTACGGTGTGGGCACCGGCCACTTGGGCGTAAGCCACTTGGGGAGCTAGCTGGGCTACACCGCCGCTTAGCAGCAGCAGGGGCACCAAGCGCGACCATTTCCAGCCCTGCGTAAAGCGGGAGGAGGGTAAGCGTGTGTTCATGGGTGGGACTTAAAAAAAGTGGAGGAATTCTGAGTGGTTAGCTACTAGCCACTGGCTACTAGCTTTTTCTGTAAAGCCATTGAATGGCACTGGTATGCTGCGTAAGCCAAGAAGCTAACGGCTAGCCGCTTGAAAATCAAAAGCCGATGGAATTGCCGCCGTCGACGGGCAGCGAGACGCCCGTGATGTAGTGGGCACCCTCCGAGGCCAGGAACACAGCCGCGTGGCCGATATCGGAGGGCTTGCCAAACTTGCCCATCGGCGTGCGGCGCATGGCGCGGTCGCGGCGTTCGGGGTCCGAGTTCATGGCGGTGCGGCTCATCTCGGTTTCGATAAAGCCGGGCGCGATGGCATTGACGCGCACGCCGTGGGCCGAAAACTCGGAGGCCAGCACCTTCACCATGCCCTCGACCGCCGACTTGGAGGCCGCGTAGGCCACCACCCGGTCGATGCCATAGTAGGCTGCCATCGAAGAAATCATGATAATGCAGCCGCTGCGCCGGGCCACCATGCGCCGGGCCGCGGCCCGCGTCAGGGCAAAAACGGCGTTGAGATTGGTGTGAATAATGCGGCTGAAATCTTCATCGGTTACTTCCAGCGCGGGCTTTTTCATGTTGATGCCGGCGTTGTTTACCAAGATGTCGAGTGGCCCGTAGGTAGCCTCTACCTGCGCTACCAGGTCATCGAGCGAAGCCAGTTCGCAGATGTCGTTCACGATGAAATTGGCCCCCTCGCCCAGCGCCGCCGTCGAGTCGTGCAGCACCGCCTCGCGGCGGCCCGTGATAATGACCGTGGCCCCAGCGGCCACCATGCAGCGGGCTATTTCGAGGCCGATGCCGCTGCCGCCACCCGTGATGAGGGCTACCTGCCCGGCCAGCGAGAACACACTAATGCCAGGCGCGGTAGCCGATACTGGCACAGGCGCAATAGCAGGCGAAAGAACAACGGTGCTTTGGCCGTTGGTATGTAAGGTGTTGTTCATGTGAATGATAAGAGCGAGTAGAATAGCAGAAATTATTTGAGCTGATAAATGCCAACGAGGCTTTTCACCTCGGCTAGCGTGCGGGTAGGCGGCACGAACGGGGCCGGCACCGGCTGCCGCGAAAAAGTTTGGAAGTAGAGCACGCAGGCATCGCGCCACCACAGCGCCTCGCGGTGCTGCACCCGCAGGCGGGCTGCCACGTCGGCATACACGGCGGGGTCGAGGGCCAGGCGGGCGGCGGCCCACTGCCGCTGCATCCACAGCACCGAGTCGGCCCCGGTGTAGTAGCGCCCGCACAGCTCGTTCCAGAGGCTGCGGCCGGTGCTAAGCGGCTGCCGCCACGCCACATGGTGAAACCACAGCAGGTAGTTGAGCGGGCAGGTTTGGGCATTACCCCACGCCTTCTGCACCGCGGGTTGGTACAAAGCCAGCGCGTTGCTACCCGTAGCCGTGCGGTCAAACCCCAACCCTACCGAATCGGCCCGGTGGTAATACACCGCCGTCCAGTCGGGCCGGCCGGCCTGGCTCAGCCAGGGCTGCGGCCCGTAGTGAATGCTCTCACCCATAATATGATGCAACCCCAGCGGCGTGGTGTAGCGCACGTAGATGCTGCGCGACTGAACCAGCAAATCGGTAATGCGGCGCACGGCGGCCGGCTCGGTAGTCAGCGTCATCTTCGTCCACTCCGCGGCAATGGCCTCAGCGCTCAGCGTGTGGTCCCAGGCCAGGCGGCCGAAGGCGTACCAGTTGGCCTGCCCCACCGGGTGCCCGGTCCAGTTGCGGTCGCTGCCGATGTTGGCCACCCCCGCCATGCCGCTCAGGGCGTGGCCGTCGAGGCTGCCATCCACCACCTTCGCCACCGTCGAGCCGGGGCCTTTGGCGTAGGTATCAGCGGCTAAACATTCTTTGATAAGCGGCCCCAGGTACACGAGGTGCGTCGCAAACCCCAGGTACTCCTGCGTCAGCTGCACCTCCAGCAGCAGCGGCGTGCGCGGCATGGCCCCAAACAGCGGGTGAAACGGCTCACGGGCCTGAAAATCAATCGGTCCGTTCTTCACCTGCACCAGCACCTTGGGGTCAAACTTGCCATCCAGGGGCCGAAAATCCTCGTAGGCCTGCGCAAAGCGGTCGGCGCTGCCAGCCTTGTACACAAAGGCTCGCCACATCACCACCCCGTCGTGCTGGCCCAGGGCCTGGGCCAGCATATTGGCCCCGTCGGCGTGGGTGCGGCCGTAGTCCTGCGGCCCCGGCTCGCCCTCCGAGTTGGCTTTCACTAAAAAGCCGCCAAAATCAGGAATGGCTTTATACAGCTCGTCGCTTTTGACGGCCCACCACTGCCGCACCGGCGGGGCCAGCGGGTCGGCGCTGGTCAGCCCGCCAATCACCTTTGGCGCGGCCCACAGCACCGACATATACACCCGGATGCCATACGGCCGCAGCACGCCCGCCAGGGCGGCCACCTTGCCGATATACTCGGCCGTGAGGTAGCGCGCACTGGCATTCACATTATTGATAACCACCCCGTTAATTCCTACCGAGGCATTGGCCCGCGCATAGTCGGTGTAGCGCGGGTCGAGGCGCTCGGGCAGCTCGTACCACTGCCAGATGCTGCTGCCAGCATAGCCGCGCTCCACCGTGCCGTTGGGGTTGTCCCAGTGGTTGAGCAGGCGATACTCGATGCGCGGGTTGCTGCTGATATCCAGCCCCGCCAGCGGCTGGCGCGTCTGCACCTGCCGCAGCAGCGCAAAAACCCCGTAGAGCACCGCCGCCTCGGTGCGACCAGTGATGGTGAGGTTGTTTTTCTCGGCGAAAATATGGTAGCCCTCGGGCTTCAGCAGCTGGCCCTGGGCCCTGGCCTGGGCATCTACGCGCAGCACGATGCCGCCCGTGCGGCTGCCCGCCGCGGCCACCACCGGCACCGCCTGCCCCAGCAGCCCGCTCAGGCCGCGCCGCAGCTCGTCAGCGGCCACGCGCTGCCCCGGCGTAGTGCCGGCGCTGGCAATAAACTGTGTCCGCTGCCCCACCTGCTGGCGCACCGCTGCCTCCGCCATGCGGTCATACTTCAGCCACAGCCGGTAGCCGTCGTCGGCCCGGCTGGCGCGGGCAGCGCCCACAAACAGCAGCAAAAGCAGGAACACGTTGCGGCGCAACATGGGCAAAGTGGGTGGGAAAAGGAGGATGGGAGAAGCGGTAGTCTAGCGGGTGGCGTAGGCCGCCACGCCGGGCGGCTCGGCCTCGGCCAGCGCGCGGCGCAGGCCGTATTCCAGCCCCCGCAGCTCGGCCAGCCCCTTGAGGCGGCCAATGGCGGAGTAGCCAGGGTATGTCTTTTTAGTCAGGTCGTCGAGCATCTGGTGGCCGTGGTCGGGGCGCATGGGCAAGGCCGTAACAGCCTCACCAGCAGCTTGGCGTCGCTGCTCTTCGCGCACCAGTGCCTGCACCACGGCGTACATATCCACGTCGCCGGCCAGGTGGGCGGCCTCGTGGAAGTTGCGCGGGTTTTCTTCGCGCTTCGTGGTGCGCAAGTGCACGAAGTGAATGCGCTCGCCCAGGCGCGCCACCAGGCCGGGCAGGTCGTTATCGGGGCGCACGCCCAGCGAGCCGGTGCAGAAGGTCAGGCCGTTGGCCGGCACGTCGCAGGCGGCGAGCAGGGCCGTGAGGTCGGCCTCGGTGCTCACCACGCGGGGCAGGCCCAGCAGCGGAAAGGGCGGGTCGTCGGGGTGAATGCACAGGCCGATGCCCACTTCCTCGGCCACCGGCGCTACCTGCCGAATAAAATAGTGCAGATTGGCCGTGAGAGTTGCTGCGTCAATCGGCGCGTATTCATCCAATAAAGCCTGAAAACCTACCAGCTCAAAGGCTTCCTCCGAGCCGGGCAAGCCCAGCAGCACGGTGTTGGTGAGGTGAGCTACCTGCGCGGCGCTCATGGCAGCAAACTGCTGCCGGGCGGCCTCAGCCACGGCGGGCTCGTAGGCCGCCTCGGCACCAGGGCGCTTCAGAATGCATAAGTCAAACACCGCAAAGTCTTGCCACACAAAGCGCAGCGCCCGCGAGCCATCGGGTAGTTCATAGCTCAAATCGGTGCGCGACCAATCCAGCACCGGCATAAAATTGTAGCACACCGTGCGGATGCCGCAGGCGGCTAGGTTGCGCAGGCTTTGCTGATAGTTTTGAATGTATTCGGCGCGGGTGGCGCGGCCTTTTTTAATATCCTCGTGCACCGGCAGGCTCTCCACCACCACCCAGTGCAGGGGCGAATGGGTGGCGTTAGCCGCCTCTACCAGCTGCTGCCGGGCCCGGATTTCGCTCATCGGCCACACCGCGCCCACGGGCAGCTGGTGCAGGGCCGTCACGACCCCGGCGCAGCCGGCCTGGCGAATGTCCTGGAGCGAAACCGGGTCGTGGGGCCCAAACCAACGCATGGTAGGCAGCATGGCAGCTTACTTATAAAAGTGCAATTTTCAGTCCTATCCCAAGCGTAGCTATTGCCACTCAAAAGTGTGGCATCTGAAAGGAAGCAGCCGATAGGTAAGTCAAATGTAAAGCTGCTGTTATTTTTTTTACAACCTTAAAAAGCTTCTTTTCAGGTATTTTACAAACAGAAACTATCGCAATCGTATTCGCAAACGATTTCGATAGGTAATTTAAAAGAAATTTTTTCTTGCACGCTACCAAGTATTAGGTGGAACCGTACAAGAAAACGTTCTTTGTATTATCCATCTCTTTCCCACCCTCTACCATGGTCAAGTGCGTCAAGTGCTGGCAGCCCGATTCTATCGTGAAAGCCGGCTTCCTGCGCGGCCGGCAGCGCTACTTCTGCAAAGCCTGCGAGTATCACTTCTTAGAAGAAAAGGCCAGCCCCCTGCCGCCGCGTCGTCGGCACCAAGCCACCATCGGCGATGTGGCCCGGCAGGTGGGCGTAGCGCCCTCCACCGTGTCGCGGGCCCTGAATGGGCACAGTGACATTAGCCCGCCCACCCGGCAGGCCATCCTGGAGGCCGCCCGGCTGCTCGACTACCAGCCCAATCTATTGGCCCAGAGCCTCAAGAGCCAGGCCACTTCCACCATCGGCGTAGTCATCCCGGATATTGAGCGGCCTTTTTTTGCCACCGCCGTGAGCGGCATTCAGCAGATAGCCACGGCAGCGGGCTACCGGGTCATGATATGCCAGTCGAAGGAGTCGTACAAGGCCGAGGTCAGCAACGTGCAGGCCCTGATAGCCAGCCGGGTAGATGGCCTGCTCATCTGCCACTCGCGCGAAACCGAGAACTTCGACCACGTAAAAGACCCGGCCCGGCGCGGCATCCCGGTCATTCATTTTGACCGGGTGTGCAACGAGGTCAACAGCGCCAAAGTGATTCTGGACGACCGCCTCGGGGCCTTCAACGTAACCGAGCACCTCATTGAGCAGGGCTGCCGGCGCATTGCCATCCTGGCGGGGCCAGAGGCGCTGCTCATCAGCCGGCAGCGGCAGGCGGGCTACCTCAGCGCGCTGCGCAAGCACGGTCTGCCCGTGGAAGACGTGCTGCAAATGCACATTGACTTCCGCCCCGCCTCGGCCGAGCAGTGCCTCGAAGCCTGGCTGGCCCTGCCCGAGCCGCCCGATGGCATTTTTGCCATCAACTACACCAACGCCTTCGATTTGCTGCTGGCTCTGAAGCGGCGCGGCATCCGGGTGCCCGAGGAAATGGCCATTGTGGGCTTTGGCGACGAGTTTCTGGCCCACCTCATCGAGCCCGGCCTTACCACCGTCGACTTGCACCCGTACCGTATTGGGCAGCAGGCCGCCAGCTTGTTTTTAGAACAAATGGCTCAGAAGGAGCAATTTGTACCTCGCACCTGTGTCATTGCCGGCGACTTAATTATCCGGCAGTCGTCGCTCAAGAATAAGGGTTCGTTGGTGCAGGTGGCGGCTTAGATGCGCTTGGGTTGGGCCGGGTGCGCTGGTTTGTCAGCGCTTGCGAGCAGGCTACTTTAGCTATAAACGACTATCCCCAGCAGCTAGCTAGCTGCCGGGGATAGTCATTTTATGCCATGCTCTGGCGCGGTCGCCTAGTGCGGGTCACCTCACTGAATAATTACGCACTGCGTTTTAGTAACCGTGCCCTTAAAGCGCAGCAAATACACTCCCGGCACCAGCTTATCGCTCGAGATATGCAGCGTAGCTTGCTGGCCCACCTCTACTTGCGATAGCACCCGGCCCAGCACATCCACTACCTCTATTTGCTGCACGCGCAGCTGGTTGGTGCCCAGCTCTACGTTGATAAGCTCTTTGGCCGGGTTGGGGTATACCTCGATGGCTGCTGCCGCTGCCGCGCTGGCTGTGGCCGTAGTGACGCTGCAATTGTTGGCAGCCGCGCCCTTGCCCGTGAAGGTGGCGCTGGAGGTAGTAACCAGCATCTTATCTAGCTTGGCCCCGCCGCCGGCATTGTAGCCGATGGTGAGCGTGTGCGCCCCTACGGGCAGCGTCAGGTTTTTCAGCTTCACCCACTGCCAGGTGCCGCCGGCATTCACCTCCTTTACGCTCACATCGTCAAGGTAATAGGTATTGGCTATCTGCCCCATGTCAAACAAGAACGTGGTGGAGGTGAGCGAGGCAGTAATCGTCCAGGATACTTGCTGCCACGTTGTGCCAATGGCCTGGTCACCTTGGTATTGGGCACTGCTCGGCCCGCTAGAAAGCCGGATGGACCCGCCGGCCGTGGCCGCGCGCACCCAGTACGAAATCACGTATTGCTTGCCTACCGTGGTGGCAAAGGCCGTGCTCGATACCTGCACTTTCCACTGGTTGCCGGTTTGGGCGGTGGGGTTCACCACCTTCATCGAGCCGCTGCCGCTGTGGGCATCGGCCGCCACCGTATTGGCCGTAATGGTGGCCCCGTTTACGTTCAGGGTAGTCCAGCCCGTTAGCCCGCTTTCAAAGCCGGGGTTGGTGGCCAACTGGCTGCTCACGGCCTCAAAGTTACCGGCATCCACTTTCATCCAGTAGCTATAGTCATCCCCGGCGGGCACATTCACCCTGGCCAGAAAGTTGTAAGCAGCGGCGCTGTCGGCCGTGAAGGGCATCGTGAGGTAGGCGGCGGGGCTGGTGGGGGCAGCGGCGGGGCTGCTCAGCCCGGCTTTTACTTGCACGTAGCTGCCGTGCGAGGCCGAGGTGTCGGCCACTACGTCCCAGCTTGCGCCTACCGTAGCGCACTCCGTTTCCAGCCAGATTCTTTTGCCGGGCGGGTCGGCGGGCAGCGCCGGCAGCACGGGGTTGTTGGTGCCCCACCACTGGTACCAGCGCTGGTAGTCCATGGTTGGGTAGGGGTTAGTGGAGTAGGCGGTGCTGACGGTGGTGTTGCCCAGCAGAAACTTATCCACAAATGCCTGCATCACCGGCACCTGGGCGGCGGGCACCGCACAGTGGTTGTGGCTGCCATCAATGTAAAAGCCAAAGCGGTCGCCGAGGCCAAACGTATTGTATATCACCTGCGTGGCCCGCGCCGACACGTAGGCCGACGGGTTGGCCAACCACTCAAAATCGGTGTTGCCCGTTACGAGCAGGGCGCGGGGTGCTACCATGGCCATCAGCTCGTGATGGTCGTGCGGCAGTTTGGCCACGTTGGTGTTGGCAAACTGCATCATGTCGTCCTTAAACCAGCTATAGTCCGTAGCGCCCAGCTTTTCTACCGCGCCCAGCGTTTCGGACACGCGCCAGGCCGGTGCCCCGCCCCCACCCGACTCTTGGGCAATGGTCAGGGCAATGCGCTCGTCAAAAGCCCCGGAAAACAAGGCCATCTTGCCCGCGTAGGAGCAGCCCGTAACTCCCAGGTGGCTCAGGTCGATGGGCAGGTTGGCCTGCACCAACTCCAGGCCGTCGATGAGGCGGCTCACGCCCCAAATCCAGGCGCTGTACTGGCCCGAGTTGCTGAGGGTCTGGCTGGGGTACAGCTGGTAGAAGGGGTCGGTCAGCTGCGGGTTGCCGTAGGTCGTAACCTGGTTGTGGCTAAATTGAATGGTGGCCACGTTGCGGCCGGCAAAAACCGCCGCCGGCACGCTGCCGGTGGGCGAGTTCATGCCGATAATGGCCGGAAACGGCCCCGTGCCCGTCGTGGGCAGGGTCACCGGCGCAGTCAGCGTCAGTGTTTTGCTGCCCACCGTCACGTTCACCGTGAGCGTGCCCGTGCCTGCCGTGGTGCCAGCCGCGTAGCTAGCCGTAATATTCTGAGGCTTAGCTGGCTTAGCACCTATCTCGTAGTTTTCAATCTGCGCCTTGATTTCGTTGCGGCGGCATTCCCATTCACTGAAGCTGGTGGAGCGCCCCCGGCCATCGGCCCACAGGAAAGGGTCGGGCAGCGGCTGAATAGCCGGCAGCTGGCTGAAGGCCGGCAGTGGCGGCGCGGTGCAGCTGCCCCCACTGTTCTCCACATTGTAAACAAGCGGAATTTGGGCAAAAGAACGCAGGCATAGCAGACTCAGCACCAGGGTGGCTAGCGCCGCTTTGGCCTTCCAAGCAACAATTTTACCAGAAGCGTAAAGGAGTAAGTTCATGATGAAATGGAATGGAATTGGGTGGGTAAGTACTTCAGTTCAGGCAGGTAGTTAACGCAGGCAGCGCAGCAGGTTATCAGGGAGAGAAAAGTCAGAAAAATGCTACCGCTGCAACGAGGCCGGCAGTAGCGCACAAACGGGCAAAAGCAGTTGCAAAATGGAGAATCAACAAGTGGTTTAGTTTATTTATAAACCTGATAGCCAAAGCCTAACTGTCGAGCTACCTATGCGCGCTGGGTGGGCGATTGTATTCGAAAGATAGGCGCGCTAAAAAATAAAGAAACAGCTTTTTCTTAGTAGGGTACAAATGAAAATACCGCAACCGTTTGCGGAAACGATTGCGGTATTTTTTAAACCAGGAAAAAATGTTTTTCTCCCTACTCGGCCGTGACGGCTACCTGGCTAACCAGAATTCTGGCTGGGGGCTGCCCTACGCCCCACTAGGGTCGATGGGGATGATGCTGCCGTCGGCCCGGCGCTTCAGCTCGGTTACTTTCACGTTGCGCAGCCAGGTTTTGCCGCTGAGCTGGGTATCGTGGTAAAAGATGTACCATTTGCCCTTAAACTCGACGATGGAGTGGTGAGTAGTCCAGCCCTGCACGGGCTTCATCACCAAGCCCTTGTAGGTAAAAGGGCCGGTGGGCGATATGCCCTCGGCGTACACCAGCAGGTGGGTGTCGCCGGTCGAGTACGAGAAATAATACTTATCCTGGTACTTGTGCAGCCAGCCACCCTCGAAGAAGCGGTGTCGGGTGTCGCTGGCTTTCAGGGGCTTACCCAACGAGTCGAGAATAACAACTTCCTTCACCGGGCCGGCAAACTGCTTCATATCTGGCGTGAGGCGGGCCACGCGCGCCTTGATGGCGGGCTCTGGGCCATCCGGCTTTTTGTCGGGGGCACTGGGGTTGTAGCTGCCCGTGGCCCAGCGCTGCAGTTGCCCGCCCCACAGGCCACCGAAGTACATATAAGCTTGGCCATCGGCATCGGTAAACACGGCCGGGTCAATGCTGTAGCTGCCTGCTATCGGGGTGGCTTCGGCCTTGAAAGGGCCACTCGGCGACTGGCTGGTAGCCACCCCGATGCGAAAGACATCCTGCTTGTCCTTCACCGGGAAATAGAGGTAGTAAGTGCCGTTTTTGAAGGCCACATCAGGGGCCCACAGTTGGCGGCCGGCCCACGGAATGTCCTTGATATCGAGCCCTACGCCGTGGTCGGTTACCCGGCCGCCCACGCTATCGAGCGACAGAATGTGGTAGTCGCGCATGGCGAAGTGGTCGCCGTTATCATTTTCCGCGATGCCCGCCTCGATGTCGTGCGAGGGGTAAATATAGATTTTATCGTCGAACACGTGCGCTGAGGGGTCAGCGGTGTAAATACCCTTGAGAAGGGGCTGGCTGAGGTAGTGTGGCGGGCTGGTGGCATTGGTAGTAGCGGCCGCCGTGGCCGGCTGCGAAGTAGAGGTGCCCTGGCAGGCTGGCAGGGCTAATGAGGCGGCTAGTAGCACGCGCTTTGAAACAATGGGAGAAAGCATGGATGGGTCAGAAGAATCGGTACGGCGCAAATTAGCGTCTATTGATTCGGGCTATCCATCGGCTTCGTTAAGATAGATTTAGGGTATGGCTTTCTGGTATCAGTGGAGAAATAAGACTACTATGTAGTGGCTGGGTGTTAGCAGGTACTGTGCGGCGTTTTAGTGAGGTGATCAAACAAAAACAGACAGTGGCAAGTCTTACCTTCCATTACCCATGTCGACCAAAGTGATTTCCAGCGGCCTGCCGCTGACCCGCAAAAAATATACGCCCGCCTTCAAAACCCGAGTGCGTGCGCCAGGTGGCCGCTGGGACCCGCCAAACGGACGTGGCCCGCGCTCAAGACCTGTCACCCGCCTTGCTCGGCTGCTGGCAACGCCAAGCGTTGGCCCAAGCTAGGCGTTGGCCGAAGCCGTGCCCAGTAGTGTGGAGCGTGAAGAAATTAAGCGTCTACCCGCCGAGCTCAAACGCGTGGAGCAGGAACGTGACATGTTAAAAAAGCCGGGCCCAGTGCCTGTTTTTGACGCAGGCTCTCCCAGCCGCCTCAGTCATGAGCCGTTACCAGTTCATTGAGCAGGTTGCTGCCACCGAGCCCGTGCAGGTGCTTTGCCGCGTGCTAGCGGTCAGTAGCGCTGGCTACTAGCAGTGACTGAGCCGGGCTGTGGTGCGGGCACTCACCAACTTCCAGGTAGCACTCGATGCGGCCTTATTGGACTAATCCTATTGATGGTCAATTATTTGATGTGTATCAATCATAGTGGCATATTACTTTTATGCTGGGTATATAGCAGCGCTTCGATGAGTGCTAGGTCGCGGCTCTGACATACCCGTCGCGGTGAGCCACGCGAATTGCGTAAGCCCGCAAAGCTGCTGGTTTAGCTAGCTCTCCAAAAAACGGTATCAAAAAAGACCCCGAAAAATCGGCCTTCCCAGCCCGTTTGAGCGGGTCGCTAAAGTCTCCAATATACGGTCCTTTTTTGGAGGGGGCGCAGTTACGCAAGGAGTAGCTGTTCAGAAAAAACGAAGGTTTGAAAAATAGACGTAGTAGTTTAATCTTATGAACGTTGTTGTGTAGCAATACATGAAGGGACTAAGTAGGGGCAAACCGAGTTAGACCACATCAAAAGCGGTGTTCTGCCCGCCTAGCTAAACGGCAAGGTCGCCACTACTGTAAAGCCCGTTAACTGGGACTTGTAGTGCACGGTCCCGCTTACGGCCTGTGCGCGCGCCTGCATATTAACCAGACCGTGGCCGCCACCACGTAGCTGGCTGCTATGGCCGCCGCCATCGTCGGCCACAGTCAGCGTGAGGCCGGTGGCAGTGGCGGCCAGCTGCACTGTAACGGTGGTAGCTCGGGCGTGCTTTACTACGTTGTGCAGGGCTTCCTTGTAGATGAGGTAGAGATTGTGTCCCAAGTTGGGAGCCAACTCGGGGTCGGGCAGGTTGGCAGGCACCTGGAAGCGCACGTCGAGGCCGGCGGGGGGCAGCACTTCCTGGGCGTGGTCGCGCATGCGGGCCAGCAGTTGGCTTAAGCACAGCTGCCTGGCATCGAGGCCCCACACTACGTCGCTCATCTGTTGCGCGGCCTGGCGGGCGGCGACGGCCATGGCATCAAGCCGGGCCACGGTTTGGGCCGGGCTGTGGGGCGTTTCGCGCAGCAGGCTGCTGTGCATACTGATTTGGGTGAGCAGGTTGCCTACGTCGTCGTGCAGGTCGGCGGCCAAGCGGGTGCGCAGGGCGCGCTCGGCCTGCCAGTCATGCTCGCGCTGCCGGGCGCGGCGCTGCTGTTGCAGGTACACCCCGCCGGCCGCCAATGCCACCAGCAGGGCCGTGAGGGTGGCCCACACGCCGGGCCGCCGCCACCAGAAGGTGCGCACCCGCACCGGCACGCGCAGCCCGTTGCGGGTAGGCGTGCCCAGCTCGGTTTCGCCTTTGATTTCGAGGGTGTAGTCGCCCGGCTCCAGCCCTTGCAGGCGCAGGCGGTTGCCGCTGCCCATTTCCTGCCAGCGCGTGGTGCCGCTGCCCAGCAGACGGTAGGTGAAGCGTCCCAGCTCGGGCTTCACATCGTCGCTTAAACTCAGGACTAGGTCGGCAAAGGCGTCGCCGGGGGCCATCTCCAGGCCCTGGGGCAGGGTGCCGGCCAGGTAATCGGTGCGAATGGTGTCAGGCTGGGCATGGTGCTGGGTGAGGCTGGTGAGCAGCAGCCGGGGCTGGCAACCGGCGGTGGTCAGGTCTTGGGGCGCTAGGAAGCTCAGCCCGCCCACGCCGCCGATGTACAGGCGCTGCCGCACCGAGTCGTACCAGCCCGACTGGCGGTTCAGCTCGTTGGTGGCCAGGCCCTCGGCGGTGGTCAAGTCGCTGCGGCGGCCGGTGCGGGGCTCGTAACGCACCAGGCCGTTGTGGGTACCCACCCATAGCACCCGGCCCGGCCGGGGAGCTAGCACAAAGGCCACCGCTTCGCTGGGCAGGCCCTGGCCTAGCGTCAGCTGGCGCTGCACGCCGCGCCGGGGGTGCAGCAGCAGCAGCCCGGCATCGAGGGTGCCTATCCACACGCTGTCGGGGTGCGGGGTGAGCACACAGCGTAACAGGGCGGTGGGCAGACGGTAGGGGGCCGGCTCATCGGGGCCGTAGTGGCGCAGGACACCGGTAGCGGGCTGAAGGCAGTACAGCCCTTGGTTGGTGGCCAGCCACAGCTCGCCGTTGGTGCCTTCGCTCAGGGCCTCAATATCGCAGCGGTGCAGGGGCCAGGTGGGGTCGCCTTCGCGGTAGCGGCGGCGCGTGCGGCGGGTTAGGTCGAGCTGAAACAGGCCCTCCTGCCCGCCCGCCCACAGCTGCCCCACCCGGGTGCGCAGCAGGCAGAACGTGGTTTTGCCCGCGCGGGCGGGGTGGGGGCCGGCCCACTTGATTTCCTGAAACTGCTGCCCGGTCAGCAGCAGGACACCGCCGTTTTCTAACCCCAGCACCAAGCGGGCATCGGGCAGGCGCAGGCTACAAAACCACACGTGCTCGGGCACCATACCTGGCCAGGTGCGCAGGTGCGAGGGCGGGCCCACGCCGGCCGCCGTGCCCGGCCAGGGGCGCAGGAAAGCCAGCGGGCTATCGGCCGCCTGCGTAAATGTGCCCGCGTAGCTGCCTACCACCAGCCGGCCATCGGCCAGCCGGCTGATGGCGCGGGTACTAAGATGCTGCCCACCCACCACCGGCAGCGCCTGAATGGGTGCTCGCCGGGGCCACAGCTTCACCACGCCCGGCATGCCTTCGGCAAAGACCCAGAAACCTGTCCGGTCGCGGTTGAAGCACAGCCACCCGTTCCATTCCCAGGCCAGCTTGAGGGGCGTGCGTTGCAACCGAGGCGCCCGCCGCTGCTGCCGGATGGACAAGGCCAGCAGTTCGCCATCGCCCAGCCAGTACCAGGTGCTGTCCAGCTCCAGCACATCGAGGTGCGGCACGGCGGCCGAGAACCGGGCGCGTGGCCAGCGCGCCAGCACGCGCGCGGGCTGCCCGGCCCGGTGTTCCACCAAAGCGCTGTCGATGAGGTAATAGGGGCCGTGGGGCAGGCGCAGTGGGTGGTCGGCCACCTGCGTCCGGCGCGCGCCATCGGCCCGCTGCACCCGGTAGCGGTGGCTGTTGCCGGGCAGGGGCAGCACCCGCCCATCGGACTGCCGCCGCCAGCTATAGTCGATGCTGAAGAGCAGCAACTGCCCCACCGAATCGGGCTCAATACCCATCATCAGGCCCTGCGGCTGCTGCCACAGCAGTTGCGGGGGCTGCCGGGGGTGCTGCAGCGGCAGCCGGAACATCTGGGCGGGGTCCGAGCTCCGGCTAAACCACAGCGCCCCCCGGTAGAGCAGTAGGGCATTGAAACGCTGGCCCACGGGCGGGGGCAGCGGCACCTGACGCAGCTCGCCGGTGACGGGTACAAACGCATACAGCCCGTTGTGCATGCCCATCCACACGGTGCCGGCCGAGTCGGCGACCACCCGGGTAGCCTCGCCACTCAAGCGGGGGCCCTGTCGCACCAGTTGGTTGAGGGACACTAGCTGCCGGCCGTCGTAGCGAAACATACCCTGCCGGCTGGCTATCCAGGCAAAGCCCGCCGGGTCGGTACTGATGTCGCGGACGCCCACCGTGCTCAGCACGCGGTCGGGCTGCTGCTCCAACTGCTGGGCTAGCGCGGCTGGACTGGCTACCAGCAACCAGCCGCCCAGCAACCAGCACAGAATTCTCAGTAGGGGAGGCCACATGTCAGGCAGGAAAAGATGGGGACAAATATCACCCAGCTTTCGCACTGACTATCCAGTGGTAGGAATGCAGCTCACTAGCGTAGATTACCTCCAGTAACCAGCCCGCGAGCGTAGCTGGCCTAGCCGCGCCGCTTCAGGGCCAGGGCCAGCAGCTCGCCCTTGGAGTTGATGTGCAGCTTGCGGTACACGGCCCGCAGGTGGTTCTTCACCGTGTCGAGGGTGATACCGCAGGCGTCGGCAATGAGCTTGTAGCTCAAGCCCTCCTCCACAGCCGTCACGATTTCCTGCTCGCGAGGCGTGAGGCGCGCCTCGGCCGTAGCCGCCACCGCCACTGGCGGCTGCCGCCGAAACGCCTGTAGCACATGGCGCGCCACGGCCGGCGACATAGGCGAGCCGCCCGCTGCTGCTGCCAGCAAGTGGGCTTTGATGTCAGGTAGCGGGGTGTTCTTGACTACGTAGCCGGCAGCCCCGGCACAAATAGCCTCGAACACGCGGGCCGCGTCGGTGTACACGCTCAGCATGAGTACTTGCGCCTCCGGCAGCCGGGCCAAGAGAAGCGGCAGCCCCTCAATACCCGAGCGCCCCGGCAGGCCAATGTCGGAGAGCACCAGCAGCGGCGGGGTGCCCAGCGTGGGCAGCTGCCGGAAGAAATCCTCCATCGACCCAGCCGTCAGCACGCACTCGAACTCAGGCTGAGCGCTCAGGTACTGGTACAGCATGTTCCGAATGGGGGTTTGGTCTTCAATAATGGCCAAGGGCAGGCGCGTTTGCATAGGCCAAATGTAGCGGTCTCATCCATGTGGCGGTATGACACGAAAGGAGGAGACGACTACTGCACTGGAAGACGTCGCATCCGCTTATAGCGAAGCACCCGATGCCTTACTTCATGGCGCTACCTGGCCAGGCTTTTGGTGCTCTCACCGGCCGAATCCGCCAAGGACTACCGTGCGCTTGCTAGCACTTTACGCAGATGCGGTATGACACGAAAGTGTCATACCGCCGCATGGGGCAGGCGCTGTTCTTTGCTATGTTTTATAATGTCCTCTTAATCTCCTGTTTTCATGGTAAATCTCTCCCCCTCGGCTTGCCCGCGGCGAGCCCCCCATCCTCTGGCCCGCCCCTTTTTTGGAGGGGCGGGAGTTCCGTAATAAGCGGCGGTTCAGCAAAAAGAGGGTTAGACTAGCTCCATCCTGCGCTTGCGTTCTGTCTCTGGCCCATAGGAAGCACCGCTTAACTTTCCCAAGAGATGTGGTCCACTTTCCCTTGCTTATCGGTGTTAACCGCTAGCAATTGATTGCAGGGCTCTCCCGCCAAGTAGATGGAATAATCAAAGGTGGCAAACTGTTCCGCGTCGTACTTGCCGTCGGGATAGAGGCCAACCCTGATTAATTTCAATGCTTTCAGCAGTTGAGATGCGCGGGCGTCGGGTGACGTTGTTGTGGGCAGCAGGGCCGCGAGTTCTGTTTCGTCGAGTTCGTCAAAATAAAAGCCGATGTAATCGGCTGTTTCGCTGTTTGCAGTAAAGTCCTGTTCTAGCGCGGCCTGGTTGTGCCCATCCCACCGCGCCAGATTGTTCAAGAAGTCTTGAATGGTGCGGACGGTCTCTAGACTGATGGTTTTGTGTTGAAAGTCTAGGTCCAGGTTAACCGTTAAGCCCTTCACCACGGCCGTGGTGTGGTAATATTCTTCCAGTTGTGCTGGGTTGATTTCGCCGAAATAGGGCAGCAAACAGATCATATTTTCAGCGCTAGGTGGAACGTGGTGAAAGCGGACGATACACCAAAGGTGCAACGCCAACAGTCGGAATGTGCGAGGCCTAGCAGTTCACTAAAACGGTCGTTTAAATGAACAGGGGCTTAAAACTTGGTAGATCGGCAAACGCTTACAACCTATCCTTAGCGTTATGTTTCCTGAAGCATTGCCTTCTAGAAACTGTCTTTTTTAGTGGGCATAAACGAATCTCTTGCGCCACACGAGGGAGTTGGAGTAAGTGGTCTGCCTATTTATTAATCGAGCCGCTGCTCCCGGGCTTCGATTGAATCCAGCGTCACGGGTTCGGCCCCATAATAGAGCCGGTCTACCGTCGCTCTGTTGTGCACTAATTGCTGCTGCTCTGCGACTGGGACCAAAAATTGCTGCTCCTGAATGCGCCCCGGGTAAGGGGCCGACACGTAGCGGCTCTCCCCGTTTTGCAGCCGCACGCGCAGGCGAGTCGCGAAGGGGCCTTGGTATTGTTGGACCAAGAAGAGGACGAGCTGCTGCGAATGGACCTGGAGCAGCCAATGGCCATTACCGCAGTAGTCGGGTCCGCGGCTTTCAATAGGGCGCCACTGTCCCTGCCGGTCCTGTGCTTCTTGGATAGCGAACACCCAGCTATCCTTCCCAGCTAAGAGTTTAGTGTGCGCTGTCGTATTTACAACATACACGGGTAGTACCCGCTGTGCCGGGAAGTGGGCGCGCAGTTCTGGCGGCACGTCTTTTTGGTAGGCTACGGGGTGTTGATAGTCCACGAATAGCTCCAAGCCATCGGTATTAAGCATGCTGCTATCCTGTGCGGCCTGCATGGGGGCAAAGTAGCGCAGCCAGTCAGCGCTGCTAGCAGATAAGGGGCGTTCCAGCACCAGGGAATCAGCCACTGGAAAGCGCCCGACAAAATGGGGCCATACCCCGTGAATGCTATCCTGCTGTAGTGCTGGCGGCAAAGTAGTAACCCGTTGCCTGATGAGGGGCAAGCTGGTGGCAGATAACTGAAACCCTTGCTCTAAGGGCGCTTGACAGCCTAGCAGCCCAAGTCCTACGAGTAGTACCCACCTCGACTGATTCATGTTGTCGGCAAAACTACCGTTTTTCGAATAGCTTTCCTGTCTACGCCAGCGGCCCCAAAAACGCGGTTTTCGGGGCCGTTTTGCGAGGGGTTTTTCGAACGACCGGTTAGCAGACCATTCACAAGCTTACTAGCCTCTATTCCCTATAAGGTAGGCTCTGCCCTTCGTCCGTCACGATATACCTTCCTAGTTGACGCTCAATTTCCCGGTGGGTCAGAAACAGGGTCCAAGCTGCGGGACTGAGATGGTCGCGAAATAAAGAGGTAAACGGCTCGTTGTAATAGTAAACATCCGTAAACAGTTCGAGCACAATCGCTTCCTCGGTAGCTGGCCCGCCGATCTCCAAGGAATGGTTGATAAAGGCTAGCACTTGTTTCTGCTCCTCCAAGGTCCGAGCAGCGTGAAAGAGAAACCGTCCTATATCGTTTATGGCCATGTAAGGACCGTCCTCTTCATCGCATAGGCCGCCTAAGGCCGGGATGAGTCTATTGGCATGCTGCGCCAACTTCTCATAGTAAGAGTGAGCATGTGGAACGTGTGTCATAGGCCTAGCTAGTGGCTTACCTGATAAAAACAACTGGCAAGGTGCGAAAATAGAGATAGGGTGTTTCCGCTGAACAAGTTAGGCATCTAGCTACTGCCTGCTACTAGCAACAGCCAGTATAGGGCTAAGCGGGCTCAGAAAGGTCTTTCTCAAGTAGGTGGCTCAGAAAGTCCTTATCGGGTGTGTTTCCAGCTCATGGTGGGGGTTTGAAAAGCCGAAAAGTGATGCGTCTGAAAGGTGCGCCTTTCGGGACGAAGTGATTCGTTAACGCGTTCGCTGCCAGTCTGGCGGCACGGGGCGCTTACCTGCGGCATCGAACGAGTAGAACCCCTTGCGTGCTTCCTTATTCTCGTGCAGTTTAGCAAAGCGGTGCTCGACGTAAGCTGTGTCAGTGGGCGCAGCCAGCTTGAAATAAGTGGTCCGCACTTCCAATACCGAGTCCCCGTCGAGCACCCGGGGAACGCTCACCATATGAAAGTCCGGCTGGCCATTGGGAAAATACTCGTGCCAGTAGTTTTCCTGCGCCCAGCTGGTTTGCGTAAACTCGGCCCAGAGCTGGCCGTTGGTGCGCAGGCGCCGCCACTGGCCGTAGGGCACAAACGTATACTTATACTTGCCTTTGGGCGTAGGCAGCACACGCAGTGGTCCCTCATCGTAGTAGTCATGCCAAATCGATTGAAACGCTTTATGCGTCTTCTCAATCGGTTCGCCCCGCCGCAAGCTCGCTACTTCCTCCCGGGTGAGATGGCGCTGGTACTCGCGGTTTTTATAGTCCAGGGGGAGGGGGCGGGAGAGTAAGTAGACGCCTCCGGTGAGGGCGAGCGTGAAGGCGACGATTAAGGGCCAATTATCCATGGGCTAACAACACGCAGGAAAAAACCAAAAGTAAGCGCATTCCCGCTGCCTGCGGGAGGCGCGTCCACAACTAGCGTGCTGAAAGGCTGGCTCACGTAGCTCAGGGGCTATGCGCGGCAGAACCCACTTTTTGACCTACTGAAAAGCAACTGACAGCCCGTTTGGCTAGGTGGGGGAGGAGGGCGCAAAATGGCGCGCTTGGTTGAGCTGGACCATTCTATCAGGGGCTCATGCTAGTGCTTCTTGAGCTTAGCCCCACGATTGCCAGTCCAGCGTAAGCGAGTCTCGCCACAAGCCCTTCCCAACTTCGAGGTCAAGCGCTGCCTTCAGCGAGGCATCAATTCCTAATAGCGTGCCTAAGGGTACCATCCGCATTTCTGCTTTGGGGATGTTAGGCCCAGCTCCGGCAAATATTTCCCACTCAGCCGCTTCCCATCTCATCACTTCCGTCGCTTTTGCGCCTGCCAGCACTAGCAGATTCGTGACGGCCATCGACTCAACCGGAATAGGATACTCCCACTTGCGAGTCAGCCATTGCCAAACCGGCTGAGCTGCCACGTCGAAGGCCTCTGCCATTGCCGGCACATCTACCGTGTAGTGAGTAGAGTCGGGCACAATTTGCCACACGCAGAGGGCAGGTTGGGTATAATAATCAAAGGCGCCTAGCACGAGTAGCTCAGCCCAAGTGGGATGCACTTTTACGAGCGAGAAGCGGCCTAACGAGTCTGTGCTGACAGACTGGGTAAGCCAGTCTGGTTCAGTACTGGCCACTGAAATGGTTGCCGCCAGAATCTCACTCACCTGGCTCTGCGAGTAAAATTCGCCGCCGGCAAAAATGAATTCAGCGCCGAGGGTGGTAGTACAGCCAATGGTATAAGCAAAGCGGGGCAAGGCACCGCCTGTTACCACAGTTACATGGTAGCCGAACTTGGCTATATTCGACCGTATCCGAGCAAATAAGTCACGTCGCTGGAGCATCAGGCCTGGGGGCGATTAAGTAGAAATGGGAGCAAGTAAGCTTGCTACACAAAGCAAAGGCTCGTTTGTCTACTGCTTACAACTGGCCCTAGTCATTTGTCGAGGTTCGTTCAAGAAACGTGACAAGCGCAGCTATAGTCAGTAGTTGAAATTGGTTTGTAAAACGTCTCACGGTCTCAGGTCTCGTACCTCTAAGTAGCTATACTGCCAGCATGCAGCAGTTGTGATAACAGGCTGCTTACTTGGGGCCGGCTGTCGGCTGCCCGCAGGTGAGCGGTTCGCCATACCAAGCATTGAGGCGTTGCACTAAGTGTTTACTCTGCCCCTCTTGCAGAAGCGCCAACACCAAATCTCCCGTGCGCAGCGTGTACTGGCTACGAAACCGCACCCGTTCGTTGGCTTGCACGGGCCCATAGTAGGGGCGGCAGACCGTTAGGGCATACCGATGCGCGCCTAGCTTTTCAATCCGCCCATAAGCCAGCTGGGAACCCGGCGTTACCAATGCTTGGTACTTGGTCGCCAGCCGTTGGCCAGAGTGCCCCTCAAAAGCGAGTTCTTGCTGCGCAAAAGTCTGCAAGGTGAACGTCGCCGTGGCAGGGGAAAAATGGTAGTGTTCAAACCAGCTAAAATGGCTTACTGACTCACTCAGCGGATAGGTCGGCCCGAGTAGCTCTCCGAGCGTGTAGGTATGGGTTTCGTGCCCCCAGTGGTAAAAACTTAGGACGGGCCAAAAGGGAACGGGCACTCCGGCACTCCAGTCGTCTACCACCACAATGGTCTCCCCATCATTGGCTAGGAGCGCCGTTTTGGTTTGAATGGCATCCTGCGTGTCCAGTTGATACAGCTGCTTGCCCGTCGTATTATCAACTAGGCCCCAAGTGGTGAGCTGCACGCGTACCCGTTGCCCACTACCGAGTGACTGTACCGTGTCCGCTCTAACAAGTATGACGCGCAAGGTGTACTGCCCATTGGGGCTGTTAAAGCTGGTTCGCCAACGCGGCTGGTCGGCGCGACTAGCCTGCGCGAACAGCACGAAGCAGCTGCTTAAGAGGAGGCGATAGAAGACGTGCAAGAAGAGCGGCAGGTGAAGGAGGCGTAAGACAAGTTAAGCGTCAGGAATCTATCAGCTTCGAGAAAGTCCACGTGGCTCCTTTATCCACTCGGGAGGCACCAATTCCCAAGGGTAAGTCGGCAACTTCCGAGATGGACGAGTCCAGAGCCACAACCTCGGCTAGCCCTACGACGAGGTAATCCGTGTCTGGTAGCTGTTCCTCTTCGCCACTGAATTGCCAAAAGCCATCTGCAAAGTGACACACCAAGAGAATGGGCGATTGCTGACGCATGACGTACTTCGTAGTGATAACAGCGGTAGTGGGTGCCTCTGCAAAAATTGCCATAGTCGTTTACTGATTAGTGCATCGAAAATAGGATTATGAGCAAGGTAGCGAGCGTTTTACTTCCGCACTCAGTCCTTAGAAAATTCGCTCATCATAATGTTGCTTACCGGACAAGTCCCGGAAAAGTGGTGGTTTTAGCTGCTGGTCGGGGCGTGGCTGGAGTGGTACTTTGGCGGGGACGAGGCTCTCATTTGAGCGTTTACGAAACTCTTCTACTTGGCGCGTTTTGTAAACGTAGACAGGTTTCTTAAACTCGTCCGGCTCGGCAGTGTCCCACTACCACCTAGTGTTGGGCAGTTGCTACGAGTTTACCAAAGGGAGCCATTCTTCTAGCGGACCTTTGCGCATACTGATTTTCATCATCATGGCTTTTCTTCGTAGTAATCGGCGGTATAGCATCTGGCTACTATTGCCCCTACTGGTAGCCTTCTCGTACTGCCAGCTACATGTCAGCGATAACGAACAGCAAGCAGCCGCTCGCCTGCCCAGCGGTGACACCGCGACCGTCACATCCTTTCACGCAAAGCTGGAGGACAGCCCAGCATTGGCAAATTGGGGCAAGTTTGCGACAAGACGCGAAATGGTCTGTGTTCCTCCGGGATGGACGTTTCACTTGGCACCCGATAGCATCGAGCTGGTCTTGCTCCCACCCGATGGCCCCGATAGCACAGAACGGGTCACCTTTACCCGTTGGGCTAAGGACGGTCCCTCGCGGGACTACCTGGCCGTAGCCCAGCAACTGGCCACATCGGCTTTTTTCGGTTTCGGTCCGGCGGAAGCCGATACGTTGAATCAGCTCGTGTTCCCGCATGATTTTGCCGTGGAACGGAACGTAGGCCTCCGAGCCCAGGGTCAGGCCTACCGGGCCTATTGCTTGGTGTACGTGGACGACCAGAACGTTTACCAGCTCCGCATCATCCTCGCCCAGGCCCGACTGCAAGCGTACCGAGGCGACCTGCTTCGCGACATTATCGGGAATTTACAGATTGACCGCAAGTACTTCGTCGAGCACGCCAATCAACTAAAACAGATAATTCACCTGCGCTAGTGCTCATGGTACAGTTCAGCGAAAGGGTGATTTAAACAGCCGCCATCTTTTTACATTCTATAAACGACCCTTTGCAACATGTAAAATGCGGTTAGCAAGCTGCAGGAGTTAACAACTTATAGTCTGTCAATTGATTGTCTTTCTGTATTCATTACAGGGGAAGGGCCCTTCAACAGGGCTCCTCAACTACTACTGGCCGAACTGATAGCGCAAATAGCCGCTGGCACCTGTAGCTTAACCGCTCGTTCGCCTCCTTTGCTTATCACTCGTGGATTTACGGCCTTTATATGACACGTTACGCCAGCGGCGCCGGCCCGAGGACGTGGCCGAGTTGCTGCTGCCTTTGCTGTCGGACCGCTTAACGCTGCCCCAATTAGCCACCTTGCGCAAAGCGGCGGCGCACTCCTTGCAGCAAAGCGTGTGGCAGTACTCGGCTATGGCGCAGACCTTCCGCCAGCCCATCGGCGCCGCCCGACAAGTGCAGCAAGCCGCCGGACTATTTCACCAAGTGCCTGCGGCCCTGCGCTACGAGGCGCCCGACGAAGTAGAAGCCTTTCTGAGGACAATAAATCCCTTGATTGGCAAGCAGTTTGGCCAAAGCAATTACCGCACTGACCGCCTTGACCGGGCCGCGCGCACGGCGGCAGGCCTCGACCTTTCCAAGCGCCGGTATAACAAGCTGTTTCGGGCGGTGCGCCATTTGGAGGAAAAACTAGCCACGCTGCTGGCGGAGCAACGCAAGGCCACGTTCGAGTAAGTAGCGAAACATGGCCTTGCGCATGAAGTGAGCTACGACGCCTTCGCCCGTGACCTCGACAGTGCGGCTTTTATTGCCTACTACACTGCGCGCTGCAATCTGCGTAGTGAGTTTACTATTAGCGGGCAGCAACGGCCCTATGATGAGGTAGCCGACATGCTCTTTCAGCGCTGTGCGGGCCGAACACCCTCCGCTGTTGCCCGCTGGCTCGGCGCGGCGCCTAGTTCGCCCAGTCCTACGGTCAGTTGGGGGGCGATTGCCCACGTGTATCCCACGCAACAGGTCTTAGCGAGCTTGAGTGCGGAGCAGCAAGGCCACCTGCTTGGCCGTTGGACGAGCCTACTGCAAGAACTGGCGAGCTATCTGCAAGAGCTATGGGCCCAGAACTCGTTTCAGCGGGAAACGATGATTGTCAAGCGCGGCGATGACTCGTCGACGTGGAACGCCGCCGCGGGCTCTTGGAATAAGGCGCGCGATAACTGGCTCCACCTGCTGTATGCCTTAGGGATGGAGTTCGTGTTAGACGAGTTGTGCTTTGGGAAAGCCTTGCGGCTCATGGCGGCCGATGTCGCCGCCTGGCACCGCAGTGCGGGGCAAGGCCTAGACCCCAATACCCAAGTTTGGACAGCGTTGCCGCTACCCTGGCAGGTCTTTGCTGGAACAGCGACATGTACGCGGACGCAAGTCGTGGCCGCGTGCCAACAGGCCGGCTTGGACCCGGAAAAGTCCGGCTGGATCGCCCCGCGCCCGCATGGCGTAGTGGCTTTTCGCCCAACGCCGGAGTTGGTACACGGCGTCAGTGTCGCTAATCCGTACCTTGCGGCCATCTTGAAGCGGCATCGCTATTTTTCCGGCAAGCCGGCCGTGCCGCTGCAGCCGGACGTAAATTAATACTCGCCAAGTAGAGGAGGTAGTTCAGTGGCAGAACGCCCGGCTCTCCCCCGGGTGGCCGCAGGTTCGAGCCCTGCCCTCCTCATCCCTCTGGTATAGCTCAGTGGAAGAGCGCCCGGCTCTAGGACCGGGTGGCCGCAGGTTCGAGCCCTGCTACCAGAGCCCTTTTGGCAAACAGGCGTAGAGAGGTATCTGAAGCATACGCCTTTCTGATACTCCTGCCTTGTTCGCCGCATCTAAGTCTGCAGCAAACATGCTGGCTACTGTAGGCTAAATACGCTCACTTGTGAGCACAAGTGAGCGTATTTAGCCCGTTTCTCTTATTAAAGTATTAAAGGCCCCATCGCTGGTGCTGTAAAGTGCTACCTGTTTTACATAATTTTCGTTCTCGGACAGTTTTGAAAGGTTTAATGCACTTTTGTTCATGCCCTCCTATCAAGCCAGCTTGCTAGCCCACTATCGCGCGCACTGGCCAGCCCTACCCACTCCACTCCGGTCCACTAGGCCCTCCGTGCAGCACGTAGATTCTGCCTTTCACATACTGGAGTTCGCCCCCGCCGCGCAACGAGCGATGTGGACGTACGCCACCTGTGGCATGTCTTCTTGGCAAGTAGACCGGCCCCTGGAACTACACCTGTTCTCCGCTAGTCAGGCGCGCGAACTCGTGGACTTACTGACCAGCGTTGCTCACTATCATCAAACGGAGCAAGTGCTGGGCTTGGGCTATACCGTCAACTTTGGCGTACCCTGGCAGCCCGGTTCCTTGTGTTCGTATGGGTTGCTCTCGCTTCCCTATTTGGATGGACCGACCCTGGAAACGTTACACGTAGCCCAGCGACAAGTAAGTTGTTACTGGCTGGTACCTATCACGCAAGCTGAGCGAGATTTCAAACGAGAGGCAGGCCTAGAGGCCCTCGAAGAACTATTCGACCAACCACCCCTAGACTATCTAGCCCCGTTGCGACCAAGCGTCGTGTAGCAGGGCCCGTGTTAAAAGGTAGAGGCTCTAACACACCTGTGGAATACTATTTCACACTGGTTGAAGGAACGATTAAGGGCTGTGAAACTACTCGTCGTCCAGCGCGTCGAAGCTCAATTTCCGGAGCCAGCTAATAGGAAATGTCACCTAGGCGGGGTAAATTAGACTCAAATTTGCGCAAATTTGAGTCTAAACTACCCCGCCTAGGTATGAGAACGTATCGCAAACGCGTGCCCCAGGTGCGGCACTGTGTGCACTGTGGCGACGCCTTTGAGAGCGCCCATAAGCGGCGCATCTACTGTGGCAACTCCTGCAGCACCCTGGCCTACTACGCCCGCCAAGCCCACGCGGGGCTCGGGGCGACGCCCCCACCGGACCCGGCCGCCGCGCCGGGGGACGCGGCCCTGCCCACCCGCGGAGAGCCGACGGCGCCCGCGCCGCTGACGCTGGACTGGAACCGGCAAAACATCGCCGTGCTCAGCGTGGCCGCGGGCCTCGGCCAGCTCGGCGCCAGCCTGGGCAAACACGTGCTCGACGCCTTTCGCCAGCCCAGCACGCCCGCACCCACCTCGCTAGCGCCCGCCGCCCGCCCGGACCCCCTCGACTGGTTGCCCGCCGGGCTGCTGGCGGGGGCCGCCCCGCGCGTCACGCTGGAGCTGCCCGCCCTGGGGCAAAGCTTCGTGTTTGTGCAGCTCTCCTATCTGGGGCACACGCTCTTCTATCAGCCCAGCCAGCGCGTGCTGCTCTGGCGGGCGGCCCCAGGCCAGTTGCTGGCCCTGCTCAACGCCGACCACGTGGCCCTGGTGGCCGAGCAGCCCCTGGCGCCGGAGC
>JBPBQK010000027.1:0-92721 GCA_050954845.1 Janthinobacterium lividum
CGATGCCGGCCATCACGTTTTTCATGCCGTTCATGAGGCCTTCGACGGCCGCGATGCCGAGCTGCGAGGCCAGCAGGCGGTCGGAGGCCGTGGGCGAGCCGCCGCGCTGAATGTGGCCCACGATGGTAACGCGGGTATCGAGCTGGGGCAGGGCTTCCTTCACGCGGCGGGCCACGTTGTGCACGTTGCCCTCTTCTTCGCCCTCAGCCACAATGACGATAAACGAGGTTTTGTGGCGCGAGTAGCTGTTTTGCAGGTTCTCAATCACGGCCTCCACGCTCATGGCCGTTTCGGGCACCATCACGATTTCGGCCCCGCCGCCGATGGCGCACGGAATGGCAATGTAGCCCGAGTCGCGGCCCATCACCTCCACAAAAAAGCAGCGGTCGTGCGAGTCGGCCGTGTCCCGGATTTTATCAATCGCCTCGAGCGCCGTGTTCACGGCTGTGTCGTAGCCGATGGTGTAGTCGGTGCCGTAGAGGTCGTTGTCAATCGTGCCGGGCGCGCCCACTGTCGGAATGCCAAACTCCTGCTCGAAGATGGTGGCGCCCGTAAACGTGCCGTTGCCCCCGATGGCCACCAGGCCCTCGATGCCGTGGTTTACCAGATTATCGAAGGCCTGCTGGCGGCCTTCCTTGGTCATAAATTTTTGCGAGCGGGCCGATTTCAGAATCGTGCCGCCGCGCTGCACGGTATTGGCCACTGAAGCCGAGTCGAGCTTCACAAACTCGCCCTTAATCATGCCGCTGTAGCCGCGCATGATGCCGTACACCTCAATTCCGTGATACACCGCCGCCCGCACCACGGCGCGGACGCAGGCATTCATGCCGGGCGCGTCGCCGCCGCTGGTAAACACTCCAATTCGTTTCATAAACCAGATACTTAAGTAGGCACCGCCCAGCGCTGGGCCAGCGGCCGCCTTCGTTAAGTTCGCAAAGGTCGTACGTGCGGGTCAGTTATCTGGTAGTGTCGGGCTTTTTCGTCGGACATTTTTGCGTTAACTGCGTATTAAGGCAAAATAAGCTGGCTCCAGCACTAGCTTTTTAGACTTTTTTTGCTTACTTTTCGAGCACTTCCCACCCGGCCCTTGGCCGTTTTTTCTCACCTCTTTTCTACCAACCCTATGTTTGGTTTTTTCGAAAATGAGCAGGCCAAAAAAATCAAAGGCCACTTGTGCAACCTCGCCGCCCTGGCCAAAGCCGATGGCCACATCGACGACCGGGAGCTGAATTTCATCATCACCGTCGGCAAGAAAAACGGCGTGTCGGCCGGTGATGTACGCAAGCTGGTTTCGGGCGATACCAACTGCATCTCCGACCTGCCGGGCAATGACTCGGAGCGCTTCGACCAAATATTTGACCTCGTGGATATGATGCTCGCCGACGGCATTGTGGACGAAACCGAAATGGATTTCTGCATCATGATGGCCGAGAAGCTGGGCTTCCGCAAAGCTATTGTGGGCGTGCTGGTGCGCAAAATCTCGCAGGGTGTGAAAGACGCCATTCCGCGCGACCGCATCAAAGAAGAAAGCCTTTCCTTCTTGAATTACAACGAGCTGCCGCAGCACTAAGGAACACGGATTAAAGCGGATTTTTCGGATTGCGCGGATTTTGTAGCCGCCAAAAAGGCCACCCATTCGGGTGGCCTTTTTAGTGAGTTGTTTCATTTGAAGAAAGTACCAGCTACAAAATCCGCGTAATCCGAAAAATCCGCTTTAATCCGTGGTGCTGATGGCCCGCAGTAAGCCCGCCACGGCGGCGTCAATTTCCGCCTCCGTGATGGTGAGCGGCGGCGCGATGCGCAGTGAATTATCGCAGAACAAAAACCAGTCGGTGAGGATACCCTCCTCGGCCAGCGCCCGGTCGATAATCGGCTTCAGCACTTCGAAGGATTCGAACTCCACGGCCATCAGCAGGCCGTGGTTGCGTATTTCTTTAATGGCTGGGTGCTGGAGTTGTGCCCGCAGCCGGGCGGCCTTGGCCGCCACGCCGGCTAGCAGGTTTTCCTCCTGAATAACCTGAAGAGTGGCCAGCGCCGCCGCGCAGCTCACCGGGTGCCCACCGAAAGTGGTGCAATGCCCCAGGATGGGGTTGGTTTGGAAGCCCACCATGATTTCAGGCGAGGAAATAAACGCGCCGATGGGCATGCCGCCGCCCATACCCTTGGCACAGACAAGGATATCGGGTACAATATCAAATTGCTCGAAGGCCCACTGCGTGCCCGTGCGCCCAAAGCCGCACTGGATTTCATCGAGAATAAGCAGCGCACCCACTTCGGTGCAGCGCTGGCGCACGGCGGGCAGGTAGCCGGGAGCGGGCACCCGCACGCCGGCCTCGCCCTGCACGGTTTCCATGATGACGGCGGCCGTGTGTTCGGTGATTAAGGCTAAGTCAGCCAGCTCGTTGTAGTGCAGGTGCGTGACATCGGGCAGCAGCGGGCGGTAGCTGTTCTTGAAGCTTTCGGAGCCCGTGATGGACAGCGCGCCGTGCGTGGAGCCGTGGTAGGCATTGAAGCACGAAACCAGGCCGGTGCGGCCGGTGTGGCGCTTGGCCAGCTTGAGCGCGCCCTCGATAGCCTCGGCCCCCGAGTTGGTGAAGTACACCGTGTCGAGGGGGGCAGGCAGGGTGGCGGCCAGCGCGTGGGCCAGCCGGGCGGGCGGGGCTTGCACCAACTCGCCATACACCATGAGGTGCAAGTACTTATCGAGCTGGTCGTGAATAGCTTGCAGCACCCGCGGGTGGCGGTGGCCCACGTTGCTAACGCCGATGCCGGAGATTAAATCGAGGATGGGCCGGCCTTCGGGCGTGTACATATACACGCCTTCGGCCCGCTCGATTTCTAGCAATAAAGGAAACTCGGAGGTCTGCGCCTGGTGGCGGAGAAAAAGCTGGCGGGGGGTAAGCATAACGCCCGCAAAGGTACCGCCGCCATAGCGCGGACTCGCAGAGCCCGCGCTATGGCGCTAATTACTCCTGCTCAGGCGTGGCGGCCGTATTGCGGCCGGCCACGCGCTGCAATACTTCCTTGGTAAAGTCGCGCTCGGCCTGGTAAAGTTGGGCCAGCTGGCGCAGACTCAATACCTTTTGGGCCCGCTCGAAATAGTCTTTTTCAAGCGTAAGCTGCTGCTGCCGAATACCAAAATCCTGGTTGAAACTATCGCGCAGTTGGGCATCGGTGAGGGCTGGGTTGCTGGTGGCCTGCCGCAGCTGGCGGGCCGAGCGATTGAGCTCGCGGCGCTTGGCCACAAACTCATTATACACCGGCCAGAAGCGCTGGGCCTGGTCTTGGGTCAGCGTGAGGCGAGCCGTGATAAAGGCAATGCGGGCATTATCGAGCTGGTTGAGGCGGCCGCCGGGCTGGGCCATGCGCCCGCCCAGGCGGCCCTGCGCCTGCACCGCTGCGGGGCTGGCAGCCAGGGCCAGAAAGCAAATAATACTGAACGTAAATGCGCGCAACGAATTCATAAAAAGTAACATAGCGTAGGCTTACAGCACGGTGGCCTCTTCAGTGGGTTGGGCGTCGAGGGCCTCCGTGAGTTCCGTAGCCGAGGGGTGCAGGTAGTGTTGGGTAATGCCCAGGTGCTGGGCGGGCAGGTCGGCCAGGTCGAGCATCGTCACATGGGCCTCGCTGGTGAGGTAGTCGAGCAGCTGCTCTTGGGGCACGCTGGCGAGGCTGGTGGCCGGCGCAGCCGCTTGGCTTAGCGGCCCGCCGCCCAGCCAGAGCGAGGCGGCAAACGTGCCCAGCAGTACCGTCGAGGCCAGGCCGGTGCGCACGTAGGCCGGCGCTTGCAGCAGCCAGGCGGGCAGCAGCGCGCGCCGGGTAGGCACGTCGACTACTTGCGCCATCACCCGCGTGGGCAGCTGCTCGAAGTAGCCGGCGGGCGGGCTGCTCAGCGGTTGGGGCCCGCGGCGCGGGTGCTGGTCAAGGCGAAAAGAAGGTTTCATAGTAAGCATTGGATGAAAACGCGAAGCCAAGGTTTAATCGGCTTCGTCGGGCGAGTAGCCGGGGTTGTCGGCGTTGGTGACGTATTCCTCGATTTTGCGGGCCGCGTGGTGGTAGCTGGCCTTGAGCGCGCCCACGCTGGTGCCGGTGACCTCGGCCATCTGCTCGTAGGGCATCTCGTCGTAGTAGCGCAGGTTGAACACCAGCCGCTGCTTGTCGGGCAGCCGTAGAATGGCGCGTTGCAGCTTAAGTTCAATCTCGTCGCCGGCGATGGCCGGGTCGGCTTCGATTTTGGCTGCCAGCTCGGCCCCTACGTCATTTAAAGGGAGGAAAAACTTGCGCCGCTTGCTTTGCAAAAAGCTGAGGCACTCGTTGGTGGCGATGCGGTAAATCCAGGTGAAAAGCTGGGCGTCCTGCCGGAAATTCTCCAGGTGCTTCCAGACCTTCACGAACACGTCCTGCGTGAGGTCGTCGGCATCGTCGTGGTCGATTACCATCTTGCGCACGTGCCAGTACACCTTCTGCTGGTACTTGCGCACGAGCTGATTAAACGCCAGGTTGCGGCTGGCGGGGTGCTGAAACTTGAGGAGGATTTCGTGGTCTTCCAAGCGCGGGAGCGGGGCAGGCGGGCTGGTTGGACGCTGGAAGAGGGCCGAGGTTTAATAAGTTGCCAGTATCAACGAGTACGCCTCTTCCAAATCCACATTAATTGCTGTACCTCTTGAGCCGCAACTCGGTCGTGCGGATGATTATGCTGAAAAATCAACTTTTCGGCTAAAATAGGGTCATTGCGGAATAGATACTGTGCTAACGTATCGGTGGGTATAGTCCAAGCAATTACTCCTAGGCCAGCAATCAAAACAGTTTGCCGGGCCAAACTGCCTACTGATGATTGCCACGCTATTACTAGCAACAGCATCCCGATACCGGCCGGGAACATAACGGCTGAGCCGGTCCAAAATAGCAGCTTAAATAATATTCCCAAAAAAGTAAGCGCACTGCCAAAAGCTAGCAGTTGGCGAGCCAGAAGCGAAATGAAGCCATCGCTTAGCGGGAGCATACTGGTTGCGTCATTAAAAGCAAAATTGGCTGGTACGTCGATAGTGGAAGGTTCGAAAGCCCGCAGGAGGTAGACTATTGCTAATCCTTCCAATCCAACCGTCAGTAGCGTATTGCCGCCCGACCGCAAGAAAAAACAACGTAGCACCAAGCCCGCACCGACCACGAGCCAATTTATTAATTCGACTTTCGGCAGTAGTGTATCATACAGGAAGTTTTTCTGTACCGGAGCTTCCATTATCGCCCAAAAATCGCCACCGAAGTCGTCTGCGTCGAGCGGATGGTGAAATTGCGCACGTCGGTGAACTTGCTGCCGTTGCTGGTGGCGGTGCGGAACACCAGCCTGTACACGCCAGGCTGCATAGCCAGGTTGATTTTGCTGCTGGTTTCGGGCAGGTTGGCCACCCAGGTCTGCGCGTCGTCGTTGCCAATCTGGTAGATGCTGCCGCTGCCCTTCAAGTCGCTGGTAATGTTGAGGGTGCCGGGGGCGGCGTAGGTGAGCGTGGTCGTTTGGCCCTGCCGGATGCTGACGCGCTGCACCGTGCGCGGCAGGGTTAGCATTTCGACTTCGTAGTTGCCGGCCAGCAGCTTTTGCTTGGCTCCGAAGGGCAGGGCCACGGCCGTGGCACCGGCCTGCGTGCGCACCACGGCCTGCACCGTGCCGTAGGGATTGGGGCTCACGTTGGGGCCCTGCAACGCCAGAATGCCCTGCGGCGTGCGGTAGCTGAGCACGTTGGCCTTGCCGGCTTTGATAGCGAGGCTGGACTGGCGCACGGGCGGCACCGTGTTGATTACCAAGTCGTAGCTCTGCAAGGCGTCGATGTCGAGCACGTCGGCCTTGCCCTGGGCGTCGCGGTAGTGCACGTAGTTGTACTCGGGCTGGCCCGTGATGTTGTTGATGAACGTCATGTTCACGTTCGACTCTACGCCGCGGCCAGCCTCGTCGGTGAGGTTCACGGCCACGGTGGTTTTGGCCAGCGTTTGGGCAATTACATCGTTAAGAACGGTTTTGAAGGTCTTAACCTCGGCCGCGTTGTAGTACTGGCCCAGGCACTCCAGCGCCTTGCCAAACTCCTTCTGCGCCCCTATACCAATCACGAACGGCTTGAGAAACACCCGCTTACGCTGCAAGGCGATGGACACCGCGCAGGGGTCGCCCTTGCACGACTCTACGCCGTCGGTGATGAGCAGCAGCACGTTGCGCGAGGTTTTATCGACTGGAAAATCATTGGCCGACTGGCCCAGCGAGTAGGTTATCGGGGTGTTGCCCTGGGCCTTAAGCACCTTAAGCTTGGCCTTGATGGCGGCCGCGTTTTTGGGTGCGAAGGGCACTTCGAGGCGCGAGTCTTCGCAGTTTTGCTCGGAGTTGGGGCTTTGGTGGCCGTACACGCGCAAGCCCAGCTCCAGATTGGGGTAGGTGTTGAGCGAATCGGCCATTTTGGCCAGCAGGCGCTTGGCCACTTCCCAGCGCGGCTGGCCCTCCCAAGGAGCCATCATCGAGCCCGAGGCATCGAGCAAAAATAAAATGCGCGTAACCTTTGGGCGCTCGGTCGGTGCGTTTTGTGCCCAGCCCGGCAAGCTGCTAAGTAGCAGCGCCAACGTGCTGACCAATAAAACGAAACGAGTGGGCCGGAATAAGGTAAAAAACCGACGAACGGGAGAGCGGAAAGCCAGGTGCATGAGCGCAAGGTAAGCAACACCCGGCTAAGCACCAGCGCTATTTCAGCAATTGGGCGGCGTGCTCTTTGGTGTCGGGCCGCTTGATAACGCGGGTAATAACGCCGTTTTCATCGAGCAAAAACGTAGTGCGCACCGTGCCCCAATACGTTTTGCCGTAGTTTTTCTTTTCCTGCCACACGCCATAGGCGTTCACGATGGCTTTGTCGGCATCGGCCACCAGTGGGAAGGCCAGGTCGTACTTCTGGGCAAACTTGGCGTGCGAGGCCATGTCATCGGTGCTCACGCCCACTACTTTGATGCCCTGGGCGGCGAGCTGGGTTTCATTGTCGCGCAGGTTGCAGGCCTGGGCGGTGCAGCCGGGCGTATCGTCTTTGGGGTAGAAGTAGAGGGCTACTTTGTGGCCGCGCAGGCTGCTGAGAGTGAATGGGTTGCCGTGCTGGTCGGAGGAAGTGAAATCGGGGGCGAGGGTGCCGGGTTCGAGGAGCATTTCTTTGAATTATGAGTTAGAAATCAAGAGTTAGCGCCTGTCATTGCGAGGAGGCACGACGAAGCAACCTTTCCTTTTGCGCCTGGTTGACGTTCGCTAACGGTGTAAGGAAAGATTGCTTCGTCGTGCCTTCTCACAAGGACAATGACAAGCCAAAGGACAACATTATAATAACGGCTATAAGCTCAGCGGAATCACCCGCTCATTACCAGCCTGGTCGGTCAGCCGCAGCTCGGCAGGGCCGCGCAACGCCGGCGCATTGGGGTCGTTAGAAACCGTGAATACGGTGCTGTTTTTGTGCTCGAAACGCAGCAGCCGGAAGTGCCCGCCAATGAACAGTTTGTACGACGCCAGCCCCGACAAATCGTCGCCCACCCGAAAAAGCAGCTGCCCACCGGGCCGCCCCAGCAGGCGGCCTTCGGGCGCTTTGGTGTCGGCGTATAGGCGAAACTGCCCGAACACTTTGGTATTGAAGGAAATCTGCTGGCCGCTCTCATCCCAGTTGCCGCCCACATAGGCGCGGCCGCCCTTGGCCGTGATGCTGTACACGGCCGTGCGCTCGCGGTCGGCGGGTGGGGTGCTGGTTTTCAGGGTGATGCGCAGCGGCAGATAGAGCGGCGTAATGGCCGAGCCGACCACCCAGGTTTCGGGAGCGGCGGCCGTGGCGGGGCGGTAGGCCGTGCTCAGGTAAAGGGGCGAAAACAGCGTTTGCGGGCCAAAAACCAGGTTGAGGTGCGGCGTGGTGTAGCTCGTTTCCTGCCCCGCCGGAATCATCACCTGCCGGTCAAATTTCTTCGATACCGCGCCGAAAACCAGCGAGTCGGGCAGGCCGGCGCGCAGGTCGTAGAGGTAGGTGGTTTCGTGGCCTTTGGTGTAGCTGGGGCGCAGGGCGAGCTGCCGGCCACCGCGCCGGAGCAGCAGGTTTTCGGGCGTGCCGCTGGTGTCAGCGGTGGCATTGGTTACCACGGCGCGCAGCAGGTTACGGGTGATATCATAGCGCAGCAGCGGCTTGGCGGCCGTAGCAGCAGCTTTGGGCGAAAGCGCAGCATACTCGGCTGGCTGCGCACCGCGCAGCACCAGCCGTGCCGTGGCCTTATTATTATAAGAGTCGGCCAGCTCATAATCAATGGTGTAAACCTTGCCCGGCTCCACCGTTAGCTTGCCCTGGCCGAGGCCGGGCGGCGTGTAGAAAGGCAGGTCGTTGCCCTCGTCTACCCACAGCTTTTGCAGCATGCGGCCCGCCTGGAAATGGTAGGCATAATCCACAAAATTGTTGACTTGCCGCGAGCCATTCGGGAACGGCACCGCATCGATAACGTGCTGGTAATGGGGCTGCCCATTCACGCGCACCGTCACGCGCTGGATGCCGTTCTTGTTCCACGCGCCATCAAACCTATCGAAGCCTTGCAGCAGCAAACCCACCTGCCCCACGCACGCCAGCGTGTCGGGAAACACCGTGCTAGCCCCCGGCGCGGGCTGCAACTTGGGCACCACCAGCGCCCGCTCAAACTTGCCCTGCACCCGCGCCGCAATGCCCAGCGGCTCCACAGCCAGCGCCTGCAAAATCGGTCCTGTATGGTCCTGTATCTCAGTGAAGCCGCCCCACTCCAGGGGGTTCAGCTGGCGGTCCTGGCCGTCGCGCACTTCCCAGTGCAGGTGCGGGCCGGCCGAGCCGCCAGTGTTGCCCGCCTTGGCCACCACTTCGCCGCGCTTCACCGGAAATTGGCCTTCCTTGAAAAATAGCTCCAGCTCGTAGGTCTGCTTTTCGTACTGCTGGCGGCGCAACTCGGTCAGCACGGGGTTTAAAAACTCGTTGAGGTGGCCGTACACGGTGGTCAGCCCATTGGGATGGGTGATATACAGCACGTTGCCATAACCGTATGATGACTGCTTGAGGCGCGAAATGTAGCCATCGGCCGCCGCGTACACCGGCTTGTTTATCACGCTGGCCGTCTTGATGTCGAGCCCGCCGTGGAAGTGGTTGGGCCGCAATTCGCCCATGCTGGCCGCCAGGAAATTGGGCTGGCCCGGCATGATGGGAAACAAAAAATAGCCCGGTGGCACGGCCACGGGCGCGGCCGCCGCGGCGGGCCGAATGGGGCCGCTGGCTCGGTGGGCGGTGGTGTCGTCGCTGCCATCGTCCTGGCCGTGGCTGGCGGTGGCCAGTAGGGTAGCAGCCAGGCCGAACGCGGCCAGGCGATATAGGTTATTAGCTTTCAAAATAGAATGTTCGGTAAGCTTGAGCTTGCCCTGAGGCTGTTACAAGTCTGCACTCGCACGCCCAGCCCGATAAAGCGGACCGGCGCGAGCAGCTTAAAACAGCGCTATTCTTATAATTTTCGGACTAAGTATCGGGCGTAGTGCGGGTCGCCTACTAGGTGTATAACGGCAAGCCGAAGCTTACCGCACGGCTACTTCCAATATTTTCTCGTCTTCGAGGTAGCCTACCAGCTGGTCGCCCACCTGCACGGGGCCCACGCCGGCGGGCGTGCCGGTAAAAATGAGGTCGCCCTGCTTGAGGGTGATGTAGCGCGACACAAAGCTGATAATCTTGGCAAACGGGTTCAGCATCAAACTCGAATTGCCCTGCTGGCGCACCTCGCCGTTCACTTCGAGGCGGAAGTTGATGTTGGTAAAATCGGCAAAGTCCGTGGCCTGCTTAAAAGTGGGCGACACCGGAGCCGAGCCGTCGAAGGCCTTGGCCAATTCCCAGGGCAAGCCCTTCTTTTTCAACTCGCTTTGCAGGTCGCGGGCCGTGAAGTCGATGCCCAGCGAAATGGCATCGAAATAGGTATTGGCAAACTGCTCCTCGATGTGGCGGCCGTTTTTGCTTACGCGCAGCACCAGCTCCAGCTCGTAGTGCACATCGGTCGAAAAGTCGGGGTAAAAGAACGGCTGGCCGCGCTGAATAAGGGCCGTTTCGGGCTTGAGGAAGATGACGGGCGCGGTGGGCGTTTCGTTTTGAAGCTCGGCAATATGGTCGGCATAGTTGCGGCCGATGCAGATAATTTTCATGGGGCAGGGCAGGGGCTGCGCGGAGCGCGGCAGGCAAGTAAGAAAATGTTGGATACTGCGGAGAAAAGGCAATAGTTTCGGGGTGCAGCGCCTTCCTTCGCAGTGCCAGTTGCTTGGTAGGGGCAGCGGCACTCCAGGCACAAAGTAAACATTCTCCCCGCCCGGTTGCGTATAGCCTTGATTATTGCCCGCCGAAATTGGCCCGAAACGTGCTGTTTTCTTACGGTCAGGTAGGCTATTCTTTCCTTTCCCAATCCGACCTTTTTCCATGTTCAAAAAAATTCTCCTCGCCACTAGTCTCGCCGTAGCTGCCGGCTGCGCTACGGTGCCCATCACCGGCCGCCGCACGCTCAATCTGGTGTCGGATAGTGAGATGAACTCGCTGGCCGTAACCCAGTATAAAGAAACGCTGACCACCGCCAAGCTCTCGACCAACTCGGCCGATGTAGCTATGGTGCGGCGCGTGGGCCAGCGCATTCAGGCTGCCGTAGAAAAGTACTTCCGCGACCAGGGCCAGGCCGACCAGCTGGCGGGCTACGCCTGGGAATTTAACCTTATCGACGACCCCAAAACGGTGAATGCCTGGTGCATGCCCGGCGGCAAAGTAGCCGTGTACACCGGTATTCTGCCCCTCACCCGCGACGAAACTGGCTTGGCCGTAGTCATGGGCCACGAAATAGCGCACGCCGTGGCCAAGCACGGCTCCGAGCGCATGAGCGACCAGATGCTGGCGCAGCTCGGCACCTCGGCCATCTCCACGGCGCTCTCCAAAAACCCGGCCGCCACCCAAAGCATTTTTGCCAGCGCTGTGGGCTCCGGCTCGCAGCTGGGTAGCCAGGTGCTACTGCTCAAATTTGGCCGCAACCAGGAGAGCGAGGCCGACCACCTGGGTCTCATCTTTATGGCGATGGCAGGCTACAACCCAGCCCAGGCCATTCCATTCTGGCAGCGCATGGCCGCCCAAAGCCAGAACACCACGCCCGAATTTCTGTCTACCCACCCCGCCGATGCCACCCGCATTGCCGACCTTCAGCGCCTGCTGCCCGAAGCGCAGAAATATTATAAGCCCCGCTAGGGGAGTTATGAGTTAGAAGTTCAGGAAACCACATAGCCGCATTACCGCTAACTCATAACTCATAAATTTTAACTCATAACCCAAAAATATGCGTATTTTCCCTCGTCTTCTGGGCGTTGGCCTGCTGGGGCTGCTGGTCGGGTTGTTGCTGCTCACGTCTTGCGAAACCAGCCGCACCCGCGAGCGCAGCGACCCCACCCGCGAGGCCCAGCGACTTAATGACGAGGCTGCTGCGCTATCGGGCTCGGCCGCCAGCCGCCAGATAGCGCAGGTAAATGAGGCGGGGCCGCCGGCCTTCACCACGGCGCAGGCGGTGCTGGCGCAGGCCTTCATCCGGCAGTTTGGCGATGGCACCGTGATTGATAAAATCCTGGTGCGCCCCGCGCCCAGCGCGCCCAAAGAGGCCACCGTCTACTACCTCATTGGCATGGGGCTGCGCGAAGGAAAATTTCGGGCAATGGCCCTGCCGCTGCGTAACAGTGGCAATGGCGCCCTCTACCTCACCCCTAATGCCGAGCGCTACGTGCTCACGGGCAGCGGCTGCCCCAGCTGCTACTTCACCTTCGAGGGCAGCACGATTACGGGCTCGTCGTGCGCCGACAACTCGGAGAGCGCGGGTAGCTGCACTTTGCAGGTATTGGACGATAATACGCTATTTGTGCGCAAATGAAAACCTCTACCAAATGGCTGCTGCGCCTCTCGCTCACCGCCCTGGCTTTGCTGCTGGCCAATGACAGCGGCAAACGTAAGGTGGAGAAGCGGAGTTAAGGTAATAGAATCGCCTGTTATGCAGAGCCCAGCGCTCAGCATGACAGACGGTTCTATTCTTTGTTTCCTACGTCGATACTTCTCCTTCGTGCCACACGCCGCCCTGCACCGTGGCTAGCACATTGAGGTCATTATCAAGCAAGCACATATCGGCCCGCGAGCTGGCGCTCAACTGGCCAATTTCGCCATCTAGCCCCAGCAGGCGCGCCGGGTAAAGGGTGGCCATGCGCAGGGCCTCATCGAGGGGCAGGCCGGCGTGGCGCACGCAGTTGGCTACGGCTTGGGGCATGGTGAGGGCCGAGCCGGCCAGGGTGCCGTTTTCGTTTACAAAGTGGTTGCCTTCGCGGTGAAAGCGGTACGCGCCCTGGGTGCTGCTATCCACGGCATCGGTGATGAGAAACAGCCGCTCGCCCATCATTTTCTGGCTGATGCGCAGGCTGGCGTAGTCGCAGTGCACGCCATCGGCAATGATGCTGGCTACGGCCGTGGGATGGTCGTACACGGCCCCCACCAGGCCGGGGGCGCGGCTCTCGAAGCCCGACATGGCATTGAAAAGGTGCGTGGCCGCCGGGTAGCCGCTGTAGAAGGCGGCCGTAGCCTGGTCGTAAGTGGCCAGCGAGTGGCCCGCCGAGAGCACCACGCCCGCCTGCCGCAGGCGCTGGGCTACCTCGGGCGGCACGCATTCGGGGGCCAGCGTCATGATGCTGAGTACGTCGTGCGCGTCGCGCAGCAGCGCCTCAACTCCTTCAACAGTTGGCGTTTGAATAAACTCGGCCTGGTGCGCGCCCTTTTTGCCGGGGTTGATGTAAGGGCCTTCGAGGTGCAAGCCCAGCAGGCCGGGCACCGACGCTTGGGCCTCGCGCACGGCCTGCGCGGCGGCCGTCATCAGCTCGGGCGAGTTGGTGGGCATGGTGGGGATGAAGCTGGTGGTGCCATTGCGCCGCAGGTACGCGCCCAGCCGGGCCAGCACCTCCACCGTGGGCTCGACGGAGAAAAGCACGCCGCCCCCGCCGTATAGCTGCACATCTACAAAGCCGGGGCAGAGAATCAGGCCGCGCCCATCGCGTCGGGGTAGGTCGGTGGGCGCGGCTACGGCAGGCACCAAGGTTTCGATACGGTCGCCATTGACTACCACCGCGTAGTGCGGCAGCGCGGCAAAGCCCGTGTACACAGTGCAGGGCGAAATGAGGTAGCGCATGGGGTAAATAAATAACTAAACGGCTGTCATTGCGAGGAGGCACGACGAAGCAATCGCACCTGAGCAGAACCTGAACGGCTTACGAACGGCTCGTCCTGATGCGATTGCTTCGTCGTGCCTCCTCGCAATGACACTTCTTAAACATGACAGTTCTCAAAACTGCCACCGCACAAACGCCTCAATCGCCTCGTACTCCGGCAAGCCCAGTTGGTCATAGAGCCGGGCGGTGGTGCGGTTGCGCTCCTCGGCGCGCTGCCAGAACTCGCGCTGGTCGGCCCCAGGGAAGAGCGGGCGGTCCTTCTGGCTTTGGTGCTTGAAAATGGCGCGGCGCTTGCGCGTGAGCTCGTCGGGCGAGAGGGGAACGGCCATCTCGATTTCGGCCACGTCCCACTCCTGCCACGCGCCCCGGTAGAGCCACACCCAGCAGTCGGCCAGCCAGGGCGCACCTTCCGATTTCAGCACCTGCACCGCCGCAAAAATGGCCGCCAGGCACACCCGGTGCGTGCCGTGCGGGTCGCTGAGGTCGCCGGCTGCGTAAATCTGGTGGGGCTGAATTTTATTCAGCAGGTCGATAGTAAGCTGAATATCGGCCGCGCCCAACGGCTTTTTGCGCACCCGGCCGGTTTCGTAAAACGGCAAGTCCATAAAGTGCGCCCGCTCGTCGGGGTCGAGGCCGGCGTAGCGCAGGGCAGCCTTGGCTTCGCCGCGCCGAATGAGGCCTTTGAGTTGCTGCACCTCGGTAGAATCGACTTGGCCGGGGGCTTTTTGCTTCAGGAAATCGGCCACGCGGTGGTAAAACTGCTCGCCCTGCGGGTCGTTTTGCTGAAACAGCTGGTCGTACTCGGCTGCGAAATCCGCGAAGCGCAAGGCTTCGTCGTCAAACACTGCGATGTTGCCCGAGGTCTGGTAGGCTACGTGCACCTCGTGCCCCTGCTCGACCAGCCGCAATAGCGTGCCGCCCATCGAAATTACGTCGTCGTCGGGGTGGGGCGAGAAGATGAGCACCCGCTTGCGGGCCGGCGCGGCGCGCTCGGGGCGGTCGCGGTCGTCGGCATTGGGCTTGCCGCCCGGCCAGCCCGTAATGGTGTGCTGAAGCTCGTTAAATACCTTGATGTTAATGCTGTACGCTCGACCCGAGGCGGCCAGTAGCTCCGATAGGCCGTGCTCGTTGTACTGCTCGTCGGTGAGTTTCAGGATGGGCTTTTGCAGCTCGCGGGCCAGCCATGTTACGGCTTTGCGCACGGTGGCGGGGCGCGTCCAGTCTACGGGCAGGCCGGCGAGCCAGGGCGTTTTTACGCGGGTGAGCTCGGCCCCGGCGGCGGCATCGAGCACCACGCGCACGGCGGGGTGGCGCTGGAGGTAGGTGGCGGGCACCGAGTCGGTGGGCTCGCCTTCCACGAGGCGCTTCACCACGGCGGCCTTGCCCTCGCCCCAGGCCAGCAGCACGATTTTGCGGGCTTCCAGAATGGTGCCCACGCCCATGGTGATGGCCCGGCGCGGCACGTTTTCCTCGCCATAAAAATCGGAGGCTGCATCGGTGCGCGTGATGTGGTCGAGGGTGATGAGCCGGGTGCGCGAGGCCGGCCCCGAGCCCGGCTCATTGAACCCGATGTGTCCCGTGCGCCCGATGCCCAGCACCTGCAAATCGATGCCGCCCGCCGCCCGAATCTGCGCTTCGTAGCGCCGGCCGAAGTCGGCCACCTCGGCCTCGGGCACCGTGCCATCGGGGATGTGCACGTTTTCGGGTCGGATATCGACATGGTCGAACAAGTATTCGTGCATAAACCGCACGTAGCTCTGGAGCGAGTCGGGCGGCATGGGGTAGTACTCGTCGAGGTTGAAGCTCACCACATTCTGAAAGCTCAGGCCTTCCTCGCGGTGCAGCCGCACCAACTCTTCGTAGAGGCGCGTGGGCGTGGAGCCGGTGGCTAGCCCCAGCACGGCCAGGCGGCCCTGGCCCGTCCGCTCGCGGATGAGGCGGGCAATGTCATGCGCCACCGCCACGGAGGCCTGCTCCGAATCGGGGTAAATGATAGTCGGGATGCGCTCGAGGCTAGACATGGGCGTAAGTTTTGGGTTCGTAAAAGAATAACCGCGCCGCGCATAAACTCGCCGCTCGCGTGACCCCACCCCCGGCCCCTCCCCTTTGGGAGAGGGGAACCTCACGTTTGCTAACGTTGGTTTACGTCTTTTGTGAAAGGCTCCCCTCTCCCGGAGGGGAGGGGTCGGGGGTGGGGTACCACGAGCGGCGAGCCTCAGTTATTTCACTACCTCAGCCGCCAACCCAGCCAAATCCAGCCCGTCAAACGTGCCGCTCGTCATCAATAGCAGGTTGGTATTGGCCCATTGCTGCGCGTGCAGAAACTCGGCCAGCGCCTGGCTGTCGGTGAATACTTTGAGGTCGGGCCGGCCGAAGGCGGCGGCCACCTGCTCGGGGGCCAGCGGCGGCAGGCGCTTGTGCTCCAGCACGTGCGGATTGAAGTACACCACCGCCACATCGGGCGCATCGAAGCAGTGCGCGTACTGCGGCAAAAACGCCGGGTTGAGCGAGCTGAAAGTGTGCAGCTCAAGGCAGGCCACTAGCTTCCGCTCGGGAAACTGCTTTTTCAGGGCCGCCGCCGTGGCCTTGAGCTTGCTGGGCGCGTGGGCAAAATCCTTGTAAACCACCGACGTAGCGCCGGCTTGTACTAATTCGAGCCGCCGCGCCGCGCCCTTGAAGCTCGTGATGGCCTGGTAGAAGTCCTTGCCCTTGATGCCCAGCTGCTTGCACACCTCCTTGGCCGCCGAGATATTGCGCAGGTTGTGCTCGCCAAATATCTGGATGGCCACTTCCTCGTCGCGCTTGGTCAGCAAAAACGTCTGGCCGTTGCGAATAACGTGCTCGTGCGGGCCGTAGCCCACGTAGGTGACGTCGGGGCTGGTAGGCACGGCCACGAGTTGGGTTTGCTCATCGTCGCGGTCGTAGATGAGCACGCCGGCCTTGGGCGTTTGGCGGGCAAAAATCTCGAACTGCTCGCGGTAGATTTCCTCGGTGGGGAAGACGTTAATATGGTCCCAGCTGATGCCCGAAATCACCCCGATGTGGTGCTGATAGAGGTGAAACTTGGGCCGCCTATCCACCGGCGACGACAGGTACTCATCGCCCTCGATGATGATAATCGGCGCATCATCCGTTAGTTGCACCATCAGGTCGAAGCCCGCCAATTGCGCGCCCACTGCGTAGTCGAACTGCCGGTGGTGGTAGCGCAACACGTGCAGAATCAGCGCGGTAATGCTCGTTTTGCCGTGCGAGCCGCCGATAACCACGCGCTGCTTGTCCTTGCTGGCCTCGTAGATATACTCGGGGAAAGAGTAGATTTTCAAGCCCAGCTCCTGCGCCCGCGCCAGCTCGGGGTTGTCGGGCCGGGCGTGCATCCCCACGATAACGGCCGATAGCCCAGCGTGAATTTTTTCGGGAAACCAGCCTTCTTCGGGTAGTACGCCGGCGTTGGCAAGGCGAGTGCGGGCGGGCTCAAAAATCTCGTCGTCGGAGCCCGTGACGTGGGCGCCGCGCTGGTGCAGGGCCAGCGCCAGGTTGTGCATGATGCTGCCGCCAACGGCAATCAGGTGAATACTTTCCAAGGAGGGAGGGAGAAGAGCGGTAAATGCAAGGCGCGAAAGTACGGCTCTCTGCCAATTTCGGACCCAGTAAATCACTAGGATATACCACTAAAAAACTGAAAAAGCCAGCGTTATTTTTCTGGTGCTTGGCAATTAAGTAGTTGGCGGTAATGCCTGCATACCAAGCATTGTAAGCATTGCCAGATTGGGTTAGCTTTGTTAGTTCAGGCGCTTCACGCCGCCGGGCCGCTGCGAGCTATTCGTGCCGGCCGCTGCTCTGTTATCCTTCGTTTCGCCTCCCGCCTGCCCGCCTTTTATGTCTGACCGTATGGACGACCGCCTCAAGCAATCCGCTGCCCGTGCCGCTGCCGCCTTCCAGGGCGTGCGCGGCACCCGCGTGCCCGTGCCGATGTCGCCCACCGGCAAGCTGCCGCCCCAGCGCCTCGAGATGGAAGCCGCTGTGCTCGGCGCGCTTATGCTGGAGAAAGACGCGCTCACAACCGTCGTCGATATCCTCAAGCCGGTGAGCTTTTACAAAGAGGGTCACCAGCGCATCTATAAGGCCATCAGCAACTTGTTTGATAAGTCGGAGCCCATTGACCAGCTCACTGTGGTGCAGGAGCTGCGCGAAATGGGCGAGCTCGAAGCCGCTGGCGGCGTGGGCTACGTGGCGGGCCTCACGATGCACATTAACTCGGCGGCCAACATTGAGGCCCACGCCCGCGTGATTCTGGAAGCGGCCATCAAGCGCGAGCTCATTCGCACGGCCACCGACATCCTGCGCGACGCCTACGAGGAAACCACCGACGTATTTGAGCTGCTCGATGCCACCGAGAAAAACATCTTCCAGGTGTCGGAAGACAACATGCGGAAGGGCGTCGATTCGATGCAGGATTTGATGGTGAAAGCCATCAAAGAGCTCGAAGAAAAGAAGCACCAGAAAGACGGCCTGACCGGCGTACCCACCGGTTTCTCGGCGCTCGACCGCGTCACGAGCGGTTGGCAACCATCTGACCTTGTGATTATAGCGGCTCGGCCAGGCATGGGTAAAACAGCGTTCGTAGTCTCGGCGATGCGCAATGCAGCGGTCGAGTTTAAGAAGCCGGTCGCCATTTTCTCGCTTGAAATGTCGTCGCTTCAGCTCGTGAATCGTCTGATTTCGGCCGAGGCGGAACTGGATTCGGAGAAAATCAAGAAGGGCAACCTCGCCGACTACGAGTGGGCGCAGCTCAACCACAAGATTTCGGCGCTCTCGTCGGCCCCGATTTTTATTGACGACACGCCCGCGCTCAGCATTCGCGAGTTGCGGGCCAAGTGCCGCCGCCTCAAGTCGCAGCACGATATTCAGCTCATTATCATCGACTACTTGCAGCTGATGAGTGGCAACGATGGCGGCAAGGGTGGCAACCGTGAGCAGGAAATCGCCAGCATCTCGCGGGCGCTCAAGGGCATTGCCAAGGAGCTTAATATTCCGGTTATTGCCCTGTCGCAGCTGTCGCGCTCAGTCGAAACGCGGGGCGGCGATAAGAAGCCGCAATTGAGTGACCTTCGCGAATCGGGCTCTATCGAGCAGGATGCCGACATGGTTATCTTCCTATATCGCCCTGAATACTATAAAATTACCGAAGATGAAATGGGTAACCCCACCCAGGGCATGGGTGAGGTTATCATTGCCAAGCACCGAAACGGCTCGCTCGAAACGGTGCAGCTCAAGTTCATCGGCAAGTTCACCAAATTCGCCGACCTCGATGGCTTCGATGGGGGCGGGGGCTTTGGCGATGCTTCGTACACGCCCAACGCGCTGCCGGGCAGCAGCTTCGACAGTGAAGGCCCGGCTAGCGGTGGCGATGCCTCCAGCTTTGGCCAGCCCCAGACCATTCGGCTGGGCTCGCGCATGAACGAGCCGACCACGCCCTTTCCTAAGAGTAACAGCTTTGGCGAGGAGCCGCCGTTTTAAGATGGTTGTTACAACCAATAATTCAGTTAGTTACTTTGGAACCGCGCGATTTTAACGAGGAAAATGAGCTAAAAGAGGCCATCTATTCTCCACAAGCTGTAATGGGCTTTACAGTCGTGTTCGGTTCACTGGCTGGGGGAATTCTGGCAGCACAATCCTTGCAAGCGGCTGGTCAGCCCGAGGCGGCTCAGCGAGCGCTTTGGTTTGGTCGAGGGTATTTTGTTTTCTGCTTATTGCTGGGCTACCTGCTGCCTCCGGGTGTGTCTGGACTAGGTATTGGATTGGGCATAGGCGGGGGCTACTGGCTCAGTAGTTACCTGAAAAAGCATGTACCTGATGAAGCTAGCTATCCTCGCCGCAGCATCGTTAAGCCGCTAATTATCTGTTTGGCTGTAACAGCCGTGTTCGTAGCGACATTAGTTGCGCTACTACTTTCATAGCAAGTGGAAACAACTCTGGTGTTGCCCCTGCTTTGCCTAGCCGCTTTCGGGGCCGGCCTCATCGATGGCATGGTGGGCGGTGGCGGCCTCATTCAACTGCCCGCGCTGCTGCTGTTGCTGCCAGAGGTGCCCGTGCCTACGGCGCTCGGCACCGGCAAAGTGGCCAGCCTGGCCGGCACGGCCGCCTCGCTGCATCGCTACTTGAAGGGATTGCAAGCAGTGCCTATTCGCTGGCGCACGGTGGCCGTGGCGGCGGTAGTAGCGGGCTGCTTTGCGCTGCTCGGGGCGCGGGCCGTGAGTGGCCTCGATAAGAACTTGGTGCGCCCACTGGTGCTGGCACTGCTGGTGCTGATGGCGGCTTATACCTTCTGGCGCAAGGACTTTGGGAGCCTGCACGCGCCGCGCCTGCACGGCCGCCGCGAGTTGCTGACGGGCGTGGTGCTGGGCGCGGCGCTGGGTTTTTACGATGGCTTCTTTGGGCCGGGCACGGGCAGCTTGCTGCTGTTCGCCTTCGTGGGGCTATTTGGCTACGATTTTCTGGCCGCGTCGGCCTCGGCCAAGGTCGTGAACGTGGCGACCAACATTGCCGGGCTGGCGTATTTTATCTCGACGGGGCAGGTGCTGTATCGCATTGCGCTGCCCATGGCGGCCTGCAATATGCTGGGCTCGGCGCTGGGGGCGCGGCTGGCGCTGCGGCGGGGCACGGGCTTCGTGCGGGTGCTGTTTTTGGTGGTGGTGAGTGGGTTTATTTTGAAACTGGGGTGGGATGTGTGGCAAGCACATTGACTAAAAAAACGCCTGCCATTGCAAGGGGCAATGACAGGCGTTTTGGGCTTAGTCCGTTGATCAAGTTAAGCCATCGCTACGCGGGGCTGACCTTTTTTCTTGTTCTTGCGCGTCCGGTTTAGCCACAGGATAGTGCCCGTGATGGGGAACGTAGCGCCTAGCAGCACAAAGATGAAGGCGATGATTTTCGTCAGCCAGCCGAAAATGGCCCCCGTGTGAATCGGCTTAAACAGACCCCGAATACGCTGACCCACTGGCTTCTCAGCGTAGGCCTGCTGGCGCAGCACCTGGCCCGAATACTGGTCGAGGTACACATCATCAGTGGCGCGCTCAGTGATGGCACCAGGGCGCAGGGCACTCACCTGGATGCTGCCCGTGCGCTCGCGGGGTAGCTGCATCGCGTAGCTCTCGGCATCGGGCGTTTGCTGGCGGGCCAGGGCTAGGGCGGCATCGGCCCCAAAGTTGGCCGTGCCGGGCTCGGCGGCGGCTGAGGTGGGCGGCTCCGGCCGTTGCTGGGGCGAGTGGGTGAGGGTATTAATGGTTTTGCCTACCCAGTCGAACGACATGCCCGCGCCCGTGAGGGCCATGATGAACAAAAACACCGAGGCATAAAAACCCAGCACGATGTGGAAGTCGTGGTTGAGGCGCTTCCAGCTGCTGCCCCACTTTATTTTGAGGCGCTGGGTGAGGGCATTGCGGGCGGCGGGCCACCACAGCACAATGCCCGTGCCCAGGATGAATAGGAAAATAATCGAGTTAATCCCCATCACTAGCTTGCCGACGCGGCCCGCCACTAGCCCCCGGTGAATCTGCTCGATGAAGTGAAAAAACGACTGCTGCTGGTTGAATTCGCCCAGCACCGCGCCAGTGTAGGGATTCACGAAGAGGGTAGGGCCCCGGTCGCCACCCCGGCCGCCTTTGCCGCCCGGCCCGCCCATATTGCCACGGCCACCGGCCTGGTCGCCACCTTGGCGGGCTTCGCCTTCGGGGCGCTGCTCGCGCTGGCCTTCGCCGGCGCTTTCACCACGGCCTTCGCCCTGGCGCTCACCACGGGGGGCACTCATTGCTGCGCCTTCACCTTGGCCCTCGGCGCGGGGCGTGCGCGCCTCGTCGCCTCGGCGGCCACCCTCGCGGTTGCCGGCTTGTTCGCGGCCTTCGCCGCGTTGGCTGCCGTCGGCTTGGCCTTCGGGGTGTTGCTCGCGCCTGCCTTCGCCGCGCTGTTCGCCTTGGCTACCTTGCCCGCCAGGACCACCTTGGCCACCGGGGCGGCCGCTGCCAGCCATGCTGACTTCTACGCTGCGGGTGGGGTCGGCGTAGACCTTGAGGCCGTTGATTTTGGCTTTGGGCTTGGTGGCGCGGATGGCGTCGGTGAGCTGGGCTAGCGAGAGGCGCGGCGTGGCGGCGGCCTCCACAAAGTAGCGCTCGTGGTGGAAGACATTCTCTAGCTCATCCTCAAAAACCAGGATGCTGCCTGTGAGGCACACCACCACCAGAAACAGCCCCGAAACCAGCCCGAGGTAGAGGTGAATGCGGCGAAAAAATATTTTCATAAAGTGAAGGGAATTTTCAGCAAATAACCCACCGGGAAGCCCGGTGGGTCAAATGATTAACGACAAAGAGGTGAATTATAGCGGCAGAGCGCGGCCCTCTACCGCCCTAGAAGCGGTAGCCAACCGTGGTCAGGAACTGGCGCGGCGGAATGGGGTTGATGCTGTACCGGTCGTGCACCAGGTAGTTCAGCGCGTTGGTGACGTTCGAAATCTTAGCCAGAATGGAGAAGCGCTGGTAGGTATAGCCCGCCGACAAATCGAGGGTGGTGAAGCCCGTCAGGGTTACCAAGCGGCTGTAATAAGGCACATACTGCGGGTTGGGCGCGCCACTAGGCAAAGTGGGTTGCAGCGTGATGGGGGCCAGCACGGTGTTGTTGTTGCCCCCAAAGCGCTGGCCAGTGTAGAAGGCCGAGGCCCCTACCTTGAGGCCGCGCAGGATGGGCCGGTCGAAGGTGTAGAAAATTGAGGCGTTGGCCGTGTGGGCGGGGTTGTTGATGAGGCGCTCGCCCTCAATCTGGCCGCCCACGGCGCCCGAGGTGTTGGTGTAGCGCATGTAGTTGTAGGCGTAGCCGGCGTTGAAGTAGAAGTTCTTCGAGAAGCTGCCGCTGAAGTCCACGTCCACGCCGTCGCTGGTGGTTTCGCCGGTGAGCTCGCGGTAGGTGCTGGTGTTGCCGTTCACAATGACGGGCTGCGCGAAGTTGCTGTTGCGGTAGCGGTACACGGTGGCGTTGGCGAAGAAGCCGCTGTGAAACAGCTCGCTCTTCACGCCGGCCTCGTACTGGTCTACGTGCGAAGGGGCGAGCGGCGTGCCGTTGATATCGACCGTGCCAGCGTTGGTAATGAAGTTGTTAGCGTAGCTGGCGTAAAGCGAGAGCGTAGTCAGCGGCTGAAAAATCAGCGCGCCCTTGGGCGACCAGGCGCGGTCGGCCTTGTCGGCGGCCGGGCCGCTGGCTTCGGCGCCGGTGGCCGTTGTCAGCACGTTGGTTTGCAGTACATTCTGGTACGAGTAGCGCACGCCACCCAGCACCTTCAGCATCGGCAGCACCGTTATCAGGTCCTGCACGTAGCCGCCGAAGCGGTACGAAGAAGCAGTCGTGATATTGCCCGCATTGTAGAAGATGCCATCGGTGCGCTCTGCGTACTTCGAGCGGTCGATGATGTTGATAACGTCGTACTTAAACGTCGTGCCGTTGGGCGTGGTCGGCGCGATGAGCGTGCCGTCGAGATTCTGGTAAGTGAAGCCCGCCGCTGTATTGGTCGTAACGCGCAGCGCATCGCCGCCCACCAGCAGCTGGTGGGTCAGGGGGCCGGTTTCAAACTTGCCATTCAGGTTCAGCTGGCCGTTCCAATCACGCTCCGACGTTTGCACGGCGGCCAGGGTGCGGGTCCAGTCGCCGTTGGCCATAATGGTGCCGTTGGGCACCCCCACGCCCAGGCCGTGCACGCGGGTGTCCTGCACCCCAGCAATGGCATTGATGCGCCACTGGTCGGAAAAGCGGTGGTTGAGCACGGCCGAGGCACTGGCCTGGTCGGTGATGTTGTAGGCCCACTTCGAGTTGATAAAGTTCGAGCGCGGGATATTGGTCGGCAGCTGGGCTTCCTGGTTTTGGTTGATGATGCCGATGCCAGCATCGGGCGTAATATCGGAGCGCAGGTAGTCGCCTTGCACCAGCAGGTCGGTTTTCTCGCCAAACTTGTACATCAGCGAAGGGTTGACGTACAGACGCTTGGCGTGCACCACATCGCGGAAGCTCTTGCTATCCTCATAAGTGCCCACCACCCGGAAAGCCAGGTTTTTGGTGAGCGGCCCGTACACGTCGATAATCGGCTTGTAGAAATTGTAGCTGCCGGCGCGCATCTCCACCGAGCCGCCCCAGTTGTAGCGCGGCTTTTTGGTAACGGTGTTGATAATGAGGCCACCCGATACGTTGCCGTAGAGCAAAGCCGCCGCCCCTTTCAGCACCTCTATCGACTCCAGCGTGCTAGCATCGGGGAAGCCCTGGGTGTTGGCAATCAGGCCATTCTTGAAAATGCTGCCACCCGCCCCGCCTATGCCGATGCTATAGCCACGGGCCGAAAACGTTTCGGCCACGCCGCCGCGCTGCTGCGTCAAGGACACGCCGCTCACGTTGCGCAGGGCATCGCCGAGGCGGTTTACCTGCTGGTCGGCAATCACGGTGCTCGTCACCACCCCGATGCTCTGGGGCAGGTCGAGCGGCGCAATGTCGCTCTTGCTGGCCGTGGCCGGGCGGTTGATGATGTTAGAGCCCGTTACTTCCACTTCTTTCAACTCGGCCGAGCTCTCGTTGAGCGCAAAATCGGCGGTGGCCGTTTGGCCGGCTTCTACCGTCACGGTCTGCTGCTGAGGCTTTTGGCCTACCAGCGAAATTTGCAGCACGTGCGTGCCCGGCTCAACGCCCGTAATCTGAAACGAACCATCCTCAGCGGTGTTAGCGCCCTTGCCCAGTTTGGGCAGGCCCACGCTCACAAAGGAAGCGGGCTTGCCATCGCTGGTGCGCACCACCCCGCGAATAGTGCCGTGGCGCTGGTGCGTGCGGCCCGGGGCGCTGGGCTGCGCTGGCGCTTGGGCTTGGGATATAGCAGGAATAAAGGCAGCTGCCACGAGAGCAGGGAGTATAAGTTGGCGCATTCTTTATTTAGAATCGTTCAATACAGCTGCAAAGGTGTGCGCTGTTTAGAAGAATTCAAAATAGTTTCCGCCCTTCAGCTAGCTTACTATTAACCTAACTTACTATGTTTTTCTAGACTACAATTGGCATAATTACTTTATAATCATTGATTTATTAAAAAGAGAAAGCCTGCGCATGAAGCGCAGGCTTTTTTGAAAAATTCTAAATAAAGTAGTAGGCGCTCAGTTTACCAGGCTGCCCACTGGTGCGGGGGTTAGCTCAAACGCTTCGGCCAGCAACTCATACGAGCGCAGGCGGTCGGCAAAATCGGCGGTGATGCTCACGAGGCTAAGTTCCTCGACCGCGTAGGCGGCGGCCAGGCGCGTGAGGCGGGCGCGCACTTGCTCGGGGGTGCCGGCTACTACGCGGTTTTTGTGGTAAAGCAGGCGCGCCTGCTCCTCGGGCGAGAACACGTAGGCGGCCGTTTCTTCGGCGCTGGGGTAGGGGCCACGCAGGCCCTGGTCGAAGCGCAGCAGCTGCAAAAAAGTGGCTTTTTGCAGCGCCAGGGCCTTTTCCTCGGTGTCGGCGCAGAGCACGAAAATGGCTACGTTGGCCACCGGCGCAGCCAGCTCGGCCGACGGCCGGAACTGCGCGCGGTAGGCCTGCACGGCCTGCGGCCCGCCGCTGGGGTTGATGAACTGCGCAAACGAAAAGGCCATGCCCAGCTGCGCCGCAAACAGCCCGCTCTGCCCACTGGAACTGAGCAGCCACAGCGCCGGCTGGGTGTCGATTTTAGGAATAGCCTTCACCCGCTCATGAATGGTTTCGGGCACTTCCTCATCGCGCAGGTAGGCTTGCAAGTCCAGCAATTGCTCGGCAAAGGCTTGTTCGTCAAACTTATTAGTGGGGTTGAGGGCGTAGGCCGTGAGGCGGTCGGCCCCCGGCGCACGGCCAATGCCCAGGTCAATGCGACCGGGGTGCAGGGCTTCGAGCAGCTTGAAATTCTCGGCCACTTTCAGGGCCGAGTAGTGGGGCAGCATCACGCCGCCCGAGCCCAGCCGGATGCGCTGGGTGTGCGCGCCCAAGTGGGCCAGCAGTACCTCGGGCGCGGGGCCGGCCAGGGTATTTGTGTTGTGGTGCTCGCTCACCCAGTAGCGGGTGTAGCCGAGGCGGTCGGCTAGCTGGGCTAGCGCCGTGGTTTCTTGCAGGGCCTGCCGGGCAGTGGCCCCAGGGCGCACCGGCGACTGGTCGAGCACGCTCAGGCGTAAAGTGGGGGAGGTGGACATAAAAGCTCGTTTTTCTGCTAGCTATTTTTATTGCCTTATTATTGATTATCAATCAATAGCTTACTATAAAGTGACTGTTGAGTAATTGGCAAACAATAACAGAAAACGAACAACCAACGACTGCTCTTGTTGCTGGCTGCGACTCCCTTCTTATTTTACCCGCTTTCAATGAGCACCCCTAATTCCCTCGTTCTCCCCGTCGCCGACGGCACCCAGATGCACGCCTACGTGGCTCGCCCCCAGGCCAGCGGCCCCGCGCCCGGTATCATGCTGTTTCAGGAAGCCTTCGGCGTAAATGGCCACATTCGGAGCGTGGCCGACCGCCTAGCCGCCGCCGGCTACGTGGTAGTAGCCCCCGAGCTGTTTCACCGCTCGGCCGAGCCGGGCCTCGAAATTCCGTACAGCGAGTTTGCCACGCTGGCCATGCCGCACTACGCGGCCATCACGGCCGACGGCCTCAACCACGATGCCCAGGCTGCCTACGACTGGCTGCAAAGCCAGGATGATGTGCAAAAAGACAAAATCGGCAGCATCGGCTTCTGCCTCGGCGGCCAGGTATCGTTCCGGGCCAATGCCGTGCTGCCGCTGGCGGCGGCCGTGTCGTACTACGGCGGCGGCACCCACACCATCACCGACCTGGCCAAGGACTTGCACGCACCGCACCTTTTCTACTGGGGTGGGCTCGACGAGCACATCTCGAAAGACCAAATCAAGCAGGTAATCGACGCCGTGGAGGCGGCCGGCAAGCCCTACATCAATACCGTTATTTCCTACGCCGACCACGGCTTTAACTGCGACGCGCGCCCCAGCTACAACAAGGACGCCGCCGCCGAGGCCTGGGCCCTCACGCTGGCCTACTTCAAAGAGAAGCTGGGCGCGTAAACAGCCCGCGCTAGTTATCTGAAAAAGGCATTGCTGACTGCTCGCCAGCGGATGGGTCTACACCCAACCGCTGGCGAGTTTGCGTTAGATAGTCAGCTAGCTCGGGCGGTGCAGTGCCCAGCCGGTGCGCCTGCTCAAAATGCCGCAGCGCCGCCGGGTAGTCGGCTTGGTCGAAGTAATAGATGCCCAGGTTGCGGTAGGCGTAGGCATTGTGGCGGTCTAGTTGCAGGCTATGCTCAATGTCGACTCGGCCTTCGGCGGGCATACCCAGGCGCAGCAGGGCCAGCCCGCGATTATTGTAGGCGTAGGCCATTTTGGGCTGAAGGGCAATGGCTTGGTTGAAGTCCTGAATGGCCAGCAGGTACTCGGCCAGCAGGTTATAAGCGTAGCCCCGGTTGTTGTAAACAGCCGCCGAAGCAACCGACTGTTCCAGCATCTGCGTGTACATAGCCACCGCTTGCCCGGGCTCCCCGGTGGTGGTGTATAAGTGCGCGTGCAATACCTGGTCGGCCCTGTTAAACTCGGTGGCCAGCGCCGCCCGAAACCGCTGGCTAACCGCCAGGGCCACCTCGTAGGCTTGGGCATTATAATGCGTCATCACTAAAAGCCGAAACTGCGGGGCGCTGGCCTGGTGCGCTAGCGCTTGCTCGTAGTGCTCGACTACGTCGGCATAGGGTAGGGGCGCAAAGGGTTTCTTAATCGGGCGGGGCTGGTAGGGCGGGCTAGCTGGCGCTAGTCTGCCCGGAGCTGCCGGCCGCCGGCCCTTAATGAGCCACCAGGCCAGCAGCACGAGGCCCGCTGCCAGGTATAAGTAAGTAGAAGTGGCCATGGCGGACAAGGAAAACGAGTAGCGCTAACGCACAAAGGTGCGGGCCGCGGCCTGGCCTACGCAACCTTTCGCCCCCAATTTCCATACAGCATAGCATGAAACCCACTTCCCGCACTTCTTCTTGGCTTTGGGCCGCCGGATTCGGCCTAGCCGCCTTAGCTACCACCGTTTGGCGCAATCGCCGGGGCTCGTACGAGCTCAGTGGGCGCACCGTACTCGTCACGGGTGGCTCGCGCGGGCTGGGCCTGGTGCTGGCCCGCCGCGCCGTTATCGAAGGCGCGCGCGTGGCCATCTGCGCCCGCGATGAGCAAGAACTGGCCCGCGCCCGCCAGGATTTGCTCGACTGCGGTGGCACTGAGGCCAATGTGCTCGCCCTCTCTCGCGACCTTACCGATGCCCAGGAGGTGCGCTCGCTAGTGGCCGAAGTAGAAAGCCGCCTGGGAGCCATCGACGTGCTCATCAACAACGCCGGCATCATCATCGGCGGGCCGCTCGAAAACCTAGACGACCGCGACTTCGAAGACTCGATGAATACGCACTTTTGGGCCCCGTTTCATGCCATGCAGGCCGTGCTGCCGGGCATGCGCCAGCGCGGCGAAGGGCGCATTATTAATATTTCGTCGCTGGGCGGCAAGGTGGCCATTCCGCACCTCACGGCGTACAGCGCCAGCAAGTTTGCGCTGGTTGGGCTGTCCGAAGGCTTCCGCGCCGAGCTTAGCCAATTCGGCATCTACGTCACCACCGTGTGCCCCGGCCTACTGCGCACCGGCAGCACCGGCCACGTCGATGTAAAGGGCCAGCACAAAAAAGAGTACGCCTGGTTTAGCATTGCTGACGCGCTGCCCGGCTTCACGATGAGCGCCGAACAAGCCGCCCGCCGCATCTGGAACGCCGCCCGCCGCGGCGATGGCGAACTGATTCTGTCCTTGCCCGCCAAGCTGCTGGCCGCCTTCCATGGCCTGCTGCCTGGCACCACCGTCGATGTGCTGGCCTGGGTAAACCGCGCCCTGCCTGCCACCGGCGAGGGTGCCGCGGCCAACGAGCGCCGCAAAGGCTACGAAAGCGAAACCCCACTCACGCGCTCCTTCCTCACCACGCTCACGCAGCAGGAAGCCAAGCGGAACAATGAATAGCCAGTAAGGGCGTAAAGCATCTGCTCAGATGCTTTACGCCCTTACTCATTTATGCGTTTATCTACTCGTCGCCGCCGCGGCCATTGCTGCCGCCGCCCAGGCTGGGCGGGGGTGTGCCTTGGTAGCCGCGCACGGTAGGAATGCCGAGTTTTTCCTCCCGCTTTTGCTGGTAGCGGCTAAACTGGGCGGGCGTTAGTACATCCTTTAGCTGCTCGAGGCGGGCCAGGCCAATGTCATCAATGGAGCCGCGCAGCTTGGCGGGGTTGTCGGCATAGCGCAGGCGGGCGGCCTCCACGTTGCGTACCGAGTTGGTATTGATGGTGCGTACTTTCTCGGCCTGGGCTGGGTTGAGGCCCAGCGCCTGCACCATATTGTTGGTGAGCCCATTCACGCGTTCCTCCGCGTTTTGGGCCGGCACGGGCTTGATGGGGGCGGCTACGGGCGGCTTTCTGCCAGCGGGCGCTGCCTGGGCCATAGCCAGGCTAGCGCTCAAAAACAAAGGGAGACAAAACGCTGGAAAAGAATTGCGGAGCATGTCGGGGAAAAGGATTGAGCCTGCAATGATAAAACCTACCGGTTCTAGAATAAAATACTGGCTAAGTACTGCTTGCCTTTAGCCACTATAATGCCGAAAACCACGGGAATAAAAAAAACCGCTGTCACCAGCGGTTTTTTTTATTCCCATTAAGGGCAAGCTAGCTTAGCGGATAGTGTACGTGCTACCGGCCGTTACTTTGCCAGCCGCATCCAGCGCTGCAGGCTTCAGCGTGATGGTGTATGTGCCGGCGGTAAGAATTTTCAGGTTCCCGCCATCTTGGGTCAGGGTGCCACCGGTGAAGGAAGTGCCCCCGAGGTTAGTTTTCCAGTTGCCGGTGGTCGCATCGTTGCCACCGTAACGGAACTTGTACTCGTCGGCAAGAAATGCGCCCGTGTACGTGTACTGGTTGTTGTCGCAGTCATACGTCATGATAACGTCGGTGCTCCAGCCCTGGGCTGCCGCCCCGATAATAGACCAGGCCTGGCTGGCAGCGGGCTGCGGGCAAATCTTGTAGCTGGTAGCCGACAGCGGCAGTGTGTTCGATACCGTGGTGGAGTTTGCGGCGTAGCTAGCATTGAGCCGAACTTCCACATCGGTGACCGTGCCCGGCGTCAGGCCCAGCGTGGTGAGGGCCGTATTCAAGTCACCTACGGTAACGGTGGTGGTCGTGGTAGCGGCAGTAGTAGAGGCACTACCAGCGGCTATCGAAACCGGGGCCCCGAAGTTGTGGCCTTTCTTGTCAAATTCGAGGTAATACGTGATAGTCGGGGCCGGGGTGGTGCTAGCGTCAGAGATGCTAAGCGACTTAACCGGGGTCCAGGTAAAGGTTACCGCAGTTTGGGCGCTGGCAGTCTGCGCCAAGGCCACCGTAGTGGTAGAAGCCACCAGCGTGGGTGAGTTAGAGGGCGTAAGTACAGTCCGTACTTCGTCCTTCTTGCACGAAGAGGTCAACGAAAGCACTGCCAGGGCAAACGTCCCGATAGCTAGTTTAGTAGTCCAGGTTTGCATGAGTGTGAGAATGATTGGGTGGAGAAAGACGTAACTGATTAGTTTATTCAGGCTCCGGAATGCTTTCTGAGAGAAATAAATTCCGAAGCCTGAAGCAACTAACTAAACTGCCTAGTAATTAGGGTTTTGCTTAAGATTAGTGTTGATGCTGAGTTCCGACGAAGGGAGCGGAAACAGCTGCAAGTAATCTGCTACGTCAGTGCCGTTAATGCTCGCACTGCTTCCTTTCCACTGCCAGGGCGAAACCTGGTAGTTGGCACTAGGATTCTTGTAGTTCTTGGTGAACTGCCCAAAGCGGATGAGGTCGGTGCGGCGAGTGGCTTCCCAATACAATTCGCGCGAGCGCTCGTCGAGGAAGAACTGGTAGCCATTGGCCGTCAGCGTAGCAGCAGTTACGGCGCCGGCGTTGCCGCCGGGCTGGCCTTTGTAGGCCCGGTTACGCACCATATTCACGTATTGCAGGGCCAGGCCGGCATCGCCCGTGCCGCCGCGCGACACCGCTTCCGCGTAGGTCAGGTACATATCGGCCAGGCGGAACATGGGGTAGTCAGTGTCTACGAACGTAGCATCTGAGCCAGTGGCACCCGTCGACGTGATGTTGCGGAATTTAATCGGCACGTACCCTTTCGAGAAGTCGGACAGCGCAGTTACACTCAGCGTCTGGCCGGCGGTGTGGAAGCTGCCGCGCTCATCAGCCGTAGTGTCGGCAAACTGGGCTACCAGGCTCGGCGTGGTGCGAATGCCGCCCCAGCCAGCACCAATGCCATACGGCACCGGGTCCCAGCCATTGCCCGCCGTGCCGCTCACCGAGGCGTGCGTCAGGAAGGTAGTGCCACCATAGGTTTGGGTGGTTTTGCCATCAAACACCACCGGGAAAATGATTTCCGGATTGTTTTGGTAGTTATCGACCAAGAAAAGCTTGCCGTAGCCATTGCGCGCCAAGCGGTTGCCGGTCGCGCTGTTAGGCATCAGCGAGTAGCCCCCATCCACCACTTTCTTGGCGTAGGTGGCCGCGTTGGTGTAGCAGGTAGGGGCGGCGCTGGCCCCCGCGTAGGTTACCCCGTTCAGGTACATTTTGGCCAGCAGCGCATAGGCAGCACCTCTATCGGCGCGGCCGTATTCGTTGGTGCGGGCTGCCTTCAGCAAGTCGGTGCTGCCAGTCTTGTCACCGGTTATCGCCAGCAGCTCACCTTCGATAAAGCTGTATAGGTTAGCGCGGGTAATCTGCGGGGGTAAGGTAGAAGCGCCAATCGCGGCCGTCTCGTCGGCAAAAGGCGGGTTGCCATACAGGTCGAGCAGGTGGTAGTAAGACAAAGCCCGCAGAAAGCGCACTTCGGCCCGGTACGCGTTGATGTCCGTGGCATCGGCCGAGGCAATGCCCCGCGAGGAAAGCTTCGCCGGCGTAGACTCCTGCAAGTAGCTGTTGCAGATGGTTACCTCATACAGCAGGCGGCTGTACAGGCCCCGAATCAGCACGCCACCCGAAGTCCAGTTCAGGTTATGCCAGTCCTGCACGCCAGGGTCGCCCCAGGCAATTACGCCTTCGTCGGTCGTCAGCTCCTGCGCGCTCCACAGGCCCCGGACGTAGTCCGAAGTGCCCTGGTCGATGCCCTGAATATCGCCGCTGGTGGCAGTGGGGCCGCCCGGGCCCGTCACAGCGAAGCCAGCGTAAGCCTTGGCTAGCTGAGTTTTATAGCCAGCAGCGTCTTTGTAAACCACATCGGCGCTGAGGTCATAGGTGGGGGAGCGGTCTAGGTCTTTGGTGCAAGATGGCGCTACCAGCAGGGCAGTGGCGCTGAGCGAAAGAACCTGCGCGCTACGAATAAATGCTTTTTTCATGACAGGGTGGGAAATGGCTTAGATATTCAGGTTCAGGCCAAAAGTATAAACGCGCGGGCGGGGGTACGTGTTGTTGTCAACCCCATTGGAAATCTCGGGGTCCAGGCCCGAGTACTTCGTGATAACGAATAGATTCTGAACGGCAAAGGAGAGGTTTAAATTCCCCTTGTTGAATACTTTGCCGACGTTATAGCCCAGCGTCGCGTTTTGCATCCGCACAAACGAAGCGTTCTCGAGGTAGTAGTCCGAGTAGTAGTGCAGGGCATCGTTGGCATTAGGAATCCGGGTGGAGAGGGCGTCGGTCGTGATGTTGCTCTGGAAGTTGGTCGAGCCGGTGAGGCCGTAGAGGGTACCGTTGGCTGCTTGAATGTTGTTATACACGTAGTTGCCGATGTTGCTGCGGAGCGTGAACGCAAGGCTCAGCTTCTTGTAAGCCAGGTTAGAGCTGAAGCCCAGGACAACCGGCGGGGCAGCCTGCTTGTACACGCGGCGGTCGCGGTCATTAACGGTGCCATCGCCGTTCACGTCGGCATAAACCCCGTTGAGCGGGCGGCCATTGGTATCATACACTTGCTTTACGACGTTGAACGACGAAGAGGATTGCCCTACCGCGAAAAGACCGATATTATAGCCCGTGCCCCCGGCAATGCCGTTCGTTTCAATGCCCGCGAAGCCTTCCTGCTGCGGCCCCAGCGACAGAATCTTGTTCTTGTTGTAGGTGGCGTTGATGTTCACATCCCACCGGAAGTTGGTAGTGCGTACTGGGTTCAGGTTCAGGTTCACTTCTACCCCGCGGTTTTCCAGCGCCCCCACGTTGTACACGTAGTAGTTGGTGAAGTTGGTGAGGCCGGCCAGGTAAATGCCGTTGAGCAGGTCGGTCGTTTTGCGGTAGTAGGCATCTACCGAAGCCGTAATACGGCCGTCGAGGAAGCCAAAGTCCAGACCAGCGTTATACGTGGTCGTGGTTTCCCACTTCAAGGTGCTGTTATAGCCCAGGGGCGAGTAAGAGCGATAAGTAATGCCTCCGAGGCTATACTGAGCCGCAATAGCATTCTGGGTATAGCGCGGAATGTAGGGATAGTCGCCGGCGATGCCGTAGATATCCTGCTGGCCCGTGCGGCCGTAGCCAATGCGCAGCTTCAGGTCCGAGAACGTGGTGTTATCCTTCAGGAAGTCCTCGCCTTTCACGCGCCACGCAAACGAGGCCGCCGGGAACAGCGCATTGCGGTTGTTGGACGGGAAGCGCGAAGAAGCGTCATTCCGCAGCGTACCCGTTACCAGGTAGCGGTCCTTGTAGTTGTAGTTGAGGCGGCCGTAGAACGAGATAATGGTGTACTGCGAGCGGAAAGGAGTGCCCGCCTGCGTGTACACAATCTGCTGCACCTGGCCACTGGCGTCGTAGTTGCCATCCTGCCCCAGGTAAGAAGGCAAAGCCGGCGAGTTAGTAATGAAGTCTTGGTACGAGTAACCAGCCAGCAGCTCGAGGCGGTGGTCGCCAAACTGCTTGCTATAGTTGAGGTAAAATTCCAGGAGCTTGTTGTGGCGGTCCTGCTGGTAGGCGTTGTAGTAGCCACCGCGCGCATTGGCCGTGGCGGGTGTCGGCGCAAAGGGCAGGTTGAAGTAGGTCGAAGCCAACTGCGTGCTCTGGCTGTTGGTGCCGCTGCCGCGGGTAATGTCGTAGCCCAGGTTCACGTTGGCGTGCAGGTCGGGCAAAAAGTGCAGCTTGTAGTCAAGCTGTACGTTGCCGATGCTGCGCAGCACCGTGCTCCGGTTGCGGGTCAGCTCTAGCTGGGCTATCGGGTTGCCCGGTACGTTCTGCTGGGGAGCGCTGGCGGGGTTAGAAGCATTTTGCACATACGTGAAGTACCCGCCATAGGCCGTGCTGCCCGAATACACGGGCTGCGTGGGGTCAAAGGCCGCGGCCGCCCCAATGGCGCCGTTATCAGCAAAGTTGTTGTCGGTTACCGAGCCCTTCACGTTCAGGTTAATGCGCAGGTGGTTGTCGAGCAGCACCGGCGTCAGGCTGATAGAGCCCGTGTTACGCACCAGCTTGTTGGTAATCAGAATGCCCTGCTGGTTCAGGTTGCCATACGACACGCGGAAGGGGACCGACTTGCCGAGCGAACCGGTCACGCTCACGTTGTTGTCATACGTCATGGCCGTGCGGAAAATCTCCTTCTGCCAATCGGTGCTGGCAGTGCCCAAGCCGCTAACGCGGGTAGGCGTTATCTGGGCTACTGCGGCCCGAAACTCATCGGCCGACAGCACGGGCAGCGCGTTGTAGCGGCGCGACAGCGACGTTTGCGAGCTCACGTTTACCGTCATAGCCTCGCCGGCCAGGCCCTTCTTGGTAGTGATAAGAATAACGCCGTTCGAAGCCCGCGAGCCGTAGATGGCAGTGGCCGAAGCATCTTTCAGCACCGTAAACGTCTCGATGTCATTGGGGTTGATGAGCGACAGCGGGTTCGACGCGCCACTAACACCGCCACCCTGGCTGGCATCCACGGGCACCCCGTCGATTACAATCAGTGGGTCGTTGTTGGCATTCAGCGACGAGCCTCCGCGAATGCGAATCTGAGTGGCCGAACCAGGTGCTCCGCCTCCATCAGTAATCACGACGCCCGCTATTTTGCCCTGCACCAGCTGCTCGGGGTTGGTCACCTGGCCTTTCACGAAGTCCTTGTCCGACACCGTCGTTACCGAGCCCGTCACGTCTTGGCGGCGCTGCGTGCCGTAGCCCACTACCACAGCCTCACCCAGGGCCGTAGCGTTTTCGCTAAGGCGCTGCGGAGCCACCGTAGTAGATTGGCCAGCCACCACCGTAATGGGCTGGCGCACCGTGGTATAGCCCACAAAAGAGATGACTACCGTGTGCGGCCCAGCGGGCACGTTGCCGATGGTGTAGTTGCCCTCAATGTCGGTTGAGCCGCCGAGGGTCGAACCTTCAATTACGACCGTTACCCCGGGAATGCCTTCATTTTTGGCGTCGGTCACGCGGCCCGTCACGGAGCCGCCTGCTTGTGCCCAGGCGGCTCCAACCGAGCCAGCCAAGCCTAACAATAGAAATAGCAGAAACCGGAGTTTCGCCAAGTAGGGTTGTTTCATAAACAACAAAATTTGGGTGGGGAAAAAGTGGAAAAAAAGAATGCGGAGGAAAGGGACCGTCTAACAGCTAGGACCCCCGATAAAGTTTAGCTAAAAGCTGAACAATTGCCGAAAAAAACTGCGGCTCATGCGGGCGCTCTTAATCAACTTAGGGGCCTGGGTAGCTGTGAGCGAAATCGATTCCGCAAAATTAAGCGGTTAGCCGAGTAATTAATTACTCAAGGTGCTCGGCGGGCGTAATAATCTCGTAATATTCTTTCCTTGGCCCCGCCAAAAAATGTGAAAACCGGCGGCCAGCGGCCCTTGGCCCCATCGGCCGCCGGGCCCGCCAGCCCGCGCCACCATTGGCCAATGAAGGGAATAAATAGCACCTCGGCCAGAGGGCATTTAGGGCTGCTGCATAAAAGTAGCCAGGCTTTTTAGCGGACTCACCTTATCGCTGGTCTCCTAACTAGCAGGCAGATAGGCGAAAACGCTTAAGTAGTAAGCAACCTGCGGGTTGTCTTTAGGCACAGTTAAGTAGCTTCTGCATTGCGTAAACCCGCGCGCGTTTTGTACTTTTGAGCGATTCAGCGCTGTTATGAAAATTACATTTTATTATTTCTTACTCGCCATCGCCTTGCTGGGTGCTGGAGCCCGGCAGGCGGCGGCCCAGGTGCGGCGGCCCGCGCCCGGCAAGGCGGCCCCCGGCAAGGCTCCGGTGAAGGGCAAGCCCGGCGTGAAAACCCCGCCCCCGCCGCCCCCACCCGTGGAGGCGGCCCGGCGGGTAGTCGAAGAAGAAGTGAAGCCGCCGCTGGTTATCAGCAAGGTGAAAATCAAAGACCCCGTGCTGGTCTTTTACCAACAAGCCGCGCCCGGCACCGCCGTGCAGCAGCTCTTGATGGAAGAAAAAAACCTGCCGCTGCTCAAAACCACGCCGCTCGAAGACTTGGTGGCCCGCCGCGAAGTATTCGTGGATGGCCTCGGCAACTACGACCCGCCCGGCCAGGGCGCGGCCGACGCCGGCAAGTATCGCCTGACTGGCGTGAGCCTGCTGGCCAGCAGCGAAAAGCGTAGCGCCGCCCCCGATGGCCGCAGCACCTACGTGCGCCTGAAAGTGCCCAGCCCCGGCGAGCTGTACATCGTGCGCGAGTCGGCCGAAGACTACCGCCACTTCGTGAGCGGCCCGCAGAAGAAAGGCTCGCGCATTGATTTTGAGACGAATGGCTTGCCGGGCGTCGATTCCATCCGGGCCATTTATACGCTGCGCAAAATCGACGTGTCGGAGCGTGGGGCGGGCAGCGGCGAAGTTATTCGGTAACCATTCCGGCCCGGGGCAGTTTAGGGAGGCTAAGAACCCGGCGCAACGCGAATGAAGAAGTTTACCTATCGAAAAATCCTGCTGGCCGGGGCTAGCCTGTTTGCGGCCCGCAGTGGCCAGCCGGCGCAGGCCCAAACCACCTTGCGGCTAGCCCCCGGCGCGGCCGTGAAAACGGGGGAGAAAATCTACGTAGCAGGCTCGTTCAACGACTGGAACCCCGCCGCGCCCGGCTACGCCCTCGCGCCCCAGCCCGATGGCTCGTACCAGCTCACGCTGCCCGCCACGGTGCGCGGCACCCAGGAATTTAAGCTCACCCGCGGCTCTTGGGACACCGGCGAGGCCGATGCCGGCGGGCAGCCCCGCGCCAACCGGCAGGCCGATTTTGGCACAGGCACGCTTACCTTGCAGGTAGCCGCCTGGCAAGACCAGCGCCCCGGTGGCCCCGTAGCCTTGGCCCCCAAGCCCCACACCGCCGCGCCCAACGTCCGCATTCTGGCCGATTCGTTTCGGCTGCCGCAGCTGGGCGGGCGCCCGCGGCGCATCTGGCTCTACCTGCCACCCGACTACGAAACCTCGCCACGCCGCTACCCCGTGCTGTACCTGCACGACGGCCAGAATGTCTTCGACGAAGCCACGGCCTACGCCGGCGAGTGGGCCGTCGATAAGACGCTTAACCAACTGGTGGCCAGCGGCCAGGATGCTACCGGCTGCATAGTGGTGGCCATCGATAACGGCGGCGAGCGCCGGCTCGACGAGTATTCGCCCTGGAAGAATGACCGCCTGAAAAAAGGCGGCGAGGGCAGCGAGTACGTGCAGTTTCTGGTCAAAACCCTGAAGCCCTACATCGACCAGCACTACCGCACGCAGCCCGGCGCGGCGCACACGGCCATTATGGGCTCCAGCATGGGTGGGCTGATTTCCTTTTACGCTGGCGTGAAGTACCCGCAGGTGTTCGGGCGGGTAGGGGTCTTTTCGCCCGCTTTCTGGTTTGCCAAAGACTCGGTGCTGCGCTTTGTGAAGCAGCACCGGCCGGTGCCGGCCACCAGCCGCTTCTACTTTTTGGCCGGCCCGGCCGAAGGTCCCTCTATGGTGCCGTTTATGGCCGAAGTACGCGACGCTATGCTGGCGCGCGGACTGAAACCGACGAACTTAGTATTCAAAACTCCCGCCGACGGCCAGCACGCCGAGTGGTTCTGGCGGCGCGAGTTTGGCCCGGCTTACCAATGGCTGTTAATGAAATAGCGGGTTGGTTAAGCTTTTTTGAAAAAAACTGCTAGTCAATTGCAGAAATTATAAATCCTCGTATATTTGCCCTCGACATGACCGGCTTCCAGACCAATTATTGCCTAATGATTAAGCGACCCAACTTGGGTCTCGGAATCGTGCGGCATAGCCGGCCACTTGGGGAATAACAAGATGCTTCCCCTCTAGCCTCTCACTAAGCTTTAGCCCGATTCCTTCCCCAAGGAGTCGGGCTTTTTTTTGATTTATTCTATCCCTTAAACACGACGCCCGATGACTTTGCACCTGCTCGCCCGTCCTCATCACCCCGCTACCCCTGCTTCGGCCGGCGTCTGGAAAATGCTGTTCGACCGCCAGCAGGCGCTGCTGCACCGGCGGGCGCACCCGGCCTTCGCGGCCGGGGTAGCGGCCCTGGGTTTGCGCCGCGACGAGGTGCCCAACTTCAGCCGCCTCAGCCAAATCGTGTTCCAGCGCACTGGCTGGACGCTGCGCCCCGCTGGCGGCCCCCTGCCCGAGGCCGAGTACTACGCCGCCCTGGCCCGGCGCGAGCTGCCGCTGGTAACGCGCCTGCGCACCTTCGCCGAGTTTGACCAGCCGGCCCACGGCGTCGACTTGTTTTCGGAAGTGATGGGGCGGCTGCCGCTGCTGTTCGAGCCCGGCTATGCCCAGGCCTTGCAGGCCCTGGGCCAGGCCTGGGCGCAGGCTACCACGCCAGCCGGCGCGATACTGCTGCGGCGCTTCACCCGCGCCACCTTCGAGCTAGGGCTGCTAGCCCCGGCCGGCGAGCGGCCGCAGTTTTACGGGGCCCAACTGCTGACCTCGGCGCGCCACCTGCACGCGGCGGCCGCGGCCGAAGCCAGCAGTGTGCAGCCCCTGGCCGGGGCGGCCCGGCAGCTGCGGCTGCTGGCGGTGCCCACGGCCGGCCTCGTGGCTGAGAAAGCCGGTGCGCAGCCCTACTTCGTGGTGCGCGATTGGGCGCAACTGCTCGAAGAAATTCAGCACTTGCGCACTGAGCTAACCCAGGCGCAGCGCTCGGTACCGGGGCCGCACGGCCTGCCTGCGTCGGCGGAGGCGGGCAGCCGGGCCGGCAGCTTTGCCCGGCGCACGGGCGGGCTGCGGTAGGCGAGGTAAGTGTGCTTTTAGGGGGTGGAGGCGCCATAGTTGGCGTCTCCACCCCCTTATTCAGTACCCTGGTTACTAGTCTAGTAGCAGGTGTTTTAGGCGTACTTGCCGCAAGCCTTCTAGCTCGTCGTTGAGTTTTTCGCGGCGCTCGGGCGAGAGGTCGGTGCGCGCCAGTTCTTTGCGCACGTCGTCGATTTCTTCGTTGACAATGCGGCGGGCTTCTTCGCGCTTGCGCTGCTGAATCTTCCAGCTGATGTAGCGGCCAACGGCTACGCCCAAAGGGGCCGCGGTGATGGTAGCTACGATGCGGCCCGTGGGGTGCGGAATCAGGTTGGCCAGCGCGACCAGCGTGGTGCTGGCCAAGCCCTCATAAGAAAGGGAGGCCGGATTGCCGGCCTCCCCTTTGGTAATGTCGTCTGCCATGTGCCCGATTACGCTTCTACCAAGTCAAGTAGCTTGCGGGCCTGGGCCGAGCGGTTGGCCCGCGATTGCTCGACGGTAGGGCGCTCCAGCACAATGGAGCGGCCGGTGTCAACGCGCGTAACGGTGATAGTATCCTTCGATAAGTCTCTGACTACCTTGGATATCAGCAAGGTAGCACTTATGGCTCCGACCAGAATTGGCGCGAATAGCGAGAAGCTGAACGTTTCCATAGTCGATGAACGTAAAAATAGGGGGCTGTAAGTCTGGTTATTAGCCAAGCACTAACAAATGTAGAAGGCAAACGCGGCAAACGAAAGAAATGTTTGCGCGGGCCGGCTGCCTACCCGTCGCCGATGGCAAAATGGCCCTACGCTTTCAGCCGCGCCTTAAGGTAAGTTAGTGCCCGCTGATGGGCGTCTTCGGCCAGGGCTTTGTCGTACTTGGGGTTGGAAGGGTTGGCGAAGGCGTGCACGGCGGGGTATTCCTTCACGGTTACTTTTTTGCCGGCGGCGGCCATGTTTTTCTCAAACTGGGCCACTACCTCGGGGCTTATCGACTTGTCTTGGTCGGCAAAGAGGCCCAGCACATCGGAGTGCAGGGTTTTGAGCTTGGCCACGTCTTTTTCGGGCATGCCGTAGTACATGACGCAGCCCGTGGTTTGCTTGCCGCCAATGAGGGCGCTTTGCAGGCTCCAGCCGCCGCCAAAGCACCAGCCTACTGAGGCAAACTGCGCCTTGGGGCCGGCGTAAAGCTGCGCGCCTTTGATGATGGAGACGGCGCGGTCGGTTTTAATGCTTTGCATGAGCTTGCCGGCTTCGTCGGGGGTGGTGGCTATTTGGCCATCGTAGAGGTCCACGGCCAGCACGTTCACGCCGGGCATTTCTTCGGCAAAGCGGGCGGCTTCTTTCTTGATGTAGTCGTTCAGGCCCCACCATTCCTGATAGACAAAAAGGTACTTATTGCTGGGCTTGGCACTTTTGATTTCGAAGCCGTGGCCGGTTTGGCCATCGGGGGTTTTAAACTCTACCATCTGGCCTTCGCCGGTGTAGGAGTAGGGCAGGGGCGCATCGTGGCCACCTACAAACTCCTCGTTGCTGGCCAGCAGGGCAAAGGCTTCGGTGGCGCTGGCCGTGGGGCGGGCGCAGCAGCTGAGGGTGGCGGTTTGGGCCTGGGCGGTGCCGAAGGCAAGGGCCGCGGCGGCGAGGAGGAAAAGCTTTTTCATGAAAAAGAGGTAACAAAGCGTGAGAATGTGCAGCGATAACAGGCAGCTGCTGAAATGTTACCGCTTACACACGGCGCGTTTGGAGCTGTACTGGGCGGCGTTGTCGGACTACGGCTTGTTCTTGGTTTATAGTAGGTCAGGCAGACCGAAGGGAAGCCTCTCGCGGGGTGTAGTAAAATCTTACGCTAACGACGGTGCGAGCGAGATGCTTCCCTGCGGTCTGCCTGACAGACGTTGGCTATGCTAAGTGGCTACTAAATATCCTCTTAGCAAAAGAGTTTGTGCGCCTTTCCGCGGCTGAAAATGTAAACGTTTTCGTAAATAAATAGGCTGTTTCCCTAACCTTTAGGCAAACCGGGCCGATACCTTTATCTGCCCGCTCGTGCGGCGGTGGCCAACCTTTTCACTACTGTTGGCCGCCGCCTTACGCCGAGTTTTAGCTGGGCTTTGCTGCTTTTACTGGCTTTGGCTAGCGGGTTTTCGGACCCGCCTAGTACGCTATTGCCCAATGAGCAGCTTGGCTTGGTGGGGCTTGTGCTGTCCTTTTCCCTCAATTCCCACCCAATGAAGAAACTACTAGCGTTTCTCTTGCTTGGCTGGCTGGCGCTGGGCGCCAGCTACGGCCAACCCATTTCTCCCTACCTCGCGGGCCAGAATGCCTGGTTGCCCAAGGGCTACGGCGGCATTACGTACAGTGGCAGCTTCCTCGACCAGCTGTGGCCTATTGTGCAAAAGTCGAAGGTGCAGATGATTCGCATCGGCGGCAACGGCGTGGAGTTTCACCTGCCCTCGGGGCCGGAGTACGTGACCCTGATTGACTCCATCCGGCGCATTGGGGCCGAGCCCATGGTGCAGGTATCTGAAGGCCGGGGCAAGTACACGGCGCAGCAGGCGGCGGCCATCGTGCAGTACGTCAACGTCACGATGAAACGGCACATTAAGTACTGGATTGTTGGCAACGAGCCCAACCTGAACTCGGCCACTTATGGCGCGCCGACACCGGTGGCTCGCGTGGGGCAGTACATCCGGGAGTGGGCCTCGGCCATGAAGGCGGTCGACCCCAGCATCCTCATCGTGGGGCCGGAAACGTCGTTTTACGATACCAGCTACCTCAACTCGCTCATTGGCGGGGCCAACGATATTACGGGGCAGGATGCCAACGGCCGGTACTACGTGGATGTCGTCTCGTTTCACTCGTACCCCTTCAGTGGCACCCAGACGCGGGCCAATGTGCTGGCCGCCCCCGCCACGCTTTCGGGCAATGTTGACCGGCTTTTGACCTTGATGAGCAGCGCTAATGCGCTGCACAACCGCACCGGGGCCAACGCCCTGCAATGGGCAGTTACCGAGTTTAATATCGACTACGCCAACCCAGCCGCCAACACGGTGGAGGGCCTGGGCGTGCACTCGTTTCTGAATGGGCAGTACTGGGCCGAGGTATTTGGCGTGGGCATGCAAAAAGGTGCGGTGTCGATGCTGCCGTGGTCGATTCAGGAAGGTGGCGGCAACCGCAGCGCCGGCGACCTGGGCTACCTCGATGGCTCGAGCGCGGCCACCGTGAAGCCCCGCTCGGCCTTTTACCACGAAATGCTGGTGGCCGAAAACCTGCGCGGCACCTACCTAGTGGCCACCGACAACCAGCCCAACGTGCGCGTGCTGGCCAGCACCTCCAACGGCACCACCGCCGTGCTGCTGCTCAACGAAAGCGACGCCACCGACTACAACTTCACGGTGCAGCTCGATGCCAGCACCGTGCCCGGCAGCGCGGCGTTGAAAGTGAACGTACCGGCCGGCCTCAACGCCGCCTATACCGACAAGATTTACAATCAATCGACGCTGGTACTGCTCTTTAACAGCCAGGGCGCGCTGACGCGCAAAATCGTGTACTCACTGCAACACGCGCAGAATACGCTGCCGCCCACCTACCTCAACCCTGGCAAAAACGTGACGCTGGCCTCGTTTTCGGCTGATAAAACCTTTGCCTGCACCAGCGCCGACCAAGTAACGTTTCTGGCCTCGATACTAGGCGAATACACCTCGCTGACCTGGGATTTTGGCCCTGGGGCCACGCCCCAAACGGCCACCGGCAAAGGCCCGGTAGCCGTGACCTACGCCACGCCCGGCAACAAAACCGTGACCCTGACGCTAGTAAACCCCGACACGACCATCGTGGCTACTAAAGCTGATTACGTGCAGGTTAGTACTTGCGTGCGAACGCCCTACACCGGCACGGCGGCCGTGATTCCGGGCGTTATCAAGGCGGTGGAGTATGACAATGGCGGCCAGAACGTGGCCTATTACGACACCGACGTAGCCAACCGGGGCGCTTTGCTTGACCCCACCGTGCCCCGCGCCAGTGAGAGCGTGGACACCGAAAACGGCGGCGAGGGCAACGGCAACATCGGCTACTCGGCCACTGGCGAGTGGCAGCGCTTCACGGTCAATGTCTTGCGGGCTGGCTTGTATAAGCTGGTGGCGCGGGTGTCGGCCAGCGCGGCGGGCGGCTCGCTGCGCGTATCGGTCGATGGCGTGGACAAAACCGGCGTGATAGCCGTGCCCGCCTCGGGCGGCTTCGGCACCTACCAGGATGTGGTGATAAACAACGTGTACCTCGACGCCGCGCCCAGCGCCACGCTCAAGTTTGACTTCGTAACCAGTAGCTTCAATTTTGAGAAGCTGACCTTCACCGAGCAGGCGCAAACGGGCATCGTGGTAAACCGCCTCTACAACGCCACCGCGACCACCGACGGCAGCCAGGACGCCGTAGAGCTGCTCGTGGTGAAGGACCATACCGACATTCGCGGGCTCATTATCAAGGATTTTGAAAATAACCTGACCACTGACACCGGCGGCAAGTATCAGTTTACCAGCAATGCCTTGTGGCAGGATTTGCGCATCGGCACCACCATTGTGCTGCGGCGGCTGGCCGGCCCCACCGGCTACGTGCCGGACGTGGATGCCACCGATTTCACCATCGACCTCTTGCTGGAAAACGCCACCTACCTGACCTCTTACGCGCCGAGCGGCCAGAACTTCAACCTGACCCAAACCGACATGGTGCTGCTGAAAACCGGCTCCGTCGATGGCACCGCCAACGTGGTGCACGCCTTTGCCACCAATGGCGGCCAGAACACCCCTTTCTACAACGCCGTGACCACCAATAAACTCACGGCCGCGGCCGCCCTCGGCACGGGTACGCTGCTTTACCCCACCAACCTCACCCAAACTACGGCCGACTACAACGGCCCGGCCGCTACCACCGTGAGCAGCACCACCGAGGCCACCCGGCAATGGGGCTACGGCTACGGCCAGGCCAATATCACCTATATAAACAACTTGCGCGGGCTGGCCTTCACCGCGCCCACCATCGTGGTAAACCGCGTGTACAACGGTTCGAACGATGCCCTGGGCACCTCCGATGCGGTGGAGCTGCTCGTCATTCAGGACCACCTCGATATGCGCGGGCTGATTGTGAAGGACTTTGAAACGAACAATACGACTGATGCTGGTGGCAAGTATCAGTTCAACAATACCGCTTTCTGGGCCGACGTGCGCTCGGGCACGACCATCGTGCTGCGGCAGATTTCCGGCCCTGCGGGCTACACCGAAGACCTGAACGCTAGTGACTTTACCCTCGATATGCTGCTGGGCAACACCACCTACCTCACCAAAGTGGGCACCGGCACCTTCAACATCACGCAGTATGACATGGTGCTGGTGAAAACCGGCGTGAACACGGGGGTGGCGGGTGCCATCCACGCCTTCGCTACCAAAGGCGGCGGCAATGCGGGCGTGCCATCGAGCCTGTTCCTATCGGTGACTTGCGCCAAGCTGACCTCGCCCGACGGCACCGATGCGGGCGGCGGTACCTTCCACTACCCCCTGAACCCCGCGCAGGACATAACCGACTACAACGGAGCCAAAGGGCAGCTGTCGAAAAGCACGGCCTTTAACTGGGGCTACGGCTTCGGCCAGCCGAATATCGACTACATCGCCTCGCTGCGCAATGCCGTGCTGCGCCCTAGCCTGACGGTGCCCAACGGCCAAAGCCTGACGGCCAGCGGCAACTACACCAACATCACGGTGCAGAGCGGCGGCAGCCTCACCCTCGCCGGCCCCACCAATGCCAGCGGCGCGGTGCTGGTGCAGACCGGCGGCGTGCTTACCACCGGTTGCCAGCCCTTCACCGGCCCCGGCAGCTTCGAGCTGCAAGCCGATGCCGAGCTGCAAATCTGCGACCCGGCCGGCCTAAGCGCTACCGGCACTACGGGCGCGGTGCAGCTGAGCGGCCCTCGCACGTTTTCGGCCAATGCCACGTACACCTACAACGGCACCGCCGCCCAGCTCACGGGCACCGGCCTGCCCGCCCAGGTGCGCAACCTGACGCTGAGCAACGGCGCGGGTCTTACCCTGAGCCAAGCTGTAAGCATCGCGCAAGTGGCTGGCTTGCAAAACGGTGACCTTACTACGAATGGCCAGGCGTTTACGCTGCTATCGTCGGCCACTGGCACGGCGCTGCTCGATAATACGGGCGGCGTAGTGGTGGGCGCGGGCACCATGCAGCGCGCCCTGACGGGCGGCGTGGCCGGGCCGGCTTACCGCCACGTTAGCTCGCCGGTGCTGGCCGCCACGTTTAGCAGCCTGAGCACGACGGGCTTCGCGCCAACGTTCAATGCGGCGTATAATACCAGCGCCACGCCGGGCGCGGTGTCGCCTTTCCCCACGGTATTTGGCTACGATGAAAGCCGCCTGGCCACGGCTGCCTCCAATTACAGCGCGTTTGATAAAGGCTGGTTTTCGCCCGGCAGCGATGCCGAGGTTATGCAGCCCACCCGCGGCTACACCGTGAATGCGCCCGCTACGGCCGTGCCAATCGCCTTCACCGGCACCTTCAATAATGCCGCCCAAAACTCGGGTCCGCTGAGCCGGGGTACCGATGCCGAGGCAGGCTGGCACCTGCTGGGCAACCCGTACCCCAGCCCCCTCGACTGGAGCACCGTGGCCGCCAGCCAGCGCCCCGGCGTGGGCGCGGCCATGTACGTGTTTCAGAGCACCGGCCAGTACGCCGGCACCTACCGCACCTATGCCAACGGCCAGGGCACCTCGCCGCTCATTGTGGCCGGCTCGGGCTACTTTGTGCGGGTGAGCGCCGTCGGCACCCCCGGCGCCGTAAACCTCACCAATGCTAACCGCGTCACCACCTTCGACACCCAGCCCACTTTCGGGCGCCTGGCCACTGACCTGCGCCCGCAGCTACAACTGCGCGTAGCCACCGCCGGCCTCGCCGACGATACGTTCCTTTACCTCGAAGCTGGGGCCACTCCCGCCCTCGATGCCCAGTACGATGCGGCCAAACTCGCCAACTCCAGTGGCCTCGACCTGGCCACGCTGGCCGGGAGCGTGCCGCTGGCTATCAACGGCCTGCCCCCGTTGGCGGCCGAGGTAGTGGTGCCCCTCGTGCTGCATGCCCCGCAAGCCGGCAGCTTCGAGCTAAGCGTAGCTAATCTGCTGAATTTTACTGGTACTACGGTGCTGCTGCGCGATGCCCTCACGGGTACCCAGCAGGTGCTGGCGGCGGGCACGCGCTATACCTTCACGCTGGCCACGGCCACGGCGGGCACGGGCCGCTTTAGCCTAGTGTTGCGCCCGGCCACGGCATTGGCCACCCGTATCGAATTGGATGCCGCTTCGGTAAATCTGTACCCTAATCCCGCGCACGACAGCTTCACGGTGCAGCTGCCGCCGCTGGCGGGCCAGCGCGAGGTGCGCGCCAGCCTGGTAAATGCCCTGGGCCAGGTGGTGCAAAGCCGCACCATCGCCCTGAATGCGGCGGGCGCAACGGCCGATTTCGCAACTCAGGGCCTGGCAGCTGGCGTGTATGTTCTACGCCTGCAAGCTGATAGCCAAGTGCTGACTAAGCGCGTGGTGCTGGAGTAGGTAAGAATAAAAAGCAATTAAAACGTAAGCCCAGTCTCTAGCGCGGAGACTGGGCTTTATGCATACTAAGAAATCCATTTTTTCGTGGAGGGCATCGCCATCCGGTACACCACGTCTTTAGTCTGGTTGGTACACCGCGCCACTGAACAGAATTGTTCCCGTTTCATCGTCCACGATGGCGCAGAAAAACGGCCGGTCAGCCCGGACTACTACGCGGTCGGGTGGGGTAGAAGGCGGCCCACTCCCGACCATCATTAATACCGTTACGCCGGCGGCTTCCGTACCTTTTTCATCTACCTCCAAGTAGGTTTTGTGAGCAACCTGCCCGATAAAGCCGGGCATATCGGGTGGAAAGCCCATCGGGGCAAAATCGGCACTGGGGCTGAGCGCTGCCCCCAAACCCAGCGTGCGGAGGGCCGCGGTTAAGTCGCCATCCCACTCCAGCCGGAAGCGCGGAAGCGTGAGGTCTACTTCAACTTGGTGGGTAAAAGCGGTTTGCCAGGCGGCCCAGCTAGCGGTATTCAGACTCAGGAGGAAAGCAGCCAAGCCCGTGGGCTGGTCGGGAATGAAGAGCTGCATGGAAGCGCTGCGCGGATAGCCTTGGTAGCGCAGGCGCACGGCCTGCCAACCGGCACCCCGCTGGTAGCCAAACTGCCCGCTGCACCGCTGCATGAGTGGCACGGTTTGCTGCGTGCCATCGGCCAGTGTGAAGGCGCCGGGGTGCGTGCCGGCCTTGCCAAATTCAACTGCCCATTGGCCTTTGAAATACACGGCATTTGCCAGCACCAGCGCCGCTTGGCGGGCCAGCGTCGCCGCTTCCACAATGCGCGTGATGCGGCCCTGCGTATGGCGGCTCACCCAGGCATTGATAACATCGGCCGCATCGGGGGCGGCAAAGTCGAGCGTGGCCGCCTCGGCCTGGTAGTGCTGGCGGAGGCGCGCCACAAAATCGGGGGCCAGCGTAAATTCTTTTGCCGCCCACAGGGCATTAGCCACGCTGAAAACCGGCTGGCCAGCAACCTCTTGCGTGAGCACGGCCAGCTGCCGCGTAACCGCCGTGGCTAACTTGTCGGGTGTGATTTCGCCCACTTGCAGCGTGCGGGCAATAGCCGCGTGCGCCGCGCCGGTGCTGCCTTCCAGCGCCAGCAGCAGGGCAGTGGCAACGCTGAAGGGCGACAGAAATACGTTGGTCTGCGGCGCGGCTTGCGCTACTTGCTGCAAGAGCGCCAACCCAAACGCTTGCTGCGCTTTTACCAAAGCCGGCGGAAGTAGTAACGGCGTGTAATACTGTGGCATAGCGTAGCGAAGTAGAGGGAAAATTAATTGGCCGTGGACTTGCGCTGCACCAGCTCCGAGGCCAGCACCAGGCTTTGGCTGGGTAAAATGGCCCGTTTTTTCTCCACGGCGCGCAGCAAAATCTTGGCCGCCTCGCGGCCTATGTCGTAGGCCGGCTGGGTGATGGTGGTGAGCGGCGGGTCGAAGAGCGACACGCTTTCGAGGTTGGAAAAGCCCACGATTTTGACATCCTTCGGAATGCGGCGGCCCAGCTCGCGGCACACGTGGTAGGCACTCACGGCCAGGCGCTCGACCGAGGCAAAAATGCCGTCGATGTCGGGCCGGCGCAGCATCAATTCGCGGATGCGGCCCATATTGTCGTGGGGGCCGTCGTTGTCGGGGGTGCCGGGCAGCACTAGGTCGGGGCTGGGGGTGAGGCCGTGGGCCGTTAGCGCATCGAGGTAGCCCTGGTGGCGGTTGCGGCCGATGGATAACGTGCTCGATAGCAGCAGGTGGGCGATGGTGCGGCAGCCCGCCGCCAACAGGTGTTCGGTGGCCCGGTAGCCACTTTCGTAGTCGTTGGTAGTGACGTTGGCGGTCGGAATCTCGGCGCACACCCGGTCGAAAAACACGATGGGCAGCTTTAGGCTCTGGAGGTGCTCGGTGTCTTGGGTGCCGCTGGCTACTGACATCAGAATGCCATCGACGCGGCCGCCCTGCAAGTGCTGAATAATAGAGACTTCGCGCTCGTAGTCGTCGTGGGTGAGGTAGATGAGCACGTGGTAGCCTGCCTGGCGGGCGGCTTCCTCGATGCCATTGATGGCCAAGGCAAAAAAGTGGTTGGTCACCTTCGGAATCACCACCCCGATGGTCTTGCTCTGGTTGCGGCGCAGGCTGCTGGCGTAGGCGTTGGGCTGGTAATTGAGGGTGGTGGCCAGGGCCCGTACGCGCTCCTTGGTGGCGGCCGACACCTCGTGGCTGTCCTGCAACGCCCGCGACACGGTGGCGATAGACAAACTCAACTCTTCCGCTAAGCGCTTGAGATTAACGGGTTTCATACTAGATAAACACTTGTAAGCAGAAAAGCAGGGCGACGAATAAGAACTCAGGCTGGGCCGGGGCGGCCGCCTACGCACCTAGCAAGATAAGCAACCGGCTGGCACGGCCGGCCCCGAAACGCCCCCGCGCCGGGCCGTTTAGTGTAAACGTTTACGTAAATAAACCCTCCCGCACCCATGCGGATAGTGAGTGAGGACTCAGTACTTCGTGGTGTAGAAGGCCCCAAAATACTGGCTTGCCTGGGTTTAGTCCTACGCTACCTCCTTGGGTGACTGCGGCTAAAGCCCCGCCGCCCAGGCCTTTTACCCCAGCTTAAGAATCCACTTTTCCCACCCCTCTATGATAGCTCCTCTACGCTTGGCGCCCTGGCGCTGCGTGCGGCCCCTGGTGCTGCTGCCCGCCCTCAGCCTGGGCATTAGCGCCACCTCGCTGGCGGCCACCCGCCCGGCCGCTCACCCCAAAACCATCCTGGCCGATATCACCATCACGGGGCAGGTGCTGGATGAAAAAGGCGCGGGCCTGCCCGGCGTCAACGTCATTGTGAAAGGCACCAGCACTGGGGCCCAAACCGACATGGATGGCCGCTACAAAATCACGGCTCCTGATGATGCTACGCTGGTTTTTTCCTTCGTGGGCTACATCGCGAAGGAAACGGCCGTGGGCGGCAAAACGACCATTAATATGTCATTGGCCCCCGATGCGGCTGGCCTCGACGAGGTGGTGGTAGTGGGCTACGGCGTGCAGGAAAAGAAGCTGCTGGCCACGTCCATCAGCTCTATTTCGGCCAAGCAGGTCGAGCTATTGCCGGTGGCCTCGCCCTCCGAGGCACTGGTGGGTTTGGTGGCCGGGGCCCAAATCACGGAGCCTTCGGGCGAGCCGGGCGCGGGCGCAGTTATCCGCATTCGGGGCCTGGGGTCGATTTCGGCTGGCAACTCGCCGCTGTACGTGGTAGATGGCTACCCGCTCAACAGCGCCGACAGCTACAACCAGATTGCACCGGCTGATATTCAGTCGATTCAGATTCTGAAAGACGCCGCGGCCTGCGCTATTTACGGCTCGCGCGGGGGCAACGGCATCGTGATTGTGACCACCAAGCGCGGCAGCGCCGACGGCAAAACGCGCTTCAACTTCACCGCCAATGCCGGCGTGCAGCAGGTGGCCAAGCGCCTCGACCTGCTCAACCGCGACCAGTACCTGGACTACCTGCGCGAGTCGTTTGCCAACGGCAACCGCGCGCTGCCCCCGGCGGTGCTAACGCCCCTGGCGCAAAACCTGCCCGATACCGATTGGCAGAAGGAGATTTTCACCACCGGCGTGCAGCAGCAGTACCAGGTGTCGGCGGCGGGCGGCAGCGAAAAGTCGCAGTTTTACATCTCGGGCAGCTATTTCAAGCAGAGCGGCATCGTGAAGAACTCGGGCTACGAGCGCTTTGCGCTGCGCGCCAACTACGACGCGCAGCTGAGCAAAAAGCTAAAGCTGGGTTTGAGCCTTTCGCCCAACTTCACGCGCACCGCCGTGATACCCATTTCGGGGAGCTACAACGGGGGCAACGTGACGGGTGGCGGCCCAAGCGGCGAAACGGCCGTGGTAACGGCGGCTATTATTCTGCCGCCCATTGTGCCGGTGTACTTGCCCAATGGCGACTACGGCACCATCCGCAACGGCTTGCCAGCCAATACTATTACCAATCCCACCGACCTGCTAAACCCGATTGCCACCATCGACCTGTACCAGGACCATACCAACGCCGTGCGGGCGCTGGGCTACTCGTACCTCGATTTTGAAGCAATAAAAGGGCTGCACCTGCGCACCAGCTTCGGGGCCGAATTGCTGAACAGCCGCCGGTCCATCTACGTGCCGGCCACCCTGGGCACCAGCGGCAACCAGACGGCCAACTTGTCGAACCCCATTTTGGGCAACATCGACGCGCGCCAGCTCAACGGTACCAACCTCAACTGGGTGTGGGAGAACACGGCCACGTATAGCCGCACCTTCGCCACCAACCACCAGGTGACGCTGCTGGCCGGCTACTCGGCGCAGTATAATAACAACGAAGGCAGCACCGTGCTGGGCCAAACGGGCACCTACACCAACACGAGTATCGACTACGCCACGGCCGCGGGTCAGCTCTTCGGGCAGGCTACCTACACGGCTAACTCGCTGACCTCCATTTTTGGGCGGCTTGACTACTCCTTTAAGGAGCGCTACATTTTGACTGCCGCGCTGCGCACCGATGGCTCGTCGCGCTTTGGCCCCGACAACCGCTACGCTACCTTCCCCTCAGTGGCGCTGGCCTGGCGCGTGGCCGAAGAGCCTTTCATCAAGCAAGTTGCTGCTATTAGCGAATTGAAGCTGCGCGGCAGCTTTGGCGTGACGGGCAACAACAACATCGGCGACTACAACTACCAGAGCTACCAAACGGCCGCCAACTATGTGTTTGGCTCGGGCACCGGCACGCGCACCTTCGGCTTTGCCCCCAATGGCGTGTCCGTGCGCAACCTGGGCTGGGAAACCAACACGCAGTTTGATGCCGGCTTCGACCTGGGCTTGTTCCGCGACCGCATTTACCTGACCGTGGCCGCCTACCAGCGCAGCACCACCGACCTGCTGCTCAACCGCAACATTCCGGCCGTGCTGGGCTTCTCGACCCGGGCCCTGGCCAACGTGGGCGAGGTGCGCAACCGCGGCCTGGAGTTCCAGCTCAACACCGCTAACATCACCGGCAAAGACTTTACCTGGAGCACCTCGGCCAACCTGAGCATCAACCGCAACAAGGTAATTGCCTTGGCCGGTCAGAATGACCAGCTGCTCTACGATGCCGTGTTTGGCTACACCAGCTCCATCAGGGTGGTGCCGGGCCAGCCGCTGGGCGCCTTCTACGGCTACACCCAGGAGGGCGTGTACCGCGACCAGGCCGACGTGGACAACAGCCCCAAATGGACGGCCAGCACGGTGTCGCCCGGCGACATCAAGTTTAAGGACATCAACGGCGATGGCAAAATTGACTCGAACGATATCGGGATGATTGGCAACCCGTTTCCCAACTTCACCTACGGCATCCAGAACACGTTTGGCTACAAGCGCCTCTCGCTGGGTATCACGCTGCAAGGCTCGCAAGGGGCTGATATTCTGTACGGTGGCGACCGCTACACCTTCAACGCCCCCGGCCAAACCAACGCCCGCACCAACCAGCTCAACCGCTGGCACTCGCCCACTGACCCCGGCGATGGCATGACGCCCCGCGCCACCACCAGCGCCTCGCTCCGCACGCAGTTCAGCTCGTATTTCCTGCACGATGCCTCGTTTCTGCGCATTCGCAACATCACGCTGCGCTACAACATCCCGGTGGAGTGGGCCTCGAAAGCTGGCCTGCAAAGCTTCGGCGTGTATGCCTCGGCCCAGAACGTGTACACCTTCACCAAGTACTTTGGCTACAACCCCGAAGCCAACAACTACGGCAACACCACCACGCCGACCTACGGCGTAGACCAGGGCTCGTACCCGATGGCCCGCACCATCACGCTGGGCATCCAGGCCGGGTTTTAAGTAATGGTTAGTTGTTAATGGTTAATTGTCAATGACTGGCTAGCGCCCCATAGCTACCCGTCACTTAGTACTCAGTGCTGACAGTCAATCATTAACAATTAACAATTTGCCATTGACAATTAAAGAGAATTCCCCCCATGAATACTAAAAAACTACTTGCCAGCCTCAGCGTAGCGGCCCTATTTGGCCTGGCGGCCCTGGGCACCAGCTCGTGCAGCAAGGACTTTATTGACCTCAACGACCCCACCCGCCTGGTGAGCACCCAGGGCTACACCGACTCGCTGAGTATCCTGAATGGGGTGACGGCGGCGTACTCCTCGCTCCAAGACATTTACGGCAAGTCGGGCACCAACCGGGGCCTGTGGGTTTTTTCGGAAGTGCCCAGCGACAACAGCTACACCGTGGTGTCGGGCGAGCGCCTCAATGAGTTCGACACCTTTAGCCTGGTGAGCGACAACCCGCGCATCCAAAACCAGTGGCAGTACACCTACCAGGCTATTGCCCGCTGCAACATTATTCTGAGCCGGGCCCCCGCCGTAAAGCTGACCACCGCTACCCGCAACCGCTTCTTTGCTGAGGTGCGCTTCATCCGGGCGCTGGCCTACTTCAATGCCGTGCGCACCTGGGGCGATGTGCCGCTGGTAACCACCGAGATTGCCAGCATCGACGATGCCTACACGTTTGGCCGCACGCCGGCCGCGCAGGTTTACCAGCAAATTGAGGACGACCTGACCTTTGCCGCCGCCAACCTGCCCGTGACGCAAACGGCCGCCAACCTGGGCCGCGCCACCAAAGGCGCCGCCCAAGGCCTGCTGGGCAAAGTGCTGCTGACCGAGAAAAAATACAACGATGCCGCCGTGCAGCTCAAGGCCGTGATTGATGCCAATAACTACGCCCTGCAAGCCACTTACGCCAATATATTTTTGACCACCAATGAGATGAATAGCGAAATTTTGTTTGCGGTGCGCTATTCTAAAGGCGGCCTGGGCATCGGCAGCGGCTTCACCAATTTCTTTTTGCCCTCGCCCCTGAGCACGGCCTTTAATACCAGCGTGAATGGCGGCGTGGGCACCGGCCAGCAGTTCAACACCGTGGATGCCGACCTGGTGGCCGCCTTCACGGCCAGCGGCCCCACCGACGTGCGCGCTGCCGCCAGCTATGGCAACACCACCACGCCCTACTTCACCAAGAAGTACAACGACGTGCCCACCACGGCCTATGACAGCGAAAATGACTGGATAGTACTGCGCTACGCCGACGTACTGCTGATGTACGCCGAAGCCATCAACGAAAACAGTGCCCCCGATGCCTTGTCGCTGGATGCCGTCAACCGCGTCATCCGCCGCTCGCGCAACCTGCCCGTAGCCACCGCCGCGCCTACCGTAGACCTGCCCACCGGCACCACCCAAGCGGTGCTGCGCGCCCGCCTCGAAACCGAGCGCCGCCTGGAGCTGAATTTTGAAGGCCACCGCTGGTTTGACCTCGTGCGGACCAACCGGGCCATCGACGTGATGAATGCCTACTTTACCCGCGCCGCTTCGGCCACCCGCATCGACGCGCACAACCTGATTTTCCCGCTGCCGCTGCAGGAAATCCAGACCAACCCGATTCTGACCCAGAACCCGGGGTATTTGTAGTGGTTTCATGCTGGCTGACCTAAAGACGATTGTCATGCTGAGCGCAGCGCAGTCGAAGCATCTTGGCCGCTTCTCTGCTCACGTTAAGGAGTTAGTACCTCAGCCAAGATGCTTCGACTCCGCTGCGCTCAGCATGACAAATTCAAGTACTCTTCCTTTCTCCACTTTCCATGGTTTTATCCACCCCGGCCCGCCTGCTGGCGGCCGTGCTTTTGGCCGCTGGCCTGCTGAGCGGCCCCGCCGCCCGCGCCCAGTCCGGCCTGATTCAGAATGCCCCGGTCCGTCGCGTGCTCAGCCTCAACGGCAGCTGGAATTACATCATCGACCCCTACGAAAACGGCTTCTACGACTACCGCCGCGAAGCCTTCGACCAGTCGAAAACCGGCAAGGGTGGCTACTACGACAACCAAAAGCCCAGTAATTCGCAGGAGCCCGAGTTGATAGAATACGATTTCGACCACTCGCCCGCCCTGCAAGTGCCTGGCGACTGGAACTCGCAGGACCCCAAGCTGCTGTATTACGAAGGCACCATCTGGTACAAAAAGAGCTTCAAAATGGCCCCAGTGGCCGGCAAGCGGTATTTCATCTACTTTGGAGCCATCAACTACGAAGCCCACGTGTACCTGAATGGCAAGAAGCTGGGCATGCACAAAGGTGGCTTCACGCCGCTGCAATATGAGGTAACGGGCCAGCTAAACAGCGGCGACAACTTCGTGGTGGTGAAGGCCGACAACACCCGTCACCTCGACGCCGTGCCCACCATCAACACCGACTGGTGGAACTACGGCGGCATCACCCGCGACGTATTCATCGCGGAAGCACCCGGCACCTTTATTAAGGACTACGAGGTACAGCTGGCTAAAAATGACCCTACTATTTTAATGGGCTACGTGCAGCTAAATGGTGCCGGCAAAAGCGGCCAAACCGTGACGCTGAACATCGCCGAAGCCGGCCTCAAGCAAACGCTGAAAACCGACACGGCCGGCCGCGCCACCTTCCGCCTGCCGGCGAAGAAACTGTCGCTCTGGTCGCCGCAGAACCCTAAGCTGTACGCCGTGACCTTGACCAATGGGAGCGAAGTAGTGCAGGACAAAATTGGCTTCCGCACCATCCAGACCAAAGGCCAAGATATTTTGCTGAATGGCAAATCGACCTTCCTGCGCGGCATTTCCATTCACGATGAAAACCCGCTAATACCCGGCCGTGCCCGGGGAGAGGGCGACCTCCGCATGCTGCTGACCTGGGCCAAAGAGCTGGGCTGCAACTACGTGCGCCTAGCCCACTACCCGCACAACGAAATCATGCTGAAGCTGGCCGACGAAATGGGCCTCATGGTGTGGGCCGAAGTGCCCGTGTACTGGACCATTGCCTGGGAAAATCAAGCCACCTACCAAAACGCCGAAGCCCAACTCTCGGACCTGATAAGCATGGGGAAAAACCGCGCCAGCATCGTCGTTTGGTCGGTGGGCAACGAAACGCCCCTCAGCGACCCGCGCCTGAAATTTATGACCAGCCTCATCAAAAAAGCGCGCAGCCTCGACGATACCCGTCTCATCGCCGCCGCCTTGGAGCTGCACCGCACCCCCGACAACGTGGTGCACGTGGACGACCCCCTCGGCGAGTACCTCGACCTGACCAGCTTCAACGAATACGCCGGCTGGTACTGGGGCGGCATGCCCAGCGAAATCACGAAGTACACCTTTGAGATTAAATACAACAAGCCCGTATTTATCAGTGAATTCGGTGGCGATGCGCTGGCTGGCTACCACGGCGACGCCAACACCCGCTGGAGCGAGGAATACCAGGAATCCTTGTATGTGAACCAGCTAAAAATGCTGGGTACCATTCCCGGCCTGCGCGGCATGACTCCCTGGATTCTGGCCGACTTCCGCGCCACGCGGCGGCAGCACCCCGTTTATCAAAATGGGTTTAACCGTAAGGGCTTGATTTCAAGCACGGGGGTTAAGAAGAAGGCGTTTTATGTGTTGCAGGAATATTACCGGCAGCAGGCAGCTAAGTACGATTCGAAATAAATGGCCATGCAAATACCTTTATCAGTTGCGCAGACCCCACCCCCGGCCCCTCCCCAAAAGGGAGGGGAGTCTGACGACTGCTTACGTCTACTCACGATAGACTCCCCTCCCTTTTGGGGAGGGGCTGGGGGTGGGGTTCCCCGCCTGCTGGCAGCCGCCTTACTCTCACTAAGCGTGTTCACCGCCCACGCCCAAGCGCCCGACACCACCGAGTACACCCTGCGCGTAGCCGCCAAAAAGACCCTCAACAACTCCCAAACTAACGGCACCGCCAGCTTCTCGCCCTACCGGGAGTACGCCACGCGCACCATCGCCCAGCTCAAAGGCTTCGCCCCCGGCAGCACCAAGCTGAGCAAATACGGCGGCCGCCTCGACAAGCGCACCACGGCCACCGGCTTTTTCTATGTCAAGAAGCTAAATGGCCGCTGGTGGGCCGTGGACCCCGAGGGCTACTACTACCTGCACAACGCCTTGAACGACTTGCAGCCCGGCAACTCGGAGCGCAACAACCAAGCGCTGAAAGAGAAATTCGGCGACCGCGCCGGCTGGATGACGGCCACGCGTAAGTTGGTGTTTGATAACGGTTTTAATGGCGCGGGTGCGTGGTCGGCTACTAAGGATATCCGGGAGAATAAAGACCAGGACAAGCAGCCGCTGGCCTACACCATCAACCTCGATTGGATGAGCGGCTACGGCAGCAAGCGCGGCGGCACCTACCAGCAGCCCGGCCACAAGGGCTATCCCAACGACGTGATTTTCGTGTTCGACCCCGGCTTTGAGGAGTATTGCGAAGAGCACGCCAAGCAGCTGAGTCAGTATAAGAACGACAAGAATCTGTTCGGCTATTTCTCGGATAATGAGATGCCGCTGGTGCGCAAAAACCTCGACGGCTACCTCAAACTGCCCGCCACTGAGCCCGGCTACGTGGCCGCCAAAAAGTGGGCCGACGAGCACAGCATCACCCTCGAAACCATCACCGACCAAAACCGGCAGGATTTCCTGGCTTACGCTGCCGAGCGCTACTTTTCCATTGTGGCCAAGGCCCTGAAAAAGTACGACCCCAACCACCTGTATCTGGGCTGCCGCTTCCACGGCGCGCAGCCCTACTACCCCGAGCTGATGCGCGTGGCCGGCAAGTACCTCGATGCCGTGAGCATCAACTATTACAACAAGTGGACGCCCGAAAAGAAGTGGGTGGCCGACTGGGAAACTGTCGCCGGCAAACCCTTCATCGTGACCGAATGGTACGTGAAAGGCGAAGATGCGCCTGGCCTCGCTAACACTGCTGGCGCCGGCTGGGTGGTAAAAACCCAGACTGACCGGGGTTTATTCTACCAGAATTTTACCCTGAGCCTGCTCGAATCGAAGAATTGCGTCGGTTGGCATTGGTTTAAATATCAGGATAATGACCCCGCCAAAGTAGGGGCCGAGCCATCGAACACCAACGCCAACAAGGGCATCGTCGACAACACCTTCACGCCTTATCAGCCGCTGCTCGACAAGATGCAGGAGCTGAACCGGCAGATGTACCGCCTAGCCGACTACTTCGACAAGCGCTGATGTACCGTGGACCCTGCGGGTCCGCGCGTGAGCCGCTATTACTACGCTAACGCGGACCCGCAGGGTCCACGATACTCCCGCCGCACGTGCTACCCAAAAACCTCTTTATTCTCAGCCTCTTGAGCCTGCTCCCCACCATTGGCGAGCTGCAAGCGCAGAGTCTGATGCCCCGGCAGCGCGTGGTAGTAGCACCCCCGACTCGCAAAGAAAAATTTCAACTGTACCTACTTATTGGCCAGTCAAATATGGCCGGGCGCGGCTACGTAGAAGCCCAGGACACGGTGCCCAACCGCCACATCCTACGCCTCAACCCGGCCGGGCAGTGGGAAGTAGCCAAAGACCCGTTGCACTTCGATAAGCCGGTGGCCGGGGTAGGACCAGGGCTGTCCTTCGGCCGGGCAATGGCCGCGCAGGATACCAGCGTGACCATCGGGCTTATCCCGTGCGCGGTGGGTGGCTCGGGCATTGATACGTGGGTGCCCGGCGCGTACTTCGCCGATACCAAAACGCACCCTTATGACGATGCGCTGGCCCGCGCCCGCACCGCCCTGGCGGCGGGCACATTGGCCGGCATCATCTGGCACCAGGGCGAGTCGGACACCAGTCCCGAAAAAAGCGCAGCCTATGCGCCCAAACTCACAGCGCTTATCACCCGGCTGCGGGCCGACTTGCACGCGCCTAAAGTGCCTTTTGTGGCGGGGCAACTGCCTTTATTTCCGCAAGGGCCTACCGATGTAGCCGGCGTGGCCCGCGTCAATGCGGCGCTGCTTGAGGTTGGTAAAACTGTACCGCATTACGTCTTTGTGCCCGCCACTGGCACCACCGACCGAGGCGACCACCTGCACCTAGATGCCGCTTCGGCGCGCCTGATGGGCCAGCGCTACGCGGCATCCATGCAGCAATTGCAACGGCCGTTGCAGCGCGGCAAATAACGGATAATGAAGTACTTATTATTTGTTAATTATTCTTCAAAAAGCTACTAATCAACTAAGTTGCCACTCTCTCCTGTGTTACGAAAGACCCTGCCGCTCGCCGGCGCGCTGCTGATTAAAACCTTATTTGCCGCTGCCCAGCAGCCTGCTACCGAGCAGCGCATCACAGCGTTGCTCCAGCAAATGACGCTGGAAGAAAAGGTTGGCCAGCTCAACCAGTACACCGGCCGCGAGCTGACTGGCCCGGCCACCGCCCGCAAAAACACGCTTATGTCCAGCATCAGGGCGGGGCAGGTGGGCTCGATGCTGAACGTAAAAACCGCGAAGGACACCCGCGCCATTCAGGCCGAAGCTCTGCAATCGCGGCTGCACATTCCGCTGCTGTTCGGCCTCGACGTTATCCACGGCTACCAAACCACCTTCCCGATTCCGCTGGCCGAAGCCGCCTCGTGGGACCTCGACGCCATCCGGCTGGGGGCGCACGTGGCGGCCAAGGAGGCGGCGGCGTCCGGCATTCACTGGACCTTCGCGCCGATGGTCGACATTGGCCGCGACCCGCGCTGGGGCCGCGTAATGGAAGGCGCGGGCGAAGACGTGTACCTCGGCTCACTGATAGCCAAAGCCCGCGTGCTGGGCTTTCAGGGCGACAAGCTGGGCGGCACCGATGCTGTAATGGCCTGCGCCAAGCACTTTGCCGCCTACGGCGGCGCCATTGCCGGGCGTGACTACAACGCCGTGGATATGAGCGAGCAGCAGCTTTGGGAAACCTACCTGCCGCCCTTCAAAGCGGCGGTCGATGCCGGCGCGGCCACGTTCATGAACTCCTTCAACACCCTCAACGGCGTGCCCGCCACCGGCAACGCCTACTTGCAGCGCGACATCCTGAAGGGCAAGTGGAACTACCAAGGCTTCGTGGTAAGTGACTGGGGCTCCATCAAGGAAATGGTGGCCTGGGGCTACGCACAAGACAATAAAGATGCGGGCCAAAAAGCAATCGTGGCCGGCAACGACATGGACATGGAAAGCGATGCCTACCACAACCACCTGGCGCAGCTCGTGACGGAGGGTAAGGTGCCCGTGGCCGTGGTAGATGAGGCCGTGCGCCGCATTCTGCGCAAGAAGTTCGAGCTGGGTTTATTTGATAATCCCTACAAATTCTCCGACGAGAAGCGCGAAAAGCAAGTCCTCAACGACCCGCAAAACCGCGTGGCCGCCCGCCAGATGGCCCAAAAATCAATGGTGCTGCTGAAAAACGATAACGCCACGCTGCCCCTTACCAGCCGCTTCCGCAAAATCGCCCTCATCGGCCCGCTGGCCAAGGCCAAGCGCGACCTCAACGGCAGCTGGACCGTGGACACCGACACCACGCGCATCACCTCTGTGTACGATGGCCTAAGCCAGCGCGCCGGCAAAACCACCCAACTCCTCTATGCCAAAGGCTGCGAGGTGAGCGGCGACTCGCACGCAGGCTTCGAGGCCGCCGTTGCCGCCGCCCGCGCCGCCGATGTAGTAGTGCTGACGGTGGGCGAAAGCTGGGACATGAGCGGCGAGGCCAAGTCGCGCGCCGACATTCACCTGCCCGGCGTGCAGGAAGAATTATTCAAAGCCTTGAAAGCCACCGGCAAGCCCGTAGTGGCCGTGCTGTTTGGCGGCCGGCCATTGATTTTCAACGACATTGCCGACCAGGCCGATGCCATTCTCTACGCCTGGTGGCCCGGCTCGGAAGGCGGCACTGCCCTGGCCAGCGTGCTCTACGGCGACTACAACCCGGCTGGCAAGCTGCCCAGCACCTTTCCGCGGGCGCTGGGGCAGCTGCCCATCGCCTACAACTTGCAGTATAACACGGGCCGCCCCGTCACCAAGCCCGGCGACACACGCTATAAATCGGCCTACATCGATTCGCCAAATACGCCGCGCTACGCCTTCGGCTACGGCCTGAGCTACACCACGTTCAAGTATAGCGACTTGAAAATCAGCCGCAGCAGCATGAGCAGCGGCGAAACTGCGCAGGTGCAATTCACCCTCATCAATACCGGCAAAGTGGCCGGCGAAGAGGTAGCCCAGCTCTATGTGCGCGACCTGGTGGCTTCGGTGGCGCGCCCGCTCAAGGAGCTGAAAGACTTCCAAAAAGTGAGCCTCAAGCCGGGCGAAAGCCGCACCATCACCTTCACCGTGGGCAAGGATAAATTGGCTTTCTACAACTCGAAACTAGAATGGGCCGCCGAGCCCGGCGACTTCAACCTGCTGATAGGCAGCGCTTCTGATGATATCCGCCTCGAAAGCAAGCTGACCCTGCTGCCATAACAGCAGTAGCGCGAAGCGGTCGGTTAGGCGTTTGAACCTGGCCCAACGATACGCGAAGCAGCGCTTCGCGCTACTGGCTAAAAACCGCCATTGACTGGCTAATTCCCTATAAAAACCAGCGGCTCACCTCCGCTACTTTTGCTGCTCTCTACGGAGTAACTAGTTGTATGTCTGCATTAAATCAATTTTCATTAGCTGGTAAAGTGGTGGTTATCACTGGTGCTACCGGGGTGCTGGGGGCCGCCATGTCGGTAGCCGTGGCCGAAGCCGGGGCGCGGGTAGTCGTGATGGGCCGCGATGCCGAGCGGGCCGAAGCCCGCGCCGCCGCCATCCGGGCGGTGGGCGGCGAGGCGCTGGTAATCCTGGCCGATGTGCTCGATACCGCGCAGCTCGAAGCCGCCCGCGACCAGATTTTGGCGCAGTGGGGCCGCATCGACGGATTGGTAAACGCGGCCGGCGGCAACATGCCCCGCGCCACCGTCGGCCCCCAGCAAGATTTATTTGACATCGGCATTGCGGAAACCCGCCACGTTGTGGACCTCAACTTGTTCGGTACCGTCATTCCGACCACCGTTTTTGGGCGCGTGATGGCCGCTCAGGGCAAGGGCTCTATTATCAATATTTCGTCGCTCACGGCGCAGCGCCCGCTCACCCGCGTGCTGGGTTATACGCTGGCTAAGAAGTCGATAGAGGCCTACACCCAATGGATGGCCGTGGAGCTGGGCCAGCGCTACGGCGGCGGCCTGCGCATGAATGCCATCGCGCCCGGCGTCTTTCTCACCGAGCAAAACCGCGCCCTCATGATTGAGGCCGACGGCTCGCTCACCGAGCGCGCCCGCAAGTTTATCACCAACACGCCCTTCCAGCGCTTCGGCGAGCCTGAGGAGCTGACTGGCACGCTCATCTATTTATTGAGCGACGCCTCGAAGTTCGTAACCGGCGAAACGGTGCTCGTGGATGGTGGCTTTAATGCGTATAGCGGGGTGTAAATGCGTATGGCGGGGGTGAAGAAACCGTCATGCTGAGCGCAGCGCAGCGGAGTCGAAGCATCTTGGCCGCTTCGTTGCTAGCGTAAGAAGTTAGTATCCCAGCCAAGATGCTTCGACTCCGCTGCGCTGCGCTCAGCATGACGAGAAAAACCTGATAACTGAAAAATATGCCTCTAATTCAAAGCTGGCGCTGGTTCGGCCCCAACGACCCCGTCGGCCTCGCTGACATCCGCCAAGCAGGCGCTACCGACCTCGTCTCCGCCCTGCACCACATCCCCAATGGCGAAGTGTGGCCCGTGGCCGAAATCCGCGAGCGCCAGGAGCTGATTGCCCAAGCCGGCCTGACCTGGAGTGTGGTTGAAAGCGTGCCCGTTCACGAAAATATTAAGACCCGTACAGGTGAGTTTCAGCAGTACATTGCTAATTACCAGCAGTCTATTCGCAATCTGGCCGCCTGCGGCATCTACATAGTTACGTACAATTTCATGCCCGTGCTCGACTGGACGCGCACGGACTTGGCCTTCACCGTAGCCGATGGCTCGAAAGCCCTGCGCTTCGAAAAAGCGGCTTTTGTGGCTTTCGATACGCTGTTGCTCCAGCGTAAGGACGCGGCTCAAGACTACTCGCCCGCCGAGCTAGCTCGCGCCCAAGCTCGTTTCGACGCCATGAGCGATGCCGAGAAGCAGTTGCTTCAGCGCAATATTATTGCCGGGCTGCCGGGTAGCGAGGAAAGCTTCACACTGGCAAAATTTCAGCAAGCGCTGGATGCATATGACGGCATTGATGCCGAGAAACTGCGTCAGCATTTGATTCTGTTTTTGCAGGAAATTGTGCCCGTGGCCGAGGAAGTGGGCGTGAAGCTGGCCATTCACCCCGACGACCCGCCGTATGCCATTCTGGGTTTGCCCCGCGTGGTGAGCACGGCCGCTGATGTGGCCGCGCTGGCGGCCGCCGTGCCCTCGGTTAGCAACGGTTTGTGCTTTTGCACCGGCTCATTTGGGGTGCGGCCCGATAACGACTTGCCCGCCATGGTGCGCCAGTTTGCCGACCGCATTCACTTCATTCACCTCCGCAGCACCCAGCGCGATGCCGATGGCAACTTCTACGAAGCCAACCACTTGGAAGGCGATGTGGACATGTACGCCGTAATGCGCGAGTTGGTGCAGGTGATGCGCCAGCGCCAAACCAGCCTGCCCATGCGCCCCGACCACGGCCACCAGATGCTGGATGATTTAGATAAAAAAACCAATCCCGGCTACTCGGCCATTGGCCGCCTGCGCGGCCTCGCCGAGCTGCGCGGGCTAGAGCTGGGCATTAGCCGCAGCTTGTAACTGATAGTAAATCCGAAAAGTGGATAAAAACGGAGAAGCCGCTTCCATTGGGAGCGGCCTCTTTTTTTGTTCTTACAGCAGTTTTTCGGTTGATGTGGTTGTCTCCACCTGGCGATATTTAGTGGCGGCTACGTGCGGCTTAACAACGCCGAGCGGGGACAAGCCCCGCACCCTGTATGGTTGATGAAACCACTTCAGCTAACGTAGGTCGTGCGTACCACCGCGCCTAGCTCCGTTAGCAGCGAAAACAGCCCGATGTACGTGCGATTCAAATACACGAAGTGCGCTGAGCCACGCGGCTCGCGCTGCTGGCGTATCTCCTGGTCTTGCATGAGGTCGTCGCCTAGTGCGTAGAGACTTTTCAAATACGCTGGGTCGCCAAAGTCGAACGTATCCTGCCGGAAAGGGCGGCCCACCAGCTCCAGCGACTGGGTGAGGGTACGTAGGTACATCTGGCGCAGGGCGGGCGAGTCGGTAGGGCGCAGCACACCGGTTTCGGTGAGCAGCACTTCGAGGCGGGCCGGGTCGGCGAGGGTATCGGGGGCCAGCAGCGCCAAAAACTGCTGCTGCTCCAGCAGCGGTACGTCTTTTACGCAGCCAAAATCGAGTACGCCCACGGTGCCGCCATTGGTATGGCTGAATAGAAAATTGCCGGGGTGCGGGTCGGCGTGCAGCTGGCGCAATTCGCGCAGTTGGTACTGGTAAAAATCCCAGAGCGTTTGGCCGAGCTGGTTGCGCACTTCCTGAGCGGGGTTGTCGGCCAAAAACTCCTTCATGTGCTGGCCGGGCAGCCAGTCCATGGTGAGGATGCGGGCGGCCGAAAGCGCCGGGTAGTAGGTCGGAAATTGCAGGTGAGGGATATGGCCGCACTTGGCCGCCACGGCCTGGCCACGGCTCAGTTCGAGCTTATAATCAGTTTCTTCGAGTAAGCGCGCTTCGACCTCGGCCAGGTAGGGGCGGAGGGTTTCCTCGCGCAAACCCATTATGCGTAACGCCACCGGCTTTACCATGGCGATGTCGGACTGGATGCTCGCGCCCACGCCAGGATACTGCACTTTTACAGCCAAGTCTTTGCCATTCTTGCGGGCAAAATGCACCTGCCCGATGCTGGCCGCCTGCCGGGCATTGGGGTCAAACTCCTCAAAAATCTCGCTGGGCGAGTGGCCGAAGGCATCGCGAAACGCCTTGACTACCAGCGGCCCCGACAGCGGCGGCGTCTGGTACTGCGCCTGCTGAAACTGCTTGGCATAGGCCGGGGGTAGCAGGTTTTTTTCCATCGCCAGCATCTGGGCTACTTTCAGCACCGAGCCTTTCATCTCGCTGAGGGTGCCGTAGAGCTCGGCAGCGTTGGCCTGGTGCAGGTCGGCCATTTCGGAGTCGGCCCCCACGGCTTTTTTGGCGTAGTGCTGCACGTAGTTGGCACCCACTTTCAAGCCGGTTTTGGCGAAGCGGGCGGCGCGGGCCACTTTGGAAGTGGGCAGCGATTCCTGGGGTTGGTCGGACATAGTAGGGATAAGAATAGCGTAATCAGAAAACGTCCGTCATGCTCATCTGGCGTCCGCTTGTCGAAGCATCTCGCGTGGTGAACTAATCCAATGGTGCGAGCGAGATGCTTCGACAAGCGGACGCCAGATGAGCATGACGGACGTTTTCTGATTTTAAAGTTTAAGAATGCTTTTGCAGCAAAAACCGCCCGAAATCCAGCGCCGAATCAAACGTGTTACGCCCCACTAAATCGAAGCTCAGCGTCACGGCTTTCTCGACGGCCGCATCGGTACGCTCAAAATTCACCGACTCATCGCGCACAAAAAACAGCAGGATAAACTGCAACTGGCGCAGGAAAACGCGCCCGTAGCCATCCTGTAAAAACGGCCTGCTGGCGATTTCACCCGTGGCGCGGCCTTCGTGCAAAATCTCTTCCACAAAGTCCTTAAAATCAGCCTCAAACTTGTCGAGCACCTTGGGAACCAGCGCCGGCATACGCCGCTGCGAGCGCCCCAGCGTGAGCAATACGAAGCTGCGGTTATTCTTCAGGATTTCGAGTAGCGTGTAGTAGAAGGCCAGCAGCTTCTCGCGGGCTCCATAGCCTTGCCACGCGGGCTCCTGGGCGGCCTGGGCGCGGGCCTCGCGGCCAAACTCCACCCAGGCATCGCGGTCGATGGCCGCGAACGAGGCGTAGTGGCGGTAAAATTCCCCTTCGGTGATGCCTTGCGCATCGGCAAAGGCAAAGACGGTTTTGGGGGCGTGGCCGTGGCGGCGCAGGTAGTCGAGGTAGGCGGGCTTCAGCAAGGTTGGCTCCATGCCAGTATAACCGTAGCGCACAGCCGGTGGTTCGGGAAACCCTGCTTATTTCCGGCCTTTGCGGATGAGGTCGATGGCCCGCTCGCGGCCGAACTTATGGTCGACTATCGGGGCGGGGTATTTATCGGTGCCAAACTCGGGTACCCATTGCTTTACGTACTTATAATCAGGGTCGTACTGCTTCTGCTGGCTGTCGGGGCTATACACCCGAAACCACGGCGCGGCCACGGCCCCAGTACCGGCCATCCACTGCCAGTTGCCGATGTTGTTGCTCATGTCGTAGTCGATGAGCTTTTCGGAGAAATAATGCTCGCCGAGCGTCCAGTCTATGAATAGCTGCTTCACCAAAAAGCCCGCCGTCGCGATGCGGGCGCGGTTGTGCATGTAGCCCGTTTGGTTGAGCTGGCGCATGCCGGCATCTACGAGCGGATAGCCGGTGCGGCCCTCGCACCAGGCTCGGTACTGCTCGGGGTCGTCGCGGTAGGGGAGGTGGCGCATCTTGGGGTCGTAGGCCTCGTACGACGTGTTGGGGAAATGCCAGAGCAGCATCATGAAAAAATCCCGCCATATCATCTCGTTCAAGAGTTTGATATTCAGCTCCTGCGCTTGGTGCATGAGCTGCCGGATGCTGATAGTGCCAAAGCGCAGATGCACCGAGCGGTGCGTGGTGCCCCGGTTGTCGGCCGGGAAATCGCGGGTTTTATCGTAGTGCTTCACCACGTCGGCATCGGGCAGCCGGGCGGGCGGCGTGGGCTGCTCGTGGCGCTCAAAGCCCAGGTCTTTTAGGGTAGGGCGCTTGGCATCGCCCGCGTTGGGGCGGGCCAGGTTTTCCTTCGTAAAAAGCCGTTGCGAAGGATGCGGTTTGAAGTCGTTGGGCGTCACCTTGGCCTGCCAGGCCTTCGAGTACGCCCCAAATACTTTAGACGGCTTGCCGTTTTTAGTTAGCACCTCGTCTTTGGCAAAAATTACCTGGTCCTTAAACGCTTTGAACTCAATGCCGTGCTCGGCCAGCAGTTTAGCTACGGCCGTGTCGCGCTCGGTGGCGTAGGGCTCGTAGTCTTCATTCGTATACACGGCGGTCACCTCATAGTCTTTCAGCAACTGCTGAAACACCTCGGGCGTGCGGCCATAGCGGGCCAGTAGGCCGCCGCCCGCGTCGTGGGCTTCGTGCGCCAGCCGCTCTATCTGGTCAAAAATGAAGGTGAGGCGCGCATCATTTTTGGGCAGTTTTTCCAGAATAGTCTGGTCGTAAATGAACAGCGGCAGCACTGGATGGCCGCTTTGCAAAGCGGCGGATAGGCCGGCGTTGTCCTGAAAGCGTAGGTCGCGCCGGTGCCAGAAGAGGGTAATTTTCATTGGTTTATACCGTCATGCAGCGCGAAGCATCTCGCTCGCTCCGTTGCTAACGTAAGAAGTTACTGCGCCACGCGAGATGCTTCGCTACGCGCTGCATGACGGACGTTTGGGGTTACTTCAATTTGCCCATACCGCCATCTACCGCCAGCACTTGCCCGGTGATGAAGGTAGCCTGGTTGGAAAGCAGGAATACCGCCATGCCGGCTAGGTCATCGGGACGGCCCACGCGCTGCAAGGGGTGGCGCTTGGCCCCGGCCTCCGCCTTCTCGGGCGTGTTGAGCAGCGCAGCGGCCAAGGGCGTATCGGTGAGACTGGGGGCCAGGCAGTTGATGCGCAGGCCGCTGGCCGCATACTCAGCAGCAAGAGCCCGGGTGAGGCCTTCCACAGCGGCCTTGGCCGTGGCAATGCTGGTGTGAAAGCTCATGCCCACGGCGGCGGCCACCGTGCTGAATAACACGACCGAAGCGCCGCCTTCGGCTTTCTTCAAGCGCTTCACGGTGGCTTGCAGCGCCTGCACCGCGCCGAGTACGTTCAACTCAAAATCGCTGCGAAAATCCTCGACGGGCACCCGCTCAAAGGGCCGCAGCTTGATGGAGCCGGGGCAATACACGAGGCCGTGCAGCACTTCGGGCAGCTGGTCAAATGCCATGCCTACCGGCTGCGTGGCGTCATAGGTAAAGTGCGTGGTGCTGAGCGCCGCCAACTCGGGCGAGAGGTGCCGTGAGGCGGTGAAAAGCGTTGCGCCGGCGGCTGCCAGCTGGCTGGCGGTGGCCAACCCGATGCCCGAAGAGGCTCCGATAACGAGGATATTTTTGCCAGTAAAATTCATGAGGCAGTGAGCAAGCACGGTAGTTGTGCTCGGCTAACGGCCGGGTGCCGGCAAGGTTCGCTAAACCACGAACGGGTTGACGACGTGCAACGTGCCTTCGATGTGCTGGCCGGCGTTCAGGTCCTCAGAGTATAAGGTTTCGCAGCCGCATTCGAGTGCGGCAACCACAATGAGCGCATCGAACCACGAAAAGCCGTAGCGCTGAGCCAGGCGCGTGGCGTGGGCGATAGTGGCAGACTTGGCCGGATAAATATTGAAATCCTGGCTAAGCTCTTGAATAGCAATTTCAACATCTGGCCATGCCGTCTTCAGCTTGCGCTGGTAAACGTTAGCAAATTCAATTAATACCTGAGTTGACAGCCAGACATCGGGAGCTTTGAATATGGTTAGCGCTTGGGCTTGCTTTACCGGCTCGTAGCTAGCGTAGGCGTATATCAAAACGTTGGTATCCAAGAAGATTCTAACGCTCATTAGCTTCTTCGCGGTTAAACTTGAAGCCACGAGTATCGACACTCAGCGCATTGAATGTGCGCTGCTCGGGGGGAAGCGAGCGGTTGGGATAAGCTTCCTGAATAGTCAGCACGCCTAGCGCCTGTAATTCTTCCAGCAGGCGGCGGGCGTGTTCGTTTTGAAGCGTGACGGTGAGCGTTTCCATAATTAGAGATGAACTAGATAAGGGCAACAAGTTACGCCCCAACGCCGCCCGGCGCTCATTAGTTGGCCCCGGCAGCCTCGGCGGGCAGCGGCACAGGTTTCGACTTGCGGCCTACCAGCCACACGCCCAAGAAGATAACGGCTGCCTGCCAGGCCTTATCGAGGGTCACGGTGTCCTTGCCCAGCGCCACTGCGATAACGACAACCAGCACCTGCTGCACGTAGATGTACACGCCCGGCAGCGCCGGCGAGGCATACTTCAAGGCCCAGTTGTTGAACAAGTAAGCCAGAATGGTGAGGAACACCACCATGTAGCCCAGCTCGGCCCAGATGGTGAGGGTAAACCGGCTATAATCGGTGGCGATGGCCTGTGGCAAACCCAGCGGCACCACCACCACGGCCCCCACCAAAAAGCAGCGCCCCAATACTGTGAAGGCGTGGTACTTACGCATCAGGGGCCCCACCAGCACCACATACAGCCCAAATACCGTGGCATTGAACAACAAGTACAAGTTGCCGAGTAGCGGGTTGGCGGCGCTGTGGCCGGCCGGCGGCCGGCTCAGGATGAGCGAAGCCGCCCCGGCCGCACCTAGCGCCACGCCCAGCAGGCGCAGGGGCGTTATTTTCTCGCCCAGCAGCGCGGCCGAAGCCACCACTACCACAATAGGCGTCATGGTTTGCAGGAGGGCGGCGTTGATAGGTGTGGTGAGGGCCAGGCCTTTGAAGAACGTAAATTGATTGAGCCCGATGCCCAGGACGCCGCAGGCAATGGCCCGCCAGGTATCGGCCCCGGCCTCGATGCGCTCGTGCGGCGCGGCCCAGCGCTTGAGCAGCGCAAACACCAGCGCCGCCCCCACAATGCGCCACACCACCACAGCCTGCGGCAAAATATAAGCGGGCATCATGTCCTTGGCCAGGCTATAAGTGGCGGCGTAGATAAGGGCAGCCGCAAATAGGGCCGCGTGAATGCGTAAAGGGGACATGCAGTAGCGCGACTTGAAAAGGGCGTAGCCAACTTTGTAGCTCGCGTATCGTCCAGGTATTCTTTAGACGAACGCGAACTACAAAGTTCGCGCTACTTCCTGCTGCTCCACTGCTCATGGCTTCTTTATTTGACACGCCCACCACGGCCCCGCTCGCCGAGCGCCGCCGCCCGCGCCGCCTCCTAGACTATGCCGGCCAAACCCATTTGCTGGGCGAAAACGGCGTGCTGCGCCGCTACCTGGCAGCGGGCCGCCTGCCTTCGCTCATCTTGTGGGGGCCGCCGGGCGTGGGCAAAACCACGCTGGCGCTGCTCTTGGCGGAGGAATTAAAGCGGCCTTTTGCCATGCTTTCGGCCATTAGCGCAGGGGTGAAGGATGTGCGCGAAATAATCGAGCGAGCTAAAAAGCAGGCCGGTACCATTCTCTTTATTGATGAGATTCACCGTTTCAGCAAGGCCCAGCAAGATGCTTTGCTGGGCGCAGTAGAGCAGGGCTTGGTCACGCTAATTGGAGCCACTACCGAGAATCCTTCTTTTGAAGTAATTCCGGCGTTGCTCTCTCGTTGCCAGGTCTATACGCTGCAAGCACTGAGCGCCGACACGCTGCGCGAAATCGTGCGCCGGGCCTTGGCCGAGGACGAGATTCTAAAGAAAATTCCCGTCGATATAGTCGAAGACCACGCGCTGCTGGCCCTCAGCGGCGGCGATGCCCGCAAGCTGCTCGGCTTGCTGGAATTGGTAGTGGAAGGCACCGCGCCCGACCCTGCCACCGGCCGCGTGCAACTCACGGATGCGGCCGTGCAGCAGACGGCCCAGCGCCCGATAGCCCGCTACGACAAGGGCGGCGAGATGCACTACGACGTGGTGTCGGCCTTCATCAAAAGCATTCGCGGCTCGGACCCCAACGCCGCGCTCTACTACCTGGCCGTGATGCTCGAAGGCGGCGAAGACGTGAAATTTATCGCCCGCCGCATGCTCATTCTGAGTTCCGAAGACATCGGCAATGCCAACCCCAACGCCTTGCTGCTGGCCCAAAGCTGCTTCCAGGCCTGCACCGTTATCGGCCTGCCCGAGTCCGATTTAATCCTCTCTCAGACCGTAATTTACCTCGCCACCTCGCCCAAGAGCAATGCGGCGTACACCGCCATCCGCGCGGCGCAGGCCCAGGTGCGGCAGCACGGCGTGCACCCCGTGCCGGTGCCGCTTCGCAACGCGCCCACTAAGCTGATGAAGGAACTAGGCTACGGCGACGCCTACCAGTACTCGCACAACGGCGAGGGCAATTTTGCCTACCAGGAATTTATGCCCGATGCCCTAAGCGGTACCCGTTTCTATGACCCCGGTGATAACCCGGCGGAGGCCAAAATCCGGGAGCGCCTGCGCGGCTGGTGGCAGGATAAATACGATTACTGACCGCAGATTCAAACGGATTAAACAGATTTAACGGATACGCCCGCCTGCGGCGGGCTGACTAGGTTCTACAGCTATGGTATCAAAAACAGCTACTACTTAACGGATACGCCCGCCTGCGGCGGGCTGACTAGGCTGACGTGGTGGTGTTTGAGCTCTGGACATGGGGCGTTGAGCCTGAGTGTGTAATGCGATAGAAAGAGTTGCGATAAAGCTAGTAGCTGGTTAGTAGCTAGCCAGCGGCTGTATCTTGCCGCCCGCCAGCAACAAACTTCGCTAGCCTAGTCAGCCCGCCGCAGGCGGGCGTATCCGTTAAATCTGTTTAATCCGTTTGAATCTGCGGTCATGGGGCAATTTTTTAAGTTCGTATTAGCCACCTTCGTGGGGCTGATACTGTTTACCGGGCTCGGCTTTATCGTGCTCATCGGCATGATAGCGGCCATCGGGGCCAGCAGCGATTCCAGCAAGTCGGTGGCGGCCAACTCGGTGCTGGAGCTGAAGCTCGACAAGCCCATCACCGAGCGGCAGGAGCCACGCGGCCTCGGGGCCAGCAACAGCATCGGGCTGCTCAATCTGCGGCAGGCCATTGCGGAAGCCAAAACCGATGATGATATCAAAGGCATTATGCTGAACCTAAGCTTAGTGCAGGGCGGCATGGCCTCGCTCACGGAGGTGCGCGACGCGCTGCTCGATTTCAAAAAATCGGGCAAATTTGTGGCGGCCTATTCCGATGGCATGACCGAGAAAAGCTACTACCTGGCCAGCGTGGCCGACCCCATTTACCTGCATCCGCAGGGCGCGCTGGAGTTCAACGGCCTCAGCTCGGAGGTCACGTTCTTCAAAAATCTGCTCGACAAGTCCGGCATTGACGTGCAGATTTTCCGCGTGGGCTCCTTCAAGAGTGCTGTGGAGCCGTTTTTCCGCACCAGCTTTTCTGATTCGGCGCGGGCGCAGGCCGTGTCGTACCTCAACAGCATCAACAACGACATGATAGGGCGGGTGGCCGCCAGCCGCAGCATTGCGGTGCCGCGCCTGCACGTCATTTCCGACTCGATGCTGGTGCATAGCGCCCCCGACGCCCTGCGCCTAGGGCTGGTGACTAAGCTCGGCTACTACGACGAGGTGCTCGACTACCTGCGCGGCAAGCTGGGCACGGCCAAAGACAAGAAGCCCAGCCTGGTAAGCCTCAGCGACTACCACGAGGGCGGCGAAAAAACCCAGCGCGAAGGCAGCACCGATAGCAATAACCGCATCGCCGTCATCTACGCCGAGGGCGACATTGTGGGCGGCCAGGGCTCGGACAACAGCATCGGGGGCGACAAATTTGCGGAGGCCATCCGCAAGGCCCGGCTCGATGACAAGGTGAAGGCCGTGGTGCTGCGCGTGAACTCGCCAGGCGGCTCGTCGCTGGCTTCCGACGTGATTTACCGCGAGGTGATGCTCACCAAAAAGGTGAAGCCCATCATCGCCAGCATGGGCGACGTGGCGGCCAGCGGCGGCTATTACATCAGCATGGCCTGCGATACCATCGTGGCCCAGCCCAATACCATTACGGGTAGCATAGGGGTGTTTGGCCTGATTCCGAACCTGCAAAAGCTGCTGAGCGAGAAGCTCGGCATCACCGTCGACCGGGTCGAAACGGGCAAGTTCTCGGACTTCCCGACCGTGACGCGCCCGCTCACCGACTACGAAAAGCTGCAAGTGCAAACCGAGGTCAATAAGATTTACGCCGACTTCACGAGCAAGGCTGCCCTGGGCCGCCACATGCCCGTAGAGCGCCTGCGCCGCCTGGCCTCGGGCCGCGTCTGGAGCGGCAGCGAAGCCAAGGCCCGCGGCCTTGTAGACGTGCTCGGCTCGTACTCCGATGCCGTGAAAATTGCCGCTGCCCGCGCCCACATCAAGGCCGACGACTACTCGGTACAGCGCCTGCCCCGCCAGAAGTCGGATATCGAGCGGTTTTTCAGCCGCTTCACCGGTGGCGACGGCGAGCAGGAGGCTGCCCTGGAGCAAGCCCTGCAAACCAAGCTCGGCCCCCTCTACCCGGTGTACCGCCAGTACCAGCACCTGACGCTGATGAGCGGCGTGCAGGCGCGCTTGCCTTATGAGCTGGAAATAAAGTAACTGAAGTTTGGTTAACGACAGGTCATGCAGAGCGCAGCGAAGCATCTCGCTCGCACCGTTGGATTACTACCCTAACGGTGCGAGCGAGATGCTTCGCTGCGCTCTGCATGACCTGTCGTGGTAGTTTGTTTTTTTCGTTACTCTACATGAAACACCCCTTTCGCCACGCGGCCATTGGCACCTTGCTGCTAGCCGGCGGCCTCGCCCAGCACGCCGCCGCCCAAATGCCGGTCCTCTACCAGCCCCGCGACATCAAGCGGGCTTTTGACAAAGGCACCCGCGCCGCTGATGGCCGCCCCGGCCCCAAATACTGGCAAAACCGCGCCCGCTACGACATCACGGTGCAGGCCGCGCCGCCCGCCCGCGACATCAAAGGCCGCGAGACAATAACCTATTTCAACAACAGCCCCGACACCCTGAAAACGCTGGTCGTCCGGCTGATTCAGAACATCCATCAGCCCGGCGTAGCCCGCGAGGGTGATGCCAGTGCCGATTATATCACCAGCGGCGTGGTTATCGACAGCTTTGCCGTGGCCGGCCAGGCGCGGCCCTATGATGGGCGCGGTTCAGCTACGGCCCCAGCCGTCCGGCTGCCCCGCCCACTAGCCCCGCACGACTCGGTGCGGCTGGCGTTTACGTGGCACTTTCCGATTTCCAAGGAGAGCGGGCGCGAGGGCATGATTGACAAAACAACGTACTTCCTGGCGTATTTCTACCCCCGCGTGGCCGTGTACGACGACTACAACGGCTGGGACCGGCTGCCTTTCCTGGATAGCAAGGAGTTTTACAACGACTTCAACGACTACACCTTGCGCGTGCAAGCGCCGGCCAACTACCTTGTGTGGGCCACCGGCACGCTGCAAAACCCCAAGCAAGTCTTGCAGCCCGCGTATGCCCAGAAGCTGGAGAAGTCGATGACCAGCGACGAGCTGCTGCACATTGCTACCGCCGCCGACCTGGCCAAAAAGGCCATTACCGCCCAAAAGCCGCTGAATACCTGGGTTTGGAAGTCGACCGACATTTCGGACGTGACCTTTGGCCTGAGCGACCACTACGTGTGGGATGCCGCCAGCGTAATTGTGGACCCCGCCACCAAGCGCCGGGCCAGCGTGCAAGCCGCTTTTGCCGACTCGACCAAGGATTTTCACTCGTCGGTGAAGTTTGGGCAGAACGCGCTGGGCTGGTTTTCGCGCAACTGGCCGGGCGTGCCGTACCCGTTTCCGAAGATGACGGCCTTCCAGGGTTTTGCCGACATGGAATACCCCATGATGGTGAACGACAGCCCCGTACCCGACCTGAAATTTGCGCAGCTGGTGCAGGACCACGAGATTGCCCACACGTATTTCCCGTTCTACATGGGCATCAACGAGAGCCGCTACGCCTTCATGGATGAGGGCTGGGCCACCACGTTTGAGCTGCTCATCGGGCGGGCCGAAAACGGCAATGCGCAGGCCGATGACTTCTACCGCAAGTTTCGGGTGGTGCGCTACATCAACGACCCCAGCACGGCCGAGGACCTGCCCATCATCACGCCCAGCAGCGAGCTGAAGGCCGGCTACGGCAACAACTCCTACGGCAAGGCCTCGCTGAGCTATTTGGCGCTCAAGGATATGCTCGGCGATGAGCTATTCAAGAAATGCCTGCACGAGTACATGGGCCGCTGGCACAGCAAGCACCCCATTCCATGGGACTATTTCAACACCATGAGCAATGCCTCGAAGCAGGATTTGAGCTGGTTTTTTCAGAACTGGTTTTTCACGAATAACTACATTGATTTGGCTTTGACCAGGGCCGACAGAACTCTCCAGGGCACGATAGTTACCATCAAAAACGTGGGCGGCTTCGCCGTGCCCGTCGACCTCAAAGTCGACTACTCCGACGGCAGCACCGAAACCCTGCACCGCACGCCCGAGCTCTGGCGTGCCAACCAGCAGCAGGCCACCATCATAGTCCAGACCGCCAAAATCGTGCGGACCGTGTCGTTCGACCACGGGCTGTACCTGGATGCCGATACCAAGAATGACCGGCTGACGGTACAATAAGCGCTTTCGAAGCGCACTGACCAAAAAGCCCGCTTGGCCACCTAGGCCGAGCGGGCTTTTACTTTTCAAAAAGGGAATGTGGCTAAAGCGCGTAGCCGATACTCAGTTGCCCATCTAGCACAGAGCCCGGCTGCCCGATGGCATACCAGTCGTGCTCGTAGGCGCAGTCGCACAAGCCAAGGCCCGCAGGATAGGCCTTGATGCCCAGGCCAATAGTAGCGGTAAAATGCTGCGCAAAGCGCCACTGGTACCCGAGCCCCAAGCCGCCGCCACTGCCCTTGACAGTACGCTCAGACCGAGGGGCCGCGGTAGCTCTTGGGTAGTAGGACACTACCGTTGCCTGAGTATCAAAAAATCCGGCCATCGCTTGCAAGTATAAGCCAGTAGGAGCGGTAGGGCGGAAGTAGTACCGGCCAACCAGTGCGACCTGATAGCCGTGAAAATCGGAGTTGAACTGGTGAGTGCCGAACACCCCCAGCGAGAAGTGCCGACCTACGCGTTGCTCTACCTGAAGCCCGACGTTGGCCGAAGGCCCGTACATACCCACCGACACGATTGGTTTTTCGGCCGGGTGGTCTTGGGCGCGGGCACTGAGTAGTGAGGTAGCCAGGCTGGCCAGAAGTAAAAAGCACTTCATAAGAGAAAAGGAAAAGGTAGGCGCTACTAGGTCAGTAAAAGTATATTGCAGCGGCAAGATTTTGCCAAGCTGATAACTAAACCCCGCCAACAGTTGCATACCTCCCTCCAAGAAGCCGTCGCCTTCATCCAAACCCAAACCCAGCACTTCCAGCCCACTACCGGCATCATTCTCGGCACCGGCCTGGGCGCACTGGCGAAAGAGGTGGACGTGCAGTACGAAATCAGTTACGCCGACATTCCGCACTTCCCGGTGAGCACCGTGGAAAGCCACGCCGGCCGCCTGCTGCTGGGCACCCTGAGCGGCCAGAAAGTGGTGGTGCTGCAAGGCCGTTTTCATTATTACGAAGGCTACTCGATGGAGCAGGTAGTGCTGCCCGTGCGGGTAATGAAGCTGCTGGGCATCAAGCAATTATTTGTGAGCAACGCCGCCGGTGGCCTCAACCCCGAGTTTGCCATTTCGGACTTGATGCTCCTCGACGACCACATCAACCTGCTGCCCGGCAACCCGCTCATCGGCCCCAACAACCCGCAGCTCGGCCCGCGCTTCCCCGATATGTACGCCGCCTACGACCCCACGCTGCTGGCCCGCGCCCAGGCCGCGGCCGTGGCTCTAGGCCAGCAGGCCACTACCCGGCGCGGCGTGTACGTGGCGGTGCCCGGCCCCATGCTCGAAACGCCGGCCGAATACCGTTACCTGCGCACCATCGGGGCCGATGCGGTGGGCATGAGCACGGTGCCCGAAGTCATTGCCGCGCGGCACCTGGGGCTACCAGTGCTGGCCGTGTCGGTTATTACCGACCTCTGCTATCCCGGCCAGCTCAAGCCGGTGCAACTGCCTGATATACTGGCCGCCGCCGCGGTGGCCGAGCCCCGGCTGACGGCCCTGATGAAGGCCGTGCTGGCTAATTAAACTAAGTAAACCCTTAAAACAGGAAGCCGCGTCGCAATATTTTGCGGCGCGGCTTCTTGCTTTAAATCCTGGCTTTCTATTTCAAAATCAGCGTCTTCTGGTCTTTCACCAGCACTGCAAAAACTCCAATGCCACCCTGCACGGTGCTGTGGATGGAGGAGGGCTGCGAAAACGGGTTGCCATTGGCGTTGCGCGCATCGCGGATAGACTGCCGGAAATCGAAAAACAGCGTGTCGATGTGGTAAAGCGTGGCCGTGATGGTATCGTTGGGGTCGAAGCGGTAGCGGCTGACTTGCGCGTAGGGCTGGCCGTTGAAGAGGCGGTCGCGCACATCGGCGTCGGTTTCGGAGTTATTGGCCGGTTTGCCCTTGTGCAGCATGATGCGGTAGAAGTCGGTAGTGGCGGCCGGGTCGGTCCACTTCGTCATAAAGTACGCTTTGCGGTTGCTGCCCGTCAGGCCATTAAACTTGTACTTTACCGAGTCAATAGGGATAAAGGTGGGCACGATAGTAGTGCCCGTAACGTGCCGCCCGCGCAAGTCCTGCGCATCTAGCGCAAACTGCTGCCCCGCCCGCGCCGTGATGGGCCCGGTACCAATGTGCGTGTAGTACTTGCCCGTAGTGCTGTCGAGGCCCGGCTTAAACGCCATTTTCATGGTGCCGCCGCTGGGCAGCGTTAGGTTCACCGTCACGTCGATGGGCAGCTGCACGGTCTGGCCATTGGGCAGTTTCAGAATATAAGACCCGGCCGCTACGGCCTGGCCATCATCCAGATACGGCACCGACTCAGTCACGGCCAGGCGCGGCACCTGACCATTTTCGAGGTAGCATTCCACCACTAGCTGGTTGCTGTAGTAGGGCAGGGGCACCTCAATATCCTTCTGAAAGCTGCCGCAAGCAGCTAGCCCCCCCAGCAAAAAGGTAACGCCCAATGCCATTACCAGCTTCTTTAAATCAACACTAATCATACAGAGTTATAAAAGCTCCTACAAGCAAGTCAGTCGGCGCAGCCGACGTATCTGCGAAATCCGTTTAATCCGTTTGAATCTGCGGTCAGAATTTAAAATTGTACGTTACCGAGGGAATAATCGGGAACAGCGATACCTGCCGCGCCCGGTAGCCGGTCACCTGGTCGGTGACTTTGTCGCGGGTTTGCTCGAAGTAGATGAAGTAGGCATTGCGCCGGTTGTAGGCGTTGTAAATGCTAAACGTGAAGTCGCGTTCGCCGCCCCGGCGCGAGGGTGCCAGCTTGTACACCATGCCCAGGTCGAGGCGGTGGTAGGGGATGAGACGGTACGAATTGCGGTCGGGGTAAATCGGAATGGCCTGAATGCCGCCCTGGTAAATATCCTGAATAGCAAAGCGGCCCAGCGGCAACGTGGTCGGCGCGCCACTCGTGTACACAAAGCTGGCCGTCAGGTCGATGCGTGAGTTGAGGTGGTGCACTACCACCACCGTCAGGTTGTGGCGGCGGTCGTAGTTGGGGTAAAAATCCTTGCCATTATTGATGCCCGTGGTGCCGAGCTGCGGCGGAAAATTGCGCTTGGTCCAGGCCAGGGTGTAGCCTATCCAGCCGGTGGTTTTGCCCTCCTTTTTTTCGAGGTAGAACTCATTGCCATAGGCCCAGCCGCGCCCGAACAGGAACTCGCCGTCCAGGTTATTATTAGCAAAAATCTGAGCCCCGTCTTTGAAGTCAATCACGTTTTTGGCCCATTTGTAGTAGACCTCATCGGTGAGCAAAAACTTGCCGCCGCCCAGCAAAAAGCTCAGGCCCGTGCTCACTTGCTGCGAGCGCTCGGGCTGCACGCTCAGCCGCGAGGGGTACCAGATGTCGGTGGGCAGCGAGGCGCCCGAGTTTGATACCAGGTGTACGTATTGATACATAAGGGCATAGCTACCCTTAAGCGAAATCTTATCGGTGAGCGAGTAGCGGCCCGAGAGGCGAGGCTCCAGGCCGGCGTAGGTGTTGGGGGTGCTGTGAAAAGTCGATAGCCGCAAGCCACCTTCGAGCTGAAGCTTGTCGCTGGCCTTGAAGTTGTCGGAAGCATAAATGCTGCCTTCCTCGCCGATGTAGTTCACATCGGCCCCAAAATTCACGCTGCCATCCTGGGAGCTGCGCTGTATGCGGCCCACCCCAAAATTGTGGTGCGTGAGCACGGCCCCCACCTTAATGGTGTGCCGGTCGTTGGGCACGTAGTCGAAATCGACGCGCCCGGTATAGTCCAAAATAGTCGAGCCCAGCTCGAAGCTGAATTGGTCGACGGCGTTAGTCAAATCGTAGCGATAGTTGGTGACCGAGGCCGCCGTATTCATCGTGAGCTTAGACGAATACACGTGCTGCCAGCGCAACACGCCCAGGGTATTGCCCCAGCTAAACTTCGACTGAAAGCCATTGGGCGAGGTGAAGCCGAAGACATCGCGCCCCAGGTAACCCGTGAAAAACAGCTGGTCTTTTGTGCCTAGGGTGTAGTTGGCCTTGGCGTTGAAATCGTAGAAATAATAGTCGGGAATAGGGCTGTAATCTTCTTTGCCCGCATTGGCCCGGTTGATGGCGCGAGTAAAAATGTCGAAATACGTGCGCCGCCCCGCCAGCAAAAACGAGCCCTTGCCCTTGTTAATCGGCCCTTCCAAACCCAAGCGCGACGAGATGAGCCCGATGCCGCCCGTGACGGTGTATTTCTGCCGGTCGCCCTCGCGCAGCTTCACATCGACCACCGACGAGAGCCGCCCGCCAAACTGCGCCGGAAACCCCGCTTTGTACAAATCAACGCTTTGCACGGCGTCGGAGTTGAACACCGAAAACAACCCGAATAAGTGGTTGGGATTATAAACCAGCGCGTTGTCAAGCAGCACTAGGTTTTGGTCGGACGAGCCGCCCCGCACAAACAAGCCGCTTGAGCCCTCGCCACCACTTTGCACGCCGGGCTTGAGCTGCAAGGTTTTCAAAATATCGACCTCGCCAAAAAGCGCCGGCAGCAGCTTGGCCTCGCGAATGCTGAGGTGCTCGACGCCCATTTGGGTGGTGGTCAGCTTCTCTTTCAGCGACTGCTGGCCCTGCACCAGTACCTCGCCCAGCTCATTCTGGCTAGCAGTCAGGGTGAAGTTAAACTTCTGATTATGACTTATCTTAACATCAACCGTTTGCGTGGTGTAGCCCACAAACGACACCACCACGCGCTGGGCACCGGCCGGCAGGCTAAAGCTATAGGTGCCATCGGCGGCGGTAGCCGTGCCCAGCGACAGCGCGGGCACGGCCACTGTGGCACCCGGCAGGACCGGGCCATCGGCCCCGCGCACCGTGCCGCTGAGGATATAGCGGGCCTGGCCAAAACTCAGGCCGGGCAATAAGGCAAGTAAAAAGCTAACTATTAAAAAATTGCGCAATGCGTAATTCTGACTCATACTACAAAGTAACTACCGCCAGGGCACGGTTTTTTGCCAACGCCCCGATTAAGCGTTTAGTTTACTTGCAGGTAAAGTAGCTTTTACAAGTAAGCTTGCACGCTTTGGGTAAGCTGGGCCGCGGGCACCACGCCCGCCTGCCGCCACACCGGCTGCCCTTTGTGAAAAAGAATAAGCGTCGGGATGCTTTGCACCCGAAACTGCTGGGCCACGGCCGGATTTTTATCGATGTCGATTTTAATGATGCGTAGCTTGCCCTCGTGCTGGGCGGCTATCTGCTGCAAGATGGGGGCCATCGTTTTGCAGGGGCCGCACCAGTCGGCATAAAAATCGACCAGCACGGGCATCCCGGGGCTATTAATGAGGTCGGAGAAGGACTTGCGAGGCATGGCAGGGGAGATGGGGTAATTTTGGGGGGTGAAAGCGTCTGTCATTGCGAGCGAAGCGAAGCAATCGCATCAGGACGAGCTACTCAAGCTCCGTTCAGGTGCGATTGTCTCTGCTTGATGCGCAGCATGTCGTACCTCCTCACAATGACAACTCTTTTTAACTGATATCCTCACTGCCCGGTTTCGTTTTGTCGCTTCCCAACCCGCTTACTCGCCCGCCGGCCTCGCTGCGCCCGCTGTTTCCCGGCACCGAGTGGCGCGGTGCGCCCGCTGGCCCTACTGGCAAGCCCCGGCTCTACCTCACCTTCGACGATGGCCCCATTCCCGAAGAAACCCCTTGGGTGCTAGAGCAGTTAGCTGCGCATCAGGCTAAGGCAACGTTTTTTTGCGTGGGCGACAACCTGCTGAGCTACCCCGAAATAGCCCGCGCCGCGCTGGCCGCCGGCCACCGCCTCGGCAACCACACCCAGCACCACCGCAGCGCCTGGAATACGCCCCGCGCCGACTACCTGGCCGGCGTGGCCGAGTGCGAAGCTTCCTTAGTGGCTAGCTATCAGCCAGTAGCGGTCAGCTCCTTGCCCAATTCTCTAAGTGAAAAGCCAGTAGCTGACAGCCAGCAGCTATTAGCCCAAAAACTATTTCGCCCGCCCTACGGCCGCCTCACCTGGCCAGTGCTGCGGCAGCTGCGCCCCCAGTACCGCGTGGTTATGTGGTCGCTGCTCACCCGCGACTACGACCCCGACCTGGCCCCCGAACGCGCCCTGCGCCTGACCCTGGCCGCCACCCGCCCCGGTGATATTATGGTGCTGCACGACTCGCGCAAGGCCAGCCGCTCCATGCGCTTTCTGTTGCCCCGGCTGCTGGCGCATTATGGCGAGCTGGGCTACGAGTTCGCTACTTTATAAGCCTTGGCCGATGGTTTATTTTTGCCTGATATACTGCGCTTTGTGGCTAAGTTGGCTGGCTGACATCATCCGGCGGCTGGCGGGCCGGGTTGGGGCGCCCGCGCCGCTGCCACTGCCCACGCCGCTGCCCCGCGTGAGCATTCTCATTGCGGCCCGCAACGAAGAAAGTGCCCTGCCGCGCTGCCTGGCCAGCGTGCGCGCCCTCGGCTACCCCGCCCACCTGCTCGAAGTGCTGGTGGGCGACGATGCCAGCACCGACCGCACCCGCGCCGTGGCCGAGGCCGCCATGCAGGGCTTCGAAGGCAGTTTTGAAGTCATTACCATCAATGAAACCCTGGGTTATGCCCGAGGCAAAGCCAACGTGCTGGCCCACTTGGCCCACCACGCCACCACCGAATACTTCCTGCTCACCGATGCCGACATTGCCCTGCCCACCACGTGGGTACACGCCCTGCTGGCCCACACGGCTCCGCAGGTGGGCACCGTCACGGGCCTGACCGTGGTGCAAGGAGTAGGGTGTTTTTCTGATTTTCAAGGCATTGATTGGTTGGTGTCGCTGGCTTCGATGCAGGTGGCCACCGACAGTGGCCAGCCCATGACGGCCATGGGCAACAACATGCTCGTGACCCGCGCCGCCTACCGCGCCACCGGCGGCTACGAGGCGCTCCCGTTTTCCATCACCGAAGATTTTGCCCTATTTAAAGCAGTGAATGCCCAGGGCTACGGCTTCCGGCAGCTTTTTGAGCCGGCCGTGCGGGCCTCGTCGCTGCCGGCTGGCTCGTGGGCGGCGCTGCTGCGGCAGCGGCTGCGCTGGGTGCGCGGCGTGGCGGGCCTGCCCACCAAGGTGCAAGTGGCCCTAGTGGTTTTTAGTGGCTACTGGCTGGCGATAGTTGGGCTGCTCGGGGCGGGCCGGCCCGCCTGGGCCGGCGCGGCACTGCTACTAAAAATACTGCTGCAAAACCTGTTGATGCGCGCCGCCGCGCGCCGCGCCGGGCTGCCTACGCCGGCCTGGTACCTGGCCGCCGGCTACGAGTTTTTCTCGTTGGCCCTCACCACCAATCTCGCCCTAAGCCGCCTGTTTGGCCGCCGGGGCGTCGATTGGAAAGGCCGTCATTATCAGTAAAAAGAACCCTTTCGCGTACTCCTGCGCGCCCTCCGCGGTTAAAAAAACCATGACCATTCGCCCCATCACTCCCGCTCAGACCTACGCCCTGCGCCACGCTGTGCTCTGGCCCGATAAGCCGCTCGACTACGTCAAGCTCCCCGACGACGACGCGGGCCAGCATTTAGGGGCTTTCGAAGGAGAAAACCTGGTTTCCATAATTTCGCTGTTCGTCGGCCCCGATGGCACGGCGCGCTTCCGCAAGTTTGCCACTGGCCCGGCGTGGCAGGGTAGGGGCATTGGCTCGGCGCTATTAGCCCACACCATAGCCGCCGCCAAGGCACAGGGCGCGCACGCGCTTTGGTGCGATGCCCGGCACAACACACTGGCCTTCTACGAGCGGTTTGGGCTGCAACCCGAGGGCGATATTTTTTACAAAGGCCCCATTGCCTACGTGCGCTTGCAGCGGGCTCTGGCTTAAGTTAATAGATTGTTTATGAAACTGATAGAAACCCACGCACACCTCTACTCCGAGCAGTTCAAGCTAGACCGGGCCGAGACGCTGCACCGAGCCGTAGCGGCCGGCGTCGAAACCATTTTGCTGCCCAATATCGACCACACCAGCATCGACGGTATGCTGGCATTGGAGGCCGATTTTCCCCAAACCTGCCACGCCATGATGGGCCTGCACCCCTGTTCGGTCGGCCCCACGTTCGAAAAAGAATTATACCTGCTCGAAGACTGGCTCAGCAAGCGCCCCTTTGTGGCCGTGGGCGAGTGCGGCATCGACCTGTATTGGGATAAAACCTTCTTGCCGCAGCAGCAGGAGGCCCTGCGCGCCCAACTGCGCCTAGCCAAGCAGTACGACCTGCCCATTGTGCTGCACACGCGCTCGGCTTTCGAAGAAGCATTTGCGCTGGTAGCTGAGGCCCAAGATGGCACGTTGCGCGGCGTATTCCACTGCTTCTCTGATGGCGTGGCCGAGGCCGAGCGCATTATCGGCCTGGGCGGCTTCAAAATGGGCATCGGCGGCGTGGCCACCTTCAAAAATGGCGGCCTCGATAAAGTGCTGCCCCACATCCCGCTAGAGCATCTGGTGCTTGAAACCGACTGCCCCTACCTCGCGCCCGTGCCCTACCGGGGCAAGCGCAACGAACCCGCCTACCTGCCGCTGGTGCTGCACCGCCTGGCCGCCCTGCTCGGACAGGAGCCAGAGGCCGTAGCCGAAGCCACTACCCACAACGCTCAAGAGCTTTTCAGACTTGGTTAGGTTAAATAAGTAGCCCGGCGAGCAATAGAATAAAAAATAAGTTAGTCAGCCAGTTTCATAATGCAATAACGTTGCATTATGAAACTGGCTTCTGCGTCGCCAGCTCAATATAAATTTGCATCAAAGTTGCATTAATATCTATAATTTTGATTGTCAAAAAGTTGAGTATGATAAAAATGTGCCACTGTCAGTGATTATTGCCAATAAAGCGGCTAGTAGCCGGTAGCTCTTGGCTGCTGAGTACAAAATAAAGTCTTGCCCGAGCCCTGGCAGCAGCGGCAACGGTAGCCGTTCTTTGCGCCATGCCCGTTTCTCCTGTCAATTTGCCCCTGCTTACGCTGCCCACTGCGGCGGCTACCGATGCCTTGGCCCCGCGCCTACTCATTCTCTACACCGGCGGCACGGTGGGCATGGCCGTAAACAAGCGCCAGGAATTAGTGCCCATGCACTTTGACAAGCTCGACCGCCAGATGCCCGAGCTGCGCCAGTTGCCCTACCACTTGGAACTGCTTGCCCTGCCCAAGCCCATAGATAGCAGCAACATAGTTCCCACCGATTGGCTGCAGCTAGCTCAACTTATTGGGGGGTATTACGCTGATTTTGATGGATTTGTGGTGTTACATGGCACCGATACGATGGCGTATTCGGCGGCGGCGCTCAGCTTTTTGCTCGAACACCTGGGCAAGCCGGTCGTTTTCACCGGGGCGCAGGTGCCGGTGGGCCGCACGCGCTCCGATGCTACGCGCAACCTGCTCACGGCCTTGGAGATAGCTGCCGCCCGCCACCCCGTCGCCCACACCGTGCGGCTGCCCGAGGTAAGCGTGTTTTTCAACGATGTGCTTATTCGGGGCACGCGGGCCAAAAAGGTGGAAAGCCAGCAGTTTGCCGCTTTCAAAAGCGAAAATTACCCGCCGCTGGCCCGCGCCGGCATCACGCTCACGTTTGCCGATAATGACATTCGCCTGCTGCCCGCCGCCCACCTGAAAGTGCACGAGCGCCTCGATGAAAACGTGGCCGTGCTGCGGTTGTTTCCCGGCATCACGGCGGCCGTGGTGGAGGCAGTGCTGGGAGTGCCCGGCCTGCGCGGCTGCGTGCTCGAAACCTACGGCTCGGGCAATGCGCCCACGGCACCGTGGTTTCTCGAGTGTTTGGCAAGGGCTTGTGAGCGTGGTCTTTATGTGCTCAATGTAAGCCAGTGCGAAGAAGGCCGCGTGGTGCAAGGCCGCTACGAAACCAGCGCGCACCTCACGGCGCTGGGCGTTATCGGCGGCGATGATATTACCAGTGAGGCCGCTATTACCAAGCTCATGTTTGTGCTGGGCCTGGGGCTGGGCGAGGCCGACACCCGCCGCCTGCTCAGCCAGGACTTGCGCGGCGAAATCACGCCGATGTAGGCGGCGGCCACGGGCGACTTGCGCACCTTTTTACCGCTTCACCTTCTCACCGCACCGCTTTCCTGCCTATCTTTGCAGCCCCATTCAGAGAGGTGTCCGAGTGGTCGAAGGAGCACGCCTGGAAAGTGTGTATGGCTCAAAAGGTCATCGTGGGTTCGAATCCCATCCTCTCTGCTGATGTTTTTAGATTGCTCGCTGTAAATCAAATATTTACGGCGGGCAATTTTGTTTTAAAAGCTGTTTGGGAAGTCGCTGGAAATAACGTTGGTCAGGCAGGCCGTAGGGAAGCGTTTCGCTCGCCCCGTTGTGTACGCCTTGATTACTGCGCCACGCGAGATGCTTCCCTGCAGTCTGCACGACCAACTAAGCTTTCCCCGATTTCCTAAATTCAGGTTGTAGACGCTTGCAATGCCGGGTGTGAATACCGCCGCATTAGCCACGTGTGGGCTGGTTTTTCCACAACGTGGTGTACTACCGCTGCTGCCCCCAGATTTATAAGCAACCCAACCGGCAATACCAGGGCACTCGTGTGCTGCACTATGTCTTTGTTTAGCAAGGCATCAAGCAAAACCAAAAGTGGAATTTGCGCAATGTAAAAGCAGTAGCTTATCTTGCCTAAATACTGCATAGGCCGAGTGGCGAGCCAGCTAAACATGGGTGATTGCTGCGGCTGGGCCAAGGCTATTAATAGCCCTACTAGCACCGGCACAAGGGTCACGTGGTGCGCTAAGCGATTCTGCGAGAAGGCAGATGGTGCATAAGCCAACCACACCAACTCTACCACCACCGCCAGCATGGCTACCCAGGCGGGCACGCGCCAGCCAAAGCGAAGCACGCCCAGTCCTATCAGGATACCGGCCAAGAACTCCGGCAGGCGGGCGGGCGGAAAGCAATAGAAATTTAATTGCTGGTTCCAAGCAGGGTTTAGGTAGATGGCTAGTGACAACCCAGCCTGTAGCGCGATTACGCCAGCCAGGGCTACTGCCACTGCGCGTGAGCTGCGCAGATAATGCAGCGCCACCGGTAAGAGGAGCGGAAAGAGCAGGTAGAAAAACCATTCGTTGGCTACCGACCAAGCCCCAATATCGTACCAGCGCATGGCAATGCGGAAGAAATACGTTTGCGTGAAGGTGGCGCTCATCAGCGCCAGCCACCAAGTGGGCGGGTTGTGCAACCGCAGGCTTAGTAGCAATGAGGCTAGCCAGCCAGCCAGAAAGGCTGGGTAAAGGCGGGCCAGGCGTTTGTAAAGAAATCGACCCCAGTAGCTTACCTGTGGTACTTCAGCAGTGGGGAAGTCCTTGAGGTGACTATAAGTCAGCACGAATCCACTCAATACGAAGAAGGTAGTTACGCCCAAAAAACCTTGACTGATAATAGTCTGCATCCAACTGGGCAACCAGGTCGATGGCGTGTGCATTGGTAGATGCACGTGGAAGGCGAATACGTAGAATGCAGCTAGAAACCGTAGGCCGGTCAGCGTGTGAATTTTCGGCATAAGTAGCCTCAAATGTACCCGCCGGCCTGCCATAGAAATACCCGCAAGTGGTGCTGCCGAATACCATTATGTTCACGTACGCCGCCGATGGCACATACACGCGCGTAGCCGACAGGCACCACGTATACCTCCGGCGGCACCTACACGCATTCGGTCAATGATAAAACGTCGACTGGCCGGATATATAGGCTGACAGTCAAAAAATTAACGCGCGTAGCTGCTGCCGAATATGTTACCGGTAACTATACCAACGTAACGATGAACACCTATGCTGCTAATCAGCTTACCGGGGGTATTATAAGTCAGACCAGTCTTTTCATCACTAGCCCCACCCGCCGCGGTGGGGCTTTTTTGTAGGTTCCTGGTGGGCGGCACCGCACCGAGGCACTGCGTTACTTAGCGTGTTGCAGCCAGTGGCGGGCATCGGCCAGGTTGTCGAATACGCCCGATTGGAAGGCCGTGAGCTGGGCATAAAAATTAGCAGCCGAGCCTTCGGCCAGGGTGGCTGGGGTGGTTATCATTGCAAAGTAGCGGAGCCCCGCTTTGGCGGCGCTGGGAGCCCAGGTATTGATAACCCAGTCCATGGAGTGGTCCCAGGGGCCGCGCACCGAGCGCGTATCGTTGAGCACGCTGGAAAAGCCCGCTTTGGCCAGCGCCGCCGTGTAGGCCGCCGCGCCAGTTTTAATGTTGTCGGCCGTGAGATAGCCTTGCCAATCGACAAAAATCCAGCGGTTTTCGTGGTCGGTCGTGATGGTGAGATATACCCGGCCCAGAGAGGATTTTAGTTCTTCTGTCATAGCTATAAAGGTAAGGAGTTTTCACCCGCAGTCTTGCTGCGCCGGCTGCTTCTAGCAGGGCGTTAGTGGCTGGCCTGCGTCACTTCCAGCACCACGCTGGTGCGGGTCAGGGTCACGTCGGGGTTGAAGCCTACTTTAAGCAGAAAATCGCCGCTGTATACCTTTTCCGCGGGCAGGGTAGAGGTGGTGCCGGGGTACAGGTTTATTTCGCGGATGCGGTAGCTTTTCAGCGGGTCGAGGCCGGTCAGGCGCACCGGGCGCGGAGTGGCGGTTATCTTCTGCCGGGTGTTGGTGAGGTAGTTGAAGACAATGGCGCGGCTCTTATCAGGGTTGACATAAAGCAGGGCAGCAATGTCCTGCTCGTAGGGGCTGGCCAGGCGGTATTGCTCGCCGTGCCACACCACGTCCTTAAAGCCGTCGTAGGCACGCACCGCCTGCTGGGCAAAAGCTTTGTCGCTGGCGCTGAGCTTGCTAAATACAATGTCGAAGCCCAGCTTGCCCATGCTGGCCACGTCGAGGCGATACTTCAGCGGCTGCTTGCCCCAATCCGTCACGTGGTTGTCGCTCACGATGGCGGGGAAGAAATACGAGTAGTTCCACTGCATAAAAATGCGTTCCAGCGGCTCAGTGTCATCGCTTGGCCAAAACTCGGTGAAGTACTTCAGTAGCTCGTAATCGGCCCGGCCGCCGCCGCCCGAGCACAGCATCATGGGCACCTTGGGGTACTTGGCGCGCAGGCGCTGCAGCACGCTATACAGGCCCCGCACGTACTCCACGTAGAGGTGCGAGGCGGGTAGCTTTTTCTTGGCCAGGTAGGGCGAGAACGCGTTGTAAATAACCGCGTTGCAGTCCCACTTAATGAAAGCCAAATCGGGGTTTTTGGTAAATAGCCCGTCCACCACGCCGTACACAAAGTCCTGCACCTCGGGGTTGGCTAAATCCAGCACCAGCTGGTTGCGGTAGTAGATTTCGAGCCGCTCGGGCTGGCGCAACACCCAGTCGCGGTGCTGCTCATAAAGCTCGCTTTTGGGGTTCACCATTTCGGGCTCCAGCCAGATGCCAAATTTCACCCCTTCCTTTTTGGCTTCCTTCACCAGATAGCCCAGGCCATTGGGTAGCTTTTTGCGGTTTTCCTGCCAGTCGCCGAGGCCCGCGTCGTCGTTGTTGCGCGGGTATTTGTTGCCAAACCAGCCATCATCAAGCAAAAACATGTTCACGCCCAGCGCCTTAGTGTCCTGAATCAAGGCCGTGAGCTTGGGCTCGTTGAAATCGAAGTACGTGGCCTCCCAGTTGTTGAGCAGTGTCAGGCGCTCACCCTGGCCGTCGAGCACGCGGTACTGGCGGGCCCAGCTTTGCAGGTGGCGGCTGGCCTCGCCGGTGCCGTGCCGCGACACGGCGTAGAGCAGCGACGGCGTGCGAAACACCTGCCCGGCCGGCAGCGCGTAGGCCGAGGTATAGGGGTTGATGCCCGCCAGAAAACGCAGATTCTGGTACGAATCGACCTCGTATTCGAGCTTGAAATTGCCGCTCCAGGCCAGCTGGCCTACCAGCACGGTGCCCTCATTCTCGGCCGCCGGCTCGCCTAGACCTAAAATGAAATTAGGCGTTTGCAGTAGCATGGCCCGTGTGCCCAGCTTCGACTCTACCGAGCGCATACCTTGCCGCAGCCGGGTTTCGGCGGGCTGCGCCTCCTTTAGGTACTGGCCCTGGAAGGTGGTCAGGTAGAAGTCTTTCTGCGTGAAATACAGGTTGGCCGAGGCGTACTTCTGTAGCGTCACCGCGCCCTTTTCGCGGTGCTGAATCTCCGTCCATTGCTCAATAACATTCTCCCGGGTCCACACCTGGTAGCAAAGCGTCACCTCAAAAGCATACACCGGGTCGCGCAGCAAAATGCGCGTGAGCGAGGAATGGGCATCGACCGGCTTAGTTTCGTGGCGCACGTACTTCAGCTCCAGCGACTGGTTGCCATCGGCGTGGGTGACCTGAATGGCGGGCTCCGCCAAGTTCCAAGTGCCGGCCGGGGTGTAGGCATTGGGGTAAAAGCCGGCGTTGGAATCGTTGAAATTGTGCTGCGCCGCCACGCCCGCGTAGTCAGCGGCCGAGGTTAGCGGCGCCCCGAAGTACACTGTGTTCAGCCGGTTGCTGGCATCGGTTTGCAGCACCAGCGCCGTGTTGTCCGTCGCGATGGGGATAGTGGTTATCATCTGGGCCTTGGCAGCCGAGCTACTGCCGAGTAGTAGGCTCGCTAGCAGGGCGCTGGCCAGCCAGCAGCTTCCAGCGCGAAAGCCGGTGAATAAGATAAAGAACGGGGTACGCATAGGGCGGCGCGAGGGGTAGGGTGGGCGCAGAGCTTAAAGTACGGGCGAATGAATAGCGTGGCCGGCTCCTCGTTGGCGGGCGCGAGGCGGCGGGGGCAATTTGCCGGTTTGCATTTATCAAATAAGGCGAGGATTGTCAAAGCAGTGCAGTATGCTACCGTAATGTATACTAGCTTTGTCTGCTTAGGCGCATTGAAACTAGTATAATTCAAGGCTTTTCTTATCCTTTTGCGGTTATGAGTACGATGCCTGTTCTGCCGCTTTCGGCCGATGAAGTGGACCGCCTGCGGGTATTGCGCCACTACGACATCCTGCATTCGCTGCGCGAGCCCGTGTTCGACGAGTTTGTGGCGCTGGCGGCCCGCCTGTTTAGTTTGCCCATCTCGCTCATTGCGCTCGTCGATGCCGAGGAGGTAGAGTACAAAGCCAACCAGGGCCTGCCCGGCCTGCTCAGCCAGCCCCGCGTCGAGGCGCTGTGCTCGCTGGCCATCAGCCAGCACAAGGCCGTTATCCTCACTGACCTCAGTACCGAAGCGCCCCGCCTGACCCCTGAGGCCGCCGCAGCCGCCCAGGCCAAAAACTTGCAGTTCTACGCCGGCGTGCCCCTGCGCATGCCCGACCAGCGCGACATCGGCACCCTGTGCGTCATTGACCATAAGCCACGCACCTTCAGCACAGAAGAGCAGCAGTTGCTGGAAAATATTGCCCATCTGGTGGCGCTCACCATTGCGGTGCGGCACTGCTGCACCACGAGCCAAGAGCTGGGCGCGGCGCACTGGCACGTGGTGCAGGCCCAGCTGGTAGAAGAAATACAGGCGCTCGTGGCCCTGGTGCGCTACCTCATTACGCGGTTTGGAGCCCAGGTGCCCGTATCGCAGTCCATTATGGAGCCCGTGCAACGCCGCCTGAACGATATCGAGGTACTGCTCCAGGAATACCCAACCTGCGCGTAAAATGGGCAGCCAATGTGCCCGTTCCGCTGCCTTTTCCTGCTGATTGAATGTCGCTTCACTTTGCGCTTGTGCTATTGCTGCTGGGTCTAGGCATGGGTTACAGCGCCCGGGCCGGTAAGCTGACCGTGCCCGCCGTGTGGACCGGCGGCGCGCTCGGCGTAGGCATCTACCTGGGCGCTGGCTTTCTAGGCTTGGGCTTGCTGGCGCTGTTTTTTGGGCTGGGCACCGCGGCCTCGGCCTGGCGGGTGGCCGACAAGCGCCGCCTTGGCCTGGCCGAAGCCAACAAAGGCCGCCGCACTGCCAGCCAGGTGCTGGCCAATGCTGGCGTGGCGGGCCTGCTGGGCCTGGCGGCCTGGCAATTTCCTGCCCACGCCCCGCTCTGCCGCCTCATGCTGGCGGGCAGCTTTGCCGCTGCCACGGCCGACACGCTAGCCTCCGAGCTGGGCAATATCTACGGCCGGTACTACGTCAATATACTTACGTTCAGGCCCGACCAGCGCGGACTAGATGGGGTTATCAGTGCCGAAGGTACTCTACTGGGGTTAGTCGGCACGGCGGTTGTAGCTGCGGTTTACTGCCTGGTACATGGTTGGCTGCCAGCGTTTTGGATAGTGCTGCTGGCTGGCACCGTGGGCAACCTGAGCGACTCAGTGTTGGGCGCTACCGTGGAGCGCCGAGGCTACCTGCCCAACGATGCAGTTAATTTTTTGAACACGCTTATCGGGGCGCTGACAGCCGGGGGCCTGTATGCGTGGTGCATACGCTAGCCAGCCGGCAGGCTTTGGCCCATAATGGTCGAATCTTCCCGCCCACTTCCTCCTAAAGCAAGCTTGCGAAGCGTATCTTTGCCCACTACCCAAACCCGGCCTTTGCCTTTCTTTTTATATGAAATTCATCGTTTCGTCCTCGGCCCTGCTCAAGCAGCTTCAGAGCATCAATGGCGTGGTTACGAACAACCCCGTGGTGCCCATCCTGGAGAATTTCCTCTTCGAGATTGAGCCCGGTAAGCTGACGATTACGGCCTCCGACCTCGAAACGAGCATGATAACCGAGCTGCCCATTGAGGCCCGCGAGGCTGGGCGCATTGCAGCCCCCGCCCGCATCTTGCTCGATACGCTCAAAAACCTGCCCGACCAGCCCGTGACCTTCACCCTGGACGAGGAGACGTATAACATCGAAATCAGCTCGGCCAACGGCCGCTACAAGCTGGCTGGCGAAAACGCCGCCGACTTCCCCCGCGTGCCAGTAGTGAAAGGCTCGGCTCCGGTCGAAATCCCGTCGTCGTCGTTGGCGCGGGCTATTAATAAGACCATCTTCGCCGTTAGCACCGACGAGCTGCGCCCCGCCATGACGGGTATTCTGGTGCAACTGGGCGAGTCGCAAGTAACCTTCGTGGCTACCGATGGCCACCGCCTGCTGCGCTATCGCCGCCAGGATGTGGGTGCCGGCCAAACCGCCAACCTCATCATCCCGCGTAAGGCATTTAACCTGCTCAAAAGCTCGTTGCCGAGCGAGGCCACGCCGGTGCACATCGAGTTCAACCAAAGCAACGCCTTCTTCTCGTTCAACCAGATGCGCTTGGTGTGCCGCCTCATCGACGAGCGCTACCCCGACTACGAAAACGTTATCCCCGTCAGCAACCCCAACAAGCTGACTATCAACCGCGCTGAGCTGCTGAATTCGGTGCGCCGCATCAGCATCTACTCCAACAAAACCACCCACCAGGTGCGCCTGCGCCTCACGGGCTCCGAGCTGGTGATTTCGGCCGAGGACCTGGACTTCTCCAACGAAGCCAAGGAAACGCTGGTCTGCCAGTACGATGGCGAGGACATGGAAATCGGCTTCAACGCCCGCTTCCTGCTCGAAATGCTGTCGAACATCGATTCTGACGAGATTACCCTGGAGCTAAGCACGCCCAACCGCGCCGGCTTGCTGATGCCCGCCCAGGCCGATGAAAACGAAAGCATCCTGATGTTGGTGATGCCCGTAATGCTGAACAATTACGTCTAGACCGCAGATTCAAACGGATTAAACGGATTTCGCAGATACGCCCGCTGCGCGGGCTGGCTGCTTGTTCTATTTCTATCTGTTTTTTCGTTTGTTTGTGCTACCAGCAGTGGCTAGTCGTTGCCTCACCTGCCCATCCAGCAGGCCAGTCAGCCCGCTCGCGGGCGTATCTGCGAAATCCGTTTAATCCGTTATAATCTGCGGTTAAATCCGTTAGAATCTGCGATTTATGAAGAAATCTGAAATCCGTTTTAGCATCGCGCTGGACGACCAGAAAGTGCCAGAAGCCATTAGCTGGCAGGCCACCGATGCCGGGCAGGATATTCACTTTGCCAAGGCCATCAATATTTCTATCTGGGACCGCAATGCCGACGGCACCATGAAAATCGACCTGTGGACCAAAGACATGCCCACCGATGCGATGAAATATTTCGTGGTCGATACCATTGGCTCGATGGCCGAAACCATCATCACTGCCACCAGCGACCAGAAAATGGCCGCCAAAATGCGCGCCCTCTGCCAGGAGCTCACCGACTATCTCGAAGAGCAAGGCGAAGACAACCGGCCAAACGCATAGCCTACGTTGCCGCCAAGTAGCCCGGGCAGAAGCAACCAAGAAACGCCTCTCAAACTAAGGCGTGCGGACAATCAGCGCAGCCAATCGAGGGCCGCGGCAATGTGCCAAAGAGCTAAGAAAGAAACGATGGTTTTCTCGTAGCGCGTGGCC
>JBPBQK010000028.1:0-76748 GCA_050954845.1 Janthinobacterium lividum
CGCCTGGCAGCCGCGTCGCCTGGGCACCGGCTCCCACGCCACCCTGCTGGCCGACGGCACCCGCGACTACATCACGGAGCAACCGGGCGAACTGCTAATCGAAGGCTCGGTAGAGTACCGCTTCCCGGTCTACTCGTTTATTAAAGGTGCGCTGTTTACTGATTTTGGCAACGTTTGGACCTTGCAGCCCGACCCGGCCCGGCCGGGGGCAGAGTTTCGTTTCAATTCCTTTGCCAAGCAGTTTGCCGTGGGCTCGGGCATCGGCATCCGCTTCGATTTCACGTTCCTGATTCTGCGCTTCGACATCGCCACCAAGGTCTACGACCCCACCGATGCCGCGCCGTGGGTCATCAAGTCTGTCCTCAGCCGCACCGCCAACCAAACGGCGCTGAATATCGGTATCGGCTATCCATTTTAATGGTTAATGGTTAATTTACTACCCACCAGTCATTAACCATTAACCATTAATAATTAACCATTAAAACGCCGCCTTTCAGCACCAGCCGTACTTGGCGCAGGGCTTCGATGTGCTGGGTAGGGTCGCCGGCCACGGCCACGAGGTCGGCGAGCAGGCCGGGGGCGAGGCGGCCCCGGTCGGCGAGGTGGAAGATGCGGGCGTTGCCGCTGGTGGCGGCGCGCAGCACGTCGAGGGGCGCGAGGCCGTAGTCCTGCACCAGTAGCTCCAGTTCGCGGGCGTTGTCGCCGTGGGCAAATACCCCGACATCGCCGCCGACGACCAGCGCTACGCCAGCCTGGCGGGCGGCCTGCATGGCGCGGTGCTTGTCGAGCACTCGTTGGGGCGCGGGCTGCTGGCCTCTTTGCCAGCCTTTGTAGCGGGCCTGGGCATCGGTGGCAGCCACGGTGGGGCAAAACGCCACCCCGCGCTGCTTCATCAGCTGAAATACTTCGAGGGTGCCGCCATCGCCGTGCTCAATGGTTTCGACGCCGGCCAGGGTGGCGCGGCGCATGCCCTCGGCGGTGCTGGCGTGGGCCACCACCCCGCGCCCGGCCGCGCGCGCCGTTTGCACAACGAGGGTTAATTCTTCGAGCGAATAGGTGGGCTGCGGCGTATTGTTCGGGCCCCAGCGGTAATCGGCGTACACTTTTACCACGTCGGCCCCGTGGCCGATTTGCTCGCGCACGGCCCGCACGAGGTTATCGACGCCATCGGCTTCCTGCGCGCCCTGGGGCAGGTCGTCTACGGCGGCCAGGTGGGGGCCGTAGCTGCCCGTGGCTACCAGCGCCCGCGTGGCCACCAGCAGCCGCGGCCCCGGAATAATGCCCTGGTCGATGGCTTGCTTGAGGCCTACATCGGCGTAGCCTGCGCCCTCGGTGCCCAGGTCGCGGGCGGTGGTGAAGCCCGCCGCCAGCGTGCGCTGGGCGTGCACCGTGGCCCGCGCCACGCGCAGGGCCAGCGGTTCGGTCAGCACCTGGTCGTTCCAGCTGGTTTCGTTGTAGGGGTGCAGCAGCAGGTGCGAATGCCCTTCAATGAGGCCCGGCAGCAGCGTGAGGCCGGGCATCTCGCGCACCTGCGCGCCAGCCGGGGCCGGTATCTGGGCGGCGGGGCCCACGGCTTTTATTTTATCGCCCTCGATTAGCACCGCCCAGCCGGGGTGCAGGTCCTGGCCGTCGAAGACGGCAGCAGGGCGCAGCAGCAAGACGGTGGGCACTTGGGCTCGGCTCCCGAAAGGCAGCAGCAGGCTTAACCAGATATGTAAAACCCAGTGTTTCATGGCCGCAAAGGTGCGAAAGCCACCCGCAGCAAGCAGGCCAAGCGCACTGCACCTCGCTTTAGTAAAGAAAATGGCCTGGTGAAAGCCAAACACGCTCGCCCTGCGACCAACATACTAAAGTGCTTTATGAATGCACAGCGCGCTTTTTTGGGCCGGCGCGGCCGCTGCTTAACGCACGATTTTTACTACCTAAAACGGCCGGGCGCAAGTAGTGCCCGGCCGTTTTAGGTAATAGAAATGCTAGCTGCGCCTTACTGCTGGCTGGCGCGGAAGAGCTTTTGCTTTTCGTCTTTCGACAAACTCTCGTAGCCCGAGTGCGATATTTTATCCAGAATCAGGTCGATTTCATCCTGGCCGGCGGCCGATGGGCCACTGGCTTTGCCAGCGCCGCTGGCCGAGCGCGCCGCAGTGGTGGCCGGTTGGCGGTGCGTGACGCGCATGCCCGGCTTTTGGCTGAATATGCGGCCAAACCACTCCCCCGCGGCCGTGACGGGCGTGCCCATGTCGCGCCCGGCCTTGAGCTGCTTGATGAAGATAAAGCCCAGCAATGCCCCGCCCAAGTGGGTGATTTCGCCCCCCGGATTGCCCCCGTTGATGCCCGCGATGGAAATCAAAACCACCGCCACGGCTATCCACTTTATTTTGACCGCGCCGATAATAAACAGCATGAAGGTGTAGTCGGGCAGCAGGGTGGCGGCTGCTACAATAATGGCCGTTACTGAGGCTGATGCCCCAATTACAGGTATTCCAATTCCGCTCTGGAAAACAGGCAAAAAATTGAATGCCAACAGAAAAAAAACAGCTCCGGCCAAAGCACCCAAGATGTACAAACTTACTAATCTGCGGTCGCCAAGATACTCTCTGATAATTTGCCCAAACCAATACATATTGAGCATATTAAACAGGATGTGAAAGAAATCCTGATGCAAAAAGGCATAAGTCAGCAACGTCCAGGGATGGTGTAGCAGGACGGGAATACTAGACGATAGCTCAAGCTGCCGTCTGATTGACTCGTACGTGTCATTTGCCTGCGATACGTGCAGGACAGCACGAATAACAATAATGACTGCAAAAACCAGCGCATTGATGATAATGAGCTGATTAAGTGCATTATCGCGCCGCGCAAAAGCGTCGCGGATATCCTGAGTTAAGCTCATGAAGGTAGAGAATTAATAGAATTGCTGGCGGCCCCGCTCCCAGAACTTAATAACAATAAACCCGATGAGCAGGCCGCCGAGGTGGGCAAAGTGGGCCACGTTGTCGCCGGGCGTGCGGTGCACGCCGCTATACAACTCGTATAAGGCGTAGAAGAATACAAAATACTTTGCCTTGATGGGAAAGGGAATAAAGAGGATAAACAGCTCGGTATTGGGAAACAGATAGGCAAATGCGAAGAGGATGCCAAAGAGCGCACCCGAAGCACCCAGCATACCCGCAACAGGCGAGTTTTTAACCTCCTCCACTACGCCATCAACGGCTTTGTTAGCAGCGTCAATATATTCGGCATTCTGCGGGTTTTGCTGTAGGCCGCGCGCCAGCGCTTCGTAGCCGTTGGCTTCTGGAAAATTGCTGCGAAAGAACTCGGCAAAGTCGCCACCCGTTGGGGCGCGGTGAAAGTCAGCCGCCGCTTGCTCCATCTTATGGTTTTCGTAATAGCGCACGCCTTCGTAAAGGCCACCAGCCCCGACCCCGCAAATCAACCAAAACAACAAAAACCGCTGCCCGCCCCAGCGTTGTTCAAGCAGCGGGCCGAAGGAAATCAACCCAAACATATTGGAAATAATATGTATCCAGCTGGCGTGCAAGAACATATAAGAGAGAAACTGCCAGGGATAGAAATACGGCGAGCCCAATGGATATAAGCTGCCGAGCTGCGTGAGGGGAAACCCCGAAAAATTTTGCTGAATAAGAAAAAACCCGATGTTCAGAAACAACAGGTTGCGCACAGTAGGCGTGAGATTGAACATAAGTGAAGCACTAGGCTAGCCCCAGTGAAAATAAACGCGTCGTAAAGGTCGGCTACGCGCCGGGCTTACGGAAAAAATCGGCCAACTGCTGGCCATCGAGTAGCACGACCGTAGGGCGGCCGTCGGGAGTGTAGTTGGGCACCTGGCAAGCGAAGAGTTTGTCGACCAGTGCACTGAGCTCGATTTCGGGCAGGCGGGCCTGGCTGGTAGCCTGCGCCACGCGCCGCGCCAAAGCACGCGCCAAACCCTCGCGCCGGTCGACTTTAAGCGACGAGGCCCCATTGCGAAACTGCTCGATAAGGCTTTCCAGCAGCTCCTTCTCCCCTTGCGCCGGCAAATCGGCGGGCACCGCCTCGATGGCGATAGTGAGCGGCCCAAATTCCGCAAAGCGGAAACCCAGCAAGTGTAGCGGCTGCGTCAATTCTTGCAGAATGGCAAAATCGGCAGGCGTGAAGGTGAGCGGGCGCGGAAACAGCAGCGTCTGCGAATGAACCGCCCCCCGCGCCTGCCCGGCCGTGTACTGCTCGTAGAGAATGCGCTCGCGGGCCGCCTCCTGGTCGATGAGCATAAGGCCCGATTTCACGGGCAGCAGCACGTAGCGCGTGAGCACCTGCGTGGCACGCGGCGAGTGCGATAGCTGCTGGCTTGGTGAAGCGGCGGTCGCCGGCTTTAGCGAAGGCTCGGGGGCACCAGCATGTACAAAGGGCAACTCGGGCAACGTAGGCACGGGCGGTAGCGTGGGAGCCGCCACCGGGGCAGCGGCCTCGTCGTCGGGGCGCACGGGCTGGCCCAGCTCGCGGTAGAAGGCTTCGAGGTCGCGCTTGGCCTGCTCGGTGGGGCGCGGCGGCAGCTGGCGCTCAGACGCACGTCCGGGGTTGGCCTGGCGCGAGGCCGCCGCTGATACCGAGGCCGACAGCGCATCGGGATTGAACTCAACGTGGCGCGTCGGCGCGGGCAGCGCGGAGCCGCTGGTTCCGGCTGAGAAACCAGCGCCTCCCGCCGACGTACGCAACGGTCGGATGGGCGCAAAATTTACATCGCCTTCAAAATCGAGCGAGGGCGCAAGGCTGTGAATACCAAGTGCCTGCCGCACGGCGGCCCGCACCACGGCATACACGGTTTTTTCGTCCTCGAACTTGATTTCGGTCTTCGTGGGGTGCACATTGATGTCGATGGTCTTGGGGTCAAGCTCCAAAAACAACACATAGAACGGGTGCGTGTCCTTGGGCAGCAGGCCCTCATAGGCAGCCAGCACGGCGTGGTTGAGGTAGGCCGAGCGGATAAAGCGATTGTTGACGAAAAAAAACTGGTCGCCCCGGCTTTTCTTGGCCGACTCGGGTTTGCCGATGTAACCCTTCACGGTAATAAAGGGGGTAACTTCTTCGCAACCAGCCAGCTGCTCTTTGTAGTTGTTACCCAATAAGGCTACAATGCGCTGGCTCAGCTTACCGGCCGGCAGACTAAAAACTTCGAGGTCGTTTTGGTAGAGCGAAAAGGCAATCTGCGGGTTGGCCAGCGCCACGTGCTGAAACTCGTCCAAAATGTGGCGCATTTCGACGGCGTTGCTTTTCAGGAAATTGCGCCGGGCGGGCACGTTGAAAAACAGGTTTTTGACCGCGATGCTGGTGCCATCGGGGCAGGCGGTGGGCGTTTGGCTGGTCACCGCCGAGCCTTCGACCAGCAGCAGCGTGCCGGTTTCCTGGCCGGTTTGCTTGGTGCGGATTTCGACTTGCGCCACGGCCGCGATGCTGGCCAGCGCCTCGCCCCGGAAGCCGAGCGTACGAATGCGAAATAAATCTTCGGTCGAGCGAATTTTGCTGGTGGCGTGGCGCTCCAGGCTCATGCGGGCATCGGTGGGCGACATGCCGCTGCCGTTGTCCACTATTTGCACGAGCTGCTTACCGGCCTCTTTCACAATAAGCTGCACACTGGTCGCGCCGGCGTCCACCGCGTTTTCGAGCAGCTCTTTTACCACCGAGGCGGGGCGCTGTACCACTTCGCCCGCCGCAATCTGGTTGGCAAGGTACTCGGGCAGCAGTTGAATAATATCGGGCATTTTCGTTGAGCTGTTCGCTTTCAGCTGCTAGCTGTTGGCTTTTAGGCGGTGGGGCGGGCAATAAACCTAGTACCCGGCCTACCTTTGCGGCTAATTTGGCCGGTTCTGCTATAACCAGTGCGGTTTCTTTGGAACCACTAAGTTGGCCCGCCGGTTCCGGCCTGACCGGCTGGCAAAAGTAGCCCGGTCAGCCGTTGGCTACCTACATTAAAACAAAAAGCTATCGGCTAACCGCTAGTAGCTAACAGCTTAAATTACCTGATGCGCATCAACTTCCGGCTACTTTCTCTAGGCTTGTTGCTGAGCGTCACCGGACTACTGCTGGCTTTCGTGCGGCCCGCCCCTACCCTGCCTGACCCGCTGCCCAGCAGCCCCGCCGAGCAGCAGTGGGTGGATAGCGTGTTCACCTCGCTCACGCCCGAGCAGCGCTTGGGCCAGTTTTTCATGGTGGCGGCTTACTCTAACCGCGAAAAAGCCCACGCCGACCGCATCGAGCGGCTCATTCGCAACCAAGGCATCGGCGGGGTAATGTTTTTGCAAGGCGGCCCTAAGCGCCAGGCCTTGCTTACCAATCGCTTCCAGGCGGCGGCCAAGGTGCCGCTGCTCATAGCTACCGATGCCGAGTGGGGCCTCGACATGCGCCTCGATTCGACCATGCACTACGCCAAGGAAATGACCCTCGGCGCCATGGACGACGACCAGTTGGTATTTCAGATGGGCCGCGACCTGGGCCGCAAGCTGCGGGCGCTGGGCGTGCACATCAACTTTGCGCCAGTAGTCGATGTCAACTCCAACCCGAATAATCCGGTAATTGGCAACCGCTCGTTTGGCGAAAACCAAGACCATGTGGCCGCGCTGAGCGTGCAGTATATCAAGGGTTTGCAGGGGCAAAAAGTAATTGCCGTAGCCAAGCACTTCCCCGGCCATGGCGACACGGATACCGACTCGCACAAGGCCCTGCCGGTGATTAACACCGACTTGGCTCACCTCGAAAAAGTGGATTTAGTGCCCTTCCAGAAGTCGTTTGAGGCCGGGGCGCTGGGCGTGATGATTGCGCACCTGTACATCCCGCTTTTTGACACGACCAATGCCAAGACCACCACGCTGTCGAAGGCCTTGGTAACGGGCTTGCTGCAAGAGAAAATGGGCTTTAAAGGTCTGATTTTCACCGATGCGCTGAATATGCGCAGCGTTAGCAAGCTCTACAAAGACGGCGAGCTTGATGCCATGGCCTTGGCCGCTGGCAACGACGTGCTACTGTTTTCGGAAGACGTTCCCGCCGCCCTCACGCGCATCAATGCCGCCATTGCCGCCGGCCACCTCGACCAAGCCGACCTCGATGCGCGGGTGAAGAAAATCCTGCGCGCCAAGTACTGGGCTGGCCTCAATCACTACAAGCCCGTGAATGTGGCCACGGTGCGCGACAGCCTCAACCTGCCCGATGGCCGGGTGCTGGCGCAGTCGATTTTTGAGCATGCCGTGACCGTCGTGAAGAACGACGACCAGCTCCTTCCCTTCCAGCGGCTTGATACGCTGCGCATTGCGGCCATCACCATCGGCACGCCGCCGGAGGGGCCGTATGCCACGATTTTCAATAAATACCAGCCCGGCACCGTGTACGCCGTGCCCGACCGCTACGCGCCGGATTCAACCTTTAACCGCCTGCAATCGCGCCTCGGCGATGCGAATGTGGTGGTGGTGAGCCTCCACCAAATGAACAACACGCCCAGCCACAACTATGGCCTGGGTGATGGCGCGTTGAAATTTCTCAAAACCTTGCAAGCTGACCCCAAGCGCAAAACGGTAGTCGTGGCGATGGGTAACGCCTACGGCCTGAAGTTTTTGGAGAGCGCCCGCACGCTGGTGTGCGGCTACGAAGACCACTACGCGGCGCAAATCGTGGTGCCGCAGGTGCTATTTGGGGCGCTGCCAGCGCGGGGCAAACTGCCGGTTACGGTATCAGAAACGATGAAAGTGGGCACCGGCATTGCCACGGCCGACCTGCACCGTCTGCGCTACGCCACGCCTGAGCGCGAGGGCCTGGACTCGAAAATAATGAGCCAGATTGACCACATCGCGCTCGAAAGCATCGTGACCGCCGCCACGCCCGGCTGCCAGGTGCTCATTGCCAAAAACGGTACGGTGGTATTTGACCAGAGCTACGGCTACGGCACCTACGACCAAAGCCAACCCGTGACTAACAGCACGTTGTACGACCTGGCTTCGGTAACTAAAGTGGCCGGCACCTTGCAGGCCATCATGTACCTGAAAGACCAGGGAAAGCTGAACTTGGAAGAAAAAGTAAGCACCTACCTGCCCGAAATGCAGCGCACCAACAAGCGCGACATGACCGTGCGCGATGTGCTGCTGCACCAAGCCGGCCTCAAAGCGGGCATCCCGACCTGGGAGCGCACCGTGCGCGACGGCACCCTCAAACCCGCTTATTACTCAAGCCAGCGCACCGATGACTTCCCTAATGAGGTAGCGCCCGGCGAGTATTCCATCAAAGCCGCCGACGACTCGGTATGGGCCTGGACGCTCCGCTCGCAGTTGCTGCCTAAAGTGAAAGGCAAGTACCCGGCGGAGTATTCCGACCTCAGCTTCATCATCATGAAGCGCCTGAGTGAAAAGATACTCGGCCAGCCGCTGGCGGAGTTCCTGCCCAAGCAGTTCTACCGCCCGCTGGGTTTGGGCACGATGACGTACAACCCGCTCACGCGCTTTCCCAAAAGCTGCATCGCGCCCACCGAGAACGACACCTACTACCGCCGCGAGCAGCTGCAAGGCACGGTGCACGACCAAACCGCCGCCCTCGTAGGCGGCGTGGGCGGCCACGCCGGCCTCTTCGCCACCGCCAACGACCTAGCGGTGCTCATGCAAATGAACCTGCAAAACGGCCGCTACGGCGGGGTCAATTTCTTCCAGAATCCCGTCGTTACCGAGTTTTCGCACCCCCAAGTAGCCGGCAACAAGCGCGGCCTCGGCTGGGACCGCGGCGACCCCAGCAAGCCCGAAGGACCCACCAGCCGCCTGGCTCCGGCCAGCACCTTCGGCCACACCGGCTTTACGGGCACCTGCGTGTGGCTCGACCCGGACAACCAGATTTTGTATGTGTTCCTGTCGAACCGCGTGTACCCCGATGCGGGCAACATCAAGCTGCGGACGTACAACATCCGCACGCGGATACAGGAGGTAATTTATAAGGCAATGGAGGCGAAAAGCCCAAAGGGCTAGGCAGTTGCAGATGCAACTATATAGATTGGAAGAGCTATCTTGTTAGCACATATGTTGTTCCAAATACTATATGAAACCCCTAGCTACTTCCTTCTTAATTGCCGGACTACTGAGCACTGTTTCGGCTTCGGCTCAAAACATTTTTCGCTTCGGAATACGCGGTGGGTTCAATAGAACTACTACTACCGTAGCCGTAGCTGAAACGGGCGGCCAGAGCAGCCCGTTTTCCTACACTCGCACAGCCGATAAATCAGCTATTTCCGCTTGGCAGGCTGGGATAACAGCAGAGCTTATTTTTGGAAAAATCAGCTTGCAGCCCGCTCTTGTTTTCACGCAAAAAGGCGAGCGATTTCATTATTACCTCGCATCATACAACCTGAATGCACTCGAATATTCGAGTGATAATACGGGCACTACGCGTGCTAATTGGCTGGAGCTACCGCTAAATGTGGTGTACACGCTACACGGCACTCACGGGTTGCAACTATTTGCAGGGCCATACCTCGCCGTAGCGGTTGGTGGTCGGCAGGATGGAATAAACAAAATATACAGCAGTAGCTCTCCTATTACCCCAAGCCAATACGACGACCCAATTGAGTATGGTAGATATGCTACTAATCGACGGATGGATGCAGGTATTAATGCGGGAGTTGGTTATCGACAAGGACCATTCCAGATGCAATTAGGTTATGGCTTAGGTCTATATAATCTGCATCAAGCAGCTGTATGGTCTACCAAGCCTTCATCTTATCAGGAATTCCGCTCAGATGATGCCTATAACCGCGGGTTTCAATTAACAGGCACTTATTTTTTCTCGCTGTAAGCGAAGATATTACCGCGCCACCCACACGTTATCATCCGGGTAGCTGTCGGGCACATAAAGGCTGCCGAGCGTCACCTTGCTGATGGCTTTGCGGCCGGCTACGGGCACTTGCATGGTCTGCGCATTTTGCCACACGCTGATGGTACGGTGGATTTTTTCGGTGCTGCCGTCGGCAAAGGTCACGGTGAGGTCCACGGGCACGGGTTTGCTGCCCTTGGCGGTGACTACAATTTGGGCAGCGGTGCTGCTGGTGGCCGGCGTTACTGTTGTGATGGCCAGGTCGGGGTAGCCGTTGTCAAAAAACCAGCGCTGCCAAAACCAGTTGAGGTTTTGCCCTGCCCCGGCGTTCATCGAATTAAAGAAATCGTAGGGCATGGGGTGCTTGCCGTGCCAGGTACGGATGTAGGTATGCAGGGCTTTCGTGAATAACTCATCGCCCAGCATATCCTTGATATATAAGTACCCCAGGCCCGGCTTGGGGTACGAATTGAGGAAGAACGGCGCGCCCGCTTGCTGGGTCGTGAGGGTCACGATGGGCAGGTCGTCCTCGGTGCCGGCGGCGCGGGCGTAGGGCACCATGCCGTAGTCGTCGGCCAGTTTGGGCTCGATGAGCGGCGAGATTATCCACTCGCCGATGGTGGCCCAGCCCTCGTCCATCCAGCCGTATTTCGTCTCGTTGATGCCCATGTAAAACGGGAACATCGTGTGAAAAATCTCGTGGTCGGTGAGCGTGATGGCCTCCTCGCGGGTGCGCGAGGGGTTGTCGTTTACCATCATCGGGTACTCCATCTGGTCGAGGCCGTCGAACACCGTTTCGTGGTTGTAGGGATAGGGCCACTTCGGAAAGGTGTAGCTCATGGCCTGCACCGTGCGCCGGGCAATGTCAATCACGTCGCGGTAGTCGCGGTGCTGAGTGTTGTACACGGCATCGACGCGGGTGCGGCGCTTGGTGGCGGGGTCTACCACAAGGCTGGTCGATTGCCACACGTAGTGCTCCGAAGTCGCAAATACAAAGTCGGTTACGTCGCGGGCGTCGAAGTGCCAGGTGTTATCGCCCCGGCCGGCGGTGTAGTCGTGGCGGCGCAAATCGGCGCTGTCGATGATGCTGATAATGCCATCTTTGGTGCTGGCTTCGTGCAGGCGATTGACGTACTTTTTGGTGAGCACCTGGCCGGCGTTGGTGAGGTCGCCGGTGGCCCACACCACGTAGTTGCGCGGCATCGTGATATCGACGGCGAAGTGGCAGAAGTCATTGTAAAACTCCGGCCCGCCGAGGTAAGGCACTTTATTCCAGCCATCTATATCATCGTACACGGCGATGCGCGGAAAGAAATACGCGATAAACGCCGCGCCCGGCTCAATCTCGCCCGTGCGCTGGTGCGAGCCTTCGTTGAGCACGTAGGAGTAGGTGATGGCCACTTCCACCGTCTGGCCCGGCCCGAGGGGCTGGAGGAGCGGCACGGTCATGTTGGTGTTGTCGATGGCCAGCGCCTTCACATCGAGCGGCTGACCGCCGAGGCTGAGTTTTGAAATCGACACGCCAGGGCCGGTATCCTCGGCGCGAAACTTAGTGGTGCGCGGCGCGCCGGCCTGGTACAGGTTGGGATAGAGCTTGAACCAGAGCTCGTGCAGCTCGTCGGGACTGTTGTTTTGGTACACGATTTTCACCTCGCCCTCCAGCTTGCGCGACGCGGGGTTGAAAACTACCCCAATGGTATAGTCGGCAGTGTTTTGCCAGTAGTGCGGGCCGGGGCGGCCATCGGGGGCGCGGGTGCCTTTGTCGTAGGTGGCCCGCAGGTTGCGGGGCATGGGCAGCGGCGCTTGGGCCAGGCTGGCTGAGTATATCAGCGCCAGGGCCAATAGCTGGCCGAGAAAAGGAAGCTTTTTCAACAACGGAAGCTAGGGAACAGCTTTTTAAGGAAGCAGGACAGGCATTTCGTAGGTGAAACAGCTGCTTTTGCCATAAACGCAAAAATCAACTTGCCGCTGCAAGCCGAGGCGCAAAAATAGCCGAGTTGTACCGTGGACTCTGCGAGTCCGCGGATAAGTCCGGTTTGCACGCTGGTATTCGCGGACTCGCAGAGTCTGCGCTACTTCTACTCCACCCGCTGCAAATCCAGGTCCTGAAAGTCGTAGCTGAAATCGGTGGCCGGCGAAATTGGCTTCATTTTAATGCTCGCCACACGGCCCTGGTCATCGAGCGTGAAGGTGGCGAAGGCGTCGGCGTTGAAGCTACGGGCCTTCCAGCGCACCACACAGGTGCTGCCGCGGTAAGGCAGCACCTGGCCCACCAGGCGCGGTGCCCGCACTGCCCGCAGCCAGAGCTGTTGGCCCTGCTGGTACACGTTCACGTCGCCGAGCCAAGCATCGTGGTAGCGGCCCACGTAAGCGGTGTAGTCGGGCTTTTTGGGTGCTGCTTTCTGAGCCACGGCCACTTGCTGCCAGGCGGCAGCGGTTTCCTTGGCATCGCCGGTTTGGTAGTCTTTCACGACATCAGTCATCAGTTGCACCCAGTCTCGTCCCTTCATCCCGAGGTAGTAGTCCTCGATGGTGTTGGAAATCGCCGTGAAGGCCGCCCCGCTTTCCTGGTTGGTGAGCACAATAATGCCCAAGTGCAGCTCAGGAATCATCTTTACTTCGGTCACCATCCCAATCTGGCCGCCAGTGTGCGATATTTCTTTATACCCCCGCACATCGCGCAAAAACCAGCCCAAGCCATAGGCCGAAAAGTGCGTATTATAGCTGTAAGGCAGGTATTTGGCTGGCACCGGCCCAATGGGCAGAATGGTCTGCGGCGACCACAGCTCCCACTGCGTCTTGGGCTTCAGCAGCGGCGCGGGGGCGGCCGGCCCGCCCATCAGCATCATCACCCACTTGCTCAGGTCGTTGACGCTGCTGTACATGCCGCCGCAGGGCGCGGCAACCGTGCCCCGGTCGCGCTGAATAACCTGCACCTTGCCATCTACCGGGCCGTGGGCGTCGATGACGTTGGTGGGGTCGGGCAGGCGGGCGAAATCGGTGGCGGTGCGCGTCATGCCCAGGGGCTTCACTAGGCGGGCTTCTACAAAATCGGCCCAGGGTTGGCCCGCGATGCGGGTCACTACTTCGCCGGCCACGATGTAGAGGTTGTTGTCGTAGTCGTACTTGCTGCGAAACGACGATACCGGCTTGAAATAGCGCAGGTTATGAATCACGTCCTTCACCTTGAAGTCGCTGGAATCGGGAAAGAACATCAGGTCGCCCGCGCCCAAACCCAGGCCGCTGCGGTGGCACAGCAGGTCGCGCACCGTAAACTCGGCCGTCACGTAGGGGTCATACATCCTGAATTCGGGGATGTAGTCGGTCACCTTGTCGTCCCAGCGCAGCTTGCCTTCGTCCACGAGCAGGCCCAGCGCCGCCGTCGTAAAGGCTTTGGTGTTGGAAGCGATGCCAAAAAGCGTGTTCGCATCCACCGGCTCTTTGGTGGCCAGCGAGCGCACGCCGTAGCCTTTGGCCAGCACCACCTGCCCGTCTTTCACCACCGCCACCGCGATGCCCGGCACGTCAAACGCCTTGAGGGTGCGGGCCACCACCGCATCCACGGCGGCCACGTCGAGGGGCGCGGTAGGTGCAGGCGCTTGGGCGAATGTTAGGGCTGGTAATAGGGCTAGGGCAGAAATGAGGAGTTGGCGTGGTTTCATAAAAGGCAAAATCAACGTACTGTCTTATAAATAACTACATTATTTAAGAAACCCTTTCTCCTGTCATGCTGAACGCAGTGAAGCATCTTGGCTGGTGTAGTAAGCTCTTGCGTTAGCAACGATGCGAGCAAGATGCTTCACTGCGTTCAGCATGACGGAATAATTTAGTTACGCTTCGGAGTCGCCTTAACAGGGGCTGCCTTAGCCGCCGCAGGCATAGGGAAGCCGCGCTCTTTCATCAAGGCATCAATCTTGGGGTCGCGGCCCCGGAAAGCGCGGTAGCCAGCCGCTGGGTCCACGGTATTGCCCACCGTGAACACGTGCTGGCGCAGGCGAGCGGCCACGGCTTTGTCGTAAGGGCCGCCGGCTTCGGTGAAGGCGCTAAACCCATCGGAGGCCAGCACCACCGACCACAGGTAGGAATAATAGCCCGCCGAGTAGCCATCGGACGAGAATACGTGGCTGAACTGCGGCGTGCGGTGGCGCATCACCAGCTCGTGCGGCATGCCAAGCTGAGCCAGCGTTTCGCGCTCAAATTTATCGGGGTCAATCTTCTGGTCACCAGCCAAATGCAACTTCATATCGATAAGCGCACTGGCTAGAAATTCGGTAGTTTCGAAGCCTTGGTTGAACGTGCTGGCCTTGTCGATGCGGGCCACCAGCACGGCCGGAATGGGCTGGCCAGTTTGGTAGTGCAGGGCAAAGCGATTGAGCACCTCGGGCGTGGGCAGCCAGTTTTCGAGCAGCTGCGACGGAAATTCCACGTAGTCGCGCACCACGCTGGTGCCCGCCAGCGTGGGGTAGGTCACGTTGCTCGACAGCCCGTGCAAGGCGTGGCCAAACTCGTGAAACAACGTGGTGGCATCGGTCCAGGAAATGAGTACCGGCTCGCCGGGCTTGCCCTTCACGAAGTTGGCGTTGTTCGACACGATGGTGGTGATGGGCTTGCCATCCACCCGCTCCTGCTTGCGGTAGGCGTTCATCCAGGCGCCCGAGTTTTTGCCGGGGCGGGCGTAGGGGTCGAAGTACCAGAGGCCCACCTGCTTGCCAGTGGTTTTGTCGTTCACCTGCCACACCTTCACGTCGGGGTGGTACACGGGCACATCGGGCGCGGGCACGAAGGCAAAATTGAATAGCTCGCCGGCCACCCAGAACATGCCTTCGCGCATTTTATCGAGCTGCAAGTACTGTTTTACCTCGTTTTGGTCGAGGTCGTAGCGGGCCTTGCGTACTTTTTCGGCGTAGTAGCGGTAGTCCCAGGGCTCGATTTTGAAGTCGGCGGGCGCACCTTCTTGTTTGGCCAGGGCCAGCATATCGGCCACTTCCTCGTGCACGCGGGCCACGGCGGGCTTCCACATTTCGAGCATCAGCTGCATGGCGGCCTCGGGGGTTTTGGCCATGGTGTTGTCGAGGCGTAGATGAGCGTGCGTGGGGTAGCCCAGCAACTTGGCGCGCTCGGCCCGCAGCTGCAAAATCTGTGTGACGATGGCGTTGTTATCGTGCACGCCGCCGTTGTCGCCCCGGTTCGTAAACATGCGCCAAGCCTTCTCGCGCAGCGCCCGCTGGTCGGAGTAAGTCAAAAACGGCTCGATACTGGACCGGGTGTTGGTGATAACGCCCGCCGCCGCAATTTTTCGCGAGTCAGATGCGGTTTTGGCCGCGTCGCGCAGCGAGGCCGGTAGGCCACCCAGGTCCTTATCCGCTTTCAGCACCAGCACCGAGTCGGCCTCATCGGCCAGCACATTCTGCGAAAACTTGGTGAAGAGCCCCGCTAGTTGCTGATTTATCTGCGAAAGCCGCGCCTTGGCCGGGGCATCAAGCTTAGCGCCGGCCCGCACAAAAGCTTTGTAGCGCACCTCCACCAGCCGCTGCTGTTCGGGCGTGAGTTTCTTGGTAGCGGGGTCTTTATACACCGCCTCGATGCGCTTGAACAACGCCGTGTTTTGCGAAATCTGGTCGCTGAAGGCGGCCATTTTGGGGGCCATCTCGGTTTCTACCGCGCCGAAAGCTTTGTCGTTCAGCGTCGTTTTCCAGACGCCATACTCGGCCTGCACGCGGTCGAGGGTGCCACCGCTGCGCTCCAGCGCCACGATGGTATTATCAAAAGTGGCGGGCTTCGGGTTGTTGGCGATGGCGTTGATTTCAGCCAGGTTTTCGGCCATCGCGGTTTCCAAAGCTGGCTTAAAATCGGCCACCTTCACTTTGTCGAAGGCTGGCACTCCGCCGTGCGGACCGCTCCAGGGCGCGAGCAGCGGCGGGTCGGCGTGGAGCGTAACGGAGGCCGCAGATGGGGAAGATTGAGCCATAGTTAGATAAGGCTGAGCGATAGTAAGACCGAGTGCGGCCAAGCCACCAATAAGCGGCCGACGACGAAGGGGAAACGACATGCGGGTAGGGGAAATTTACAGTGGGTTGGGAGGCAGTAGCGCGAAGCTCTGCTTCGCATCGCGGCACACGAGTTCGGCCGGGCCGCTCAATGCAACGCGAAGCAGAGCTTCGCGCTACTGCTTAGCGCTCCAGCTTAAAATCTTTATCCCGCGCTGGGGGCGCAGTACGATTGGCCACGGCCCAACCGGTCAAATACATCCACAAGGCCATATTAGTGAGCTTGGGGTAGCTAATGCGCTCGCGTTCGTCGCGGGGGGTGTGGTAGTCGGGGTGCAGCAGTGAAGTGTAGCTGAGCGCCGGGATGCCCAGCCGTGCGTACGGCAGGTTATCAGAGCGGAAGAACCAGCCCTCGGGGTGGTCGGGGCGGTCCCAGAGGGTGTCGAGCTTGAAGTTGGAATTGGCTTTATTGGCTGCCATGGCAGTTTGCACCAGGTCGAGCGAATTGCGGTGCGGACGCTGGCTGCCCATGAGGGCAGCGCTGTCGGGCGAGTTGCGGCCCATCATCTCGGCATTCAGCACGGCCACGATGGCGTTTTCGCCCACCGTGGGGTGCATCGAGTAGTAGCGCGAGCCTAGCAGTCCCCGCTCCTCCGCGCCCTGAAAAGCAAACAGCGCCGAGCGCCGCCCCGGCTTCTGCTTAAAAGCCCGCATGATGGCTAGCACCGCCGAGCAGCCGGTGGCGTTGTCGTCGGCCCCGTTATAAATAGAGTCGCCAGCCACGGCTTCGCGCACGCCGTCGTGGTCTTGGTGCGTACCGAAAAGCACGTATTGCGACTTCAATTGCGCGTCGGTGCCAGGGATTTTCGCCACCACGTTCACCGAAGGGTATCTGAAGCTTTCGACCCGCAGGTCGGCTGTGAACTGCTGGCCGGGCTGTTGCGCCCAGCTCAAGGCACTGACGGGCAGCCAGATGGTGGGCGGGCCGGTGTTCACTTTCACGTTGGGGCCGCCGGGCAAGTCGTAGCGGCCGCGCTCGTAGGTGTGGCCCCAGTGCTCGTACACGGCCTGGGCGCGGGTATCGCCCACGAAAACCACGGCCACCGCGCCGGCCTTCACCAGTTCGGCCGTGCGGTCGCGCAGCGTGGCCACCAGGAAACGGCGGAAGCTGAGCCCCGCCGTTACCTCGCCCGAAAATTGTAGCGCCACGACCTTGCCTTTTACATCGACTTTGGCCAGGTCGGCAGCGGTGCCGTTGCCCACCCACACCATCGGCGCGTTCACCGTGGCGTTAATGGGGGCAAATATGATAGCGTCATGGTTGGGCACGAGGCGGTGGCTGCCGATGCTGAGTTGGCTGCTCTTGGCGAGGCGCGTGCGCTGAATCTCAAATAATTGGAAGTACGTGCCATCATCGCCGGCCGGCTGTGCGCCGATGGCGCGGGCCTGCTCGGCCAGCCAGACCGAGGCTTTTAATTCATCGAGCGTACCAGCTTCGCGGCCTCGGTAGTGGTCGGCGGCCAGCGCGTAGAGGTCGCGCTTGATATCGGCCTCGCGGATAGCGGCGCGGGCGTCGGTAGTAGCGGAGGGGACTTTGGCAGGCGTGGGTTTGCGCTGAGCGTGAGCGGCTAACGGCAAACTCAGCGCCGCCAGCAAGTATAGCGTATGCTTCATAATCTTTAGTAAGGCGAAGATTTACAAGGTTAAGGAATGTTTGCCGAATTATATAAAAGGAAGCTGCGAATGGACTTTTCCCAACCTCGCGCAACCTCTTTATCGCCCCGCGCAACCTTGCGCTGCTAACATCCGCCGCCCAATCCGGTTTGCCCCTCGCCTTCCCTCCTTTCCTACATGAACATCGGCATCGTCTGTTATCCCACTTTTGGCGGCTCCGGCGTGGTGGCCACCGAGCTGGGCAAAGCCCTGGCCCAACGCGGCCACCGCGTCCATTTTATCACCTACAGCCAGCCGGTGCGGCTCGATTTTTTCAACGAAAATCTGTTCTACCACGAGGTGTACGTGCCCACGTATCCGCTCTTCCAGTTTCCGCCCTACGAGTCGGCGCTGGCCAGCAAGATGGTGGATATCACCCAGAACGAAAAGCTTGACGTACTGCACGTTCACTACGCCATTCCGCATGCCTCGGCGGCGTATTTAGCCAAGCAAATTTTGCGCTCGCGGGGCATCACGGTGCCCGTGGTAACTACACTGCACGGCACCGATATCACCCTCGTAGGCAAGGATGCCAGCTACGAGCCGGTGGTCACGTTCAGCATCAACCAGAGCGACGGCGTGACGGCCGTTTCGGACGATTTGCGGCGCGAAACTTACCAGTATTTCCCCGTCGACCACAAGATTGAAGTCATCCCCAACTTCATCGACCTAAACCGCTTCAAGAAGCAGGAAAAAAGTCATTTCCGCACGGCAATCGCGCCCGATGGCGAGAAAATCCTCATCCACACCAGTAATTTCCGCTCGGTAAAACGGGTCGAAGACGTGCTGCGCATTTTCTGCGGCGTGCGCCAAACCATCCCGGCTAAGCTGCTGCTGGTGGGCGACGGCCCCGACCGCTCGCGCATGGAAAAACTGGCCCGCGAGCTCGATTGCCAACGCGACGTGCGCTTTCTGGGCAAACTTGAAGCCGTAGAAGAAGTTCTCAGCGTCAGCGACTTATTCCTGATGCCTTCCGAGAATGAAAGCTTCGGCCTCGCCGCTCTCGAAGCCATGGCCTGCGAAGTGCCCGTAGTAAGCACCAACGCCGGCGGCATCCCCGAGCTGAATGTGCACGGCGTAACTGGCATGCTCAGCAACATCGGCGACGTGGACGACATGGTTAAGAACGCTCTCTACGTGCTTGACGATGAGAACCTACCGCGCTTCAAGGCCGCCGCGCGAGCACGGGCCGAGGAGTTTGCTGTCGCCAACATTGTGCCGCTGTATGAGGACTGCTACGAGCGCGCCATGCAGGCCGCGCTGCAAGCCCATTAGGTACAAACCATTACGTTTGTCATGCTAACGAAGGAAGCCTCTTGGCCGGACTGGTATTGTTACCAGTCCGGCCAAGAGGCTTCCTTCGTTAGCATGAAAGGTGTAGCTGCATTTTACAGCAACATATCCCCTACTTCCTGCCAGCCGTGCACACGGCGGCCACGGGTTTCGTGGGCATTGTGCGGCGCGTCAAACAGCAAGCCTTCGCCCCGAAAGCCGTCGAAATTATACCCATTATCGTCGATGAGATAATCGGCGTTGATAATGCTTTTATCACCGCAAAACACGAAGTTGCGCCAGTGCAAAAACGGAAAATGCTTTTGCAGCCACTGGTATTTATCGAGAAAGGAATTGGGAAACTCCATCGCGGCGGTGGCAATAAAAATCTCGTATTTCTGAGCTAACGCTTCAATAACGCGTTGACTGTCTTTGATAACCAACAGGTCGCGGAAGAAGCCTTCGGCATTGGGGTAAGCGCGTAGGGCGGGCTGGTGCTCGAGAGCTACTACATCGACCGGGTGCCGGCCACGCAGCGATTCCAAGGTCAATTCCAGTTGAAAATCGCGGACGTACCACTCCTGGAAGCGGGCAATAGCATCGGCCATTACCTCGTCCATATCTATTGCAATTCGTTGTTTGGTCATATGGGTATTACGCTGGTCAGCTACTTTATAGCTCCCTGAAATAGTAATGCGCTTACCACTTTGTGACTAAAGGAGCTGCCAGGCAAGCGCCAGCTAAGGCAAAGAATGCTAAATACACGCCGCCCGTGGCGCTCAGAAATCCATCTCCAGGCAGACGCACGATTCTACTATAAATACAGTATAATCCAAACCAGCTAGCGAGCACCGCGGTGACACGAATAACCCAGATGTTATTTTTCCGGTAGCTTATTTTCGTCATTGCCCAGCTTACACCCTGCGCAATTAGTAAAGGGAACACAAGCGGGTATATTACTACTGCGAACAAAAGAGCGCGCTCAAATAGTGGCCCAAACTGAGGGTCGGCCTGGGCAACGAAGGGGCACAGAATCAGTAAGGGCAGTAGCTTTTTCATGTTCCTACCGCTAAAACAACCCCGCCGCCTCACGCTTCACCACGGCCAGAGCGTGGGCGGTGGGGTCGGCGGCATCGTTCATCAGGCCTTCCAGAATGCGCTTGGCCAGCTCGGTGCCGCGTAGCTGCTGGGGGTTGGCGAGGCCGTGGAAAGCGCGGTTTATCATCGTGAGCACGTTTTCCTTGGCTTGCTTTACCTGGTCCCAGGCTTCGGGGGTGATGTAGAGCTGCTGCGAGAGATTGTGCTCAAACTCGGCCCGGATTTCCTGTTGTAGCAGGCGGTGGTAGTCGGCCGCGCTTTGGCTGCCACTGCTCAGGCGCACCAGGATGTTGCTGGGCGAGATGCGCTCCAGAAAGAGGGTCATGCGCTCGTAGGCTTGCAGGCGCAGCGGCAGGGTGGTTTTGCTGGTGTCGAGGCGCAGTTCGATGAGGCGGCGCTGCTGCTCTTTCTCCAGGTATTCGCGGAAAAGCAGGTAAATGGCTCCGGCCACAATGATGGCCGGCAAAATGGTTTTGAGCAGGTCGAAAAGATAGGTCGTGCTGTCCATGAAATGTGCGGTAAGCGTTAGCTTGCCGGAAAACGATTAAAGTAGAATCTGGTTATTAGGCCCGGCAAGCTAACCAAAGGTCACCGTTAGGCAAAGCGTACTGCCTAAACTACCCAAATTTCCGGCCGTGAACCGTAGGCCGGCTTCTACTGTTTTAGGCAGAACAAACCCACTCCGAGTGGCTGTATCTTTGTATTATCTGAGTTTCATTTTAAACCAGCACCGCTATGGCTATCGCCACTCAAGCTCCTCCTATCGGCCTCACTAGCCGCGCTTTAGTTGAAGTTAAAAATATCATCCAGGAGAAAAGCGTACCCGCCGACTACGGCCTGCGCATTGGCGTGCAGGGCGGTGGCTGCTCGGGCATGAGCTACCTGCTGGGCTTCGACAAAGCCAAAGACAACGATGAAATCTACGACCTCGACGGCGTGCAGCTCATCATGGATAAGAAGCACGCCATGTACGTGCTGGGCATGGAAGTTGACTTTCAGGACGGCCTAAATGCCCGCGGCTTCACCTTCAACAACCCCCAGGCCAAGAGCACCTGCGGCTGCGGCTCGTCGTTTTCGGCGTAAGGCAACGGCATTTTACTGGCTAAAACACACAGCCCTGGCTTCGGCCGGGGCTTTTGTGTTTAGCCGAGTAGCACCGGCCGCAGCGCTTGGTAGCGGTGCCGCACCTGCTCGATTTCGTAGCCCACGGTGATATTTTTTTCGGCGGCGGCCAGCGCCAGGTCGGCTTGCTGGCGCAGGGCATGGTGGTAGGCGGGGCGGGTAGTATGCTGGCTGATGGTGTGCAGCGCGGCCAGCAGGCGCAGGTACACTGCCAGGTCTTTGGCCCCATTGGCGCGCACCTGGTCGAAGGCAGTGGCGAGGTAGCTGGCAAAATCGGGGCGCTGCGCGATAATGCGCACCCGGCCCTCGTCGGCCCGCACGGGGCTGCCGAGGTTGCGCCTTGCCAGCAGCGCCACCAAGGAGCCCAGCCGGTCGATGCACATCACGGCCGTGCTGGTATCGTTGATGCCCGCCGACAGCGCCTTGAGGGCAATGTCCACGAGCTGGCGCAGGCCAAAGCCCGCATCCTGGTCGAGGGTGCGCTGGTTGCCGATGCTGTAACAATCGGTTAGGCGCTCGACGCTTTCCTTTGCATAATTCTGTTCATCAACTGCATACGCGGCCACCGACACCAGCGCCGAGCCTTTGGTGACGTAGCTGCCGATGGCCAGCTCCATGCGAACGACGGCATTAGCTTCGCGGGCAAACGCGAGTAGTTCTTCTTCATCAATGCCCTGCACGTAGCCCGAGGCCTGCGCCGCAATGGGCTGCCAGCGGAGCGGCGGGCCGGCCGCCAGGTCGGCTTGCTCGGCGGCAGTGGCCGCCTCGCCCAGCTCTTGGGGAAAAAGCTTGTCGAATGACTTCTCGATTTCTTCGGCCGCTCCGCCAATCACGTTGGCCGCCTGAATGGACGAGGCAATGTGGTGAATATAAAAAACCAGCATGCCGATGCTCACCAGCGCCAGCAGCAGCCCAAACGCCACCGCCAGGCTCGGCACAAACGCCCCCTGGTCGCCGCCCCTGATGGTGCGCAGCACCATCAGGCAGTACACGAAAATGCTGACAAAGCAGCCCATTACCACCTGGTTGCTGCGGCTGCGCATAAAGTTGCGCAGCAGCCGCGAGGTGTACTGGCTCGACACCTGCGCCAGGGTCGAGAGCGTGAGCGAAAAGATGAGGCCTGCCACCGTTATCATCGAGCCCGCGATGGCCGTGAGCATGCCCCGCGCCCCATCGGCCCCCGCCCCGAAGAGCAGCGGGTGGCGCTTGGTCCAGTCGTGGCCGATGCTATCGTCGAGGTGCACCAGGCCGTAGGCGGCGAGCACGGCGGCTAGCACCATCAGGCTGGGTACAAACCAAAGGCTGGAATTGAGGTCGAGCCACCAGCGTTGGAGGCGGCTCATAGGGCGGGGTGGCGTGGCGAGCGGCACCCTGGCCGGGCGCTGCTCCATTTTTCCGTCGCGGCCAGAAATCTCCTCGTACTATTGTCAGGCATGCCTCAAAACTGCTAAGTAAAGTCTCCTGCCGACCTACGGCAGGGTTTAACTTAGGTTTGCCCGGCTTCACGTTTTCACTAGTACGCTATGGACATCAAGTATCTCTCCGACACCAAAGGCACCATCACTGGCGTGTTTATCCCCATCGAGGAATGGGAGCAACTGAAAAAACAGTATAAAATCGACGAGAAAGCGCCCGCCGACTCAGGGGCCAAGCTCCAACAAGGGCTAGCCGACGCGTTGAAGAAGGCCAACGTAACCCCCGCTGATACCGACGAGGCGTAGCACCAAGCAACACCTAGAACCGAAGCTGCTTGCCCTGCACCGGAAAAACCAGCTTCAAGCCCAGCGCATTAGCCGCCGCCAGTTGGCTGGCGATGGTGGCTTCGTTGCTGGCGGGCGGCTTGCGGTGGGTGATGACAATGGGCACGGCCCGCAGGGCATCTACCCCAGTCAATTCGTTCAGGGCCGCTAGCTCCTGCATGAGTCGGGCGGGCGTGAGGTGGCCAAACAGCAAATTTTCGGGCTGCTCGTTGGCGTAAGAGGTTTCGATGAAAATGGCCTTGAGGTAGCCGTCCGCCACGAGCGGCTGCACCGCCTGCCACAACTCGCGCAGGTGGTGGCTGCGCTCAAGCTCATCGGCCCCGGTATCGCCCAGGTAAAGTAAGTAACTGCTTTGGCTTTGCAGCAAAAAGGCGGCGCTTTCGTAGCCGGGGCCGTGGCTGAGCGGGTAGGCGCGCATGCGCAGGGCGGTCTGCGCAATGGCCATTTCCTGCCCCGGCACCAGTGGCTGCCAGTGGTACTTGCCCAGCGCCGGGGCCGCGCCAGCACTACCAAAGTTGGGCCACGCCTGCCAGTTGAAGTAGTCTTTTTGAAGAATATTCAAGCACGTAGCCAGGCCATAAATAAGCTTGGGCGAGTCGTCGGGCGCATTCAGCAGCAAGCCCGCCACGTGGTCGAGGTGCGCGTGCGAGATAAGGTAAGCTTTGATATTTTGCTTCAGCACCGCATCGGCATCGGTGTCGAATAGCTTGTTGGCCACCGCTTTGTCGAGGCCCGTACGCAGGCTACCCGCATCGAGGCACACGTAGGCCGCGCTGCCCGCCGGGGCCACGAGGTAGGCCGAGATGTTGCTTTCATCGAGGCCGCCGCGCACGCCCAGCGGAATTACGGTGAAGGCGGGCGCGGCACCCGCTTGAGCATAGCTGCCTAACGCAGCCAGCCACAACAGCGGCACGGCTAGCCACCGCAGGGTAGTAGCAAAAGATGCGGCCACTATTGCGCGAGAAATAGGTAAACAGCCAGTAGGGACAGGCCGTTAGTGCCCGGTTTACTACTGAAAATCATACGCGTACCCGATTTCCTGCAAGTCGGCGGCGAGCATAGTCCAGTCTTCCAGCTCTTCATTCAAAGCCAGCACCATGGGCTTGGTCAGGGTTTCATTGTAGTAGATGGGGGCCACGGCCGCGGGCGTGATGGGTGGGCGGTCGGTTTCGTCGAGGTAGTAGTCGGTGGCCCACTCGGCGTAGGTAGCGGGCTGGCTGTCAAAGATGTAAAGCAACTCCTCCGAGCCATCGTCCTCGTTGGCCACCACGCCGGTTTGCCAGCCGTGGGCGGGCGTATACCACAGGCAAAACGTGGTGCCAATGGAGGCCACCGGCTCGCCAAACATAAAGTCGTCGAAGGCGGCGGGCAGGCCGCGCGTCACCTGGGCTAGGTCGGGCTGGTCGTATTCGTGCAGGTAACCGTTTATAACGCAGCCTTCGGGGCGGAATAATACCAGCATTTGGTCGCCTTCGCCGTCGCGCATTTCGAGCAACTGCTCGGTTTCGCTCCACACGGGGTTATAGGAGTAGTAGCGGTATTCCCAGTCGGGCGAGTTGATGGCGTCGAGTGCGGCCAGCGCCTTGCACAGGCGTTGCAGCGCGGGGCCGGTGGGCAGGCCGGCGTAGTTGGTGGTAGAAATCATACGGAAGAGTTTGCGCAGCTATTAATACGTCTTGGTCATGTCCGGCGGCACCACGATTATATAATCGGCCAAGTCCACGTTTTCCTTCGCCAGCTGCTGCAATTCGGGCTGGGTCACCACGCTCAGCGTCTTGATGCGAAGCGGCTTTTTGGCCTGCGTGCGCAAGTACGCCATTATGCCGTCGTGGTGGTCGGAGTGGTACGAGCCGTTAAGGTGCAGCAAAGTTTGGCCGGGGCCAAGGTTCTGGCCAATCGAATAAGCCATGGTGGCATCTTTCAGGGCCTGGGCCTGAATAATGGTATTGGGCCCGCCCCCACCGTGGGTATCGCCAAACATGGCGGCCATATTCTTGTAGCCGGGCAGCTCAAAATCAACTTTCAGCGGCAGTGGCACGATGTATTTTTTCTCTTCGGCCGGCAGCTTATCCAGCGCCCCCAGCGAGCCGCGGGCCACCTGCTGGGCGTAGCGGCGCGGCACGTTGGTAGCCACCACGGGCACCTGCGCCTGCCGGGCAAATTGCAGCACCGGGCGGTAGTCGGTGGCGTAGTTGGGCCAGGGGCGGCTCTGGCGCTCAAAGGCCGTATCGGGCAGCGTGCCGGCGGCGTACTGCGCCACCAGCGGCTGCACGTCACGCTCAAACATTTCCATACCCAGCACCAGCTTGCCGGGGCCTTTGAGGCGGCTTAGGTCCTTGGCCACTTGCAGCTCTAGCCAGTGGGCAATGGGGTCGTTGTGCTGCTCGCCAAAAAGCACCACGTCGGCCGTCGCCAGTTGGGCGAGCATCTGGTCGTAGTCGGCCGCCTGGCCCTGGGCTGTGAAGAGGCGATAAGCGGGCCGGTCGCCCAGGGTGAAGCTGAGCAGCGGCAGCAGCCACAGCAGCCGGAAGGATGGAAAACGCATAGGTAATAAAATAAACAGAAGACTTGTTTCTGAAGAGAGAAACAAGTCTAGAGTCTAACGTATCGGCTCAGTCTTAAATTTAAAAAGCAACAGGCCCCGGCAAAATAACGCCAAAAAGCCCCGCTACGACCGTAGCGAGGCTTTCAGGTTTCAGCTATAAAACTGGTTTACAGCACTACTACTTTGCTGGTCGATACCTTCTCCCCTACCTGCACGCGCACCAGGTAAGTGCCCGCCGACAGCGCCGATTTATTGAGCGCGGCCGACTGGCTGCCCACGGGCTTCACGCTGTTTTCGAGCACGCTCAGGGTGCGGCCGAGTAGGTCGGTGAGCACGATGTTTACCGGTGAGGCCTGCTCCGTCACGGTGTAGGCCACGCGGGCATTATCGGCCACGGGGTTGGGATACACGCTGAGGGCCACGGCGGCCGCGTCAGCGGTTTTGGTGCCCAGCACCGTTACGCCGGTGGTAGCGCCCACGGTGAGAGCGGCCGACTGCGTGCCGGGGATAGCCCGGAAGTCGGGGTTTAGGCCGGCGTTACCAGCGGTGGCGGAGTTCGTGGCCTGCGGAATGAAATCGGTCGACACAAAGCCGCCATCCTGGTTGTTTTGCAAAGCAAATATGCGCACCGTGCCGCCCGCCGCGGGCAGAGCAATTGAGGCCCGGCTCACGGCTATTTCGAGGCCATAGGCCGGTACCGTGCTGGTGCCGCCGCCGTAGCCAGGGTTGGTATTGAGGCTGGTAGAGGTGCGGTAGGCCACCTGAGCCCCGTTGAATACCGTGAGGGCCCCGGTCTGGCCCGACACGGCGGCTACGGTGCCGGTAGCTGCTACACCGTTGGCACCGCTGAGCACGGCGGCTGTGGCCGTGGTGGCATTGGTGTACACTATACCATCAACCTGGAATTGGGCCGCGGTACCGTTGCCCCGGATGCCGATGCCCATGTCACCCACCTGGTCGAGGAAGGGCGCGAAATTCTGGAAAGAAGTGGCCGCGGGCTTAGGCAAGGCGGTGCCCACGGGCACCCCCGCCACGCCAGGGCGCGCCACCAGCAGTTGCAGCGAGTTGGAGATAGTGGCGGGGCTACCATCGTTTTGCAGCGTGCCTACCAGAAAGAAGTAGAGGTTGGTAGCATCGGATGCCGCGTAGAGCGACAGCAGACCGGCGCTGTTGGTGGCCGAAGGCGCGAAGCCGTGCGCGCCGGTGTAGCGGCCTACCAATGTGTAGCCCGTGGTGCTCACTTCAGTAGCAGTTAGCTGGCCATCGACGGTGATGGCTTGGGCGCGGGCACCCAGCGAGGCCAGGCCTAAGGTAGTAGCAGCGGCGAGAGTAAAGAGTTTTTTCATGTTGTAAAAAAGGGTGGGTAAAGAAAGAATGCGTATCGGTGGGTCTCAGCCAACTAACAACAGTTGGGCCGACAAAAATAAGCAGAATATCTTTTATTAAGCTAAAAAATTATTAAAAAAAGTAAGTACTCACGTACTAGCGTTTAGCAGCTCACGTTATTGCTGGTTTCATTGGCCCTAGCACCCAAAAAAATACTGGGCCGGCAGGAAGAATCCTGCCGGCCCAGTATTTTTTTGGGTGCCGAAGTGGCGATGCTTTTATTGAACCAGCAGGCGGGCCGTTTGGGCTAGCTCACCGGCTTGCAGCTTCACCAGGTACACGCCGGGGGCCAAGCCTTGCAGGCTGAGGCTCTGCGACTGCGCACCCGCGGCCTGGCGGGTCGGGGCCAGCTGGCGCACGGTCTGGCCGAGCAGGTTTTGCACCGCGATTGTGGCCGTGGTGCCGCTGGGCAATTCGTAGGCCACAGTAGTGGTGCCAGCGGCCGGGTTAGGAGCCAACGACATTTTGAGCACCGCAGCTGCCTGGGCCGCCGTAACTGCCAGGCTGGTGCTGGGGATATTCACCTTCTGGCTCGTGTACACGGCGTACTGGCCGGGCTGCAAAGTCATGCTCGTGGCCGTGTTGGTCACGGTCATTTGCGTGCCAGCCAAGTAGTTATACCAGGTGCCGGTTTGCGGGAAGTTGATGGTAGCAGTTTGGGGTACTACGTCGAAGTTGCCTACCGTCACCACGCTCATGCTGGGCGAGGTAACAATGGTGCTTTTCACGGCTACGCCACCGCCTACATTCTGCACAAACGAGGTGGGCGCGCTGAAGGCCGGCTGCTTTTTCAGGTAGATGAGGGCGCGGTACGTGTTGTAGAGCTGGCGGCGGCTGGCGGTCAGGGCCTGCGGGTGCGGCGTGGCACCCGCGGCCGTGTAAGGGGTTGGGGCCGGCACGTTGGTGCTGCTGTAGTCCCAGCGTATCGGCTTGGCCGAAGTGCGGCAGTCGTTGTTGATGGTGCCATCGGGGCAGGCATTGATGCTGTAATCGTAGCCCACCTCGCCAAACTGCCAAATCATGCGAGGGCCGGGCTGGGTGAAAAACAACGCAGCGGCCATCTCATTGCGGGCCAAGCCAGTAGCCAGGTTTTTTATGTTGTAGCTGCCGCTCGAATTAGCATACTGCTCATTTTTGAACTGGAGGCGCTCCTCGTCGTGGCTCTCCATGTAGGTTATCAGGTTCGGAGTGCTGAAGTTGCGGCCGCCCTGGTTGCCGTAGTAGCCGTAGCTGAGGTCCGAGCCACTGAGGTAGCCCATGGTAGCTTCGTTATAGTTGTAGTTGAGGTTGCCCCACAGCATCATGCCGTAGTCGGTTAGCACCTTGCCTTCGTCAATGGTATTGGTAGCGGATACGCCGTGGGGGAAAAACTCCAGAATGGGATAAGAAGTGTTATCCACACTCATTTGGTAGTTGTAGTAGTCCTGCCAAATGGTCACGCGGCTCGCATCGTAATCTTCAAAATTAGCCGTGGTAGTAGGCTTTTGGGTGAAGCCGCCGGCCAGGTCAAAGCGGTAACCATCAATGTGATACTCCTGCAGCCAGAACTTAATCACCTGCTTGCTGAAGTACTTGGTGTACTGGCTTTCGTGGTTGAAATCATTGTACACACTATATGGGTGCGGGGCGCTCTGGTTAAACCAGATATTGTCGGCGCTCGGGCCCGTCGAAATGTCGCCGTACAGCTGCACCATCGGGCTTTGGCCGGTCGAGTGGTTGAGCACCATGTCCAGCACCACGGCGATGCCGCGGCGGTGGCACTCGTCTACCAGCGCCTTCAGGTTGTTTTTGGTGCCGTAATATTTGTCGGGGGCAAAGTAGAAGCACGGGCTGTAGCCCCAGTTGTCGTTGCCATCAAACTCGTTAATCGGCATCAGCTCAATGGTATTCACGCCCAGGCGCTGAATGTAGTTGAGCGTATCCTTGAGGGTCTGGTAGTCGTGGCGGGCCACAAAATCGCGCACCAGCAGCTCATACACCACCATGTTGGTGCGGGCCGGGCGCGTAAAGTTGGTCGTGGTCCAGGTGTAGGCCGCCGCACCCGGCGACAGCACCGACACCAAGCCCGTGGTGCTGCCCGTGGGGTACGCCTTCAGGTTGGGATACGTGATGGCCGGGATGTACTGGTCATTGCTGGGGTCGAGGATTTTCTCGCAGTACGGGTCAGCAATGCGCTTCTGGCCATCCACAAAAAACTGGTAGCTGTACTCCTGACCGGGCACCAGATTGTCGATTTGGACCCACCAGCGGCCGGTGGCGCTGCTGGTGTTTACATCAGCGGTTTTCTTCATGAGGCCCGCCGCGTTGGTTTGCCAGTTATTAAACTCGCCCAGCACGTAGATGTAGCTCTTATTAGGGGCCGTCAGGCTCAGAATAGCCGAGGTATTATTGTTGATATACGTGATGCCGTCGAGCTTGGCCCCGGCGGGCAGCGCGGCGGTGGTCACGGCGGGCGGCACTACCACAGTAATAGTAGCCGTGCTGGTCGTGGTGCCGTCGTTGCCGGTCAGCACCACCGTGTTTATACCCTGCTGCGTGAAGGTAATCGAGGCCGAAATCGACGTGGCATTGGTTTGCTGAGCTACCTGCGTGCCGTTCAGCGTCAGGGTCAGCGTGGCGTTCACATTAGACGAGCCCGTTACGGTCAGCGAGCTGCCAGCGGCCACCGTCGTCGAGCTGGTGGTGGGGTTAGTGAAGGCCACCGTCAGGCCGACATTCACAAAGATGTCGGTGTTGCCCACGCCTTTGCCCTCGGGCGTGCCGCCCGCGCCGCGGAATACCATAGCCAGCTGCTTTACCACCTCACTCGACGAGGATAAGCCGGAATAAAACGTGCGCGGCGTGAAGCTGATAGTGTATTTGTGGTTGCCAATCGACGTCATCTTTTCGGCGGCGGTGGGCGCGTTATACGTGGGGTTCACCACGTGCTGCCAGTTGCCCACATTGGTATTTACCCCCGTGTAGATGTACACGTCGCCGGTGTAGCTGGCCATGCCGGCATTGCCCAGCGTGGCATCGAAGGTGAGGGTGATGGGCGTGGTATCGGTAAAATACGCGGGGCTAATCGTGACCGGCGACTGCGCGCGCGCCATTGGGGCCATACCAATCAGCAATAGCATGGCCACCAGCCACTGCCCCCAGAGTTGAGGTTTTTTCATAAAAATGGGTGGGGAAAAGAAAAACAAGCCACCCAAAGCCGGTCGGTTCGACCGGCTTTGGGGCCGCTAAGTTACGCACTACGTAACGCTTCCGAAATCGATTCCGCCATAAATAGTGGGCCCTCACTTTGGCCGCCGCCGCCCGGCCGCACCGCTACCTTTACCGCCCGGCTGCGTAAGCCGGTAGAAAATCGAAGTTTGCTTATGAATGTTGGAGACCGCGTCCGCCTGCTCACGGGCACCGAAGAAGGAATTATCACCCGCTTGCTCGACAGCGAGCTGGTCGAAGTTGCTATTGATAACGACTTTACCATCCCGGTACTGCTGCGCGAGCTGGTGCCCGTAGCCGCCGAGGAAGGCCAGGCCTTCCGCCGCCCCGCCCCCGAGCCCACCCGCCCCAGCACCGGCAGCAAGAAAAACAAGCCTCAGGGCGGCCAGCCCAAGCCCCAGCGCCCCGGTACGCCCGCCCCTACCCCAGCCGCCACGCAGCCCACCGGCCCTAGCGCCGCCATGCCCCCGCGCCCGGCCGCCGCTACCCCCGCGCCGCCCGCCGCCAAGGGCCTCTACCTGGCCCTCGTGCACCAGGCCCCCGAGCTGCTGGCCCTGCACCTCCTCAATAACACCGAGGCCGAAGTTGTCTTCACCTACGGCGAAGAGCGCGCCGGCAAGTACCGCGCCCTGGCCGCCGGCCAGCTTAAGGCCAAAGCTGCCAGCGCCGCGCTTACCCACCTGCACCTCAAGGACTTCGAGCAGTGGCCCGCCGTAGTTTTTCAGCTATTGAATTTCAAGCTGAACGCTGATACTGCCTACGACCTGCTCACCAAGCGCCAGTCGTTCAAGGCCACTACTTTCTACACCAGCCGCCGCCCCGCGCCAGTTATCGGCAAGGAAGCTTACCTTTTCCAGCTCGACGAAAAGCCCGCGCCCGCCCTCAACCCTGAGAAGCTGGCCCAGGCCGAAGCCGCGTTGGAGGCTGCTTTTGAAGCCGCTGCCAAGCCCGCCCCGGTGCTGAACACTAAGCAGGCCAATGTGCTTCAACAGGCCTTGGCGGGCGATAAGCCTGCCCCGCCCGTGCCCGCCGCCATCGCCCCGGCCCCGCCCAAGCCGGCCGCGGCCCTCGTAGCCCCGCCCCACGAGCTGGATTTGCACATCGAAGCCCTGCGCCCCGAAGGTGCCGGCGACCTCAGCAACACGGCTATGTTGCGCCTCCAGCTCGATGCTTTTGAGGACGCGCTGAGCCGCGCTTTGGCTACCAATATGCACGAAATCATCTTCATCCACGGGGCGGGCAATGGCACGCTGCGCAAAGAAATCCATCGCCAGCTGAGCCGAAATAAGGATATCAAATTCTTTGAAGAAGCGCAGAAGGAGAAGTTCGGATATGGGGCCACGCTGGTGCGGCTGAAGTAACCAACCTTGTTCACTATGTCTGGCACTGGAGCCGTCACGCACCAACTTCATGCCCCTCGTTCCTGAAAACTTCACCGAGTTTCTGTACTGGTTCAAAGAGCAGACCGAGACGTTCTGGCGCCAGAACCCGCGCACCGAGACTTACTACAATACCCATGAAGAATGGCCAGCTGGCATTTGCTGGGTAGGCTTGTCGGCAACTGAAATTGACCGCGTGGAAGCCACCTATGCCATCCGGTTTACCCCCGACCACCGGGAGTTTCTACGCGTTTTGCACACGCTCGACCAGCCGTACACTTACGTGGAGGAAGCTACCGCCGAGCAAGCCGAAGAACGGTGGCCAAGCAACCTCTGCTACAACTGGCTGACCGGTGAGGTAGCTATTCGTCGGAAACTAGCTCAGCCTTACAAAGACCTGCACGAGGGCTGGCTGCCGGTGTGGGGGCCTAGGCCGCCAACGGAAGAACAGCGGGCAGCGGGCTTTGAACGGCAATTCAGCAAGGCTCCCCTACTCCTGCCCCTACACAACCACCGCTACTTGGTTAGCGAACCACAACAGGCAGGCAACCCGGTCTTGTCTGTATGGGGTTCCGATATCATTATTTATGGCTGGAACCTGCGCAGCTACCTGCTCCATGAATTTGCCGAGTACTTACCTGACTTAGCACTGGGAAATGAGGAGGTAGCTGCTATTCTTCAGGCAGATGCCCCGGCTTCGCTCACTAAGCGCATTCCCTTTTACGAGGACTATATCCAGACCCACAACGGCTGGCCCCCACGCACCGGCGACTACGGCCCCATCCTTAGCCCATAACTGCTAGTCAGCCTACCCCTATCGTATTCCCCATGCCCTACGACCTCATTGGTGATATTCACGGCCACGCCGACGAGCTGCGGGCGCTGCTCCACTACCTCGGCTACCAGCCCGACGCGGCCGGCATTCTGCGCCACCCGGCGGGCCGCCAGGTTATTTTCCTGGGCGACTACGTAGACAGAGGGCCCAAAATCCGCGAAACCTTACAGCTAGTGCGCAGCATGGTGGACGGTGGTGCAGCCCTGGCCATCCTCGGCAACCACGAGTACAATGCCCTAGCTTTTTGGCAGAAAGACCCGGCCGGCGGCTACCTGCGCCCGCACAAACCCTGGCACCTGCGGCAGCACTGGCGCACGATTGAGGAGTTTGGCACGCCCGAGCTGTTTCGGGAGTGGCACGGGTATTTGGATTGGTTTCTGACCTTGCCGGTGGCCCTGGAGCTGCCCGGCCTGCGTGCCGTGCACGCCTGCTGGGAGCCCCGGCACCTCGACTACCTGCGCGGCGAGCTGCCGGGCCTGTGCCTCACCCGCGAGTTTATGCTGCGGGCCAGCCGGCGCGGCGCGCCCGAGTTTGAAGCCATCGAAGTAACGCTGAAAGGCCGCGAAGTGCCCCTGCTCAACGGCCTTGTCTTTCACGATAAAGACGGCCACCCGCGTGACCTCATGCGCGTGCGCTGGTGGCAAAACCCCGCCACCGCGCCCAGTTACGCCGATTATTACCTCGAAGACCTGCCCGAATTGCAAGGCCAGCCCGTCGATTTTGCCAACCTCGACCCCACTTATTACCAAGACGATACGCCCGTTTTCTTCGGCCACTACTGGCTGCGCGGCGCGCCCCAAATACTCCAGCCCCACGCCGTATGCCTCGATTACAGCGTGGCCAAAGGCGGCCAGCTAGTAGGCTACCGCTGGGATGGTGAGCAAGTGTTGAGCGCCGATAAGCTGGTGTGGGTGGCGTAAGTTTTCATAGAAAAGAGTCTGTCATTGCGAGGAGGCACGACGAAGCATTCTTTTCTTCACGCCTAGCTGACGTTCGCTTGCGCAAAAGGAAAGATTGCTTCGCTGCGCTCGCAAGGACAATCGTTTTTATACGTAAGCCCTGTTCCTTCCAAAATTTATGACTCACTCCACCCCCGCCTTCCGCCCCGCCGCCGACCTAGCTTGGGAAGAAATGGCCCCCGGCGTGCGCCGCACCCTCGTGGCCTACAATGATGACCTGCTGCTGGTCAGAGTCGAGTTTGAAACCGGGGCCGTGGGCGCGCTGCATCAGCACGTGCACAGCCAGATTACCTACGTCGAGAGCGGCGAGTTTGAGGCCACGGTGGGCGGCGAAACGCGCCTATTAAAAGCCGGCGACTCCTTCTACGCTGCGCCCAACGTGCCGCACGGCGTGCTGGCCCGGCAGGCGGGCGTGCTGCTCGACTCCTTCAGCCCAGTGCGCGAAGACTTTCTGCCGCTCTAACTCGCCTTACCGCTTGCTTTTAGTAGGCGACTCTAGGCCAGCTTGCTGCATTAGCCACTGGCTCAGCAGCTGTAGCTCCGCTTGTGAAAAGGTTTCGGGATTATCGAATACTGATTTTTCCTGCCCCACTGCATTCGTCTGGAAAAAGTGGTTGACCTGCGGCACTACGGCCGTAGTTACGTGTTGATTTCCAGCCAGCTTGAGCTGGGCCTGCAAAGCCGGCAGCTGGGTGGCGGCCGGGGTTTCGGTGTCCTGCGCGCCCGTGATGGCCAGCACCGGCATTCTTATTCGGCGCAGGTAGGGCGTAGGGTCTTGGGCCAGAATATCGTGTAGCGTGGGCTCTAGGTAAGTGGCGGCGTAGTAAGGCACTTCCTCGTCACTAATGCCGAGCGCGGGTACTTCCCGCCGCATCTGAGTTAGCGCGGCGGCACTATCGGGCACGGCGGCAGCAATGGCAATAAGCCGCTCGTGCATCCGAATGTATTTCTCCACCCCTGGCTTGTCGGCAGGACTGGCCGCCTCGAGCCGCGCCTGGAAGTTGGCTTGCATTCGGGCTTGGAACAGGGTGGCGTTGGGCTGGCCGATGCCACCCAGCAGCACTACGCCAGCCAGCGTAGCGTCTTGGGCCGCTACCTGCACCGCCTCCAGCGAGCCCTGGCTGTGGCCAATGAGGTACACTTTGCCCACGTGCAGGCGGCGGTCGGCGCGCAAGGCCCGCACGGCGGCGGCCGCATCGCGGGCAAAATCGGTAGTGCCCGCCGTGGCATAGCGGCCAGTCGAGGCCCCTACCCCGCGCTCATCGTAGCGCAGCACAATAAAGCCTTGGCGCGTTAGCGCATCGGCAGGCACCAGAAAAGACTTATGGCCAAATTCTTCGCTGTCACGATTGTGCGGGCCCGAGCCCGAGATAAATACCACGGCTGGGCCCCGCTGGCTAGGCGGAGCCGTGATAGTGCCGGCAAGTAGTACGCCCGGTGCCCCACCAGCAAACACGGTAGGCAACGCGCGATAAGGCAGCGGCCGGCGGGGTGTTTGCGGGCGCGCGGGCAGCAACTGGGCTACTCGGGCAGGTGCCACGGGGCTCAGGCGCAGCGGCAGGCGCTGGCCAGCCGTGAGCAGATAACCCGCCAGGCCCAGCGTATCGGTGGTGCGGCGCGCCACGTATACCCCTGGCATACTACTGATTACCAGCCGCAAGCTGTCGCCAAACGGCTTAATCTGGTCGACCTGCATTGCGTGTAGGCCGAGGCTGGGCAGCGCCATCGTTGCTTTATTGGCCGGCGGCTGGTGCTGCGCTTCAAAGTCAATAAGTACCACGGCCGGGCTACCATACAAAGCGATAGTACCCGCCCAGGTGCCCCGCGCCGATGCCAAACCCTGCGCCTGAGCCAAGCCAATGCTACTAACAACCAGCCACAAACAGCTCCACAAGCCTCGGCCCCACCGGCCCGCCAACAGGGATTTTTGGGCAGCTATAATTCTGGATAACGACATACAGGCAGGAAAAAGAAAAGGTGCGCGCTACTTGGCAGATGCCACAAATAACGCATTTGCACAAGCCCACCACTTCTTGCGCCCTACCTTTGCCCCTGCAATGAGCCACCCCACCGCCGCGCCCAACGCAAATGCGGGCGGGGAGGAAAGTCCGGGCAACGCAGGGCACCTTGCTACCTAACGGGTAGGACTGGCCAATCGGGCCAGGACAGCCAGTGCCACAGAAAATAACCGCCGTTATGGGCGGGTATGGGGGCAAGAGGGTGTGAGGGTAAGAGGGTTTTCCCTCCTCCCCTCCTACCCTCTTACCCTCCTGCCCCATCAAAAAGGTAAGGGTGAAAAGGTGCGGTAAGAGCGCACCAGCGGCTGGGTGACCATGCCGGCTGGGTAAACCTCAGGGGTTGCAAGACCAAATAAGCAGACACGCGGGTGGCCTTCGGGCCGCTGGCACCGGGCGGCCCGCTCGGGTTTGCGGGTAGGTCGCTTGAGCCCCGCCGCGAGGCGGGGCCTAGATAAATGGTGGGGCCGCCGCCACGGGAAACCGTGAAGGGCGGACAGAACCCGGCTTATCGGCTCATTGCCTAATTTCGGCGGCCGCTTCGACAGAAGCGGCCGTTTTTCGTTTGTCATGGCGAGGAGGCATGATGAAGCAGTCGCACCTGAACAGCTCGTCCTGATGCGATTGCTTCGTCGGGCCTCCTCGCAATGACAATTAACCATCAATTCCCCGCCGTGCCCCGCATCCTCACCATCGACGACGAAAAGGCCATTCGCTTTGCCCTCAAGGACATACTAGAGCTCGAAGGCTACCAGGTAGACCAGGCCGAAGACGGCCCCACCGGCCTCGACCTGCTCATTCAGCAGAAGTACGACGTGGTGCTCTGCGACATTAAAATGCCCCGCATGGATGGCCTGGAAGTGCTGGAGCGCGCCCAAAAAATCGCGCCCGATGCGGCCTTTATTATGCTCTCAGCCCACGGCAACATCGAGCTGGCGGTGGAAGCCACCAAAAAAGGCGCGTTCGATTTCCTGCCTAAGCCGCCCGACCTCAACCGCCTGCTCGTGACCGTGCGCAACGCCCTCGACCGCAGCAAGCTGGTGACAGAAACGAAAACGCTCAAGAAAAAACTGGCCGTGAGCACCGGCAAGGGCTCCGAAATGATAGGCACCTCGGCCGAGCTGGGCGCGGTGCGCAAAGCCATCGAAAAAGTGGCCCCCACCGATGCCCGCGTGCTCATCACCGGCCCCAACGGCGCGGGCAAGGAAATGGTGGCGCGGCAGCTGCACCAGCTCAGCCCCCGCGCCGCTGGTCCGCTGGTAGAGGTCAACTGCGCTGCCATTCCTTCGGAATTGATTGAAAGTGAGCTATTCGGCCACGAAAAAGGCTCATTTACGTCGGCTATCAAGCAGCGCATCGGCAAGTTTGAGCAGGCCGATGGGGGTACACTTTTTCTGGACGAAATTGGTGATATGAGCCTTTCGGCGCAGGCGAAGGTGCTGCGCGCTTTGCAGGAAAGCAAAATCACCCGCGTGGGCGGCGAGAAGGAAATCTCGGTGAATGTGCGCGTGCTGGCGGCCACCAATAAGGACTTGCTACAAGAAATTGCCGACAAGAATTTCCGCGAAGACCTTTACCACCGCCTCTCGGTTATCCTCATTAAAGTGCCGGCCCTCAACGACCGGCGCGACGATATTCCCGACCTGGTGCAGAAGTTTTTGCAGGATATTGCCGCCGACTACGGCGACAAGCCCAAGAAAATTTCGGCCTCGGCCCTGAAGTACCTGCAAGCGCTGGACTGGCGCGGCAACATCCGCGAGCTGCGCAACGTGGTCGAGCGCCTGGTCATTATGAGCGACGCCACCATTGAGGAGAGCGATGCCAAAGCCTTCGCCGGCAAGTAACACCGTTGTAAGGTTTCTACTCGTAACGACGTAAAGTAAGCTGGGGCTTGCTTTACGTCGTTTTTGGTTTTATTCAGGCAGTATGCTGACTTGCAGGTTGTTCAAGCTGAAACTTATCTTTTGCATCTTGCTGCTGGGGCTGGCCGCCCGGCTACCAGCCGGGGCGCAAGCACCCGACCCGTGGGTTATTACCGCCGACACCATCGACCCTGGCCACTACTATGGCGTCACGGTGGCCAATGGCCAGGTAGGCCTGGTGCCCGCCCCCGAGCCGTTCAGGTTGCAGCGGGTGGTGCTGGCCGGGGCCTACGACCTGCGCAACCGGGTCAGCAGTTTCTTGACCACCTTCAACCAGCTGAATATGGATGTCGAAATCGACGGCCAGCGCCTGGAGCGGGCACAAATCAGCCACTTTCGCCAGCAGCTCGATATGCGGCGGGCAGCCCTTACCACCACCTTCGACTACCAGGACAAAGCCACCATCAGCTACACGTATTACGCGCTGCGCCACCTACCCTACTCGGTGCTGCTCGACGTGTCGATAACCGCCAAAAAGGACGTGGCCCTCACCGCAAGCAGCATCATGAGCGTGAGCGATGACCTGCACGACGTGCAAACCTATTACGGCGGGGTAAACTCGCCGCGGGCCAAGGTGGCGTTGCTTTCCTCGACCGGCAAAAGCCCCAGCGGCAAGCTTTTGCTGAGCGCCAGCAATAGCTTCTTATTCAGCGAAGCGCTAGGCCAGGCCCCGGAAGTAACCCACGGCGACGGCCCCAACGGCGAGCACCGCATGACGTTCCAGAAGACGCTGCCAGCCGGCCAGACCTACGGCTTCGACGTGGTGGGCACGGCCATCTCGTCGGCCCAGCACCCCGACCCGCTCAATGAAACCGAGCGCCTCACCATCTTCGCTTGCCTGGAGGGCCGCGAGCGCCTGCTGGCGCGCCACACCCAAGCCTGGGCGCAGCTTTGGCAGAGCGATATTCAAATTACCGGCGATGCGCAGGCGCAGCAAGACGTGCACAGCATGCTGTATCACTTGTACAGCTTTGTGCGGGCCGACACCGATTATTCGCCCTCGCCGATGGGCCTTTCGGGGCTGGGCTACAGCGGCCACGTGTTCTGGGACAGTGACTTGTGGATGTTTCCGGTGCTGCTGGTGCTGCACCCCGAGCTGGCTAAGCCCATGGTCGAGTACCGCTTTCGCCGCCTGGCGCTGGCCCGGCGCAATGCCACCGCCCACGGCTACCGGGGCGCCATGTACCCCTGGGAAAGCGCCGACTCGGGCGCGGAGGAAACGCCCGTGTGGGCCCTGACGGGGCCGTTTGAGCACCATATTTCGGCCTGCGTGGCGCTGGCCGCGTGGCAGTACTACGGGGCCACGCAAGACCGCGCCTGGCTGCGCACCAAGGGCTGGCCCATCATTTCGGCCACGGCCGATTTCTGGCTGAGCCGCGTCGAGCGCAACGGCCCCGGCCACTACGATATAAGGAACGTGGTGGCCTCGGATGAGTGGGCCGAAAACGTGGATAATGACGCCTTCACCAACGCTGCCGCCCGCGCCAACCTGCAAGCCGCCACCGCCGCCGCCCGCCTGCTGGGCCGCCGCGCCAACCCCGACTGGGCCCGCGTGGCGCGCAATATTCCCATCCTTCAACTGCCCGGCGGCGTGACCCAGGAGCACGCCACCTACCACGGCGAGGGCATCAAGCAAGCCGATGTGAACCTGCTGGCCTACCCGCTGCGCACCATCACCGACCCCGCCCAAATTAAGAAAGACTTGGCCTACTACGAAACCCGCGTGCCCACCCGCGACACGCCCGCCATGACCCAAGCCATTTTCGCTTTGCTCTACGCCCGGCTGGGCAATGCAACCCAGGCGCAGCACTTCTTTCAGGATGCCTACGTGCCCAATTTGCTGCCGCCCTTCCGTGTCATTGCCGAAACCAAGGGCGGCACCAATCCCTACTTCGCCACCGGCGCGGGCGGCGTGCTGCAAGCCGTGCTTATGGGCTTTGGCGGGCTGGAGATTACGCCCACTGGTATTATGCAGCGCCCCAGCACGTTGCCAGCGGGCTGGCAACGTCTGAAAATTACCGGCGTGGGTCGGCGGCACCAGGCGTACCGGGTGCCGGGCCGGCCGCTACACCAATTGGCTGCACCCACGAATGTCCGAGTTATCAAGCCGGCCCAGCACCTCAAATGAGCCGTCGGGGTGGCGGCGGGCCAGGTCTTTGGTTTCGATAAACGCGCAGGAATCGATGTTGGCCAGGTCGATGAGGTTGATGGCCCCGTCGGCCCGGTCGTCGCCCACGGAGAAGGGGTCGGCGGGGTCGCGCAGTAGCACTTGCAGCTGTGGGGGGGCATAAAATAGCCCTTCGCCGGGCGAGTAGGCCTGGCTCAACAGCTCCGTCATGCCATACTCCGAATGGATGGGCGCGGGGCCAAAGGCCTGCTGCAATTCTTCGTGCAGCTCCTCGCGAATCATCTCGCGGCGGCGGCCCTTCATGCCCCCGGTTTCGAGTACCGTGATGCCTTGAAGCTCGGGCGCGGCCCCCACTTCGGCGGCTAAATCGAGCAGGGCGTAGGTGACGCCGAAGAGCATGACGCGCCGGCCTGGCTGGGCTTTGGCTTCGGCCAAAGCCTTTAACAAACCGGCGTGGTCGCGCAAGAAAAACGCTTCCTGCGCCTGCCCCGAGCGCTGCGCAAAATCAGCCACCATGGCCACCAATGACGATTCGCCCTGCTCCAGATACGACGGCAGCAAGCCCAGAAAAATCCAGTCGGTAAGGGGGCCGTAGGCGGCTTCAAAAATGTGGGCCGCATTGGCGCGGTACAGGCCGGGCTCGCGCACGAGGTGGCGGCTGCGCTGCTGCAAGGTGGTGCCGCTGCTGCGAAACGTTTCCTGCGTTTGCCAGTCGGCGGGGTCGGTGCGGACCTCGTGGGTTTTGAAAAACTCGATGGGCAGAAAGGGGATGTCAGCCACCCGCCGCACCTGCGCGGGCTGGCAGCCCAGCGCGGCCAGGTAGGCGGCGTAGGGTGGGCAATGTTGCGCCTGATACTGAAATAATTGCAGGGCGGCTGCGTCGGCCGAAGCAGCCGTCAAAAGGGGGAGTTGCTGAAGGTAGGTATCGCGGAAACTCATAGCAGGTAACCTGGGTTTACTAAGCGCACAACAATCGGGCGCGGCACAACGTTGTCAGGCAGCGTATCTTCGGCGCCGGCCCTGGGTATCACTAGTATCATTTAATTTTGCGTATGAATTTGTTGCGACCAGTACGAATGGCAGGCGTTTTGGGCTTGGTAGCGGTGGGCCTCTCGGGCTGCCTCAGCGAGCCAAGCTACTCCAACACGCCCAGCATCTCCTTCGAGAGCATCCGGCGGGTGCGCTACACCATCAGTGGCTCGCCGGTCGATTCGGTGTTTCTGACCATCAATTTTCAGGATGGCGACGGCGACCTCGGCGTGACGGCCGCCGAAGCGGGCGCAGCGCCTTACAGCACCCGGTATCGCGGGGCGAACTTCTACGTGACGCCCTTCCTCAAAAATTCGATTACCAACCGGTTCGACTCGCTCAAAACCCTGCGCCCCGACCTGACCCTGACGAAAAGCTCGTACTACGACCGGTTCGACCACCTCTCGACCACTACCGACAACCGGGCTTCCCCACTGCGCGGCACCATTACCAGGGCCTACCGCTTCGATTACGGCGACCAGTACCTGCCCAATCAAGAGGCCCAGTTTACCATTAGCATCGTCGACCGGGCGCTGCACCAAAGCAACGAGGTAACGAGCACCAGTATCCTTTTCCCGCCGTTTTAGCACCTAGTGCCAGCCAGCTTGAGGCGGGGCCAGCAACTTTAAAAGTTGCTGGCCCCGCTTTTTTGCGCTAGTAAATGGCCGGAAACTGCGCCGGGTCTACCTCGCGCATCATCTCGTACACCACGTCGAACACGTCTTCCACGTTGGGCTTGGCAAAGTAGTCGCCATCCGAGCCGTAGGGCGGGCGGTGCGCCTGGGCCGAAATGCAGCGCGGAGCCGAGTCGAGCAGTTGATAAGCCTGCTGGTTATCGAGCACCTGCTGCATCATGTAGGCCGTGGCCCCGCCGGGCACGTCCTCGTCGGCAAATACCACGCGGCCGGTTTTGCGCAGGCTGTCAGCAATGAGTTGGTCGGTGTCAAACGGCAGCAGCGTCTGCACGTCTACCACCTCGACCGAGATGCCGACTTCGGCCAACTGCCGGGCCGCGTCGAGCACAATGCGGCACATCGAGCCGTAGGTCACGATGGTAATATCCTCACCCTCGCGCAGCACCTCGGGCATACCCAGCGGCAACGTAAACTCGCCCACGTTGGCAGGCATTTTTTCCTTGAGGCGGTAGCCGTTGAGGCACTCAATAACGATGGCTGGCTCGTCGCTGCGCAGCAGCGTATTGTAGAAGCCCGCCGCCTGGGTCATGTCGCGCGGCACGCACAGGTGCATGCCCCTGATGGCCCCGAGTATCATCTGGATGGGTGAGCCCGAGTGCCACACGCCTTCTAGCCGGTGCCCCCGCGTGCGCACGATGAGCGGCGCTTTCTGCCCGCCCTTGGTGCGGTATTGGAGGCTTGCGAGGTCGTCGGTTAGCGGCTGCAAGCCATATATCAGGTAGTCGAGGTACTGAATCTCGGCAATGGGCCGCAGCCCGCGCAACGCCGTGCCAATGCCCTGGCCAATAATGGTGCATTCGCGGATGCCAGTATCGGTCACGCGCAGCTCGCCAAACTTGGCTTGCAGGCCCGCAAAGGCTTGGTTTACATCGCCAATAAAGCCCACGTCTTCGCCAAAGGCCAGCACCCGCGGGTCGCGCTCAAAGTTGGCCGTGAAGCAGGCTTGCAGCACCTCGCGGCCATCCACTTGCGGGGCGTCGGCGGCGTATTCGGCGGGTACTTCTTCGATGTTGCCCACTGCCTCGTCGCTCTGGCTAAAGAGGTAGGAGTTGTAGTAATCGGAGCTGTTGGCGAGGCACTCTTCGAGCAGGCGCTGGGCGGCGCGGCGGCCGGCAGTGGGCCGGTTGCCGCGCACCTGGCGCAGGGCCTTGCGCAGCGTGCGCACAATGTCGGCCCGGATGGGCGTGACGTTGGTTTGCAGGGCGTTGACCATCTCCGCCAGCTGGTTTTCGGCCCCGTTGTCGGCCACTAGCTGGTTAAGGACTTTTACCGCTTCGTCGCGCTCTTCCTGAATTGGGTTGAAGTACGCGGCCCACGCCGTGGTGCGCGCCTGCTTGATGACGGCGGCGGCATCTTTCTCGATTTGCGCCAGCTCGTCTTCGCTTGCAATGCCTTCGGTAAGCAGCCACTCGCGCATTTTGGTGAGGCAGTCGTACTGCTCCTCCCAGCTCAGGCGCTCCTTAGGTTTGTAGCGCTCGTGCGAGCCGCTGGTGCTGTGGCCCTGCGGCTGCGTCACCTCCGTAACGTGCAGCAGCACCGGCACGTGCGCGGCGCGGCAAATGGCGGCGGCGCGCTGATAGGTGTCAAGCAAAGCGGGGTAGTCCCAGCCCTTCACTACGTAGATTTCGAAGCCTTCCTGGCCTTCGCCCTCGCGCTGCAAGCCGGCCATGAGCGCCGAAATGCTTTGCTTGGTGGTCTGGTATTCGGCCGGCACCGAGATGCCGTAGTGGTCGTCCCACACGCTCACCAGCATTGGTATTTGCAGCACGCCGGCCGCGTTCAGGGCTTCGAAAAACATGCCTTCCGAAGTGCTGGCATTGCCGATGGTGCCGAAGGCTATTTCGTTGCCATTCGTCGAGAAGTCGCTGAACTGGTGCAGGTCGGAGTTTTGGCGGTAGAGCTTGCTGGCGTAGGCCAAACCCACGAGGCGCGGCATTTGGCCAGCGGTGGGCGAGATATCGGCCGACGAGTTTTTGGCCTGGGCCTGGTTTTTAAACTTGCCATCCTCGTCGAGCAGGCGGGTGGCAAAGTGGCCGTTCATGCAGCGGCCGGCGGTGGCGGGCTCGGCATCGGCATCGGGCGTAGCGTAGAGCTGGGCAAAGTATTGCTCCCAGGTCAGCTCGCCGATGGCCACCATAAAGGTTTGGTCGCGGTAGTAGCCGGCGCGGTGGTCGCCGGCCTTGAAGGCACGGGCCATGGCCAGCTGGGGCAGCTCTTTGCCATCGCCGAAGATGCCAAACTTGGCTTTGCCCATAAACACCTCGCGGCGGCCGGCCAGCGAGGCGTGGCGGCTTTCCCAGCCCAGGCGATAGTCGTCGAGAATGTCGGCTTTGGTAAGGGCCAGCAGCGCGGGGGCTTCGGTGGCGGCAAGCAGGGGCACGGACATATACAGCAGGGTTGGGGTGAACGGGTGGGAAATGGGATAGAATAGTAGTGCAAAGCTACGGAAGCGGCCCGAGGCGAGCCGTATATTTGCGCATAGCGTCCCGCACTAACTCAGCGTGCGGATTGACTTGCAAGCGGTTACTTTTAAAGCAACCAACCATTCGTCTTTGTTCACCTTACTGGCCAGGCTCGCGCTTGGCGCTCCTGCTATGCGCATTGCTTCTACCCTCGTTTTGTGCTTTTTAGCCCTGGCGGCCCGCGCCCAGGGTGTGCTCTCTTTTGAGAACACCGACCACGATTTTGGCAAGGTGCCCGAGGGCACGATGGCCACCTACGAGTTCAAGTTTAAGAACACCGGCAATCAGCCCATCGTCATTGCCAACGCCCAGGCCAGCTGCGGCTGCACCACCCCCGACTGGACCAAAACGCCCATCTTGCCCGGTAAAATGGGGTTGATTAAGGCCGTGTATAACAGCTCGGGCCGCCCCGGCGTGTTTTCCAAAACCGTGACCGTGACCAGCAACGCTACCGAGGGCAGCAAAGTCCTTAGCCTCAAGGGCACGGTGCTGACTAAGGAAGACATTCGGGCCACCCTTACGCCGGCCCAGTTGGCGGCCTCGCCCCGCCTGGCGCTCGAGCGCAGCAGCTACGATTTCGGACGCATCGAGGCAGGGCAGCAGCCCGTGGCCCGCATTGCGATAAAGAACACTGGCCCCAAGCCGCTGGTACTGAGCAGCATTACCTCGCCCTGCTACTGCGTGGGCTACCGCACGGCCCCCGCGCCCATCAAGCCCGGCCAGAGCACCATCGTGGAGCTCGTGTACGCGCCCCGCAACGTGGGCATGACTACCGAAGATATCAAGCTGGCTTCCAATGACCTGAACGGCGACGCCAAGCTGACGCTGAAAGCCAACGTGGTGAAGGACCTAGTGCCGACGAGCTTGGTGAAGGAAAGCAACGCCTCGGTGCCATTTAAGTAGGAGCGCAAGCAGCGCCCGCGCCCGTTAGCAAAACAAAAAAGCCTTGTCAGTACGACAGGGCTTTTTTGTTTTGCTAAACGCCATCTAACTCGTAGCCTTCTGTTTTTTCACCTTCGTCCCCTTCCTCCTCCTCCCATTCGGCTTCGGCATACCAGCCTCGCCAGCCTATTGGTTCAGGATAAAGCTTTTGGTATTCCTGCTGCGCCGCTGGGCTCAACTTTTTCCACCATTTTGAGAACTCCCAGGAATAACTATCTCCTTCGCCCATGCGCCAACCGATAGAGTAGCGTGGAATAGCAGGAAACGCCAGCCACAGCGGCAACAGAGCATTGAGCAATTCTTTTTCGTTTTCGGACGACATCAAATGATTGAGTAAAACCGATTATTGGGGACCGGAAAGAGACTCATCCAGCTAGGCTAGTGGGATTACCGCAACAAATTGGTGTACGCACATTGTTTTCTCTTTAATCCTATTTTGCTTTCCGTAATGAACCCAACCACTTCGGCCCCTGCGGCCGCTCCCTACACTGCCCCAGCCGGCACCCGCATCGGCCACATTCACCTGCAAGTCACGGACCTCGACCGGGCGCTCGAATTTTACCACGGCCTGCTGGGCTTCGAGGTAATGATGAACGTGGGCACGGCTGCTTTCCTGTCGGCAGGCGGCTACCACCACCACATCGGGCTGAATACCTGGCACAGCCAGGGCGGGCGGCCCGCCCAGCGCGAAGGGGCAGCGGGGCTGTACCACGCGGCCATTCTGTACGCCACGCGGGCCGAACTGGCGACCATCGTGAAGCGCCTCATTCAGGCCGGCTACCCACTGCGCGGGGCCTCCGACCACGGCGTAAGCGAGGCCATTTACCTCGACGACCCCGACGGCAACGGCCTGGAGCTATACTGGGACCGCCCCCGTGCCGAGTGGCCCACTACGCCCACCGGCGAGCTGACGATGTACACGCACCCGCTCGATATGCCGGGGCTGCTGCGCCTGGCCGAGTAAGGCGTGCCGTGGACTCTGCGAGTTCACGAGTTGAGAAAGCCAAACGTTAATACTCGCGGACTCGCAGAGTCCACGGTACGGCGGGCCGTATCTTCGCGGCAGGTTTTCCGTCAACTTCTCCCCTCCTACCTTATGATTATCGGCGTTCCGAAGGAAATTAAAAACAACGAAAACCGCGTGGGCCTCACGCCCGCCGGCGTAGCCGAGCTGCGTAAGCATGGCCACTCGCTTTTCGTGCAAGTGGGCGCGGGCGAAGGCTCGGGCTTCAGCGATGCCGAGTACGAAACGGCGGGCGCTACGCTGCTGCCCACCATCGCCGACGTGTACAAGCAGTCGGAGATGATTATCAAGGTGAAGGAGCCAATTGCCGAGGAGTATCCGCTCATCAAAGAGAACCAGCTGCTGTTCACGTACTTCCACTTTGCCAGCGGCGAGGAGCTGACCCACGCCATGATTGAGCGGAAGGCCATTTGCCTGGCTTACGAAACCGTGGAGCTGCCCTCGCGGGCGCTGCCGCTGCTCATTCCGATGAGCGAGGTGGCCGGCCGCATGGCCCCGCAGGAAGGTGCCAAGTACCTGGAAAAGCCCCTGAAAGGCCGCGGCATCTTGCTGGGCGGCGTGCCCGGTGTGAAGCCCGCGCATGTGCTCGTGCTGGGTGCTGGCATCGTGGGCACGCAAGCTGCGAAAGTGGCTGCTGGCCTCGGTGCGCAAGTGACCATCATGGACATTAACCTGAACCGTCTGCGCGAGCTCGACGACTTCATGCCCAAAAACGTGGTGACGCAGTACTCGAACGAGTATAACATCCGTGAAGCCATCAAAACCGCCGACCTCGTGGTGGGCGCGGTGCTGATTCCGGGCGCGAAAGCCCCGCACCTCATCACCCGCGACATGCTGAAAACCATGCGCCCCGGCACCGTGCTCGTCGACGTGGCCGTGGACCAGGGCGGCTGCATCGAAACCTGCCGCCCCACCACCCACGAAGACCCAACTTTCATCATCGACGACGTGGTGCACTACTGCGTGGCCAACATGCCCGGCGCGGTGCCCTACACCTCGACCCTGGCCCTCACCAATGCCACCCTGCCCTACGCCGTGAAGCTCGCCAACCTGGGCTGGCAGGAGGCCTGCCGCCGCGACGCGGCCCTGCGCCTCGGCCTGAATGTGGTGCATGGCGAAGTGGTGTACCAAGGCGTGGCCGAAGCCTGGAACCTGCCCCTCGTGGATGTGGACTCGGTGCTGGAAGCCGCTGCGGTATAATTAGTTGCGCGGGCTTTTGGCCCGCACGTAGCAACACTCAACCATTTTTACTCGCGGACTAAAAGTCTGCGCTACTAAAAGCCTGCCGGATTAATTCCGGCAGGCTTTTTTGCTTTACTCCAGCTGAAACGGCACAATGCGCTGCCGCTGCACACCCAGTTCACCGATACTTAATTCTACCACATCGCCGGCCTGCAAAAACTGCGGCGGGTGCAGCCCCATGCCCGCCCCGGCCGGGCTGCCGGTGGTGATGATGTCGCCGGGTAGCAGCGTCATAAATTCGCTGACGTAGCTGATGAGCTTGGGCAGGGCGAAAACCATGTCGGCGGTGGTCGAATCCTGCCGCGGCTCGCCGTTCACTGTCAGTAAGATGAGTAGGTTTTGCGGGTCGGGCACCTCGGCGGCGGGCGTGAGGTAGGGGCCAACGGGCGCGAAGCCATCGGCACTCTTGCCTTTGGTCCATTGGCCGCCACGCTCCAGCTGGAAGGCCCGCTCGCTATAATCGTTGAGGATGGTGTAGCCAGCCACGTAGCTCAGCGCATGGGCCTCGGGCACGTACTTGGCCCGGCGGCCGATTACGAAGGCCAGCTCGGCTTCGTAATCGAGCTTGGTGGCCTCACGGGGCAGCATCACGTCGTCGTTTGGGCCGCTAAGGGCAGTGGTGGCTTTCAAAAAGAAGACTGGCTCCTGAGGTGTGCCTAAGCCGGTTTCGGCCCCGTGCTGGCGGTAGTTGAGGCCAATGCCGATGAGCTTGGAGGGCCGAGCCACGCAGGGGCCAAAGCGGGTGCCGGGTGGCACAATGGGGCACGCGGCGGCCTGGGTTGCGAGCCAAGCGGCCAGCCGCGCTAAGCCTTCAGTAGCAAAGAATTTTTCGTCGTAATCTTCTCCGAAAGCCGCCACGTCGAGCAACTGTCCGGTGGCAGTCAGCACGCCCGGTTTTTCCTGGCCCACGGGGCCAAAGCGAAATAATTTCATACGCCTCAGTACGGCAGCCGCGCCAGTGTGGTAGGCCACTGCCGACGACTAACCGGCCGCCGCCTCGGCGTAAGTCGGTATTTCGGCCAGCCGCTCATTCGCCCCGCGCTCAAAATCGACGCGCCAGCAATAATGCACCAACCCATTGGTAAGCAATAGGTAAGGTGCCCGCATGGTCTGGTTGTAGGTGGCGGCCTGCTGGGCCACGGCGGGCGTGATGGCCACGCTGGGGCGCTTGCACTCTACTAGCAGCAGCGGGCGGCCATCGGGGCCGAGGGCCACTAGGTCGGTGCGCTTTTGGCGCTGGTTGTAGCGGTGGCCGCGCTCTAGCGAAAGCAGGCCGCGCGGGTAGCCGAGGTGGGCCATCAGGTAGTGCGCGATGTGCTGGCGCACCCACTCTTCGGGGGTCAGCACTACGTACTTGCGGCGCAGCTCATCCCATATCTCCGGGATATTTGCCGAATTTTGCCTAATTTTGTGGTCGAAAGGCGGCAGGTCCAATACTTGCATCACCTCCAAAGGTATGGGTTTGGCTGTCGCACTTCGCCTGGGTTTGTAGCCCGCCGCGCCGCCGTACCCTACCGGGTAGGCGGCTTTTTTCGTTTCGCTGCGCTTGTCATTGCGAGGAGGAACGACGAAGCAATCGCACCCAAATAGTACCCGAACGCCTGAGGCATAGCTCGTCCTAGTGCGATTGCTTCGTCGTTCCTCCTCGCAATGACAGTTCTATTTATTCAACCAAGATAAAAAACATGAAGACCAAAGAAGACATCGTAAACAATTGGCTGCCACGCTATACCGGCGTGCCGCTCGGCGAGTTTGGGCAGTACATTCTGCTCACCAATTTCAGCAACTACGTGTACATGTTTGCTGAGCAATTCGGCTGCGAGGTACGCGGCACCGACAAGCCTATGCAGTCGGCCACGGCCAACGGCATCACCATCATCAACTTCGGCATGGGCTCGCCGATGGCGGCCACGGTCATGGATTTGCTGTCGGCCATAAAGCCTAAGGCGGCTCTTTTCCTGGGTAAATGTGGTGGTTTGAAAAAGACCAAACTTGGTGACCTTGTGCTGCCCATCGCGGCTATTCGCGGCGACGGTACTTCGGATGATTATCTGCCTAAGGAAATCCCGGCGCTGCCTTCTTTCCGCCTTCAGCGCGCTGTTTCTTCGATGATTAAGAAGCACGAACTCGACTACTATACCGGCACCGTGTACACCACCAACCGCCGCGTGTGGGAGCACGACCAGGAGTTTAAGGACTACCTCAAACGCGTGCGCGCCCTGGCCGTGGACATGGAAACGGCAACCATCTTCGTGGTGGGCTTTATGAATGATATTCCGCACGGCGCGCTGCTGCTGGTGAGCGACAACCCCATGACGCCCGAGGGCGTGAAAACGGCCGAATCGGACTCGAAAGTGACCACCAACTTTGTGAAGCAGCACCTGATGATTGGCATCGAGTCGCTGCTGGAGCTTAAGAATTCGGGCGAATCGGTGAAGCACATGAAGTTCGAATAACTTCGCTTCCCTAATCTTCTGCCTGATGAAACCGCTGCCTTTGCTCTGCGCCCTGGTACTCTTGCTGGGCTGCGACCGCGTGAAGCACGCCGCCAAAATTACGCTTCGTAAAACCAGCGAAACCGTGGGCCAATCGGCCACCGTAGTAGCCGATGGCTTAGCCACCGGGGCGCAGAAAGAGGCCGTGCAGGTGCAGGTAAGCCCGGCCCTGCAAGCACGCGGCTTGCAACTGGGCAAGTCCAGCCTGAGTAGCACTGACAGCAGCGGCGTTAAGCAAACCCGGCTGTTGCTGTACGTGATTTTCAAGCAGAATTTTGCCGACACGGTACGGGTGAAGCTGTACACGCAGCAAGGCGCAGAGTACGGCCGAAGCAAAGTACTGGTAGCCGGCCACCGCGATGATGCCCGGCCTGTGGAAGTGCGTTTCGACCGCCGCACGGAGGTGGAGCTGGGTACCAAAGTGACCGTCGAGTAACGATTCAGGAACTTTAGATACCCTTTTGTACCATGCGACTTGCCTATAAACTTGGGAGTACCGTTTTGCTAGCTGGCGCACTAACCCTGTCCAGCTGCCAACCGCCTCGCGAAAGCGTTGACTTGCTGGTAACTAACGCCACAGTTTACACCATCGATTCGACTTTCAGCAAGGTGGAGGCCTTTGCGGTGCGCAATGGGCATTTTATAGCCGTGGGCAACGCCAGTGACTTGCAAAACCGCTACCAAGCCGCGCAGACGGTCGACGCGCAGGGGCAGTTTATTTACCCTGGTTTTTATGACGCGCACTGCCACTTCTACCGCTACTCGCTGGGGCTGCGCTCGGCCAATCTGGTGGGCGCGGCATCGTGGGCCGAAACGGTAGGCCGCCTCACGCGGCACCAGACGCAGCAGCCGGGCGCGGCCTGGCTCACCGGCCGGGGCTGGGACCAAAATGACTGGCCCGGCCAGCGCTTTCCGACCAAAGACACGCTCGACGTGCTGTTTCCCAACGTGCCCGTTTTCATCATGCGGGTGGATGGCCACGCCGCGCTGGCCAATCAGAAGGCGCTTGACCTAGCGGGCATCACGGCAGCTACGCCTATCAATGGCGGCGTGATTGGGCACGATGCGAAGGGCAAGCTCACCGGCCTGCTGGTAGATAATGCGGTGAGATTGGTGGCCGCCAAAATCCCCGAGCCAAGCCCCGCTGAGGCTGATGCCGCCCTGCTGCAAGGCCAGCAAAATTGCTTGGCCGTGGGCCTCACCAGTCTCGCCGATGCCGGCCTCGATAAAACTGATATTGACCGGATGGCGGCTTTGCAAAAGGCTAATAAGCTGCACCTGCGGCTCTATACCATGCTCAACCCAACGCCGGAGAATAAGGCGTATTACCTGCCTAAAGGGCCGTATTTCAGCGACAACCTCACCATTAGCGCCTTCAAAGTGTACGCCGATGGGGCGCTGGGCTCGCGGGGTGCATCGCTGCTGGCCCCGTACACCGACCGGCCCGCTGAAAAGGGCTTTCTGCTGCAACACCCTGAGTATTATCGAGCGTTGGCGAAGGAACTGGCGGCGACGAAATTTCAAATGAACACGCACGCCATCGGCGACTCCAGCAACCGGCTGCTACTCGATATTTATGGGGCTGCCTTGCAGGGGCAACCCGACCGGCGCTGGCGCATCGAACACGCGCAGGTGGTGAGCCCGACTGACATGCCCAAGTTTGGGCAGTACCATATTGTGCCCTCGGTGCAGCCCACGCACGCTACTTCAGATATGTATTGGGCCGGCGAGCGGCTGGGAACCAAGCGCTTGCCCACCGCCTACGCCTACCAAGAACTGCTGAAACAATACGGCCAGGTAGCGCTGGGCTCCGACTTTCCGGTCGAGGATATTAACCCGCTCTATGGCTTCCACGCGGCCGTGGCGCGGCAGGATGCGAAGAACTTTCCGGCTGGCGGCTTTCAGATGGGTAATGCGCTCACCCGCGAGCAGGCGTTGCGCGGCATGACTACCTGGGCTGCTCACGCTGCCTTTGAAGAGAAGCGCAAAGGCCAGATTAAGCCGGGAATGCTGGCCGATTTTGTGGTGCTGAAAACCGACTTGCTGACTGCGCCCAAGGAGCAATTGCACGGCGCGCAGGTGCAGCAAACGTGGATTGGCGGCAAGCGGGTGTTTATCAAAAAGTAATAACGAAAACGGCCGTCATGCTGAGCGAAGCGCAGTGTAGTCGAAGCATCTCTTTAGCATAGTAAATCCTAACGTTTAGGTTAGTGATGCGGTAGAGATGCTTCGACTACGCTGCGCTTCGCTCAGCATGACGGCCGTTTTTTGTCAATTACTGACTACTTCTCGTCGGCGCTAGGGCCGTACATGCCGGGCACCGGGATGTCGAGCAGGCGCAGGTACACCGTGAGCTGGCCGCGGTGGTGGATGCTGTGGTTCAGGCCCATAATGCGAATGGCGGTGGCTTTGGGGCGGTCAAATATCACTTGCTCGCCCCGGTGCAGCTTGAAATTATGGGTCAGCTTTTCATCGTCGGTGGCCTGCAAGGCTTGTAGCATCGCGGCGCTGTACTCGTCGAAACGAGCCATGAGTTCGGCGTGGCTGGTGGGCGTGGGGCCGGGCTTGGGGGCGTTGGGGTCGAGGAAATCGCGGGCGTCTTGCGATAAAAACAACGTTTTGAAAGCCAGCAGGTTGACGACGTGGGTGGCCAGCTGCCAGAGACTCATGCTCTTGGGGTGCGGCTTGTAGTCGGCTTGCTCGTGGGGCACGCGTTCGAGCACTTTGCGGGTGCTGGCTAACTCCTGGCTAAGCTCGGCGAGGAAGTTTTGCTGAAGGGAAGAGGTGTGCATGGTGGGTGGGATGAAAACACGTTGCGACCGCAACTAATTGGTGATTAAACAGTTTGGCGACCGCCCATTTCGACTGAGGCCGAGGCGGGCGGCGGGGGTAGCACGATGCCCCCGGCTGGCTCGTCGCGCAGCTTTTTGCCGCGCAAGGTCAGGAGGAAGCCCAGGCCGATGATAAAGAACACGATGAGCGAGAGGATGCTGTTGCGCATCGAGCCCGTGATTTGCCCAATCAGCCCGAAAGACAGCGTGCCGATGACGATGCCGAGCTTTTCGACCACGTCGAAAAAGCTGAAAAAAGCCGCGTTGTTGGGCGTGTTTTCGGGGATAATCTTGGAGTAGGTACTGCGCGAGAGGCTCTGCACCGCGCCCATCGTGAGGCCGATGATGCTGGCCAGCACGTAGAAGCTCCAGCCCGCCTGCACGAAGTAGCCGCCGATGCAAATGAGCATCCAGATGAATACGGCCCAACTCAGCGCCCGCGTATTGCCGATGCGCTCCGAGATTTTGGCAAACAGCCAGGCGCCCAGAATGCCCACTATTTGGAGCAGCAGAATGGTGGTGATAAGAGCCGTGCTATCGAGGTGCAACACCTTGTCGCCGAAGATGGTGGCCACGTACATCACCGTTTGCACGCCCATGTTGTAGGTGAAATAGGCCAGCAAAAAGCGCTTGAGATTGGGCAGCTGCTTGAGTTGGTCCCAGACCTTGCCCAGCTCGCGGAAGCCATTGAGGAGCCAGCCATCTTTGGAAACGGGGGCATCGGCGGGGCGGCCAGTGTCGGGCGGCAACGTGAAAAATGGGATTTGGGCGAAACCTACCCACCACACGCCAGTGAGCAGGAAGCTGAGCCGCGTAGCAGCCGCAGTAGACATCCCAAACAAGGCCACGCCTTTGGGCCCGCCCGCAATATTCGGCCCCATGATGATGCCCAAGCAGATAACCAGTAGCAGCACCGAGCCGATGTAGCCCATCGAAAAGCCCCGCGCCGAGAGCGAATCGAACTTCTCCTCGGAGCTGATTTCGGGCAGGTAAGAATTGTAAAACACGATACTGCCGCTAAAGCCCACCGTGGCCGCAATGAAGATAAACGTGCTGAGCGTGAGCGTCTCCTTCGTGAAATAAGCCAGCCCGGCGCAGCTCGCCGCCCCGATGTAGCAAAAGATTTGCAGAAACAGCTTCTTGCGCCCCGAGTAGTCGGCCAGCGAGGTGAGGAAGGGGCTCACCAGCGCAATAATGAGAAACGACACCGAGATGGCATACGTCAGCAGCGACGAGCCCGGCACGTTGAAACCAAGGAAGTTTACGACGTCGCTCTTATTGATTTCCTGGGTGACGCTGCCCCAATAAATAGGGAAAATCGAGCTGGTAATGACGAGCGGGTACACCGAATTGGCCCAGTCGTAGAAGGTCCAGCCGGTGGTGATGCGCTTGTTGTCTTTTTCGACGGCCGGCGCGGCGGTAGCAGTAGGCTGCATAAGATTCAGAGTAGCAAAAGGAATAGGCTGCCGAAGGTAGCAGCCGGGAGGCTAGCTGGTGGGTTTCAATGGAAAGTTGGCGCGTACCATGCCAGCAAACGGAGCATCAGCCCGAGCTAGCTTTTGATAATTGAGTTGGGCGGCGCTTATCTGTTGGCTTAGCTTTTCTTCCGAGCCATACAAGGCCACTAGTACCTGCAAGTCGAGTACTGGCGGGTTGGCATCGAGGATGGTGGCCAAGAAAACTTGGTCTTGCACGAGTTCTAAGTAATCGCGCCGAGCGTCGAGCAAATCGGGCCGATTGAGGCCGCACACGCGCCAAGTAGCTTCACCTTCTTCGGTAAGGCCCACCGCCGTTTCCTGCTCAAAAGTGAGGTGGGCTTCGGGGTTGGGGCAGGTCGCGGGGTTAAGCACTAGCGGCGCTTCTTGGTGTAGGTCGGCTTGGTGGTTAAGCGCCCGGTCGGCAGCTACTCGTAGCGGAAACTGGTTGCGCTTGTATACCCGATTGCATTCTTCACATGCAAATAAGAGGTTAGCCCAATCGTAGGCCAGCCAATAGTAACCTGGTCCACGCAGGGGCTCAGTAGCTACTTGCTGGTAGCCTGCTTTGGGCCGGTAATGTTCTACATCGCCGGGACTACTGTGCGTAAACTTTGTTTCGCAATACGCGCATTTGAGGTGCTGGTCGGCACGAAGCTGCTTTTTGACAGCTTTATAAGCGTATATCGTGCGCTTCGGCTTTAGCACTGCGGTGCCAGCTTGTTGGCAGGCCAAAGGGTCATCATCATAGGCGTTTTCCAGCGCGACGCGGCTATCGGGGCCATGCAGCCGCAGCCACTCGGGCGCAAGGATGGTTTTCTGCACCCGTATCATGCGCCTTGCTCAGTGGGCTTGGCACCCAGCTTTTGGCGAAGCTGCTGCAACACGGTATGGACTTGTTTCTCCGAAGGCGTTTCGCCCACGGGCTGGTTTTCCAAGCCCAACTGCTTAGTCAGGTGGGCCAATTCTTTCTTATCAGCGGCCGTAAGCTTGAGTTGGTTTAGTAGTTCGGTTCGGCGCTTTAGCATCCGTTCGGCTTCGGGCGAACGTGCCGTTTCAAAGCCAAACAGCTCACTGGTCATAATTTGGTCGATGCGCCAATTACGTACATCTTCCAAGTCGGGCACCACAATAGTTTGGTCGCCTTCCCGGCGTAATAGTACCACGTTGGCTTCGGCATCGGTAGCGGCTTGCACTATCAAAGGGCTATGAGCCGTGGCAATAAATTGCGTTTCGGGGAAGATACCGCTTAGGACACTCAGCAACTCTCGCTGCCACTTTGGGTGTAAGTGCAGGTCGATTTCGTCAATCAAGACAATGGCAGGCTCTACCAGTGGATTGTCGCTTTCGGGGTAACGGACATACAGCTTACTGGCTAAGTCGGTAAGCCAAACCACTAGCGTTTGATAGCCCAAGCTCATGTCGCGCAGGCGTACCCATGTGTCATGCAGTAAGAATTGCAGGCTTATCTGTGGCTTCTGCGGTGTGCCAGCAGCGGCAATTTGAATCTTCGTGACACCGGGCAACACATCGATTAGCATCTTTTCTACCCGGTCGCGGGCATCGGCTAATTGAGTATTTGCGGAACCCGCAAGCTTGCTGCCGTAGTCGATATTTAGAAACCACTCCTCAGGATTTAGCAGGTCGGCGCGGTCGTCGAATAGGCTAGCGCAGGTATCGGCGGCTTCGGGGGTTTCGCTGAGGGTGGAGTTACCGGTGGTGCGGCCGGCACCGTAGGCATAAACCACTATTCCTAAATGGATTATATTATAAACACTACATCCGCCGCCGCTATATTTTCCACTTTCATCAACCCTAAATGAAAGATAATGATTTTTCCAAAGTTCTGGCGGGATTTCTTGTGAATGTGTTGCGTCAATCCCGAAATCATAATTAACACTAATATACCCTGCCCCCTCATGCGAGCTTCTACTAGGTATCCATTCTTCACGTCTATCAGCGAAGAAAACAGGTTGATAGACCTCCTCACCATCGGGGTACTTCAATGGGTAAACTGATGAAGGCCGCATTACTGCCAAGCTCTTCAGCACCGTCGTCTTCCCTACCCCGTTATCCCCCAAAATAATTGTCCACTGCGCCGGCCTCCCATCCTTCCGCGCAAACGAAATCGTCTGTTTCTCCCCGAAGCTGCGCACGTTTTCCAAACTTAGCGAGAGGAAGTAAGCTGGGGGCGGGGAAGTGGGTTTAGCAGCCATTGCGCGGAATAGAAAATCGGAATACCGCCAAAAATAGCAGGCTGGCCAAACTCGGGCCGGGCGGCCGCTTACTTTCGGCCTCCGATGAAGGTACTACTCAAAAAAGCCCACGCCCATTGGTGGCTGTTAGTAGCTGCGTTGCTGCTGACTGCCTCCGCCCAGGCGCAACAGATACCAGCTGAACTGATAGGCCGCTGGGAAGCCTACGAAATTGGCTTCGTGCCATTGGGCACGGTGCCCGACTCGGTGCGCGACCGCCTCAACGACCCGCAAACGGCCGACCTGAACCATGCCATCGCGGAGGGTACAGCCCGCCTGCGCGTCGAGTTTCGGGCCAATGGCGGCTACCTGTTCACCGTGACCCGTGGCGAGGAAGTGGTGCAGTCCGAAACCGGCACCTACTCGGTGGTGAAAGGCCGCTTACAGGCCAGCAGCCCCAGCAGCCGCGATGGCTCCTCCTTTCACGACCAGCAAATCCGCAAGCTGAGTCGTAAGGTGCTGTTGCTGGCCTTTCCGGTAGGCGAGTATATGCCTGGGGTGGAGGAGGAAGTGGAATATCGGCGAGTGAAGTAACGCCAAGCTCTGGCTTGGCGTTACAGCGCGGCGTATTGCGCCTCGGTATCCACGTCGGTAGCGCCGCCGGGAAAATCCACGGTGGGCAAATGGGCATATTGCTGCAACAGCTCGCGGGCACCGGCCGCCCCGCGCAACGCCAGCAGCTGCGGGAATAATTCGCGGCTGAATAGCGCCGGCACGCCCTGTGTACCCGCATAAGTGGAGGCTACCACGGCCTGCCTGGTCGACTGAAACTGCACAATTAACTCGCCGATAATCTCAGGCGTGAGCAGGGGCTGGTCGCAGAGCATGACTACCACGGCATCCACGTTGTGAATTTCAAAGGCGCTTTCCAGCTCCTGAAGGCCGGTGGCGATGCTGCTGCCCATGCCATCGGCCCAGGCATCGTTGCGAACTACGTGGAAGGGCAGGCCCTCGATTTCGGGCAATAATTCGTCGTGGAGCGCGCCGGTCACGAGCACCAGCGGGCGGCAGGGCGAGGCAGCGGCCACTTCGGCGGCGTGGCGCAGCAGGGTTTGGCCGTTGTAGGCTAATAGTTGCTTGGGGCGCGCCAGTCGCGAAGAGGAGCCAGCGGCGAGGAGAAGCAGGCCAACGGTGGCGAGTTGGTCGTTGTGCATAGGTTGGTGGGTAGTGCGTGGTGCTTGGGCACAAAAGAACACCACGAAGCCGCTTGAAGCTGCAAAAAGTCGTCTTTCATTGCGAGCGCAGCGAAGCAATCGCACCCAAACGGAACCCGAACGGCTCGTCCTGATGCGATTGCTTCGCTGCGCTCGCAATGACAAGCGGTTCTTACGACCTTCAGCCCTACTGCCCAAATTCCCGAATGCGGGCCACTACCCTATCCAGTTGCTCAACCTGCGGAAAGTGGCCCGCCTGCGGCACCAATTCAAACTGCGCCTTCGGGATGAGGTTCGCAAACTGCCGGCCATAAGCGGGCGTGATAATACGGTCGCTTTCGCCCCAAAGCACGAGTGTGGGCGGCGCCAGGTTGGGCAGCCGCTGGCGCAGGCTGGGGTCTTGCATAAAGGGCTCGCCGCCGTAGCTGCGCACGCTTTCCTGGGCGGTGGCCTGCACGGCAGGGTCGGTGGGGCGCGGCACGGCCGCCCCGAAGCGGGCCGGGTCGTGGAAGGCGTAGGCGGCCCGCTCGGCGGGCGGAATGGTGGTAGGGTCGGTCAGGCCCTCGGCGGGGGTAGCGTCGAGGCCGGCGGCATTGAGTAGCACTAGGGCGGCCACGCGGGGCGAGGCGCGTAGCGCCAGCTCGGTGGCCAGCCAGCCACCCATCGAGTTGCCCATCACTACTACTTTTTGCAAATCAAGCTTTTCCAACAAAGCCAGGTAAGCCAGCGCTAAATCGTTGATGCTACGGCACCACTCGGGCCGGGACTGGCCGTCGAAGCCGGGGTGAGTGGGTAAAATGGCTCGGCCTGTTTGGGCTAATGCCTCGGCTAAGCCAGCTAGTGCGCCGGGGCCGGCTGCACCGTGCAGGAGCAGGTGGGGACGGCCACTGCCTTGGTCGGTATAGGTGAGGGGCAGCGTATCGGCGAGCAGGGAAATTTGCTGGGTAAGCATGAGTTGATTTTACAAAGCCTAATGTTATTCCTGCGGGCCGTTGGCCGCCATCAACTCCAATGTGCTGATGTCGCTGTGGATATCAAGCTCGGCCTGGGCGGTGCCTTCCTGCGCTTGGTGAGCATACTCGTACATGGTGTGCTCGTAGGCTTGAATGGCCGCTTCCACAGTGGCGAACTGCGCACTGGTAAGATTATCAGCCAGATGCATCGCATCGAGCAGGCCGATATTGACCCCGACACCTGCGAAGGGCGGCATGACGTGGGCTGCGTCGCCGACGAGGGTAATGGCTTGCGTCACCTCGCGGCTGGGCGCGGGCGGCAGGCGGTGCATGGGCAGCAGCGAGAACTCGGCCGTGGCTTGAAAGGCCTCGTGGTAGAGCGGTGCCCAATCGGGCAATTCTTCCGCCAGTAGGGCGGCCACTTGGGCAGGTTCGGTGGTGATGTTGCGCTGGCTGAGCCAGTCGGCGGGCCGCCTAAAGGACACGTAATAATTGAGCGTGCCATCGGCGCGGGTGTGCACGAAGAGCATTTTGCCCCCGGCCCGCGCCATCAGGTTGCCCCGGTTTACGAGCTTGCCAAAAGCCAGCCCGTCGGCCACAGCACTTGGAATATGGCCCTGAATGATGAAGGAGCCCGTGTACTCCGGCACGGTATCCGTGACGTAGGGGCGCACCCGCGAGCGGCCGCCATTGGCTCCGATTACCACATCGGCTACGCGGTCGGGCTGGCCGGCAAAGTGCAGTAGAAACCGCCCATCGGGCTGCTTTTCCAGCGATTGGAAGTGTTGATTCCATACCACAGTATCGGTTGCCAAAGCCTCTAAAAACAGGCGGCGCAAGTCGGCCCGGTCGATTTCGGGCCGGTCGTAGGGCGCGGCCTCGTCTACTGGCTCTTCCTGGAGTATCTGGCCCTGCTCGTCGGCCAGGCGCATGGCCGTGGGGCGGGCTAGTTGATAGAATCTATCTAAGAGGCCAGCCGCTACTAGGGCCGGCTGCCCAAGGTCAACGTGGATGTCGAGGGTGCCGCCCGAGATGCGGGTTTCGGGGCCATGGTCGCGCTCGTAGACCTTTACAGCGGCTCCGCGCTGCTGGAGCAGCACGGCCAGTAATAGGCCCACCGGCCCGCCGCCGATGATGGCGATTTGCTTATCGTAAAGAAGGGATAGTTGCATGGGTTACTTTGTTTTAACAAAGGTCCGGCAGCTTGTATAGGCAAAATACCTTTTAAAGGCTTAAAAACAGTCGTATCCGGCGAGCATATGCACCACCTGTCATTACAGGTGCAGCGAAGTAATCTCATCTATTGGCCTGCCATTCAGGTGCGATTACCGCGCTGCGCTCGCAATGACAAACGAGCACTGTTTACCGCAAATGCGTGGCCTGGTACTTCTTGGGCGTGAGGCCATGATGCTTCTCAAAGAGCCGGGCAAAGTGGCTCAGATTGGTAAAGCCCAGCTGGTAGCCCACTTCCGACACAGTTTGGGACCGGAGCAGCCGCTTGGCTTCTTCGAGGCGGGCGCGCTGGTAGTAATCGTAGGGACTGGTGCCAAATATCTGCCGGAATAGCTGCTTGAGCTTGGTTTCGCTGAGGCCTGCTGCCTGGGCCAGCGCGGGCACGCTGGGCGGCGTGCCGAGCGAGGCCAGTAATGCCGCCCGCACTTGGTACAGTTGCTGCACATCGGCCGTGTGCAGGTGCCTCGCCGGGGTTGCCTCTCGCCGCGCAAGCTCCTGAAACAGAAAGTATAGCAACTCCTGCATCTTGATTTTATAGAAAAAGGCATCGAGGTAATGCGTGGTACGCAACTCGGCCAACTGCGCCAATACCCACTCGATTTCGGGGGTCAGCAAAGTATCCAGCACCACCGGCTGCCGCGTGGTGAGGATGGCGGGCGGCGGCCCATCGGCCGGGTTGAGCCAACTCAGCAGCAACTCTTTTTGCACCGCGATACCCAGCAGAAAGATATCCATATTGGCCGGCAGCACGCTCGTAAAGCCAATGTCCGACGAAGTTATCTGCACCGATGACAGCTGCGGCGGGGCCGTGCCACTGCCTTGATTAGCAAAGGAATTAAACCCAAAAAGCAGTGTTTCGGGCTGGGTAGCATCGGCGGGCCGGGGCAGTGTCAGCTCCCGCGTGAGATGGCAGCGAAAGATATTCAGCCCCAGGCCGGGCTCGGGGGCCAGATGCTGCACGAAGCCCGTGCCCAGGCTGGGCGGCAGCCGCATCTGGCCGTTGATAAGCTGCCCACCTTCGGCTTGGGCCTGCTCGAAAAAAAGTTGTAGGCCAGTGGGGACGAAAGCGAGCGTGTCGGGCATGTGCCAAAAATAGAAACGCCCGTCATGCTGAGCTTGTCGAAGCATCTCGCGTGGTGCAGTAAACCCTTATGTTAAAGAGTTACTGCGCCACGCGAGATGCTTCGACAAGCTCAGCATGACGGACGGTTTTTTACTTACTGCATACTACGCAATAGGCACTGAAATCAGCTTGCCACGCCCGCCATCATCACTTTATCGGGCGTGAGGGGCAAGTCGCGGAGGCGCTTGCCGGTGGCGTGGTACACGGCGTTGGCCACGGCGGCGGCCACGCCCACCATCGAGATTTCGCCAATGCCTTTCACGCCCATTGCGTTGATGTAGGGGTCGTGCTCTTCCACAAACTCCACCGTCATGTTGGGGATGTCGGCATTGACGGGCACGTGGTAATTGGCGAGGTCGGCGTTGGTGTAGCGCGAAAACTTGGCGTCGCGCACGGTTTCCTCCATCAGCACCGAGCCGATGCCGAAGATGGCCCCGCCGATAATCTGGCTACGGGCGGTTTGAGCATTCAGAATGCGGCCCGCGCCCATCACACTCACCCATTTACTCACCCGAATGGTACCCAAATCCATATCGACCCGCACCTCGCAGAAGTGCGCCCCAAACGAATGCATCGAGTGCCGGCCCGCCGTATCGGCATTGTTGCCGGGGCCGGCGGGACTGGCCGACTGCCCCGTTTCGTAGCCCGCGCCGTAGCGGCCCCGGCCCATACCCTCGATGTCGGTGAGGTCGGCGCGCTTCATCAGGTCGCCAAACGCTTCGCCCTTGCTCGGGTCTTTTTTCAGGAATAAGCGACCTTTTTCGACGGTCACGTCTTCGGGCTTAGCCTTGTAAAGCGGCGATTTTTTGTCGCCCACCGCTATTTTGATGAGGCGCTGCCACACGTCTTGCGCCGCCAGATACACCGACGACGACACCGTGCCGGCCGCAATAGAGCCGCCCGAATTGGGAGCGGTAGGCAGATTGGTATCGCCCAGTTCAAAGCGCACCTTTTCGATGGGCAAGCCCAGCGAGTCGGCGGCTACCTGCGTCATTACGGTGTAAGTGCCGGTGCCGAGGTCGGTAGCGCCGCTCTGCACCACGGCGTGGCCGTCGGCGTAGAGGCGGGCACGGGCCGTGCCCTGCGAGCTGTGTACGGGGTAGCTGGCCGTGGCCATGCCCATGCCCACGAGGTATCGCCCGTCGCGGGTTTGGCCGGCTTTGGGATTGCGTCGGCTCCAGCCAAAGAGCTCAGCGCCACGGGCGTAGCACTGTTTCAGGCTTTTGCTGCTCCACTGCTGGCCGGTGCTGTGGTCGATATCGGCGTGGTTGCGCAGCCGAATTTCGATGGGGTCAACGCCGAGGCGGGCCGCCAGGTCGTCCATCGAGCATTCGATGGCGAACGAGCCCGGCGCTTCGCCAGGAGCGCGCATGAAGGTCGAGGTCATGACATTGGCCCGCGCCATTTCGTAGCTGGCCTCGAAGGTGGGGCAAGCGTAGAGCAGGTCGATAATCTTGGAATTCGACTCGGCGTACTCATCCCAGGGCGAGGTCGTCGATACCTTAGTGTGAATGAGCGAGGTAAGCTTGCCATCGGCCGTAGCCCCGAGTTGTAAAGTCTGGCTTTGGTCTTCGCGGTGGCCCATGCTGGTAAACTGCTGCTTGCGCGTCAGCATCAGCTTCACTGGCCGGCCCACTGCCTTGGCCGCCTGCACCGTAAGAATAGTGTGCGGCCAAGCCGAGCCTTTGCAGCCAAAGCCGCCACCTAAGTACTTGGTAATAACCCGAATCTGCTCGCGGGGCAGGCCGGTCATAGCGGCGAGCGTGGTTTGGGTGCGCGTCACACCCTGCGTCGATTCGTAGACCGTCAGGCGGTCGAGCGCTTCCCAGTGGGCCGTGGTCGAGCCCGGCTCCATTGGGTTGTGGTGGTACACGGGGTGGGTGTAAGTGGCCGTGAGCTGGATGGGCGCACTGGCAAAGGCCGTTTTGGCATCGCCGCGCCGCTTGTGGCCGTCCTCCTTGCCATCCTGCACCTGGGCTGGGTTGAAAAGCTTGGCGCGGGTATCGAGGAAATTAGCAATGGGCTGCTCGCCTTGCTGATAGGTCACTTTTACCAGCGTAGCCGCGTGCAGGGCGTGGTCGAGCGTATCGGCCACCACCAAGGCTACAGGCTGAGCCGAGTAAAAAATCTCGTCGCTGGTCAGGGGCATGAAGCCCATCGGGGCACTGGTGTCCTTTTTGCCTTGGTCGTCGTTGGGCGTTTTGGCCAGCGGCGGCAGGTTTTGGTGCGTGAGTACGGCCAGCACGCCCGGCTCGCGCAGGGCGGCGGCGGTGTCGATGCTTTGGATTTTACCCTTCGCTATCGTGCTGGTCGCAAACACCGCGTAGGTGAGGCCCGGCAACGGATACTCGGCCGAGTACTTGGCCTTGCCGGTCACTTTCTCGCGGCCTTCTACCCGCACGAGCGGCTTGCCAACGAAGCCACCGGGCTGGTCGAAAAATTGGGGTTCGGAGGTCATTAGTAGGGTGCGGGGCTTGCCCCCGCCTGTCGTATTCAAACGACAATAATCAAATTATAAAGCCTGCAACGATAGGGCGGGGACAAGCCCCGCGCCCTACGCCGTTAATTCTAAAAGCGCCCGTACGATGGTGCGCTGGGCCAGTTCCACTTTGAATTTATTATGCTCGCGGGGCGCGGCATCGCGCACGGCCAGCGCCGCAGCGGCGCGGAAATTCTCTTCCGTCGGCGCTTTGCCCACCAACGCTTTTTCGACGGCCGGCACACGCCACGGCACGGTGCCTACGCCACCCAGCGCTACCCGAGCCGAGCGAATAGTACCGCCTTGCACATCAAGGCCCACGGCGGCCGACACCAGCGCGTAGGCATACGAAGCGCGGTCGCGCACCTTGAGGTAGTGCGACTTACGGGCGTGCACAGCGGCCGGCACCGTGATGGCGGTGATGATTTCGCCGGGCTGCAACTGGTTTTCGATGTGCGGCGTTTTGCCCGGCAGCTTGTAAAAATCGGCCAGCGGCACAATGCGCGTGGTGCCTTTCGGGCTTTCGAGGCTGAGCTTGGCCTCAAGGGCTACAAGCGCCACGGCGAGGTCGGAGGCATGAGTAGCAATGCAGCTAGTGCTACCGCCCAAGATGGCCAGCGTGCGGTTGTCGCCGTCCTGGGCGGGGCAGCCTGAACCGGGCACGCGCTTGTTGCATGGGAAGGCCGTGTCGCGGAAGTAGCCGCAGCGGGTGCGCTGCAATAGGTTGCCGCCCATGCTGGCCATGTTGCGGAGCTGCGGCGACGCCGAGGCCAGCAGCGACTCCGAGATAACGGGGTAATTCTGGACTACTTGCGGGTGCTCGCCCACGCCGCTCATGCGCTCGAGCGCGCCGATGTGCAGGCCAGTGGCCGCGTCCTCGATGCCTAGTAAGGACAGTTTGTTGAGGTCAATGAGCAGAGAATGCTGCTCGATATTCGACTTCATAATATCGAGCAGCGTGGTGCCGCCGCTGATGAAAGCGGCATGCGTATCGGCCTGCTTGGCAGTGGCTGCTTCCTTAGTAGAAGCAGCCTGGGTATAGGCGAAATTATTCATATAGCGTAGCGCGGACTCTGTGAGTCCGCGAATGAAAATCATTGTATACTAACAGTATTCTGCATTCGCGGACTCGCAGAGTCCGCGCTACATTAGGCCTGCCCCGCCACCTCGCGCACGGCGGCCAAGATATTGGGATAAGCGCCGCAGCGGCAGATGTTGCCGCTCATCCACTCGCGACATTGGTCGTCGGATTTGGCGTGGCCTTCTTTCACGCAGGCCACGCCCGACATAATTTGGCCGGGCGTGCAGTAGCCGCACTGAAAGCCGTCGTGCCTCAAAAAAGCCTCCTGCATGGGGTGCAACTCCTCCCCTTTTGCCAGGCCCTCGATGGTCGTGATTTGCTTGCCCTGGGCCATAATGGCCAGCGTGAGGCAGGCATTGACGCGGCGGCCATCGAGGTGCACGGTGCAGGCGCCGCATTGGCCGTGGTCGCAGCCCTTTTTGGTGCCCGTCAGGTCGAGATACTCGCGCAGAGCATCGAGCAGCGTGGTGCGGGGTTCCAGGCGCAGGTTTTTAACCTGGCCGTTGATGTTGAGGCTCATGTTGGTAACGCCCGAAATGACGGGGCTGGCCGGAGCTAGTTTATCGGCAATGGCTTCGGCCTGGCTAGCGATGGGCGGAACCAGCGCGAAGCCCAGAATGCCGCCGCTTTGCTTGAGAAAAGAGCGGCGCGAAGGGCCAGTCGACGGCGGCGTGCCGGCCGCGTCGGGGTTTTGGTCGTCGGGATAAGACATTATAAATAGCGCGTGGTGAGGCGGTCTATCTATACGCAAAAAGACAACTCATTGTTAAGGAAACACCATGTTTAACAGCGCTATATACTCGCTAATATAACGATTATTCCCTGCGTGCTGCGGGTAGCGAGCAGACGCTAAATGTCAATGCGGCCCGCTACTGTGGCTGCAACCGCTGCGGATTTACCAATTGCGGTGCCCGGTCCAGCGCCAGAATTTGCGCCCGGTAGCTGGCCGGCATCAGCGAAGTGCGCGCCCAGCGGCCCAGGGCCAGGTGCTGCGTGGGCCGGTACAGGGGCAGCGCCAGCGGCAGCCACGACCAGCGGCTCAGCTTCAGCAGCGCACGCACGCGGGGTGGCACCACGAAACGCTGGGCTTGCAGCACCAGCCCGTAGCGAAATGCCCCCAAGTGGCGGCGATACTGCCGGTAGAGGTCGGTGGTATAGTCACTTACCACCAAATCCTTATCCAAATGCGCCTGCCGGGCCAGCTGCCATTCGGCGTAGGTAGCGGGCACCTCTGGTATGCCCATGCGCCGGCCCATGCGGTAGAATACGTCCACGATTTCCTCCTTTTCGGCGGCCGTCAGAGGCCGCTCGATGGCTTCAAACACGCTGATAGAGTACGCGGTGAGCATGAACAGCACGTCGCGATACGCCCAGTCGGGGATGCGCATGCCGCGCTTGGCCTCCACCGCCGCGTGGATGCTCACGATGGTGTCAATGGCCTGCTCGGCCGCCGCCCGCTCGGCAAACACGATGCGCCGCGCATACTCCACCGTCGAGAACAGCCGCCCTAGCGGGTCGGCCGGCAGCTTGCCGGTGAAGTAGAGCCAGTCCACCGCCTTGTTCAGCGCAAACTCGGCCGCCGACCCGGCAAAGATGAACAGCACGGTATCGGCCTTGCTCCAGATGCGGCGCACGATGGAATCGGGTTTTACGAAATAGTCCATGTTGAGGAAAGCGAAGCGGCTGCGGGAAAGTGCTGGGTGCGGCGATTATTCTAAAAGAACTTTGTATTGCAAAGCTAATACAAACGATGCGTTTTGTCTGCCGCGTATCTCCAAAATACCTTTTGATTTACTCAGCAGATTGCCCTACGCGGGGAACCTCACCCCCGGCCCCTCTCCAAAAAAGAGGGGAGCCGACCGCAAGCACACGTAAGTACACGTGAGTACACGTAAAAAGCCGTCAGGCTCCCCTCTTTTTTGGAGAGGGGCCGGGGGTGAGGTTCCCCGCGTAGGGCTTGCAGTTGCCAACAAAAAAAGCGCCCGTCAGAAGCTGACGGGCGCTTTTTCATCGTAATAACCTCCCTCCTACCGGGTGCCGTTGGTGCTAGCCGGCCGGGCCGGCCGCCCATCGGGGTTAGGCTTGTTTTCGCGGCGCTCCAGCGGGGCGGCTGGGGCGGGCGTGGTGGTCGTGCCCGGCGTAGCGGCGGCCTGCATCGGGTTCAGCGGCTGGCGGGCGTTATTACCAGCCTGCCCGGCTTGGAACAGCTCGAAGCGCGAAGGCGCCGCCTGACGCGGAAAAGCGTTGTTGCTCAGGTCGGTATCGGCCGTCTGCTGGTAGGGGTCAATCACAAACGAGGTCACGTTCTTAGGCGTGATGATGATTTTGCTCACCTGCTCGTTGTTTTTGCGCCAGATTTCGGCCGGGATGGTCGTCAGTTCCTGCGAGCCGTCCTCGTAGGTCATCTGAATGACGATGGGCATCACCAGGCCGCCCACGTTGCGCAGGTTCAACTCGTAGAAATTCAGGTTGCCGTTGAGGCGCTGTTGCTGCTGGGGCGTGAGGGTGCTCAAGTACTGGAAGTAGCGCTGCTTGTCGGCTTCGGTCACGGCCAGCGGGTCGTAGTTGTTGTAGAAGTCCTTGAGGTCGGGCTTCTCATCTACAGCGGTGGTTTTGAGTTCAGTAGCGTTGCGCTGGGCCGAAAGGCTCGGCACCTGGGCCTGGCGCTCGTTCTGGAGGCGGGCGTTTTCGAGGCCGGGGTTTTTGGTGTTCGGCTTGTACGATTTCACCGCTTCGAGCGAAATGTCAACGCGGTCGGTGCCGTAGAACCAGCCGCGCCAGAACCAGTCGAGGTCCACCGCCGAAGCGTCTTCCATGGTGCGGAAAAAATCGGCCGGCTCGGGGTGCTTGTAGGCCCAGCGGGTGGCGTAGGTTTTGAAGGCGTAGTCGAACAGCTCGCGGCCCATCACTGTCTCGCGCAGGATGTTAAGCGCCGTGGCGGGCTTACCGTAGGCGTTGTTGCCAAACTGCAACACGCTTTCCGAGTTGGTCATAATCGGCGTTTGCAGCGTTTTATCGGTGCGCATGTAGTCCACCATATTGCGCGGCTCGCCGCGGCGGCTGGGGTAGTTGCGCTCCCATTCCTGCTCGGTCAGGTACTGGCAGAAGGTGTTGAGGCCCTCGTCCATCCAGGTCCACTGGCGCTCATCGGAGTTCACAATCATCGGGAAGAAATTGTGGCCCACTTCGTGAATAATCACCGAAATCATGCCGTATTTCCGGTCCGCCGAGTAGGTGCCGTCCTTCTCGGGCCGGCCACCGTTAAAGCAAATCATCGGGTACTCCATGCCGCCCACCGGCCCGTGCACCGAGATGGCAACGGGGTATTCGTAGGGAATGGTGAACTTCGAGTACGTCTTGATGGTGTGCGCCACCACTTCAGTCGAGTACTTGCCCCACAAGGGGTTACCTTCTTTTGGATAATAGCTCATGCACAAAACGGGCTTGCCGTTCTGGTTGATTTCCATGGCATCCCAAATGAATTTGCGCGACGAGCACCAGGCAAAGTCACGCACATTTTTGGCGGCGTAAGTCCAGGTTTTGGTACCCGTGGCACGGCTGGTTTCGTTTTTCACGGCCTCGTCCTGGCTCACCACCAGGACCGGCTTCTTGGCATTTTTGGCCTCGGCCAAACGTCGCACCTGGGTGGCGGTCAGCACCTGCGCGGCGTTCTGCAACGTACCCGTCGCGCCCACTACGTGGTCGGCTGGGGCGGTGATGCTCACGCGGTAGTCGCCGAAGGGCAATGTGAATTCGCCGTTGCCGAGGAACTGCTTGTTCTGCCAGCCAGTCGCATCCGAGTACACCGCCATGCGAGGGTAAAACTGCGCGATTTCGTAGAGGTAATTCTTGTCCTCCGGGAAATACTCGTAGCCGCTACGCTCGCTAATTTTCAGCTGGTCGTTGATGTTATAGCTCCACTTCACCCCAAACGAAATGGCTTGCTTTGGCCCGAGCGGGCGGGGCAAGTCAATGCGCATCATGGTGTGGTTAATGGTGTATTTCAGGGGCTTGCCAGTGGCATCAGTAACAGCCGCGATTTTGTAGCCGCCGTCAAACTCGGCTACTGCCAGCTGATTATCGACATCCTGAAAACCCAGGCGGCCGGCCGTAATCTGGCCCACGTTGGTGGCAGCCGTGATGGAATTTTTGGCCAGAATATTCTGGTCGAGCTGCACCCAGAGGTAGGTCAGCACATCGGGCGAGAGGTTGGTGTAGGTGATGGTCTCCGAGCCGGTGATGGCCTGCTTCTGGTCGTCGAGCGTGACCTTGATATTGTAGTCGGCACGCTGCTGCCAGTACTGCGGGCCGGGCGCGCCGCTGGCGGTGCGGTACGAATTGGGCGTGGGCAGCAGGGTTTCGAGCTGCGCAAATTTGTCGGTGCCGGAATTGGTAGTCTGAGCCCGTAAAGCCGTGGGCGCCAGTCCCAACGCCAGGCAGCCAGCCAGGAGTAGAGAACGCATGAAAAAGTGGGGATTAATAAAAAGGTAACAGCTAAGGTCGGCGAATTTACGACGAGGTTGCGGGAGGTGCGTGTAGCGTAGGATGCGGGGCTTGCCCCCGCCCGGCGTTGCTAGACTTACGATAGGCAACGTCCCGAACAACGCCGGGCGGGGGCAAGCCCCGCACCCTACTGCGCCAACATTTGCACCAACAGCAACAGTGCCACACCCAACGCCGCGCCGCTCGTCGTCAGCACCCAGTCGCGTCGGGCTGCCCCGAAGCCGCGCAGCATCACGAAGCCCAGCAACAGAATAATACTCACTACCAATAATTGCCCCAGCTCCACGCCCAGATTAAAGGACAATAATTCCGTGATGGGTCGGCTGTTTTCGCCCAGCAGCGAGCGCAGGTAACTGGAAAACCCCAACCCGTGAATCAGCCCAAAAGCCAGTGCCAACGCATTGGGCGCACTCAAAACTATCGGGGTGGGCCGTCGCGACGGGTGGGCATCGGGCCGGCCGGCCTGCTTTATATCCAGCAGCGCCGTGAGCATAATCGTGACCGGAATCAGCGCCTCCACCACCGGACTATTGACCCCCACGATGCCCAGCGTAGCCAGCGCCAGCGTGAGCGAATGGCCCACCGTGAAGCTCGTGACCAGCGCCACCACGCGCCGCCAATCGGCCAGCGCATAAGGCGCGCACAGCGCCAGCAAAAACGTGAGGTGGTCGGTAGCCTGCCAGCTCCAGATGTGCCAGAAGCCAAGCTGCAAGTAGGTGGTGAAAACGGACATCGGCCACAAAGGTCGCAAGCAAGCTCCTTATTGCTTTGCAACGGTCAGGCTTAGTACGGGGCCAAACAGGCTGGTGGGAAAACAAAAAGCGCCTGCCACAATGCGGCAGGCGCTTTTCAGGCGAAATATGAGGGAACTACTCGCGCACGATGCGACGCACCTCTACCCCACCGCTAGCAGTGCGGGCTAGTAGTACATATACGCCAGCCGGCAGGGCCGACAGGTCGAGCGACTGCGGCCGGCTCAGGGCAGACGCGGGTAGCGTAATATCCTGCACGCGCTGGCCGAGGGTGTTGCTAATGGTCAGTTGCACGGCTTCGCGGTAGCCGCTTAGCGTTAGCGTCAGTTGGCCGTCGGCCGTGGGGTTGGGGTAGAGCTGTATATCGGCGGCGGGCGTGGCGGTAGTGGTGGCCGTCACGGCCTGCGGGGCTCCTTTCACCACCACATTCTTGAGCATGGCGTGGCGCGGCGTACCAGTGCTGCCACAGGCCCAGTACAGCCGGATGGTCAGCGTCTGGCCGGCAGTAAGTGCTACGCCGGTGCTGCCGGCCAGCACCAGGTGGTACACGTTGGTGGGGCCGCTGGTTTGGTTGGGCAGCAGGATGGGCGCGGCAAACGACCCGTAGGCCGTGCTGCTGAGGCCGGGGCCAGTGCCGCCGCTCACATCGGTCGAGTCGCTCACGAAGTTCGATTTCGAGTATACCACCGCCAGCTTGGTATTCGAGCTGGTGTTGTAAAAGGCCGACGACAGCAGCAGCGAGTCGAGGCGCACCGCACCGCCGGTGGCCGCCACCGTAAACTGCTCGTAGTAATTGCGCTTGAGGTTGCCGCCAATGACCGTCCAGGTGCCATTGCCGTTGGCAGTAGGCCCGAAGGCTTGGCCGTACTTAGTAGAGTACGCCGGAATCGGCACTGAGGTATCGGTAGACAAATACAGTGCCTTGAGCGTGGGCGCGGTAGCCGTAAGGCGGCTCGACCGAATAGCCGTGCTGTCCTGGTTGTTGCGAATAAGCGGCCACCAAATGAGCGGGTCCGACTGCGGGGCCGCTGTAGCCAGGCGGGTGCCAGTTATGGCTACGTTTACGCTGGTAGCGCCAGTGCTTACATGGGTGATATTGCCACTATAAGCACCGGTGGCTGAGGCATTCAGGCGCACACTGATAGTGGTGTTAGCCAATGTATTATTAGTCGGCGTGAGGGTCACGGGCGCGGTGCTGCCCGTCCAGGTAGTGCCGCCATTGGTCGAAATTTCGAAGCCAGCCGGCGGCGTAACGACCAGATTGGCGGTCAGATTCACGCCCGATACAGTATAGGTCTGCACCGCCGAGGTGCCGGTATTGTACTGCGTGAAGGCCGCCAGCGCCGTGCTCGACGTAGTAATAGTCGGCACGCTCGACACCAGAATGCTGGGCGTGGTGTGCGTGGTCAGGCCAGTTTTGGAGGCTACCACGCGGTAGTAGTACGACGAGCCCGCGGCCGGCAGCGCATCGGTCGCCGCGAAGTTGTAGAGCGAGTCGGTAGCGGCCGTTTGGGTGCTAATGGTAGTGAAAGTCGTGTTGTTGGTCGAGCGCTGCAAGTCGTACTTAATGCCGGCCATCGCCCAGCTGATATTCCACTGAATGGCGGTTTGGGTGCTGCCTTTAGTGGCTTGCAGGTTGGCCACCGCAATGTCGGGCGCGCGGTAGGTGCCGAAGCTGGCGTCGAGCGAGGTGGGGTTCCAGGCCGCCGCTACCGGGGTGCCGGTGGTGGCGGCCGTACCCGTGCCGGTGCCGAACATATTGGCCAGGGTGTAAGTCACGGTATCGGCCGGGGCCAGCTGCCGCGACCAGCTCACGCGCTGGCTCACGTTCACGAGGTTGCCGTTGAAGTAGGTGGTTTTGTACTCGCCGTTGGTGATTTTAGTCACATCGGTGCCCGCATCCCAGATAACCCAACCGGCCGGCTGAATCTCATTTACCCCAACCTTGGTTTTCGAGAAAATAACCTTGTTATTGGCCAGCGTGCCGGCCGCCGTGGTGAAGCCGGTCGAGTTTTGCCAGGGTCGGCCCAGGTAATAAAGCGTGGTGCCGTTGTTGGAGGGGATTTTAGCGTTGCGAAACAGGTAGCCGTAATTCTGGGTGGGCGGCGTGTTGGCCGCCGTGATGTACGAAGTGGCCGTAGAGCCGGCTACTACCCGCGTCTTGGCGTAAATCGTGCAGTTGTCGAAAATGGCAATGGCGTTACCGAAGATAAAATCCACATTTCCATCGATATAGCAGTCGCGGAAGTAGTGGCGCGACACGGCCCCGTTGCTCTCGTAGGTCAGCAGCGTATCCTGGTTGCCCAGGAAGCGACAGTTTTTAAACGCGGCCCGGTCAGCGTACAAGCTCACGGCCACGGCCTGCGAGCCATCGCCGTAGGAGTTGACAAACGTCATGTTGAGGGCCGAAAAGTCGGTGGCATTCACCACGATGCTGCCCGAGCCACCAGTGCCCAGCGTACCGCCCGCGCCGTTAGGCGTGGTGTTGTCGTCGTGCCAGGTCAGGATGGTATTGGCCACGCTCTGGCCCACAAACTGGAGGAAAGGCTTGGTGCTGGGCACCGTCACTTTCTCGGCGTAAATGCCATCCTTGATGTAGATGGTGTACACGGCCGTGCGGCTGGCGGGCGCGGCCGTCACGGCCGCCTGAATGGTGGTGAAGTTGCCGGTGCCATCCTGGGCTACGGTCACATCGTAAGCATAAAGCCTTGTGCTGCAAAGCACTAGCAAAAACAAGCTCAGCAGCGCCCGAAGGCTAACGGCAAAGCGTGGCAGGGCTACGCGGGTATCGCTAGCTAACATATGAAAAAAGAATGAGGGTGGGAGATGGGTCAATATTACCTGCTACTCACATTCCATTTGGCACGTTATCAGGCCTTTATTTATGCAATCGATGTCGGCAACGTTGCCGGCATCGATTGCATAAATAAAGGGCGCACCGAGCTGGCATCCGGGCACCCGGCAGGGGTAATATTATCGTCTGGAAATGCCAGTTCACTGGCTGCTCCTCTCCTTTTCCCACCCTACTCGCATGCGCACTGCTACCATTCGGCCGCTTGGCTTTTCATTGTTTTTACTAGGCTTGGCGGCCAGCCCGGCCTTCGCCCAAACCACGCTGCCGGCTTTTCCGGGGGCCGAGGGCGCGGGCAAATACACCACCGGCGGGCGCGGCAGTACCACGGCCCCAACCACGGTTTTTGAAGTAACCAACCTCAACGACTCGGGCGCGGGCAGCCTGCGCACCGCGCTGGCGGGCACCGTGGCCAGCCGCACGGTGGTGTTTCGGGTGTGCGGCACCATCCATTTGGTCACGCAGCTTAGCATCCCGGCCAACACCACGCTGGCCGGCCAAACCGCGCCCGGCGACGGCATTTGCGTGGCCGACAAGCAAACCACCGTCAAGGGTAACAACGTGATACTGCGCTTCATGCGCTTCCGCCTCGGCGACCAATACCAGAACCTGGGCATGGTAAACGGCAGCGGCGACGAGGACGCCTTCGACTCCATCGGCGGCTACACGGGGCTCATTATCGACCACTGCACCTTCAGTTGGGGCGATGATGAGGCGCTGACTTGCTACAAGGGCGACAACACGACTTTGCAGTGGAATATCATCAGCGAGGGGCTGAATTATTCGTACCACTTCGAGACGGGTGATACCGATTTTGAGCACCACGGCTACGGCGGCATTTGGGGCGGGCGGCACGCCTCGTTTCACCACAACCTGCTGGCTCACTTGCAGGGCCGCAACCCGCGCTTCGACGGCTCGCGCAACCTCACGCCCAACACGGCCGGGCAGGAAAATGCCGAGTTCGCCAACAATGTGCTCTACGACTGGGGCTCCTACACCGTGAACGGCGGCGAGGGCGGCAACTACAACATCCTCAACAACTACTACAAATACGGCCCCAGCACCGGTACCGGCAGCAGCGCCGGCGTAGCCGTGAAGTCAATGATTATCAACCCGTATAAGCAAACCAGCAGCCCGGTTTTGCCCTACGGCCAGTACTACATGACGGGCAACTACGTCGACAACTCGGCCGCCATAACGGGCCACAACTGGCGCGGCGCGGCTATGAATGGCGGCACGTTGGCCGACACCACCCAGGCCAAAGTGCTAGTGCCTTTTGCCATCGAAACCTACCCCTTTCCGGTGCAAACGGCTCAGGCGGCCTACACCTCCGTGCTGGCCAATGCCGGCTGCGTGCTGCCCACCCGCGACCCCATCGATACGCGCATTGTGCAGGAGGTGCAAAACCGCACCGGCACTATCATCGACGTGCAGGGCGGCTACCAGCACGGCACGCCCTACAGCACCTCGCAAGTGGCCTGGCAGGTGCTCACCTGCAACACCACCGCCCCCACCGACACCGACCACGACGGCATGCCCGACGCCTGGGAAACCAGCATGGGCCTCAATCCCAACGACGCCAGCGACCGCGCCACCATCGCCGCCAACGGCTACCCCAACCTCGAAAACTACCTCAACGGCCTGGTAGCCAGCACTACCCTAGCCACCCGCGCCACCACCAATACGGAGCTGCTGTCCGTGTACCCCAACCCCGCCCAAGCAGGCCAGGCCCTCACCGTACAGCACCCGCTGCAAGCCGGGACAACCGGCGTATTCACCGTCTACAGCTTCGATGGGCGACGGGTAGCAACTACTGCTGCTACCTCGGGCAGCACTAGCACTGCGCTTGATATCAGCCGGTTAGCTACGGGCAATTACCTGTTGGTGTACGAAGCCGCGCCGGGGGCTCAGCGCCTGTCGGTGAAGTTTATTAAGGCTGAGTAAGACTTTCAGAATATCTTTTTAAGAGGCCAGTGCGCCGTAGCGACATGCTACGGCGCACTGGCCTCTTACATTTTACCGGGTAAGAGAGGCTGGCGCAACTACTTTTTAGGTGGCTTAGGCGCAAAGGGCTTCTTGGCCGCACCGCCTTTCGCGGGGGCCGCTTTCTTGTTGGGGCTAGGGGCAACTGCAGGCATAGCGCAAAGGGTCAAATGTGGAATACAAATAACGCCGCTTGACAATGAGTAGTTACGCTGCCAAGCTAGCAGCAGCTTCCAAGACCGGGGCGGCTACACCTTTTGCACCCGGTTTAACGTTACTTGCAAACAGCTATGTTCGTTTCATGCAGCCGCTTTCCACCGATACCGACTTACAGGCCCAGCAGCTCGATAACCTCGCCCACATGGCGGAACGAGTAGCCACACCCGCTTTTAAGCAGAGGTTTCGGGAGTATGTGCGGGCACGGGCCAAAGCGGCCAACTCCTTTCTGACTTACCGCGACGCGCAAGGCCGCTTGGTGAAAGAGTGGCCCGCTACTGGCCGCCTAGACGTTTTAGCCGAATAAGCCGATTATAGCTGCCGCGCCCATCGCCTACATTTTGGCTGGACCAAATGGCGCAGGCAAAACATCCCTTCCCTAATACGAAGCTTCCGCCGTGCCGCGCCTCAATGGGGACGCGCTTTATCAGCACCGCCGAGCCAGCGGCTGCTTCAGGAATCAGTGGTGGCAGTAGTTGGCTGCTATCTTACCAGTGCTTGCGCTTCTGCCGGACTGATAACCGCTAAGTTCCCCTGCGTAAAGCCCCTCGAGTCACCAGTAACAATAGCCTCTATCGCTGGCTCGCTGACTGCCGCGAAATGCTGCATGGCATCTTCTACGTCGATAAAGGCTGAATCCAACGCCTGCTGCACTACCACCGCATCCACAGCTACCACGCGCACAAGTTGAGCTAGTTTTCGCAGAGCTTCGCGGGATACGGTTGCGCCCACCTGTTTGCGCAGGGTGTAAAAGGTGTGGCTAAAGCTCAGGCTGGCCACGTAGAGCGTCGCCCGCCCCTCATAAGCCGCTTGAAATAAGTCGACAGCCGCCGCGCCGTTTGGCTCGCGTCGCCCCAGGTAGTCGAATACTACGTTGGTATCGAGAAAGAAATGGCGCATTAGCGAGCCGACTCGTCGCGCTGCGTCTTGTAGTCGAAATCGGCCGGCAGCGACAGGATGCCATATAGTTCCTGCACCGCCGGGGCCAGCGGCTGGGCCGGCTCCTGCACCACTTGGCGCAGGTAGTTTTCCACCAGCGCCGCCAGGCTCTGGCCGTGCTGCTGGGCGTATTGCTCGGCCTGCTGCACGAGCGCGTCGTTTAGGTCGATGGTGATGGACATGGCACTTCTACAAAGACGATTTAAGCAAAAGTAACGCTCCCTTGCAAGCGCGGAGTTTGCCCGCCCCAAGCGGCTGGCCCGGTAACATAGTTCTAGCTAGAATCCAAAGCTGTCACCATCACCGTTCGCTAGACCACGCATTATATTATCTTCATCATTATCTGTGTCATAGTACTCATTATCGTCATTATAATTACCACTGTCACATTCTTGAGTATTGTCTTCTTGCTCGTTTAGATAAGCAGAATACTTTTCGTAATTCTTCTTTATCGTGTATTCATCCGCTTTGTCAAAATCAACTCCCAAAAGAAAATTCAACTTGAAGCTATAGTCCTCCTTCATCTTACCGAGCTTCACTATTAATGAACCAAGTGAAAATACAGGTAAGTCATTAAGCTCATGAAGGGCCTTCTGACTGGCTGCCAAATAGGACCCGTCTATTTTACGAAGATGGCGGTAAATATATTTGGGATTACCCTCCGCCAACTGAATTTTCTCTTCTAAGCTCTTTTCCTGTGGAAGAGATATTGATGCTGGTCGTAAGTCCCCTATATCCTTGTCTTCTACTCTGGCAAAACATCTAATAAGAAATTCACGTGCAATCTCGCAGGCGCATTCGGAAGCATATTTGTTGAGTTCACCTTCTTTATCTTTTATCAAAATCCTAATTTTCGTAGGTGATATATTGTATTCACAACTTCCTCCATCACGCAGCGCCCAAACTACCCAGCTTACGGTGTGATGACTTACTTTTTTCTCGTCACCTGCCCAACCGCCCGCAATAGCATAGAAGTTTATTTCATCTGGCTCATCTGGTACAGAGTAGAAATCTTTAGAAAAAACCAACGCAAACGACCTATCAATTAGCTCTAGGAACAGCCTAATTAGTTCTCTTGGCTCACCACTATAGACACTTGCCACAGAGCGTCCTTTGTATTTACCTGAAGAGACAATAGATGACAATGAACCAGGGTTTTTCATTACTGTAAGTTATTTGTCAAACTTGTATGCAAAAGCCCCGCCGGCACCAAGCAGACGGGGCTTCCTCACAAACATACTCAACGACTTACACCGTCGGCAGCTCCACGTTCTCAAACCGCACGGCACCATCCTCCAGCACCGCCTCAACAACGGCGTCCTTACTCACTTTCCCGGAGAGAATCTCCTTAGAAAGCTCGTTCAAAATCACGCGCTGAATGACGCGCTTCAATGGCCTAGCGCCGAACTGCGGGTCGAAGCCCTGCTCGCCTAGGTGGTCGAGCACCTCGTCGGTGGCTTCGAGGCTGATGCCGGCCTCGTGCAGGCGCTGCTGAATTTGCTTGAACTGGATATCGACAATCTTGCGGATTTCCTTGCGCTTGAGGGGCTGGAACATCACGATTTCGTCGATGCGGTTCAGGAACTCGGGGCGCATGTGCTGGCGCAGGCGCTCCACCACTTCGTCGCGGGTGCGGTCGACTACTTCCTCGTGGTTGTACTCGTTCAGCTCCTTAAAATTGCGCTGGATGATGTCGGCCCCCGTGTTCGAAGTCATGATGATGATGGTGTTCTTGAAGTTCGCCACCCGGCCTTTGTTGTCGGTGAGGCGGCCATCGTCGAGCACTTGCAGCAGGATGTTGAACACGTCGGGGTGCGCTTTCTCAATCTCGTCGAGCAGCACCACCGAGTAGGGCTTGCGGCGCACGGCCTC
>JBPBQK010000029.1:0-72027 GCA_050954845.1 Janthinobacterium lividum
ACGCCGCAGTCCGTGACCTTGCCTGATAAGAGGGGCGCGACCACGGCCCATTGACGGTCTGTTACTTCATGACGACGCATCCTCCTAAACTAGTTTCTACCTAAGATGATTGTCCTCATGCTCTAGTTGACTGGTTACTAGCGCTCACAATCATAGTAACCGCCTACTCGCCCGCGTGCTCCGTACAGCTACCCATATAAAACCGAATTCTCTTGATGCCTTTTACGACGCGCTTGCCCCGGATTCTGCGTCCGCAGGTGGCGTGTTGCCGCCGCCGGGTATGGGGCAAGGCGTGGGACATTTTAACGTGTTCTCCTTGGCAGACCTCCACGGGGTCCTAAGCTAGCGCGAGTTTGTAGCTGATGTTCGCCATGCTCGAAGCGAGCTGGGTAATTATTCTCGATTATTAAACAAGCCCCGCCAAAAGAGCCTCAGCAATTGCTAAGGCTCTTTTGGCGGGGCTTGTGCCCGAATAGTGGCTGGGCGGCCAACATAAGGTGGGACGCAGTTTTTACAACTTAACGCCTTGGGCTTCCAAGTGCTTTTCCGACGCGGCCTGGGCGGCGGCGAACTCGGCGTGCTGCTCGGGCGTGCGCTGGGTGCCTAGGTCGGCTAAGTGCTTTTGCACGTCGGCGGCCGATAAATCGGTGCAATAGAGCGGCGAGCCCGGCTGCTGGCGCCACGACTCGTGCAGGCTGCCACCGTCCACGGCGTCGAAGCCCAGTTCCTCAACCAGGGCCATGGCCTTCTGCTTGGCGGCGGCATCGTCGCCAGCTACTAGTAGCGCGATGCGGCCGGGCGAGCCGGCGGGCTGGCCGTTATTTTCGAGGTTCGCGGCGAAGATGTTGTTGAACACTTTCAGCACGGGGCGGCCTAGGTGCTGCTGCACCCATTCGCTCTCGGTGAGGTCGCCGCTTTCTAATTCGGGCAGCTGGCCATCGCGCAGCAAGGGGTAGTAGTTGCTGGTGTCGATAACCGGCACTTCGGCGGGCACGCCTTCGAACAAGTCTTTGGGTAGGTCGGGAATGCTTTTCAACGGAATGGTTACCACGATGAGGTCGGCGTGGCGGACAACCTCCTGGGCCGTGGCGGGGGTAGCGCCGGTTTTTTGGGCCAAGTCCGTCAGCGTTTCGGGGCCGCGGGAGTTGGCGATAGCTACCGAGTGGCCGAGGCTGGTGAGCCGCACGGCCAGAGCGCTGCCGATGTGGCCGGCCCCAATGATTCCAATGTTCATAAATACGAAAATGAGCGAGTAATACGTGCGCCGCTAGTTCGCAAAGCGGTCCGTGCTAAGACCACTCGTTCAGCAGGATTGTTTGGCTTCTACTCCCTAGCTACCGCACGTAGGCGGTGTAAGGAATGGCCGCTTAGCAGGGCAATGGCCTAGGTCAGGCGCACTCGCACCTCCTGCATTACACATGAATATAGAAAAAGGGGCTCGCTGCTCTGACGAAACAGCGGGCCCCTTTCCCTATATTTCAGCTAGCGGCGGTAGCCTCCATAATCAAGCAGCGCTGGCATCTATTTCACCCCGCTTTGCTTTTCCGAGCTGGAGCTATACTTAATCTTACCCATTTTCCGCATGCGCTTGCGGTCGTCGTGGCTCATGCCGGGCACTTTTTCATCGTGGCGGCTGGCGCGCGGGCTGCCGCCATCGCGGGTGGCGGGCGTGCTGAGGGGCTGGGCACCCGGCACGGTAGCGGGCGCTACGAGCACACCCGATGGCTCTACCACGGCGCCGGCGGGGGCTACTGCGCCGGAGGGCAATACGGTTTGGGCCAGGGCCGCGCTGGTGCTACAAGCAAAGACGCCGGCTAGAAGAAGGAGAGCTTTCATAGGAAATTTCAATAGATATAAGCTGTTTACGCGCTTAGCAGCTGCTTTAGTTGGTTTTGGGCATGCCGCCGGTTACTTCCAGCAGGCTGCCGGTCGAGAAACTGCCGTCTTGCGAGGCGAAGTAAACGTAGGCGGGGGCCAGCTCTTCGGGCTGGCCGGGGCGGCCGAGCATGGTTTCGTCGCCAAACTTATTTAGGTCTTCTTGTAGCATGGTGCCGGGGATGAGCGGCGTCCAGATGGGGCCGGGCAGCACGGCATTGACCCGGATTTTCTTCTCGCCCAGGTAGGCGGCCAGGCTCTTGGTAAAGATGTGAATAGCGCCCTTAGTGGCCGCGTAGTCCACCTGGTGTGGGTTGCCGACAATGCCCGCAATGCTCCCCGTGTTGATGATGGAGTCGCCTTCCTTTAGGAACGGAATAGCCGCCTGAGCCATAAAGATGTAGCCCTTGATATTGGTGTCGAAGGTGCGGTGAATATTCTCCTCCGGAATGGTTTCGAAATGCTCGTAGCCCTGCTGGAAGGCGGCATTATTGACCAGAATATTGAAACCGCCCAGCTCGGCGTGGGTGCGGCGCACGGCCTCGCGGCACTCGGTGGCCGAGCGCACATCGGCCTGAATGGCCAAGAACTTGCGGCCCTGGGCTTGCACGGCTTTGCCGACTACGGCGGCATCTTCGGCATTGGCTTGGTAAATGATGGCCACGTCGGCCCCTTCCATGGCGTAGGCCAGCGCCACGGCGCGCCCGATGCCCGAGTCGCCACCCGTGATGAGGGCTACTTTGCCGATAAGCTTGCCGGCCGGCTTGTAGCTCGACATGTCCCAGTCGGGCTGTTCCTTCATGGCTCCCTCGCTGGTGGGGTAGGCCATGGGCTTGGGGCTGATTTCGCTATTAGTGGGGCGGGGTTCGTTTTGTTCGATGGCCATTCTGTGCGCTAGATGAAGTTGAAACCGGGAATGGATACGGGGGAACAAACTGGAAAGCCGGAAAAAGCCAAAATCTTGTTCGCCCTTCTGGGCTATTCCTGCCACGGTAAAACCGGCCCGCGCCTCCTTTTTGGCGCAGGATTTTGCCAAGAAATAAACAACAACCAATTAGCGTGTTACTTTGCCTTTCAGGCAATTAGTCTTTTCACCTACCCTTTCCCATGCTGTCCCACCCACTCCCGCCCCTACCCCGGCGCGCCGGCACCCCGCGCGCCCTGCTCCTGAGCTTGACGGCCTTCATAAGTTTTACTGCGGCCGCCCAAACTACCCCACCGCAGCTAGGCAAAGCCCCGCTCCGCGACGTGCTAGCGGCCCTCACCCCCGACGAAAAAATGCAATTGGTGGTGGGCATGGGCTTTTACCCCTCGGGCTTCCCGGCGGGGGCCCTGCCGCCCGGCAACCCCGGCGACCGTGAGGTGCCCGAAAAAGTGCCCGGCGCGGCGGGGCGCACCCACGCCATTGCGCGGCTGGGCATCCCGTCGCTCACGCTGTCGGACGGTCCAGCGGGGGTGCGCATCGACCCCATTCGGGGCGGCGACAGCACCAAGACATACTACGCCACGGCCTTCCCGGTGGCCACGCTGCTGGCCTCTAGCTGGGACACGACGCTGGTGCGCCGCGTGGGCGTAGCCTTTGGCAGCGAGGTGCGCGACTTTGGCATTGATGTGCTGCTGGCTCCTGGCATGAACATTCACCGCAACCCGCTGGGCGGGCGCAACTTCGAGTATTACTCCGAAGACCCCGTGGTGACGGGCCGCATCGCGGCAGCGCTCGTCACGGGCATTCAGTCAAACGGCGTGGGCACCTCCATCAAGCACTTTGCCGTTAACAACCAAGAGTTTAACCGCATGATGCTCAATTCGCAGGTAAGCGAGCGGGCCCTGCGGGAAATTTACCTTAAGGGGTTTAGAATGGCGGTGCAGCAGGCCCAGCCCTGGACGGTAATGTCGTCGTACAACCGCCTCAACGGCACGTATACTTCGCAAAGCCCCGAGCTACTCACCGATTTGCTGCGCCAGGAATGGGGCTTTAAAGGCCTGGTAATGACCGACTGGTACGGCGGCAAAAATCCCATTGCCCAGCTGCAAGCCGGCAACGACCTACTGATGCCCGGCACCTACGCCCAAACCCAGGCCATTGGGGCGGCGCTGCAAAGCGGGCAGTTGACCCCAGCCCAACTCGATGCCAACGTGCTGCGCGTGCTGGAGCTGGTGCTAAAGTCGCCTACCTTCAAGGGCTACCGCTACAATAGCCAGCCAGCCCTCAAGCCCGATGCCGCCGTGGCGCGCCAGGCCGCCGCCGAAAGCATGGTGCTGCTGCGCAACGAAGCCGGCACCCTGCCGCTGACGGCGGGCCGCCGGGTAGCGCTGTTTGGCAACGCCTCCTACGACCTAGTGGCGGGTGGCACCGGCAGCGGCGACGTGAACCGGGCCTACACCATCGCGCCGGCCGAGGGGCTGGCGCAAGCCGGCTTTGCCGTGAATGAACCGCTGCGCCAGGCTTATCGCCAATACATTAAAGACACCAAGGCCCGGCTGCCCAAGCGCACCAGCATTCTGGCCCCGCCCACGGTAGTGCCCGAAATGGCCCCCGATGCTGCCCTGATAGCGGCACAGGCGCAGGCCGCCGATGTGGCCGTGCTCACGCTGAGCCGCAACGCGGGCGAAGGCGGCGACCGCAAAGTGGCCGACGACTTCACCCTCACCAGCAGCGAGCAAACCCTGCTCAAGCAGCTGGCCACCGCCTTTCATAGCCGGGGCAAAAAGCTGGTGGTGGTACTCAACGTGGGCGGGGTGGTGGAAGTGGCCAGCTGGCGCGCCCAGGCCGATGCTCTGCTGCTGGCCTGGCAGCCCGGCCAGGAAGGCGGCCGGGCCATCGCCGACATTCTCAGTGGCAAGGTAAACCCTTCGGGCAAGCTGGCCACCACCTTCCCCATGGCCTATACCGATGTGCCCTACGGCGACGAATTTCCGGGCCGCGTGACGCCAGGGGCGGCCCCCGCGGCCAATGCCTTCGCCGGGCAAGACTCGGAAAACACGTATAAGGAAGGCATTTTTGTGGGTTATCGCTACTACGACACCTTCGACGTGCAGCCCGCCTACGAGTTTGGCTACGGCCTAAGCTACACCACTTTCGGCTACGGCCCGCTGAAGCTGAGCGCGGCTACGTTTACCAATAAGCTCACGGCCACGCTCACCGTCACCAACACGGGAAAGGTGGCCGGCCGCGAAGTAGTAGAGCTTTACCTGAGCGCCCCCGCCGGCGGCCTGGCCAAGCCCGCCCGCGAGCTAAAAGCCTTTGCCAAAACGGTGCTATTGGCCCCTGGCAAGTCGCAGACGCTCAGCATTCCGCTCGCGGCGGCCGACCTGGCTTCATACAGCCCGGCCAGCTCGGCCTGGGTGGCGGCGCCGGGCACCTACACGGTGCAGGTCGGGGCGTCGTCGCGCCGCATCCGGCAGCGGGCCACGTTTCAGCTGCCCAAGGAGGTGGTTGTGGAGAAGAGCCGGCCGCTGCTGAAGCCACAGAGCCCAATTATGGAGCTTCAGGCTAAGCAGGGGAAGTAAGCTCTGACGTAGGCGCTTTGCCCCCGGAGCCAGAGCCGTTACGTCCAAGCTCGCCGGGCGTGTACCTCACCCCCTAGCCCCCTCTCCTTGGGGAGAGGGGGAACTAGCTTTTAGTTCGAGTATGCTAGTAACCAGGTCTAAAGCTAGGGCTAGTTCCTCCTCTCCCTAAGGAGAGGGGGCTAGGGGGTGAGGTACACGCCCGGCGAGCAGGCCACTAAGATTACTACTTCCTATACGCCAGCACTTCCCGCACCTGCGTCCACCGGATTTCCGGGTACCGGTTATTATCCAGGGGCGCAAGCTTGGGCAGCCCGGTGAACATGTTGTGCAAATATTGCATGCCCTGCCAGGGCGGAAATACCTCGCCAGGCGCGGGCACGAGGCGGCGGGTTATTTTAATCATCAGCTTGAGCAGCCACAAGCCGCCGGCCCGCAGGCGGCCAAAGCGGCGGCCGGTAGCCGCACTGGCCGCCGCCTGGAGGCCGCGTACGGTGGCTACCTCGCCGGCCACGCGCAGGTAGCGGGGCGTGGTGGGGTCGAGGGCCGCGGCGGCCGTGAAGGCCGCGGTATTGGCAATAGTGGTGAAGTCGAGCAGCTGGTCGGGGCTACCCCAGTAAAGCACCCGCCTGATTTTGAAGAGGATAACCGGGGCCTGGCCGGTCAGCAAATCCATAAACATGCCGTTGAGGACGGATGTGGCCCGAATGGGGGCCTGGTCGAGCCGGCGGCCAAACTCGCGGCGCAGGTCCAGGTTGCGGTTCGAGCCTTCAGGCAGCTTGGTAAAGTCGATGGAATAATCGGACGGAATAAAGCGCGGGACACCTGCGGCCACGGCCGCATCGAGCAAATGGGTTTGGGCATCTACTATCACCTCGCGCAGGCCCGACAGAGCCGATACCACGCAGGTGGCCCCCGCGCAGGCTTGCGTGAGGGCCGCCCCATCGTTAAAATCGACTTCTACCACGGTGGCACCTTGCTCGCGTAGCTTAGCTACTTCGGGCTTGGTATTGCCGGGGCGAACGAGCGCCCGCACGGCCGCGCCCCGGCCCAGCAGCGCTTGGGCAATGCGGAAACCGAGGTCGCCGGTGGCCCCGGCCAGCACGATGGTGGCCGGCTGCTCGCTGGTATTTTGCTGGTTAGCTGATTTTTGAATTGGCACGATTGATAGGGTACTACGTTAGAAAATAGGTTGTTTCGTGCCGGGCCTAGTGGGTAGCGCCAGCCATTGAGCTATCAGCTTTTTCACTTAAAAGCGAGCGGCTACTGTTAGCGTAGCGCCACTTAGGTGAGGCGAGAGGCGTGTACGTCAATGGCCTCAATGGAGGCGGCATCGCCGTGAGCGGCCACATAGGCTTGGGCACGCTGCAGGTAGTGCAGCTGGTGCTCGGGGCTACTGAAAGGCCCGGTATTCAGGCCAACTACGTTTTCGCTGACCAATGAATTAAAAGCAAGCTGCTCTGCGGGTTGCGACACTGGCGCGGGCACCGGCCAGCGCGGGCCAAAGTTGCGCACGGCCAGGTACATCAGCTTGGCGCGGCCGGGGCGCGTGCCGCCCGCCAGGCACGCCAGGTAAAACATGTAGTGCGTATCGCGCCAGGGCCGGGTGCGGGTGTCGCACGCCACATCGTGCACGATGGAGGCGTAGACATAGTCGCCGGTGAAGGGCGAGCCCACCAGCGTCCAGAGCACCCGCGGAATGCTGGCCCCGTTGACAATGCTGCCGCTGGGCGCTTCCCACACGGTGCCATCGGTGGCCTGGGTGAAGTAAAATCTTCGATAACCCGCACGTTGCGGTTGGGCGCGCCGGGCGTGTCGATAAACTCGATTTTGGGCGTTGCCGAAAACTCGCCGGCCGCCGCGTCTTCCGTAATAGGCATGGTAACGGGTTGTTTTAGAAAGCAATAAAGCTGCTTTACCAGAAAAGCCCCTGCCCTTCTAGGGGCAGAGGCTTTTCTACGTAGTTGGCGCGTGGGGCGCTGAGCCTGCCGGGTGGCCGCCCCAAGGCGTTACATTTTAGTTTTCATTTTCGAGCCGTCGGAGCTCGTTTTCATTTTGCCGTTTTTGCGCATCATGCGCTTATCGCCCGACGTGTTGTCCATGTTGTCCTTGCGCGTGCTGTTGACGCGCTGCTGATTGGTAGACGGGTCGCCGGCGCTGGGCATGTTGGAGGGGTTGCCGGTTTGGGCACCCGGCGCGGTGCCGGGGGCTACGGTTTGGGCCAGGGCGGCACTGGTAGTGAGCGCAAAAGCGACGGCGAGCAAATGAGCAGCTTTCATGGAACGGGGAGAGTTGGGTGGGAAAAGACAGCAGTTACCTAGCTGCCACGCCGCCCTATACGCAGTACGCTATCAACTGTTTAGCCCGGCCTGGGTGCCCTACTGCGCTAAGCTCGGCGCTACGGCAGGCAATGCGCCGCCGCTGCCTGGGCACGGCACTGGCACCGTCGGCGGCGGGGGTTGGCGACCAAATTTCAGTTGCCCGCGCTGCTTGTGCGTAAACAGGTCCCGAACGGGCACCCCGCCCCTATTTTTACTATCCCGATGCCCACTTTCACCGTCGAACGTCTTTCCTTCCAGCACCTCGCCGCCCTGCCCGATGCCTGGCAAAATGCCGACTACCTGGCCTTGCTCACCAAGCTCGATTATGACAGCCCCGAGGCCATTGCCCCGGCCGAACTCAAGGAAATGACCCAGCTCGCCCTCACCGACCTGGAGCCCGCCGAAGCGGCTGAAGTTGTGCTGGGCTACCTTTTTTCGGAGCAATTGAAAGAGGGCCAAATCGACCAGCTGGCCCACCAGATGCAGACCGAGAAGCTTTGGGAAGAAAACCCCAATTTTGCGCTGCACAAGGGCTTTTTCAACGGTACCCAATTGCTGTACGACGCCTACAATGGCAAATTTCCGCATCCGCAAGCGGTGGAGTTCAAAGTAAAAATCACGGCCGCCGACCCGGCCGACTTGGCCGCGCTCGACCAAGAGCCGGCCGCCGCGCTGCTGCGCCTGCTCGGGCCGGGTCTGTCGGACCGCGCCCTGCTGCACCGCCTGTTTGGCGACCAGCTGGCGGGTGGCGCATTTCCGGAAGCAACGGATATTTTGTGGCAGCTAACGCCCAGCGACAAGACGGCCACCAGCGTGGTATACGACTTAATTAGCTCTGATTATTGGCTGGAGGATTTCAAGTTTGCCGATACCTATGATGCCACTATTGCCGCCGACTAATCAGCTGCCTATGGCCAAACACATTGGCTGCTCGGGCTACCACTATCGGCACTGGCGGGGCGTTTTTTATCCCGAAAAGCTGCCCATGCGGCGCTGGTTTGAGTTTTACAGCCAGCATTTTCAGACCCTGGAATTGAACGTCACGTTCTACCGCTTTCCCCAGTTATCCTTTCTGGAAAACTGGTATGCGCAGGCCCCGGCCAATTTTCAATTTGCCGTAAAAGCGCCCCAGCTCATCACGCACTACAAGCAGTTTCACGGCGTGGGGCAGTTGCTGGGCGATTTTTACGACACCACCGGCCGGGGTTTGCAAGAAAAGCTGGGCCCCCTGTTGTTTCAGCTGCCGCCCCGCATGGCCTACGATGCCGAGCGCCTCGCCCGCATTCTCGATTGCCTCGACCCTTCGTTTGTAAACGTGCTCGAGTTTCGCCATCCCAGCTGGTGGCGCGAGGAAGTGTACGCCGAGCTGCGGCAACGGCGCGTCACGTTCTGCGGCCAGAGCCACCCGCTGCTGCCCGATGCCGTGGTGGCAACCGCGCCCACGCTTTACTACCGCTTTCACGGCGTGCCCGATTTATACGCCTCGCCCTACCCTACCGAGGTGTTGCGGCAGAAAGCGGCCGAGGTAGCCGCCGCGCCCGGCGTGGCGCAGGCCTACCTGTTTTTCAACAATGATATCGGCGGCTCAGCCATCGGCAACGCGCAGGAAATGCGTGCCCTGCTGTAGCCTGAATGCTGCGAGTCCGAGCTACATTTATCCCATGCTCGACTTGATTATTGACGCCCGGCCGGCGGCGCTGGTCCCAGGGTTTGCCGTAAAGCGCATCCTCCCCTACCGACTGCGGCGCATGCTGGGGCCGTTTATTTTTATGGACCACGCTGGGCCGGTGCAGGTGGCACCGGCCCAGCTGCCCAGCCTCGATGTGCTGCCGCACCCGCACATCGGCCTGAGCACGGTCAGCTACCTGTTTGGTGGGCAAGTGACGCACCGCGACAGCCTGGGCGTGGAACAGATAATCCGCCCCGGCGAGGTAAACTGGATGACAGCCGGCGCGGGAATCTCCCACTCCGAGCGCTTCGAAGACCCGAGCGCGCTGGCCGGCGGAGCCCTGGAAATGGTCCAAACCTGGGTGGCGCTGCCCGAAGCCGACGAAGAGCAAGCCCCCACTTTTCGCAATTACCAGCCCACCGAGCTACCCATTTTCACCGATACCGGCGTGTGGATGCGCCTGATTGCGGGCGAGGCTTTTGGCTTGAAAAACAGCGTTAAAACGCACTCGCCACTCTTTTACCTGCACGTAGTGCTGCAAGCGGGCGCTCGCTTTGGGCTGCCCCGCGGCTACCCCGAGCGCGGGGCCTACGTGGCCAAAGGCAGCGTGGAAGTAAGCGGCCGCGTGTACACCCCTGGCCAGCTGCTGGTTTTCACGCCGGGCCTCGACCCGGTGCTGGTGGCCCGCGAGCCCAGCACGCTCATGCTGCTGGGCGGCGAGCCGCTGGGCGAGCGCTTCATCTGGTGGAATTTCGTGTCGTCGCGCCGCGAGCGCATCGAGCAGGCTAAGGCCAACTGGAAAGCCGGCCGCATCCTGCTGCCCCCCAACGACAACCACGAATTTGTGCCGCTGCCCGACGACCGCACGCGACCAGCCGGCTCAGGGTCGCCCCCGCCGCAGGCACTTTCGTAGCTACGCTCTGCGTGACCTTTACTGCATAGCTTCCATACAAAAAGCCAGCCCGCACAGTGTGCAGGCTGGCTTTTTGCCTTAAGATAAACTACTTTTTAGCGGCTGGTTTTGCCAGCGCCGCCGGCAGCCGGGGTAGCGCTCACGCGCCATACTTTGTTGCCAGCGTCGTCGGTCACGAGCAGGGCACCGTCGGGCATGGTGACTACGCCCACGGGGCGGCCGTGCGCCTTATCCGAGTCGCCGCCGACTAGGAAGCCGGTCAGGAAAGGCTCGGGCTTGCCGGTGGGTTTGCCATCCTGGAAGGGCACGAAGGCCACTTGGTAGCCCGAATATTGCGAGCGGTTCCAGGAGCCGTGCTCGCCCACAAACGCACCGTTTTGGTACTTGGCGGGGAAGGCTTTTTTGTCGTAGAATGTGAGGCCGAGGGCGGCTACGTGCGGGCCCATTGGCACGTCGGGTACGAGGGCTTTGGCCACCAACTCGGGGTGCTGGCCTTTGAGGCGGGGGTCTTCATTTTGGCCGTAATACGAGTAGGGCCAGCCGTAGAAGCCGCCTTCCTTCACGCTCGTAATGTAGTCGGGCACCAGCTCGTCGCCCAGCTCATCACGCTCGTTCACAGCAGCCCACAGCGTGGTGGTGCCGGGGTAGTAGGCCAGGCCGATGGGGTTGCGCAGGCCACTGGCAAATATTTTCTCGCCGGTGCCGTCGGGGTTGATTTCCAGAATATTGGCGCGGCGCACCTCGTTTTCGGGGCCGTGTTCCTGGGCATTAGAGCCCGAGCCGACGGTTACGAAAATATGCTGGCCGTCTTTGCTGGCCAGCAGGTTGCGGGTCCAGTGGTTGTTGTAGCCGCCTTCGGGCAGGTCGAGAATTTTCTGGCCGGCGGCCGTGATTTTGGTAGCGCCCGCTTTGTAGGGGAAGCGCATCAGGCCGTTGGTGTTGCCAACGTAGAAGTAGTCACCTAGTATCAGCATCCCGAAGGGCTGATTCAGGCCAGTCAGAAACTCGGAGCGCACATCGGGCTTGCCGTCGCCGTTGGTGTCACGAAACAGCGTGATGCGGTTGGCGCTGGTAGGCTGCAACGAGCGCGACTTGTCGAGGCGCAGCGCGGCGGCAATATCTTTTTTCACGCCCTTGGGTAAAGTCGCGGCTTCGGACACAAATACGTCGCCATTGGGCGCTACGTAGGCCCAGCGCGGGCTTTGCAGGCCACCCGCAAACTCGGTGACAGTGAAGCCGGCCGGGGCAGTGGGCGTTTGGCCAGCCGGCCAGTCGATGATATCGACACGCTTGGTTACCGACTTGCTTTCGTAGGGCGCGGGCAGGTGCACCGACTCGTCTTTAGGCGTGGTGATGGTTTGGGCCGGGTTATCGGCCTGGGCCGTTTGCTTTTCTTCCTTGCTGGGGCCGCTGCTGCACGCGGCAAGCAGGGCCAGCGCGGGCAGCAGGGGAACGTATTTCGAGGTCATAAACTGAAGATAAGGGGATGGTCGGCAGGGCCGCCGGCCATTGAAATAGACTGCCTGCTTTTACTACCTGGGCCCGTATTGGTTGCGCGGCGGGCGGCTTACTCTTTTATCAATCTAGTGGTGCTGGCGGCCAAGCCATCTTCGGCAATTACCTTAAGCAGGTACACGCCGGCCGGCAACCCGCTGAGGATGAGGCGAGCGCTGCCCTCGGCGGTGGTGTGCACCACACGCTGGCCGGTGGCATTGAAGAGCAGCAGCTGACAGCGCCCGGTGGGCAGGCCGCTCACCAGGGCATAGTCGCGCACGGGGTTGGGTGCCAGCAGCAGCGGCGCTACCTCGCAGGTGCCCACCAGGGTCACCACCGGGCTGTACGTGGCCGTGCCATCGGTATCGACCAGGCGCAGCCGGAAGTAGCGGGTGCCCGCCACCGCACCCGCCCGATAGGTGTAGCCGGCCCCCGCCGCCCGGTTTTGGCTGGGCACCGTGCCGAGCAGCGCAAACGTCTTGCCATCGCCTGAGGCTTGCACCTCGTAGGCGTAGCTGTTGCGCTCCGAGGCCGTTTGCCAAGCCAGCGTGGCCGCGCAATCGGTGCTGGCTACGCGGCCGGTAAAGCTGGTGAGCGTGACGGGCAGCGGCGCGGCCGGGCAGACAATTGCCTGCAAAAACGCGGCCGCTTCCGCAATAATCTGGGTGCGGTCGGGGTCAGTGGCGGGGCTGCTGTGGCTGCCGCCCACCACGGGGTGCAGCTGGTTGAGGAGGCCCACGGCTGTGGCCTGTATTTGCAACTGGTGGCTGCCGTAGATGTTAAAAGACGTGAATTGAATATTGCCATTATCATAGGGTACTACCGTGTCGGCGGTGCCCTGGGCGCTATAAAGTGGTGGGTCGCCGGCATCCACAATGCTCAGGATACTAACCCCTCCGGCGATATTGAACACACCCGCAATGCCAGCCGAGTTATAAAGCGGCAGCAGGTTGTTGGGGGCCGGCAGGTCGGTGTTGCCTTCCAGGCCGCCGTTGGCAATGTAGGCGGGCTGAGTGATAGAATTATCGGCAACATCATCGGTGTAAGCGGCTTCCAGCGCCGTAATGGCCCCCGCCGAAAAGCCGCCCAAGAATATTTTGGTCGGGTCGATGCGGTAGGTGTTGGCGCTGGCCGGGGCTGCATCGTGCTTAAAAAAGCGTACGGCGGCCTTCATATCGCCCACGGCCCTAATCACTTCGTCAACTAAAAAGCTCTGATTAAACCCCACAGTCGCCAGATTGGCATAGTCATTTTCCAGAATCCGGTAGTCAATAGCCGCCGTCACGTAGCCCTTTCGGGCAAACTCCTGGCAAATGGCTACTATGTCGGCATCCTGGCGCGAGCCTTGAATAAAGGCTCCCCCAAAGGCCAGGATGATAAGCGGGCGCTGCACAGCTACGTCGCCGGTCGGCTCGTACACGTCCATCCGTAGTGTTATCGGCGTGCGCACTCCCGAGGCATAGTTCCGGCTCGTGTTGTAGCCAAAGATTACATCAGCCGTTTTGGTGGGCGGGTCTGGAAACACGTTGGTGCTGTACCGGCCATTGCCGCAGGCCAGCGCCGCATTTTGGGCCTGGGCCGACCAAGCCGGGCCGACCAGGCAGAGCCACAGATAGAGTAGTTTTTTCACAGGCAAGCGTAGGGGCTATCAAAAGCGAGACTGTAAGTAACGCCCGAGTTGCCTTAACTCCGCCAAAAGCCAATTAATTCAGGCTTACTGACTATTGCGTTTTTATCGTTGGCTTAAAGCAATTCTTGGTCAGAGTACGGCTGTCATTGCGAGCGCAACGAGGCAATCGCACCTGAGTAACGGCTGAACAAGTGCGATTGCTTCGCTGCGCTCGCAATGACAGCCGTAGATTGATTTCGAAACCACGCTAAGCAAAAAAGCAGCTTGCTCCTAGTGAGCAAGCTGCTTTTTCAATGCACGATAGCTGGCCAGCTAGGCCGCTGCCGCTTAGTAGCCGGGGTTCTGCGTCAGCTTGCCACCGCTTAGCGTTATCTGGGTCAGGGGCAAGGGCATCACCTCATTCTTATTAGCTACGAAGCCTTTGCTTTGCAGCACCGTAGCGGCCCGGCCCTGGCGCACCAGGTCAAAAAACCGGTCGCCATATTCCAGTGCCAGCTCTACGCGGCGCTCTTTCCACACGGCCTGGCGCACATCGGCCTGCGCGAGGCCAGTGCTGAGGGCCGACAGACCAGCCCGCGCCCGCACCTGGTTTACGTAGCCAATGGCTTTTGCCGTTTGGCCCAGCTCGTTGCTTACTTCAGCATTGATGAGTAATACCTCGCCATAGCGCAGCACCCGAATGTTTTGGTCGCGGCCGTAGCCGCAGGTTTTGGGGGCCGCGTTTGGCACGTAGGCCTTCATATTGTAGCGCGGGTTGGAGGCGTTGGCATCAATCAGGTCGCCGTCGGGCGTGGTGGTGCCGCGCGCCAAAATGGTGCCCAACTTGCGGGTATCGCCGGGCTCAAAGGCATTTTCGAGGTCGGCGGTGGGGTTAAAGAAGCCCCAGCCAAACTGCGGGCGTACCATCTGGCACTCAGCCCACTGCGAGTTAGACGCATCGCAGTTGCCGGCCAGCGTGGTGCACTGCACCTCAAAAATCGACTCTGGCCCGTTTTCGCCCCGAATGCGGAACATGTCGTAGAAATTTGGAGCCAGCGAGTAGCCCGTCACTTGGTCGGCAGCAGCTTGGGCCGCCGTCCAGTTTTTGAGGTACATCTGCACCTTAGCCAGCAGGGCAAAGGCAGCGCCTTTGGTAGCGCGCCCTTTGTCGTTGGCAGTGTAGGTAGCGGGCAGCACGCCCGAAGCGTCCGTCAGGTCTTTTACAATCGCGGCATATACGTCGGCCTGCGAGGCGCGGGCCGGGTTCAACTCGTCGCTGGTTTCGGCTACTTTTAGCAGCAGCGGTACCCCGCCATACGCCCGCACCAGGTTAAAGTAGGCCAGCGCCCGCAGGAACTTCGCCTCGCCCACGTAGCGGCCCTTCAGGGTAGCATCCATACTAATGCCGGGCACGTTCTGGATTACCTGGTTGCAGAGGTTAATCTGCTGATACTGACCATCCCAATAGCCCTGCACGGAACCATCGGTGGGCGTGAAGCGGAAAAAGGTGAAGTTGTTCAGGAACTCGGCATCGCCAACTACGCTGCCTTTTTCGGCATCATCCGAAGTAAGCGTGGTGATGGCCAGCCAGTTGAAGGCGACCAGGTTCCACTCGCGCAGCTTGCCATAGGGTGCGTTGACGGCCGCCGTGGCGTCGGCCTGGGTCTGGAAGAACTGCTGGCTGGTAGGCTGCCCCTGCGGTGCTACATCCAGAAACCGGCTGCACGACGACGTGACCCCGAAGGCCAGCAGCAAAGCTGCCGTGCCCGTGCGGAGCAGCGGAGATTTGGTAAGGAACTGATTTTTCATGGGTGGGAAAACACTAAGAAGTTAAAAGCCAACGTTTAGCCCAATGTTATACGTTGCAATCAGCGGGTACACATTCAGGTCAATACCTGCATTGGTCGGGGTGCCACCCACTTCGGGCGAGAAGCCCTTGTATTTGGTCAGCGTGAGGGGATTCTGGGCGTTGGCGTATATACGTAAAGTCTGCACGCGCAGATTGTTAGCTACCGATTTAGGGATGTTAAAACCCAGCTGCACATTGCGCAGGCGGATATAATCGCCTTTTTCGATATAGTACGAGCTCACGTCGAGGTTGTGGCCCTGCAGCTTGGCCGAGGGCGTGCTGTTGGACGTGCCCGCCCCGTGCCACCGGTTGTTGTAGAAATCCGCGGTGTAGTTCTCGTTGCCGTAGCGCACTTCGCGCAAGCCGTTCAGCAGCTCTACGCCGCCCACGCCCTGAATGTCAATCTGCAAGTCGATGAACTTGTAGCGGAACGAGGTATTGAGGCCGTAGGTAAAGCGGGGGTTGGGGTTGCCGAGGCGCACAAAGTCGCGCTGGTCGATGAGGCCATCGCCATTTTGGTCTACGTAGCGCAGGTCGCCGGCCCCAGTGCCCAGGTTGGCATTATTGGAGGAATTAGCTTCCTGCGCCGTCTGAAACACGCCATCGACCTGGTAGCCGTAGAAAGCGCCGATGGGCGCGCCTATCCGAGTTTGGGTGGCCTGGTAGCCAGCCACCGGCAGGTTGCCGGCAAATAGCGGCGCGCCACTGATAGTAGCCAGGGTTTGGTTTTGGTTGTAAGCGCCCGTCAACCCAATGTTATACGAGAAGTCGCCCGTGCTTTGCGAGTCCCAGCGCAGCGCTACTTCCACGCCTTGGTTCTGGAAGTTGGCATTGTTGGCGAAGAAGCCGCTGCTGTTGGTAAAGCCCGACGAGCTGATGGTAGGCACCGGGAACACCGCGTCGATGGTGCGGCGGTTGTAGTAGTCCACCTCGGCCGAGAGGCGATTGTTCAGAAAACGCATTTCCAGGCCCACATCGCCCTCGTGCACGGTTTCCCAGCGCAGGCTTTGCGGCACTTGCGTGTCGATGCTCGCCCCGGTGTTAGGCAGGTTGGAGGGCGTGCCGAAGAAGGCCGTGTAGCCGGGCAGGTACGAGGCCCGCAGCACCGAGATGTTATTGTTAACCTGGCTGTTGCCTAGGATGCCGTAGCTGCCGCGCAGCTTCAGGAAATTGAAAACCGTGTTGTCTTTCAGGAAGGGCTCGTCCGAAATTACCCAGCCCAGGCCCACCGACGGAAAGTTGCCGTAACGGTCCGAGAACTTGCTGCTGCCGTCGCGGCGGAAGCTGGCCGTGAGTAGGTAGCGCTCCTTATACGCATAGTTGACGCGGGCAAACAGCGAGAACAGCGTGTACAGGTCGGCGGGGTTCTGAAGGTTGGCCGTGCCCACGGTGCCCAGGTTAAAGTAATAGCTGTCGCTATTGCCAGCCTGCACACCGTTGATGGAGCCGATTTGCTGCTCGCTGCGGTAGCGGAAGGCAGTGGAGCCCACCAGCGCCGTGAGGTGGTGGTCGGTGCCAAAGGTGCGGTCAAAGGTCAGGGTGTTCTCCCACTGCGGCTGGCTGAAATTGGCCTGGCCCTTAGTGAGTACATTGCCCCGGTACACCTGCACGGTGGTCAGCGAATCGGCCTTTTGGTAGTTGAAGAAGCTACCCGAAGAGTAATTAACGCCCAGGCTGGTGCGCAGCGTGAAGTATTTCAAGAAGTTAACCGACAGGTAAGCGCTGCTGACCAGCGTTTGGGCCTGCGACTTCTGCACGAAATAATCGAGCTGCCCGCGCGGGTTGGTAAAGCTGCCCAGGCCCGTGCCGATGAGGCTGGGGTCGCCGTAGCGGCCGGTGGGCAAGAAGGGTTGCAGCACCGGCGGGGCCACGTAGGCATTGTAGAAGATGTTGCCGCCGTTGCTGTAGTTGGGGTACACGCTCGACGCCAGGCCAGGCGCATCGTGGGCCGTGGCATTGGTAAAGGCCGCCGTATAGCCCACCTTGATGTGGTCGGTGACGCTGAAATCGGTTTGCAGACGAGCCGTAATGCGCTGGTAGTCGTTGCCTTGCACCAAGCCTTTCTGGTCGTAGTACGAGCCGCTGAACGTGTACGACACCTTGTCGTTGCCGCCGCTCAGGCTGAGCTGGTGGTTTTGCACGGCCGCTACCCGCGTCACTTCCTTAAACCAGTCGGTCGAGGGTAGGTTGGTAGGCAGCGCAGCGGTGCCGGTGAGGTCATTCTTTTCGTTGTACAGGGTGGCATACTGGCTGGCATCAGCCATTTTCACCCGGTTGGAGGGCACCTGCACCCCGCCGTAGCCATTGTAGTTGATGTGCGTGCCGCCGGCCTGGCCGCGCTTGGTGGTCACGAGCACTACCCCGTTGGCCGCCTGCACGCCGTAGATGGAGGCGCTGGCCGCATCCTTGAGCACCTCTATCGAGGCAATGTCATTCTGGTTGAGGAAGCTTAGGTCAGCGCCCTGCGGCAGCATCGTGCCATCGACCACGTAGAGCGGGTTCACGCCGACCAGCGAGCCTACCCCGCGAATGCGAATCTGCGGCGCGGCGCCCGGCTGGCCCGAATTGGTAATCTGCACTCCCGCTACCTTGCCCTGCAACGAGCTGACGGGGTTTTGCGAAGCTTGGTTGACCAGCTCTTCGCCCTTCACCGAGGCAATGGCCCCGGTTACTTCGCGCTTCGACTGCGTGCCGTAGCCCACTACCACCACATCGTTGAGGCTTTGCGACTGCGGCGAGGCAAATTTCACATCGACGGTCGAGCGGCCGTTAACCAAAATCTCCTGCGCGGGGTAGCCCACAAAGGAGAACACCAGCGTCGAGCCGGCCGGCGCATTAAGCGAATACTGGCCATCGAGGTTGGTGGCCGTGCCAGTGGCGGTGCCTTTCACAATCACGTTGACACCGGGCAGCGCCTCACCTTTTTCATCGAGCACGCGGCCGGTAATGGGGGTGCCGGCTTGGGCCGGAGCTTGCTGTACACTGCGGGCAGCCGCCTGCGCCTGAGACGCGAGGCCGAGCCCAGGGGCCATAACCAGCCCAAGGGCTACCAGTGGCCCAAGTTGTGTACTACCCTGCGAGAGGAGCGGTATTTTCATAAAAGTGGGTGGGGTTTAAGAGAATAAGAGAACGCAACTACACGATACCCTTCACAAGCAGCAACACGGTATAGCTTCTTAGTAAAGCTAGCACCAATGCAGGAGTGGGTAGAAACCAGCTAGCAAAGTGCCTGAGCAACCTTGCCAGAGGCCCGCAAAGGTATCACAAACGTTTGGGGCACTTGCACCAACAAAGTGCCCTGGCATTATCCTTTTAGCAACAGCCCCCAAACCGGCTATTACTTTCTTAATATCCAATCCGTTTATTATCAAATATATAATCTCCGCTGCTTCGCTTTTAAAAGCGCTGTCGGAAGCATTTTCTACCACTATACTTACAAGATACACTTGCAAAATACTAATCCCGGTTCAACTAATTGATTTTACCTTCGCCCCTCCTAGCTCACTTTTCCCCCACCCATGCGGCCTCTATTTTTCCTTTTACTTGGCCTGTTGCTTCCGCTGGCAGCGCTGCGCGCCCAGCATACCCGGCGCGCCTCCCCATCGGCCAAAACGCCCGCCGTCGTCGCCAAATTTGACCCGAGCCAGCGCCCCCGCAACCTCACCGACGAGCAGCTGCTCGACCAAGTGCAGCGCCAGACGTTCAAGTACTTCTGGGATTTTGGGCACCCCGTTTCGGGCATGGCCCGCGAGCGCAGCAACCGCTCGTATGATTACGGCGATGAGGTGGTGACCACCGGCGGCACGGGCTTTGGCATCATGGCCATCATTGTGGCGGCCGAGCGCAAGTGGATAACCCGCGAGCAGGCGGCGGCGCGCATCAGCAAGATTGTCAACTTCTTGTGGAAGGCCGACATGTACCACGGCGCGTTTCCGCACTGGCTCAATGGCGAAACGGGCCACACTATCCGCTTCGGCATCAAGGACGATGGGGCCGATATTGTCGAGACTTCTTTCTTGTACGAAGGCCTGCTCTGCGCCCGCCAATACTTCACCCAGGACACGCCCGACGAAACCAACGTGCGCAACAAAATCCTGTGGATGTGGGAGGGCGTGGAATGGAGCTGGTTTACGCAGGGCAACCAAAACGTGCTGTACTGGCACTGGAGCCCCAACAACGACTGGAGCATGAACCACCAAATTCACGGCTGGAACGAGTGCCTCATCACCTACGTGCTGGCTGCTTCTTCGCCCCGCTACGGCATCGAAAGAGCTGTGTACGATAAGGGCTGGGCCACCGGCCCCGAGTTCAAGAACGGCAAGGAATATTACAATAATACGCTACCGCTGGGGCCGGAGCTGGGCGGGCCGTTGTTTTTCACGCACTACTCGTTTATGGGCCTTGACCCGCACGGCCTCAAGGACCGCTACACCGACTATTGGATTCAAAATAAAAACCACACGCTCATCAACCACGCCTACTGCCTGGCCAACCCCAAGCAGAACAAAGGCTACGGCCCCGATTGCTGGGGCCTCACGGCTTCAGACAGTTGGCAGGGTTACGCGGCCCACTCCCCTACCGAGGACCTGGGCGTGATTTCGCCCACGGCCGCGCTTTCGGCCATGCCTTATACTCCCGATTATTCGATGCTGGCGCTCCGGCATTTCTATAATAACCTGGGCGATAAAATCTGGGGGGAGTACGGCTTTGTCGATGGCTTTAGCGAGCAGCATGACTGGTACGCCAAGTCCTATTTGGCCATCGACCAGGGTCCCATTGTGGTGATGATAGAAAACCAACGCTCGGGCCTGATTTGGAAGCTGTTTATGAGTTCGCCGGAAGTGCAAAAGGGGCTGAAAAAGCTGGGCTTTGAAAGTCCGTATCTGAAGTAACTTTCCTAGCCTCTCCCACCCATGCGTCTGCTTTTCTTACTGCTGGCTCCTAGCCTGGCGCTGGCGCAGCCCACACCCCGCCCCACGTATTGCAACCCGCTGAACCTCGACTACGGCTACACGCCCTTCCCCGAGTTTTCGACGGCGGGGCGGCACCGCGCTACGGCCGACCCGGTTATTACGCTGTTTAAGGGCACCTATTATCTGTTTTCGACCAATCAAAAAGGCTATTGGTGGAGCGACAACCTGTATGATTGGCACTTTCTGGCGCGCTCGTTTTTGAAGCCTGAGAACAAAGTGCTCGATGACCTCTGCGCGCCCGCCGTGCGGGCCATGGGTGATACACTGTTCGTCATCGGCTCCAGCCACAACCCCGATTTTGCCCTCTGGCGCAGCACCGACCCCAAGGCCAATAAATGGGAGAAAGCTGTGGACCCGTTTCCGCTGGCAGCCTGGGACCCGGACTTGTTTTTGGATGATGACGGCAGGCTATATCTCTATTATGGCAGCTCCAATGAGTTTCCGCTTTACGGCGTGCAGCTCAGCCGCAAGACGTATCAACCTATCGGGCAGCCACAGGCGATGTTCAAGCTCAATGACGCGCAGTTTGGCTGGCAGCGCTTTGGCGAATACCTGGATAATACCTTTTTACCGCCCTTTATGGAAGGCGCCTGGATGAACAAACACGCCGGCAAATACTACCTGCAATACGGCGCGCCGGGCACCGAATTTAGCGGCTACGCCGATGGCGTGCAGGTGAGCGACCGGCCGCTGGGGCCATTCACGCCGCAGGCCCACAACCCGGTATCGTACAAACCGGGCGGGTTTGCGCGGGGCGCGGGGCACGGCAATACCTTTCAGGATAAATGGGGCAACTGGTGGCACGCCTCCACGGTAGTTGTTGCCGTGAAAAACAACTTTGAGCGGCGGCTGGGGCTGTGGCCGGCGGGCTTTGATAAGGAAGGCACCCTGTACTGCAACACCGCCTTTGGCGACTACCCGCACTACCTGCCTACCGGCCCAGCCGACCACTTGCAAAGCCAGTTTACGGGCTGGATGCTGCTCAACTACCAGCGCCCGGTGCAGGCGTCGAGCACGCTGGGCGGCCACCTGCCCAACTACGCGGTCGATGAGAGCATTAAAACCTATTGGAGCGCCGCCACCGCCAACCCCGGCGAGTACCTGCAAACCGACCTCGGCAGCGTGTGCACTGTGCGCGCCATCCAGCTCAACTACGCCGACCAGGACGTGAACCCGGCTTTTTTGGGCAAGCAGCCCGGCCTCTACCACCAGTACCAATTGCTGCACTCCTTGGATGGCAAAACCTGGCAGTTGCTGGTCGATAAAAGCCAGAATCACAGCGACGTGCCGCACGACTACGTGGCGCTGCCCGCGCCCGTGCGCACCCGCTACATCAAGCTGGTAAACAAGCACATGCCTACCGGTAAGTTTGCTATCAGCGGCTTGCGGGTGTTCGGGTTGGGCAGCGGGGCCAAGCCAACAATAGTAAAGGATTTTGTGGTATTGCGCACCGCTGCCGACAAGCGCAGCGCCTGGCTGAAGTGGGCCCCGGTAGACGGGGCCACGGGCTATAACATTTACACCGGCCTGGCTCCCGACCAGCTGTATTCGTGCCTGCAAGTGCAGGAGAGCAACGAATACACTTTTAAGGGCATGGATAAGGACCGGGCTTATTATTTCACTATCGAGGCCTTTAATGAGAATGGCCTTTCGGCGCGCACGCCGGTGCAGCGCATCGAGTAAATGGTCCTTTTTTTAGCTTGAGTGGCACTTGGGATAACAGTTTTTGTAAAAAATTTAGCCTGAATTGGCCAGCGCCGCTGGTTGGCGCTTAGAACACAACCACAGCCCAGCCTTGCTAACCAGCATTGGCTATTACCTAAAGCCGGCCCGCAGCTACGGCACACGCGTAGGCACTCAAAAAGGCTTTAATTAGGCCGTAATGGCCTTTTTCGCATCTATAAGCGGTTTTTTCTGACTTACCGCTTGGCCTAACTTTCCGCCCTCTTACCCCATCCACTTTGTCATGAAACACCAAAAAACCCTCACGAAAGCGGCCTTGCTGCTGGCCCTCGGGCTGGCCGGCCAGCGCGCTGCGGCCCAAAACACGCCCCTGCCCCCACCCGATGCCAAGATGCAGCAGTTCATCAGCAACCTGATGAAGCAGATGACGCCGGACGAAAAAATCGGCCAGCTCAACCTCGTGTCGGTAGGCTTTACCGTGACGGGGCCAGTGGTGAGCCAGGATGTAGATGCCAAGATTAAAAAAGGCCTGGTGGGCGGCGTGCTCAACACCTTCACACCCATTGCGGCGCGCAAGCTTCAGGAACAGGCGGTGTCGCAGTCGCGGCTGCACATTCCGCTCATTTTGGGCTTTGATGTTATTCACGGGCACCGCACCATTCTGCCGATTCCGCTGGGGCTGGCGGCCTCCTGGGATTTGCCGGCCATCGAGCGCGGGGCGCACATGGCGGGCCAGGAAGCCGCCGCCGACGGTATCAACTGGGTGTACTCGCCGATGGTAGACATCACCCGCGACCCGCGCTGGGGCCGCGTGGCCGAGGGCGCAGGCGAAGACCCCTACTTAGGCGCTCAGATTGCGCGGGCGATGGTGCACGGCTACCAAGGCCCCACCAACGACATGACCCGGCCCGAAAACGTGATGGCTTGCCTCAAGCATTTTGCGCTGTACGGGGCCGCCGAAGCGGGCCGCGACTACAACACCACCGACATGAGCCGCCAGCGCATGTACAACGAATATTTGCCGCCCTACAAAGCCGCCGTGGAGGCCGGCGTGGGCTCGGTTATGTCGTCGTTTAATGACATTAACGGCATTCCGGCCACCGCCAATAAGTGGCTGATGACGGACCTGCTGCGCAAGCAATGGAGTTTCCTGGGCTTCGTGGCTACCGACTACACGGCCATTAATGAGCTATCGGCCCACGGCCTCGGCGACGATAAAAAAGTATCGGAACTGGCCCTGAATGCGGGCATCGACATGGACATGGTGGGCGAGATTTTCCTGAATAATCTCGCCAAAAATATCAAGGAAGGCACCGTGAAGCAGGCCGATGTAGACCAGGCTTGCCGCCGCGTGCTCGAAGCCAAATATCGCCTGGGCCTCTTCCAGGACCCCTACCGGGGCGTGAGCGAGGCCCGCGCCAAAGACGTGCTGATGCAGCCGGCTTTTCTGCAAACGGCCCGCGACATTACGCGCCGCAGCCTGGTATTGCTGAAAAATGACAACCAAACGCTGCCGCTCAAAAACACCGCGAACATTGCCGTAATCGGCCCGCTGGCTGACCGGCCGCTGGATATGATTGGCAACTGGAGCGGGGCCGGCGATGGCAAGCAGGCTGTTTCTATCTTGCAGGGTATCAAGAATGTGGGCGGCTCGACCATCCGCGTTACCTACGCCCACGGGGCCAACGTGACCGAGGACGACCAGCTCATTAAGCGCCTCAACGAACACGGTGGCCAGCTGAACATCGACCCCCGCCCGGCCGATGCGCAAATTGCCGAAGCCGTGCAAGCCGCTCAAAAAGCTGAAGTAGTAGTGGCCGTAGTGGGCGAAAGCCAGGGCATGACCGGCGAGGCCGCTAGCCGCGCCGACATTGGCCTGCCCGGCCGCCAGCTCGACCTACTCAAGGCGCTGAAAGCCACCGGCAAGCCGCTGGTGGTGGTGCTCTGCAATGGCCGCCCCCTTACGCTGCCCTGGGAAAATGACAATGCCAACGCCATCCTGGAGACGTGGTTTGGTGGCACGCAAGCAGGCAATGCGGTGGCCGACGTGCTGTTTGGCGTGTACAACCCCTCGGGCAAGATTACGATGACCTTTCCGCGGGCGGTGGGCCAGGTGCCCATCTACTACAACCACAAAAGTACCGGCCGCCCCTATGCGGGCGTGCTGCTCGACAAGTACAAGTCGCGCTACCTCGACCTGCCCAACGACCCGCTCTACCCCTTCGGCTATGGCCTGAGCTACAGCAGCTTCACCTATTCTAAGCCCACGGTAAGCAAAACTACCATCGGGGTGGGCCAGGGCCTCGACGTGGCCGTGACGGTACAAAACACCAGCCAGCGCGACGGCGAAGAGATAGTACAGCTCTACCTGCACGATGTGGTGGGCAGCAGCACCCGCCCGGTTCAGGAGTTGAAAAACTTCCAGAAAATCCTCTTGAAAGCGGGCGAAAGCCGCCAGGTGACGTTCCACGTGTCCGACAATGACCTGAAATTCTATAACGAAGACTTGCAATGGGTATCCGAGCCCGGCGAGTTTGAGGTAATGACCGGTGGCAACTCGCGCGACGTACAAAAAGTGAGCTTCACGCTGACGAAGTAAGCTTTAATAAAAAGTAAAAAGGGCGGCTGCAACTTAGGTTGCAGCCGCCCTTTTTACGTGCCGTCAATTATCGGTGCGTAAAACTACGTTTGTCATGCAGCGCATAGCGAAGCATCTCGCGTGGCACAGCAATTCCTAACGTTAGCAGATATAAACACGCGAGATATTTCGCCACGCACTGCATGACAAATGCGTTTTTTCAATGCCTATTGACCTAAACACGAGCACTTGACAGCCAACAAAAAAGGCAAGCCTATTACGGGCTTGCCTTTTTGTTGACACCTATGCGGCAGCCGACACTGAGCCAGCTGCCGCCAGGAAACTTACTTCTTACGCACGGGAGTCTTGCGGCTAGAGCGAGCGCCGGTGCCGGTAGTTTTCTTACCGGGCAGCTTCTTGCCTTCAGCGCGAATCTCCGAGATGCTCGGGGCGGGGCCATACTTCACTTCAGCAGCGTTGGTTTCGCCGGTGAGGTAGGGGTCGAAGTCTACGCGACGGTTCAGGGCCTGGCCGGCCGCCGTTTTGTTGTCGGCGATGGGCTTGGCTTCGCCATAGCCACGGCTCTCGATGCGCTCAGCCGGGATGCCGTGGTCGAGCATATACTTACGGGCAGCGGCGGCACGCTCGTAGCTCAGGCGCAGGTTGTAGTCGTCGTCGCCTTTGCTATCGGTGTGGCCCGCGATGCTGAGTGAGTAGTCGGGGTACTCATTCAGGATGCTTACCATCTGGTCGAGGCGTGGGAACGACGAGGGCTTTAGCGTGGCCTTGTTGAAGTCGAAGTTGATGTACTTCGTGGCTTCGTTGAGGATTTTCTTCTGCTCGGCCTTAATCTCGGGGCAGCCTCTGTTGCTGGCGGGGCCGGCACGGTCGGGGCAGCGGTCCTGGAAGTCGGGCACGCCGTCGCCGTCGCGGTCAAGCGGGCAGCCGTTGGCGTCTACTTTCACACCAGCCGGGGTGTTGGGGCACTTGTCGAGGTAGTCGGCTACGCCGTCACCGTCGGCGTCGAGCGGGCAGCCGCTGGCGTCTACGCGCACACCGGCGGGGGTGTTGGGGCACTTGTCGTCGGCATCGGCTACGCCATCATTGTCGGCGTCGGGGCAGCCTTGCAGGGCAGCCAGGCCTTTCACATCGGGGCACTTGTCTTGGTAGTCGGCTACGCCGTCGCCATCTGTGTCAAGGGGGCAACCGTTGAGGTCCACCTTCACGCCAGTGGGCGTGTCGGGGCATTTGTCTTTGCGGTCGGGCACGCCGTCGCCATCAGTGTCCTTGGCTTTACCCAAGGCCGCTGTCAAACCCAACGAGTGCACCAAGTATCGGTCGTAGAGCTTGTTGTCGGGGCCGCCGAGGTTATCAGACCGTTCGGTGAAGGGGTAGTGCTGGGCCGTTTGCACGTCGAGCGCAATCGAGGGCGAGAGGCGGAAGCGAATACCGGCCGCGCCAAACACCTCAAACTGACGGATTTTGTTGTAGTACGAACCGGCGATGGGCGTGTAGTTGTTGCCGTTACCATAGGCATAATTGCCCGAGAAATTGGCTACGAAAAAACCGCCGCCACCCATCAGATAAGGCTGTAAGAAGAAGTCTTCTTTGAGAATCTTACCGTTGTTGAGCTTTAGCTTCAGGCCCAGGTCAAACATCCCTGTTTTGCCAGCAAAAGAGCGGTAGGGATTGCTGTCGGAGACGAAGCGATAATCCTGGTAATTACCCATCAGGCTCACGTCGAACGTGGGCGAGAGGTACTGCGTGATGTGCGCGCCGACCCCGACTTTCAAAGGCCAGGACAACTTGCCGAAATCAGAGCCGAGATTGCCGTGGTATTGCAGCAGGCTAACATTGACGCCAACGGCCGTTTTTTTATCCGGCGTTTGGGCATGGGCGGTGGTGGGAGCTGCCAGGCTACCAACCAAGGCAATTGCCCCGGGCAGTAAGGCCCGCAGAGGGGAAGAGATTCTTCTCATAGAAAAGAGGTGTAAAAGTGGAATAGCAGATGGCACTCAAGAGTGGCTTGGCGCTGTGTAGCGCAAAATTCGCCTCAGGGTTGCCTTTTTTATTTGCTTTAACGCCCGGCTGCCCCTAATGCCGGCCCAACTAAGCGCCTAGAGCGATAACTACCTGTTGCTTGGGGTATTTTTTTATTTGCGTTCCACCTTCGCAATTGTGGCCAAACCGGCGTGTGCGCTCAGTTTTACGGGCTAACAATTGCTATAAAGAATTACTAGCTCTGCAGCGCAGCTAGTTGGGTAAAAAAGAACCCCGCAGCAGCACGAGGCTACTGCGGGGTTCGAAGAGATAAAGCCAATGGTTAGTTACATCCGGCCAAAATTCAGGCCCAGAATCAACACAATACCGAGCACCATCAGCAGCAGATACGTTTCGACCGAGCCGGTTTGCACGCTGCGCATCAGGCGGCCGCCGGCCAGCGTGGCACTGCCGAAACCATTAACGATGGGGTCGATAACGCCTTTTTCCACAAAGTTGTAAAGGCCTTTCGACAGCGCCATGGTAGGCTTCACGAATACCGCATTGTAGAGTTCGTCCACGTAGTATTTGTGGTACACCAAGCTGTCGATACCGGAGCGCTGCGCTTCTTCTTCGGCGGGGCGCTGGGCGCGGGCCACGTACACCACGTAGGCGAAGACGATACCAATGACAGCCACCAGCACCGAAATGCCGATGAGCATCAGCTCGGTGTTGTGGTCGGGCTCGGTGGAGAAGGCGGCGGGCAGAATTTCTTTCGAATAGGTGAAAATCGGGGCCAGGTAATCGGCCAAGTAGTGCTTGCCGCCTAGGAACATGGGCGCGCCCATGAAGCCGCCCACGGTTGACAAAATAGCCAGCACAATCAGCGGCAGCGTCATGCTGGCCGGCGACTCGTGCAGGTGGTGGCGCTGCTCCTCAGTGCCCCGGAACTCGCCGAAGAAGGTGAGAAACAACAGGCGGAACATGTAAAAAGCCGTCAGGAACGAGGTAAATACGCCGATGGCCCACATCACTTTGCTATGCTCATACACGTGGCTCAGGATTTCATCTTTCGAGAAAAAGCCCGCGAACGGCGGAATCCCGCTGATGGCCAAGCAGCCGATGAGCATCGTGATAAACGTAATAGGCAGCGCTTTGCGCAAGCCACCCATGCGGCGCATGTCCTGCTCGTTGCTCATGGCGTGGATAACCGAGCCCGCGCCGAGGAAGAGCAGCGCCTTAAAGAAGGCGTGCGTGAGCACGTGGAAGAACGACGAAGTGTAGCCCATCACGCCGAGCGCCAGGAACATGTAGCCCAGCTGCGAAACGGTGGAGTAAGCTAGTACCTTCTTAATGTCGTTCTGCGCCAGGCCGATAGTGGCCGCGAACAGCGCCGTGGCTAGGCCGATAATGCCAACTACTTCGAGCGTTTGCGGGGCCAGGGTGAAAAGCACATTGGCGCGCAGCACGAGGTAGATACCGGCCGTTACCATTGTCGCGGCGTGGATAAGGGCTGAAACCGGTGTAGGGCCAGCCATAGCGTCGGGCAGCCAGGTGTAGAGCGGCAGCTGCGCCGACTTACCCATCGCGCCCACAAATAGCAGCAGCGTAATAGCCGTGCAAACCGTGACGCTGTAGGGGCCAAACTGCTGGAGGTGCGCCTTCTGAAACACCTCGCCGTACTGTACCGTGTTGAAGGTGAGGTAAATCAGGAAGATGCCGAGCAGGAAGCCCAGGTCACCAACGCGGTTGATGATGAAGGCTTTTTTGGCGGCGTTGTTGTAGTTGGTGTGCTTGTTCCAGAAGCCGATGAGCAGGTACGAGCACAGGCCCACGCCTTCCCAGCCGATGAAGAGGATGACAAAATTGGACCCCATCACCAGCACCAACATACTGAACACGAAGAGGTTGAGGAAGCTAAAGAACTTGCCCGCATTCTCATCGTGACCCATGTAGCCGATGCTGTAGACGTGGATGAGGAAGCCCACCCCCGTAATCAGCAGCAGCATTATCAGGCTAAGCTGGTCTATCTGGTAGCCAAATGGAATCTGGAGCGAGCCCACCGAAATCCAGTCGAACAGCTGCACAGTGTACTGGTACTTGAAGCCCATAAACAGCGTGAGCGATAGCAGGAACGAGCCCAGCACCGTGGCGCTGCCGATGAGCCCGGCTAGCGTGCCCGACAGCTTGCGATTCAGCAACCCATTGAGCAGAAAACCCAGGAAGGGCAGGCCCGGAATAGCGGCGTAAAACAGCGCCGAGTAAGGCGCGGTAGCGCCGGGTAAAACAGTTTCCATATAAGTAACTAGCGACTATGCGCCTGTCATTGCGAGGAGGAACGACGAAGCAACCTTTCCTTAACGATAGCTAACGCCAGCCAAGCGGGAAGGAAAGGTTGCTTCGTCGTTCCTCCTCGCAATGACAGGCGCTATTTTACCACTTCAGTCTACTGAGCAGGTTAACGTCGGTATTCTGGAAGTTGCGGTAAATCATGACGATGATGCCCAGGCCTACCGATACTTCGGCGGCGGCCACGGCCATGATGAAGAACACGAACACCTGCCCGTTGGGGTCGGAGCGGTAGGAGGCGAAGGCGGCCAGCAGGATGTTGACGGCGTTGAGCATCAGCTCGACGCACATGAAAATGATGATGGCATTGCGCCGCACCAGCACGCCCGTGACGCCGATGCAAAACAGCGCAGTGGCGAAGAAAACGTAGTACTGAAGCGGAACGGTGCGGATGACTTCGGGTATCGTCGGGTTCATACGGTTGTGTTCGGGAGGCAGAGCCGGCCGGGCTGGCTGGTCCTTAATGGGCAAAGGTACCCGAAAAAGCCATTACGTGTAGTTTGCTGTAGCCCGCACTTTCAGTCCGGCCGCGCGTGTAGCGAATGATTAATAGCAAACGAATCCGAACGCGAGACATTCGTTGCGCTCATGGCCGGACTAAAAGTCCGGGCTACACCTACTTTCCGGCACTCAATTTGTGCTACACTTAACTTCTGTTCTATGTATCGAAAAAGCGGCCTTCTCTGGAGGCCGCTTTTTTTGTAGCCAACTTGTAAAATATCCGGCCCGGCCGCCCGTCTGTTTAGGCACGATGGACGCAATTGCCCTTTCCCTTTCCGCTGCCATGACGGCCAGCCAGCAAGACCAGCAGATTCAGGCTACGGTGCGCGAGCAACGTGGTCGCCTGCTGCGCTTTATCGAGCGGCGGGTGCCCGACCCCGACGAGGCCGAGGACATTCTGCAGGATGTTTTTGCCGAGCTTGTGGAGAGCTACCGCTTGTTTAAACCCGTGGAGCAGGCGGCCGCCTGGCTCTTCCGGGTGGCCCGCAACCGCATCATCGACCGCTACCGCCGGCCCAAGGCTACGGTGTCGTTGGATGCGCCGCTGGGCGCGGCGGCCAGCGACGACGAGCCCGCCCGCCTGCTGCAAGACGTGCTGCCCGCCGCCGACGATGCCCCCGAAAACCGCCTGCTGCGCGAAACCATCATGGACGCCCTCACCGATGCGCTGGCCGAGCTGCCCGCCGAGCAGCGCCAAGTGTTTGTGTGGCACGAATTGGAAGACAAGTCGTTCAACGAGATGGTGGCCGAAACCGGCGTGCCGCTCAAGACGCTCATCTCGCGCAAGCACTACGCCGTGAAGCACTTGCGCAAGCGCCTGCGGGTGCTGTATGATGAGTTGTTTACGGACTAGCGCTCAGCTTTTATTGTCCTCGAAAATCAAGCAGTAATTTCCTATCCTATCATTCGCGAACTAGCTTCGCGCTACCTTCTACTTCCTATGAACCGTGCATTTTGGCTGAAGAAAGCCGTCAAATTTGTCTTTTTCGCGGTGCTGTTTGTCACCGTCGCCGTTTTTACCACCCAAAGCCTGTGGAACTGGCTGGTGCCGAGCCTCTTCCACGGCCCCATCATCAGCTTTGGCCAAACGCTAGGCTTGCTCGTGCTGAGCCGCATCTTGTTCGGCGGCTTTGGCCGGGGCGGCGGCAGCTGGGCGCAGAAGCGCCGCCAGTGGAAGCAACACCTCGAAAGCAAGGTGGCCCACCTCTCGCCCGAAGAGCGCGAAAATTTTCGGCAGCAAATGCAGAATCGGTGCGCCCAGTGGGGCCGCCGCACCGCTGAGCCAGCCGCTACTTCGGCCGCCCAGCCAGCGTAGTTACTAGACTTGTTCCTAGATTAAAAGTCTTGCAGACGTCATGCTGAACGCAGGGAAGCATCTTGGCCGCATCGTTGGGTTAGTATTCCAACGGTGCGGCCAAGATGCTTCACTACGTTCAGCATGACCCGTTTTTGTGCTTTTCCTACTTGTTAGGAACAAGTTTAAGGAGCAAGAAGCAGCTTGGACAATCGGTCTGCTCCTTGCTCCTTAAAAAACCTACCCGCCTTGCTTGCTGCCACCGCTCTTGGTGTCGTCGTTGCTGATTTGCTTGCGCTGCTTGCTTTGCTGCGTTTGCCCAAAGCGGTAGGCGAAGCTGGCGCGGAACGAGCGCTGGTAGGCCCGGTATTCGCTGCGCTCTTCGAAGTACTGCGTGCTCACCACGCTGCGGTAGGGCCAGTAGCTATTGAAGGGGCTGCCGAAATTGAGCACCAGGTCGGCTTTGTCTTTGAGAAAGGTTTTCTTCACCCCCATCTGGTAGTAGAGGTTGGCCGGGCCGCGGCCCTGGATATCGGGCATTGGCAGCGAGGCATACACAAAGCCCTGCACCGTGAAGCCCTTTTTGAGCTTATACGAGGTGTTGAAATTGAGGCCGGCCGTGAAGCCCTGGCGGTTGGTGTTGAGCGCGGGGCTGCGGCGAACGATGTACTGCACATCGGGCCCGCCGCTGATGTCCCACTTCGGGAGGGGCTTGAACGAGCCGTAGAAATTGAGCTGATAGAAAGTGTTGGCCGCCACGTTGTTGTACGTCTGTATGGTCACCGACGAGTCGGGAACTACGCCGGCGGGCAGCGGGGCATCGGGGTTGGTAGTGAGGTAGCGCACCGACTCGATGGCGTTGCCGGTGTGGCGCACCGAGGCCGAAATGTTAACCGAATTGCTCTTAAAAGTGGTGTTGTAGCTCAGTTCGTAAGAGTCGGTGAGCTCGGGGTTGAGGTACGGATTGCCGAAGGACAGATTCTGCCGGTCGGAGCGGTCCACGAAGGGGTTGAGGTAGTCGATGTAGGGCCGCGTAATGCGGCGGCTGTACGCGGCGCGCAGGCTGCTGGCCTCCGTTAGCTTATACTGGGCGCTGCCAGTGGGCAGCAGCGATAGGTAGCTGCGGTCGAAGGGCGGCGTATTAGTAGCCCGAAAATCGGCCTGGAGGGCGGTGCGCTCCAGGCGGCTGCCCAAACTCAGGCTCGTCTTTTTGCCCAGCCCGAAGGAGTAGGTGGCGTAAGCGGCCTGCACATCCTGGGTGTAGTCAAAATCGGTGATGCGGCGGTTATCGGGCAAGAAGGTGGGGTTGCTGCTCAGCGTGCGCAGCGTATCGACATTGGCCACCGAGCCGGTGCTGCGGAAGATGGCTTTCACACCCATTTCCAGCGTTTTCTTGTCGCCGAAGGGCTGGGTAAAATCGGTTTGCAGCGTTATTTGGTGGCCGGGGGTGCGGCCCCGGCTGCGCTCGCGGTAGGTGGCCTGCTCGGTAGGCAGCAGCACCTCGGAGTTGTTGTACTGGTCGAAGTCGTAGCCGAAGGTGCCGTTGTTGAGGGCATATTGGCCCAGCACGCTCCACTCTTTGCGGGCCTGCTTGAAGGTGCGGGTGTAGGTGCCGGTCGCCTCCACGTTGAGGCCGCTGAAGCGGCTGTCGGTGCGGCGGGTATAGACGTTGGTGGTGTTGCTGGTCAGGCGGTTAAATAAGTCGTTGGTCGTATTACCGCCGTAGCCGTCGATGGAGCCCGCCAGCGAAATGGTGTGGTGCTCGGCGGGGTCGTAGTCGAGGCCCAACGTGCCGTAGTACCACTTGCCTTTGTTGTACACGTCGGCGGTTTGCAGCAAGGTGCTCACCGGCTGGCCCTGCTCGTTGAAGCTCACGCGGTTGCGCTCCGAGTAGCCAGGGTTGTACCACGCCCCGGCATTGGCCGACGACGTGAAGCCGATTTTGCCTTTCTTGAAATTCAGCGCCGAGTTGAAGTTGGAATTACGGTTGCCGCTGCTGGCCCCCACGCGGCCATTGAGGCCCTGGTCCACGCCTTTCTTCATGATAATATTGATGATGCCGGCCGTGCCCTCGCCATCGTACTTAGCGGGCGGCGTCGTGATGACTTCGACGCTCTTAATCTGGTCGGCCGGAATGCTCTTGAGCGCCTCGGTGAGGTTACTGGCCAGCGTGGGCGAGGGCTTGCCGTTTACCAGCACTTTAAAGTTGCTGGAGCCGCGCATTTTCACATTGCCTTCGCCATCCACGGCCAGCAGCGGCGACTTGCGCAGCACGTCGGTGGCGGTGCCGCCGGCGTTGCTCACGTCTTGCTCGGCGTTGTACACGAGGCGGTCGGGGCGCACCTCTACCACGGGCTTTTCCCCTACCACCACGGCCTCGGTGAGGGCCGTGGCGGCGGCCGGCAGCACGATGGTGCCCAGCGCGGTGGCCCCGCTCGTCACGGTCACGGTGCGGGTGCGGCTGGCGTAGCCCACGTAGCTCACGCGCAGCCGAAACGTGCCGGCGGGCAGCTTAGTGAGCGCAAATTTGCCCGCATCGTCAGCCCCCACGCCCGAAATCGCTTTTTCGGTGGGCGCGGCCGGCAGCAGCACCACCGTGGCGTAGGACACAGGCTGGCGGCTCACCGAGTCGAGCACCGTGCCGGTGAGCGAGCCGGTAGCGGCCACAGCGGGCGCGGCCGGAGCCGGGCTTTGGGCCAACGCCAGCGAAGTGGTAAAAAGGGCTGCTACTGGCAGCAGCCAGCGCCCCAGGCGGGCAACAGGAAAGGTGTTCAAGGTGTGTAGGGTAGAGGTGTCGGGGCGATAGATGCCAAAGCAGGGGCGAGAGTTGCCGCCAAGATGAACAAAAGCTGAAAAAAACACAGTAGCTTGATATAGCCTCCTTTTCAGGGGCTGCCCACTGGCCCTTTGGCTGGGCTGCGCCCCCACTATCGGCCCGGCGGGCCAAACGTTACGGCTGCTCCCACAATAATTTTTTGGGGCCTGCCGCACGGCGGCAAGCGAACTGACAACAGGCTGGCTCATGGCTAAAAAGCGCTTGGTGGAAGACGAGGCAAAAGTCCTCGCCTACCCCACGCCAAGCGCCCCAAGCCATTATTTGGCCCGTCCCAACTTATGATTTGGGCCGCATCACCTCGCTGGGAGCCTGGCCCAGCAGCTTTTTAAAAACGCGGTTAAACGTTGACTTTGAGTTGAAACCGCTCTCTAGCGCTACGCCTACCAGCGAGTAGTGCGCAAAGCGCGGGTCGGCCAGCTTGCGGCGGGCTTCCTGCACGCGGTAGGTGTTCACAAAGTCGTTGAAGTTCTGCCCGCAGCCGGCATTGATGACCTTCGAGAGCAAGGCAGGGTGCGTGCGCAGGCGGTTAGCCAGCTCGGCCAGGGTTAGCTCGGGCTCCAGCCAGGGCCGCTCGCTGGCCATAAGGTGCAGCAGCTTGGCGCGCCAGGGCTCCAGTTCGGCCGGCAATGCAGCGGGGGGCATAGCACTGGCCGCCCCTTCCGCAACCGCTAGGTTAGCCAGCGAAACCCCTGCCGCGGCTGGCGTAGCATCCGAGACTACTGGCGTAGCACCCAGCACTCCTAATGTAGCGTCCGAGGCTACTGATATAACAGCAGATGCCTCGCCTACTTCGTTAGCTGGCTCGAAGCGCAGCGGGCTAGTGGCGGCCGCGTAGTTGGCCTGAATGCCCACCACAATGAGGCCGTAAATCAGCGCGCCGCGCAGGGCGAAGAAATACCAGGCGGCATCGTAGCTGAACTCAAACCAGTAATTGAGCGCCGTGAAAAACAACCCTATCGTGAGCACCAGCGCTTGCAGCACCAGCAGTTGCCGCAACCCGGCAAAGCGCAGGCGCTCGGGGTCCGAAAAGTTGTCGTTGAGGTAGCGGGCGTAGCGGCGATAGTCGGCCAGCACGCGCAGGACGTAGCCCAGCAGCAGCGCGTAGCCCAGCAAGGATTCGGGCAGATAAAAGGTGTCGAGGGCGGTGGCAGCCGCGCCCTTGGTGCCATAAAAATCGGGTAGCACCTGGCCCTTCCAGGCCCGGCACCAGCCCAGGTCGTAGGCCGCCGCCGCTGCAAACAACGCCAGCTCTAGCAGGCCCGGCAGCAGGTGCCACCCCAGTTGCCGCCACCGAAACTCGTGGTTGGTGAGGCTGCGGAAATACAGATAATAGGCCGGCCCCAGCAGCATAATAGCCCGCCAGGGCATGTAGAACATGACGGTCGAATGCCCGTCGTGGCTATCGAACCAGCCCGCGTAGCCCAGCAGCCACTGGCTCACGCTCAGGGTGGGCACCGCGATTAGCAGGGCCAGCAGGGCATCGGGGGCCGCCCCGCGCCGCACGGCCCGGCCCAGCAGCCACAGCACTGCCACTGCCCCCGGCACCACAAAGGGCAAAAGCAACGAGCTGCGTGGGCCAAACTGAAAGAGCATAGCGGCGAAAGTACAGCCCCGGCCCACTGCCGCGGCCAAACATTCCGCTTAGCTTTGGGGTAATCCTGCTTGCGAACTTCCCAGCCCTATGAACATCCTGCGCCACGTCGATTTAACCCGCGTTTTCTTCGTTGATATCGAAACCGTGCCTGGCCACGCCACGCACGGCGAGTTGCCGGCTGCCTTTCAGCCGCTCTGGAAGAAATTTTGCGAAAAGCGCCACGCTAAAGAGCTGGCCGACGGCCTCACCCACGAAGAGCTATTCGCCCACGGGGGCCTCTACGCCGAGTTTGGCAAAATTGTGTGCATTTCGGTGGGCTACTTTCGGCCGTTAAAGGATGAGACGCTGGAGTTTCGCGTAAAGTCGTTTGCCGACGATGACGAGTGCGCCGTGCTGCGCGGCTTTGCCCAGCTGCTAGGCGAGCGCGCGCCCTACTCGCCCACTAGCGGGCGCTACGCCAAGCTCGAAACCGCTGGCCCCGAGGGCTTTTACCTCTGCGCTCATAACGGCCGCGAGTTTGACTACGGCTACCTGGGCCGGCGCATGCTCATCTGCGGGCAAAGCATTCCGCCGATGCTCGACGTGGCCGGCCACAAGCCCTGGGATTTGCCGCATTTACTTGACACGATGGACCTCTGGAAGTTTGGCGACAACAAGGGCACTATCTCGCTGCCGCTGCTGGCGGGCGTGTTCGGCATCCCGTCGCCCAAGGATGATATCGACGGCTCGCAGGTGGCCCAAGTCTACTGGGAAGAGAAAAATCTGGGCCGTATCGTAGGCTATTGCGAGAAAGACGTCATTACCACGGCACGCATCTTTTTGCACTACAGTGGGCAAAAAGATTTGTGGCCTAACGTGCAGCTTACCCAGGTGCCCTGGCAGCGCACTGCCCCAGCGCCTAGTGCCTGATTAGCTTCATTTAACGCACAATTACTGTTGAGGACCGCCAGATGGCGGTCCTTTTTTTTATGCTTCTGCTTAGAATGCAAGGGTTTATTTGAATAACACTAACATAATTATTACCAGCTAATTTTGCACATCCCATTATCCCTTCCCAAATCTTACTTTGTTATGAACAAGTACAGCTACTTTCTCAGTCTCTGGCTGTTTGGCTTGCTACTAGCGCTGCCCGGCCGGGCACAATATATCAGCACGCCGCCGCAGCAAGATGGCCAAATTTCTGATGCCGAATACGGCAACACTGTTTCTTCCAACGGACTGGATTCCAACAAGCTGATTACCGCCACCGATAATGGCGTCAATAGCACCTGGTACATGACCTGGGATGCCAACAACCTCTACGTGGCCAAAACCGGCGGCAAGACCTACGAGCCCAACATCATGTACTTCGACCTGAACCCGCAGCTACCCGTGACGGGCGGCAGCGTGGCCGACGGCAGCCTCACGGGCAACCTCGACTACGGGGTTACGCCCAAGCTGCCTTTTCGCGGCGATGTGCGGGTGTATTTCACCGATGGCTACGTGGAAGTGCGGCGCTTCATAAGCGATGGCGTGACGGGCTACTGGAGCGCGCCCATTACTACCAACCTCAGCGTTTCGAACACGGGCACAAACCGCGAGGTACGCCTGAGCTGGAACACGCTGACGGGCAGCACCATTCCGGCTGCCTTCAACTGGCAGGCGTACACGGTTACTAACGCTTCCGAGGATAGCAACTTCCGCTACGACCTGGCCCCGAGCAACCCCAGTGCGGCGGGCACTAATGGCAAATCTACGCCGCCCCTGGAGTACTACTACACGGTGGGCAGCACCGCCAATGGCACTGGCACCAAGCCGTTTATCCTCAAGAGCTACACGTTTTTGGGCACTACTAACCTCGACAGCTTTGGCCCGCTTGAGGTGTGGGATTTCACGATGAATTCGCCTGGCCTGGCCATCAGCCGGGGCAACGGGGGCGGCGACTGGACCATCAGCGGCAGCCTGGTGGTGAGCGCGGGCACGCTGTACTTTGGCGGTACGGCGGGTGGCAACTTCGGCAACACGACCGTGGGCAACATCCGCATGCTGGGCCAGGGCGTGCTCAAGATGGACCAGACCGACAAGCCCCTCAACGTGCGCGAGGATGTGATGCTAACCGGCGGCAGCCAGTTTCAGCTCTCGGGCGTGTTGAAGGGTGATTTGAACATCGGCCGCGACTTGCTGATAACCAACGGCACGACGGCCCCCGCCACTTTCCTCACCAGTGGCCGCACCGTCACGTTTACGGGCAACAGCATGGCGCACCGCATCCGGGCCAGCAATAACTACCTCGTACCGTTCGACTACCTGACGCTGAACACCCCGTCGGGCACCGTAACGCTGGACAACAACATTGCCGTGGGCAGCCTCGTCACCTTCACGCAAGGCCTACTCATCACGGGCAGCAACTCCGTAGAACTCTACAACCCCGGCTTTCTGGGCACCGAAACTACGGGCAGCCACCTCGTTGGCAATGTGCATATTACCCAAGACCTGGTTTCTGGCACCACCACGGGCTTTGGCAACCTGGGCCTGCGCCTGCTGCCCCAGAATGGGGCCTCCACCACTGGCTCGGTGACCCTGTACCGCGTCACGGGCAGCAGCATTCCTGGCGTGGGCAACTCCGGTAGCATTCAGCGCAGCTTCCAGCTGGTGGCCAACGGCACGGCTTTCGCCAGCCCCAATTTTATGGTGGAAGTGGCTTACCGCCTCGACGAGCTGAACGGCATTCCCGAAAATAATCTAGCTCTGTACCAGTCGCTTACCAGCGCCAGCGGGCCTTACACTCGCATCACCACGCCGCCTTCGGCTAATACCAGCACCCACACCCTTACCTATACCTACCAGACGGCTTTGGCCCCCAATACCTACCTCACGGCAGGCAATGGCGCCACGACGCTGCCCGTGACGCTGGTAAGCTTCACGGCGCAGGCTACGGCCCAGGGCGCGGCTTTGCTGCACTGGGTTACGGCCAGCGAGGTTAACAGCAAGGGCTTCGGCATCGAGCGGCAGTTGGGCAACGGAACCTGGCAGTCGGTGGGCTACGTAGCCTCGGGCTACGCCAACGGCGGCAGCTATGACTTTACGGACAAGAGCCTGGCTGTGGCTCCCGCCTCGGCCCAGGCCTACTACCGCCTGCGCCAGGAAGACCTGGACGGCACCCTCAGCTACTCGCCCGTGGCCGTGGTAGCCCGCCCGGCCACCACCGATGCTCCCGCCTTGGTGCTGAGCCCCGTGCCCGTGAGCGGCCCCAGCCTCTCGGTGGCCTTTGCCGAAGCTAGCCAAGCCGGCGCGGAAATAACCGTGAGCAACACCCAAGGCCAGCGTATGCTGCACTTCACTACCGAAACCAGCACCAACGATGCTCTCAGCCTGCCGGTCGAGAAGCTGGCCCCTGGCGTGTACATCGTACACGTGCAGGTGCCCGGCCAAAACCCGCGCTACGCCCGCTTTGTGAAGCAATAAGGATAGCATCATTTTATTTATAATGAGAACGCTCCCGCTGGCGCTGGCCAGCGGGAGCGTTTTCGTTTGGGCGATAGCGTACAACTGCTTTGACTCACAGCTTGGGTTGGGTCGGCTACCAGTTATCATCTACGGCCTTGCCCGTGAGGGCCTGCCGGATGGCGGTGGCCTGCTGCCGCCCGCTGCGCTGAATGGCCTCTATGGTCGATTGCAGCACCGGCTTGGGGTAGCCAGCCTCGTCGAAGGTCAAGGCATTGGGCGCGAGGCAGTTTTCGATGGGCGTAACCGCGCCCTGGCCTTTGCCGCTATCAAAGGCAAAGTCGGTAATCTGGTAGCGGAAGCGGCCAGGCTTCACCTGCACCACGATGGTGCGCCAGAGCGGCACTTGCACGTTGGCCCCGAGGAAGTTCTGCATCACCAGCTCGCTGGTTTTGCCGGTGATTTTGCCGGTGGTAGCATCCTCCGTTTCAATGGTCACTTTGGTGGGGCCGGGGGCGGTATCAAACCACTTTTTGGCCCGCGCATACAGCGCAGCCTGGGTGGCACCGGGCACCTGCACCACGCCCTGGTACGATACCTTGCCAGTGAGGGAGTCTTTGGGCAGCGGGTTGACCCAGCCCTTTAGCTTGGGCAGCTTTACCTGGGCTTGGGCCGGGGCTACGGCACCGAGCAGTAGCAGCCAGAGAACAAACATTTTCATGGGCTTAGCTACGCAAAGCTTCGGCCAATAGTTAAAAAAGGGGCACTCAGCCGCAGCCGAACGCCCCTTTTTAAGTAGAAGCTGGCCCTTGGGTCAGCTTCTGGTTACCTGGCTAATTCAGCGAAGCCACGTCAATCACGAAGCGGTACTTCACGTCGCCTTTCAGCATGCGCTCGTAGGCTTCGTTGATGTGCTGAATATCAATCACCTCGATATCAGACATGATGTTGTGCTCGGCGCAGAAATCCAGCATTTCCTGGGTTTCGGCAATGCCGCCAATGAGCGAGCCGGCCACGCGGCGGCGCTTGGCAATGAGGTTGAAGGCGTGCAGCTGCGGGGCCTCGGTGGGCACGCCCAGCAAAATCATGGTGCCGTCGAGGCGCAACAAATTCACGTAAGAGCCGAGGTCAATCTGGGCCGATATCGTGTTGATGATGAAGTCGAAGTAGTTATTCACCGACTTAAACTGCTCGGCATCCTTGGTCACCACAAACTTGTGGGCACCCAGGGCTTTGGCATCGGCCTCTTTGCCAGCCGAGGTGCTGAGCACGGTTACTTCGGCCCCGAGGGCTACGGCAAATTTTACGGCCATGTGGCCGAGGCCGCCCAGGCCCATCACGGCCACGCGGTGGCCGGGGCCTACTTTCCACTCGCGCAGGGGCGAGTAGGTGGTGATGCCGGCGCACAGCAGCGGGGCCACGCGGGCCAGGTCAAGCTTGTCGCTCACGCTCAGCGTGTATTTCTCATCCACCACTATCTGCTGCGAGTAGCCGCCGTAGGTGGGCTGGCCGGTCTTGATTTCGCGGCTGTTGTAGGTGCCCACCATGCCGGTGGTTTCGCAGTACTGCTCCAGGCCTTCTTTGCACGACGAGCACTCGCGGCACGAGTCGACCATGCAGCCCACGCCGGCTAGGTCGCCTACTTTAAACTTGGAAACGTGGTCGCCCACGGCCGTGACGCGGCCCACAATTTCGTGGCCGGGCACCATGGGGAAAATAGAGCCGCCCCACTCATCGCGGATTTGGTGCAGGTCGGAGTGGCATACGCCGCAGAACAGAATTTCAATTTGTACGTCGTGAGCGCCGGGGGTGCGGCGCTCCAGCGAGAACGGCTCCAGCGGGATATTAACGGCTGGGGCCGCGTAAGCTTTCGTAGTGGACACGATAAATTGGTTTGGTAATAGAGAAAAGTGCTTACAAAAACGCCGTGGCCGCCCGGTGGGCAGCTACGGCGTTTTTGTATGTTGCGGGGTTAACTAGGCTAGGCGGGCTTTGTTTGGCCTTTGGCCAGGGCCTCGCTCACCAATTGCCGCATGCGGGCCTGCGACTCGCGGGCAAACCGGCGCTGAAGCATGCGCCCAAATAGCTTAAAGCCCAACCAATAAAATGGGTTACGGATGCGCCCGGTCTGCGACACAGCATGGATGCGAAACTGCACCGCGCCGGTGGTCAGGTTTTTGTGAATGGTGAAGTCAATCTGCCCGCGCTCGAAGTGGCCTTGCAGCGTGCGGTAGCCGTAGCCCCACACGCGCTCGGGGCCGGCGGGCGTGGGGCGGGCGGCCTCGTCGGTCACCTCGCTCACCCGCACCCCAAACCAAAACGAGAATCCCAAAAACTGCGCCCGCAGTAGCATCACGCGGTTTTCGAGCGGCGCATCGGGCTTGAAAATGCCCGTGATGAGGCTGGGCGGCGGAAAGGCGTAGCGCCGCAGCACGTCCTGCGCGGCTTCAAAAGCGCCGTGGGCTTCGGGGGGGCCGGGCGCTTCGGCGGGCAGGTCGGTAGCATAGTCGTCGAGGCGCCAGCCGGTGGCGCTGGTGTACTCTTTCTGGTGCGCGTAGTCGTAGTTGACCTCAGCATCAGCATAGCTGGCCAGGCGGGCCTGGTACTGCTCCCAGAGCGGCGGCTTATTCATTTAATAAGTTATTAAAAGTGGCATTTTGTCGTTGCGAGCATGTCGCGCATCAAGCGAGGACGAAGCAATGACAATTAACTCTATTCCTTTATCTGCTTGGTAGAGCCATCGGAAGCGTGGCGCACGGTTTCGACCACTACATCGCCCAGGGCCTGGCCGCCGCACACGGCCGCCACGCGTCGGCAAAACTCTACCCAGGTGGCTTCCTGCATCAGCCGCCCCCCGCCAATGGTGTCGTAGGCAAAGGCCACCAGCCCATCGCGCGAGCGGGCGCGGGAGTGGATTTCAAACCGCAGCGCATCGGGCCGCCCGTCGAGGTAGTGCGCCTCAAACTGAATGCGCCCCGCCTCGGGGTGGCCTTCGAGCGTCACAAACTCGAAGCTGGTAGCCCCCACCTGGGTTACGCGCACGCTGCCGTTCCAGGGGCCCATAATCTTGATGCTGAACTCGTCGCCCACGCGCAGCGGCGCGTGCTCGGCCCCGTCCTCGCGCTTAAAATCGGCCAGTAGCTCGGGCGAAAACTGCGGCATGTCGGCCTGCACCTGGGCCATGAGCTGCGCGGGCGACAGGTGCGACCGCACCACATCTATGTAGTAGCGCCGCTCTAGCAACGGGCCAGCGCCGGTAGAGGCAGGTTGCTCGGGGTGCGTGTGGTCAGCCATTTTTCGAATTATGAATTATGAGTTATGAATTGGTTGAGGCAACCTTCTTGTACATCTACTCATATGCTGCTTTGTGTTCGCTAATGCGCGAAGAAAAGTTGCCCCCAGCCAATTCATAACTCGTAATTCATAATTCGAAAAATGGCCTACTACCGCCCACCCGGCCCCGCCCCCGACCCCGCGCTGGTGCGCACCCTCACCGCGCAGCAGCACGAGCTGCACCAGCGCCTGCACCACGAGCCGCTGCCCCACGAGCCGTGCCTCATTGCGGGCTGCGACTCGTCCTTTCCCACCCCCGATACCATTTTGTCGGTGGTAGTGGTGCTGGAGTTCCCCTCGCTTCAGCTCGTCGAGAAGGTGTATAACTACGGCGCGGTGCCGCTGCCCTACATTCCGGGTTTGCTCTCCTTCCGCGAAGCACCCAACGTGCTGGAAGCCTTCGCCAAGCTCACGCAGCAGCCCGACGTGATTATGGTTGATGGCCACGGCATTGCGCACCCGCGCCGCATGGGCATTGCGGCCCACCTGGGCGTGCTGCTCGATAGGCCCACCTTTGGCGTGGCCAAGCACAAGCTTACGGGCACTTTTGTGGAGCCCGGCCCCACCAAGGGCGACCACTCGCCCCTGACCGATGCCCGCACCGGCGAGCTGCTGGGCGAGGTGCTACGCAGCAAAGACCGAATACTCCCTCTTTTTATAAGTGCGGGCCACCGCTGCGATTTGCCCACTGCCATGCGCCTCACCCAAGCCTGTCTGAAAGGCTATAAGCTGCCCGAACCCACTCGCTTGGCCGACCACTGGGCCGAGCAATTCAAGGCCGAGGTTCGGCAGTAAAGCAGCGCGGTGGGGCGGCCACTTATTTTACCTATCAGCCCACAGGTATATAGATTGGCCCAAGTTCATGTTTTATCTTTGGCCGCTTCAGGCAAGCCCAAGAATTTAACAATTATATCATTTATTACCCGCTACTCCAGTTCTTAGTTGCTGAAGCAGTGGGCTTTGCTACATTCTCCCCCACTTTTTTTTATGAATAAATTTTACTCTGTCTTGGCCGGGTGCCTAGCCTCAGTGCTGGCACTGGGGCCAGGGTCGGCGGTGGCGCAAACCAAGCCCTTGCCCACCATCATCCGGTGCGGCACCCAGCAGGCCGATGCCATGCAGCAGGCCGAATTGCAGCGCCTGATACCGGGCTACAACCCAGCCAAGTCTACCAATGCGCCCACCCCGCACACGCAGCGCACGGCCGGGTTTGTGTACACCCTGCCCGTAGTCGTGCACGTTATTTATAACGGTGAGGCCGTGGGCGTTGGCACCAACATCAGCCAAGCCCAGATTCAGTCGCAGATAGACGTGCTGAATGAGGACTACCGCAACCTCAACGCCGATGGCAACAACACGTCGGTGGTGCCCAGCGTGTTTCAACCGCTGCGCGGCGATGCCCAGGTGCAGTTTCAGCTGGCTTTGCGCGACCCCAACGGCAACATGATGGCCGAGCCCGGCATCGACCGGGTAAACCGCACCAGCAAGCGCTTTACCGCCGGGCCGTATACCGATGCGTATATCGACCGCACCATCAAGCCCCAGACTTACTGGGACCCTGAGCAATACATCAATATCTGGGTAATGAACCTGGGCGGGGGACTGCTGGGCTACGCCCAGTTTCCGGATAATACGGCCAACCTCGGGGGCCTCAGCCCCTTGGGCGGCCTGGCTTCTACCGACGGGGTAGTTATCCTGTACTACGCCTTTGGCAGCCGGGCCAAGAACCCGGCCGGCACCTACGAAGCACCGGGCCAAACGCCCATGTCCAACATCTATGACAAGGGCCGCACCCTCACCCACGAGCTGGGTCACTACATGAGCTTGCGCCACATCTGGGGCGACGACGACGACGAGCCCGACCAGTGCAGCTTTAGCGACTACGTCAACGACACGCCCAACCAAGCTATTGAGAATTTTGGCTGCCCCTCCTTCCCGCACGTAAGCTGCGCGAATGGCCCCGGCGGCGAAATGTTCATGAACTACATGGACTACGTGAATGATGCCTGCATGGCATTGTTCTCGAAAGGGCAGGCCGAGCGCATTCAGGCCATCATGTCGTCGGGCACGCCCCGCCGCGCCAACCTCGTCAACTCGCCGGCGCTGTGCCCCAGCATCGTAGCGGCCACGGCGGCCAACAGCGGCGCCACTTGCCTAGGTGGCACCCTCAACCTGACGGCCACCGGCCCGGCCGGCGCTACCTACGTTTGGATTGGGCCCAATGGCTTCACCAGCACCGCCCAAAACCCGACCCTGACCAACGTAACCAACATTATGGCCGGCACCTACCAAGTGCAAGTGTCGGTAGCTACCGGGGCTTGCCCGCGCGTGGTAAGCACGAGCGTGGTGGTGAATAACCCGCCGGCCGTGCCGGCCCTGGCCGCTTCGGCCGCCACCGTGTGCCCCGGCACGTCCGCTACCCTATCGGCCAGCGGCCTCACGCCAACGGGCAGCCTGCCCAGCGAAAACTTCAACGGCACCGCCCCAGGCTGGACAATTGCCAACACCGGGGCCGCCGCTTCGGCGTGGCAGTATAGCGCTAGCTACACCAACACCCGCCTGGGCCTCACCAACTACACGCTGGATGGCAGCCGCTTCGTCATTGCCAATTCTGATGCGGGCGGGGTGGGCTCTACTACCAACACCACGCTCACGTCGCCGGCGTTCAGCACGGTGGGCTACGCTTCGCTGAGCGTGTCTTTCCTGCAAGCCTTCTATCCGTATGCTGCGGTAGCTGCCGCCACGGTTGAGGCCTCAACCGATAACGGCACTACCTGGGCGGTAGTGGCCCGCTACGATTATGAGCTGGGCACCACTACGCCGGTTACCTCTACCGTGAACCTGGTTGCCTACCTCAACCGGCCCAGCGTGCGGCTGCGCTGGCACTATATTGACGTGTATGGCGTGTATTGGGCCATTGACAATGTGCAGTTTATCGCTACCCAGCCCGCCCTCACCTACGCTTGGTCGCAAGTAAGCGGCGATGGCCTGCCTACGGCCACCACCACGCCTACCCTCACGGTATCGCCCACCCAGAACTCGGTATACCGCCTCACGGTTGGCTACACCGGCACGGGCTGCACCTCGACCTCGACGGTCACGGTTAATGCCTACCAGGCTCCTTCTCTCACTGCCTCCGTGCCTACGGTTTGCGCCGGCGCTCCTACCGTGCTCAGCGCGCCAAATTTGGCCACCGCTTCGCCGGCCCCAGCCTACACCTGGACGCTGGTGAGCGGCAACGGCCTGCCCACGGTCACCAACACGCCTACCCTCACGGTATCGCCCACCCAAAACTCGGTGTACCGCCTCAGCGTGAATTATGGCGGCAGTTGCACCTTGTCGTCTACGGTGAGCGTGGCCATTGTGCCCACGCCCGTTTTGGCCGCTTCGGCTACTTCCGTTTGCGCGGGTGGCACGGCCCAGCTGTCGGCTACCAACGTGCCGGCCACCGGCTACACCTACGCCTGGACGCTGGTGAGCGGCAATGGCTTGCCGACTACGACGAACACCGCCACCATCACGGTATCGCCGACCCAGTATTCGGTGTACCGCCTCACCATCAGCAACGGCACCTGCTCGACCTCGGCTACGATAAGCGTGGAAGGCATCACCAATGCTATTCAGGCCTACCCCGTGCCCTTCGGCGACAATGGCTTGTCGCTGCAAGTATCTACCTGCACGGCGGGCGCAGTATCGGTGCAGATATACGATGTGCTGGGCCGCCGCGTGTTTGGTAGCACCGTGGCCAACGCCCAGGTAGGCACCGTGCAAGTGAGCCTGCCCGAAACTGGCCGCCTGCGGCCGGGCAAGTATATTGTCAAAGTGCAGCAAGGCACCCAAGACCAGACCTTCAACGTGGTGCGCCAATAAGCCCACGTTACCTCTTGCAAAAAAGGCCCGCTACCTCGGTAGCGGGCCTTTTTTATGTGCTTCAGGTTGCTGTTGATTTGCCGAGGGCGGCTTGCAGCGCGGCCAGCGACTCGCCCGCTTCGGTGGGCAAGCCCAGCAGCCGGGCGGCGCAGCCATACACCAAATCGGGCGTGCTGCCGGGTGCCAGCACGCCCGGGTTGCCCGTCGCTTGCGTCGATTTGCTGAGCTTGTGGCCGGCCGCATCGGTCAGCAGCGAGTGGTGGTAAAACTGAATGCGGCGGGCGTTGAAGGCGCTGGTTTCGGCGAGCTGGCTGGCCAGCCACAGCTGGGCCGCCGTGCTGGGCAGCAGGTCGAGCCCGCGCACGATGAGCGTAGTGCCCAGCCGCAAATCATCAACCACCGAGGCCAGCTGGTAGGCGGCCACGCCATCTTTTTTGCGCAGAATAAAATCCGGCATTTCCTCAGCCAAGGGCACTTGCAGCGCGGCCTGCCAGCCATCGGCAAAGCGTACGGTTGTGTGGGCGGGCACCCGCGCCCGCCAGGCTGCGCCAAGGGCATCGAGTGGCACTGGCTGCTCGCCGGCCCCGCTGGTGCGCGAGCGCTGGCTGCCGTGCACTAAGCCCGGCTGCTGCGCCAGCCGGCGCAGCAGCCGGTTGTAGTCGGGCAGGTGCAGCAGCTGCGAATGATGCCGCAAGAAATCGTCGGGGCCGCTAGGGCCGCAATCATAGTCGATTCGCAGCCAGTCAATTACCCGAAATATATTTTCCAGGTAAGGCCGGCGCAAGCGGGCCCGGTCGAGGTCGTCGATGCGCAGGTGCAGTGTACCGCCGACCTGGCGCACCAGCAGCCAAGTCAGCACAAAATTCACGGCGTTGCCCAGGTGCAGGTAGCCGCTGGGCGTAGGCGCGAGGCGGCCGGCTATCGGTTGCTGGTTTTTAGTTTTTGGTTGTTCGTTATTCGTTATCAAGCTCATACCTAAGACTTGTTTACGAATTAGGAAAACGTCCGTCATGCTGAGCTTGTCGAAGCATCTCGCGTGGCGCAGTAATCAATACGCCTGTCAACGAAGCGAGCGAGATGCTTCGACAGGCTCAGCATGACGACTACGTTTTTATAATTCAGCTAACTCGTAAACAAAGCTTTACTTCAACAAAACAACAAAAAACGCCCTTACTCCACCACTATCCACGGCTCGCCGGCCGGGTGCGCGCGCAGCTCGCCAAAGCTTTCCAGTGCCAGCCCATACTGGGCAAATACGGCTTGGGCGGCTACTTCGGCAGCGCCGGGCTCTACGCACACCAGCAGGCCACCCGACGTTTGGGGGTCGCAGAGGTAAAATTTCTGCTCGTCGGTAAGCGGCCCCACCTTGTGGCCATAGCTTTGGAAGTTGCGAATGGTGCCGCCGGGCACCGCGCCTTGCAGCAGGTAGCGCTCGGCCTCGGCCAGGCGCGGCACGCGGTAGTAGTCGATGACTGCCTGTACGCCACTGCCTTCGCACACCTCCGAGAGGTGACCCAGCAAGCCAAAGCCCGTGATGTCCGTCATGGCCTTGATGCCGGCAATTTCGCCCAGCTCGGCCCCAATTTTGTTGAGCTGGCGCATTTGGGCCGGGGCCACGTCGGCATCTTCGGGGCGCAAAATTTCGCGCTTTTGGGCAGTAGTCATAATGCCCACGCCCAGCGGCTTGGTGAGGTAGAGGTGGCAGCCAGCGGTGGCCGTGTCATTGCGCTTCAGGTTTTGCTCGCTCACGAGGCCCGTCACGGCCAGCCCAAAAATGGGCTCCGGCGAGTCGATGCTGTGGCCGCCCGCCAGCGGAATGCCCGCCTCGGCGCAGATGGCGCGGGCCCCTTCGGTGACGAGGGCCGCGATTTCGGGCGAGAGCTTATCTATCGGCCAGCCTAGCACCGCGATGGCGAGCAGCGGCCGCCCGCCCATGGCATACACGTCCGAAATGGCATTGGCCGAGGCGATGCGCCCGAAGTCGAAGGCGTCATCGACGATGGGCATAAAAAAATCGGTGGTGCTGATGACGCACTGGCCAGCCTGGCCGGGCAGGCGGTACACGGCGGCATCGTCGCGGCTGCCGTTGCCCACGAGCAGGTTGTCGTAGTTGGGCTGGGGCAGGCTGCTGTGCAGGATTTTATCGAGCACGCTGGGCGCGATTTTGCAGCCGCAGCCCGCGCCGTGGCTATATTGAGTGAGGCGGATGTTGGAGAGAGTTTCGGGAGCCATAGTGTGATGCTTCGTTGCGCGTAAGTAGTCAACCGATTTCTAGCAGAAATGGATTGGCAAGTTCGCGCGCTTAAAAATTCCAGGCGGCCTTCTGAAGCACCACCCGGTAGCCATCGGGGTCCGCAAACGTCAGACCCTGGTGGTCCCAGTACGGATTATGCGCCGGCACGGGCACGTAGCCCGAGGCCCGCAGCCGGGCCACGGCGGCCTCCCAGGCAGGCTGCTCGGGGTAGTAGAAAACCAGCAGGTGCTCGGCCGTGGGGGCCGGTGGCGCTATGTGCCCGGCCTGGCGCGTAAACTCCAGGTGGTAAGCCGCTTGGGGGTGTCCTACCATGAGGCCATCAAAGCCATCGTGTTGGGTGAAGGCGTATAACTCACTCATTCCCAAGCCCTCAATATAGAAAGCCCGCAGGGCGGCGAGGTCGTTAGTGGGCCGGGCTACCCGTAGCTTCGGAATCACGGAAAAATGGTTATTAAACTCTGGTAAAATCTATTTCTGAACAAGGCGAATCTTATGACAGCCAGCTATTTACTACCTATCGGGAAGTAATACGTAGCGGCCAGCTGAACCGTGCGCAGGTGCGCTTTAGTATTATCTACCTGATAGCTATCCGGGTAGTCGGGTTGCACGTTGAGCAAGCCCAGGCCATAGCCTAGCTGCACTTGCACTGGCCCGCTCCGGTAGCCTACGCCGGCATTAAAACCCGCATCGAAGCGCCGCATGCGCGCCTCGATGCCGGGGCCGCTAGCATTGGGGTCTGGCTCTACGAAGGTATCGCCGAAGGCGACCTTGTGCGAGCCGTCGTAGCTATCGCCGGGGTAAGAAGGGTCGTTGGTGGTCTGGGCCAGCGAGTAGTGGGCCTGCCCCCCTACCCCAACTGCCACATATGGACCGGCAAATAGCTGAAAGCCATTGCCATCCTGCCCCAGGCAGTACACCACGTTGATGGGCAGCTCCAGGTAGTGCGCCCGGGTATCAATCTGGTCGTTTTCCTGAACAGTCAGCACGCCAAAACTGTAATTGGCCGCCAGCTTCTGCCGCAGGCCTTTCTGGGTGAGTATCAGGGCCGGCTGCACTTCCCAGTGCCCACTGCCAAAGCTGGCCCCCAGGCCCACCTGCCACCCCAGCAAGGAGCTTTTCGAATAGGAATAGTCGATGCCTGAGAGGGCACTCTGGTCGATGGCCGCGGCCGAGGCCGACATTAAGTTGGCCCCCAGCCGCGGGCCGATGCTAATGCGCGTCTGCGCCTGGGCGGTAGTGGCGGCAAGCCCGCCAAGCAGTAAGAGGAAAGAAACTCGCATAAGGGTTTGAGGAAAAGAAAGGTGAGCGTAGCGTGGGGCGGCTGCTGGCAGCGCGGCACAAAGGTTAACGCACCTTACAATTTCTCAAAATCTATTTCTGCAAACAAAGGACTTTAGCCACCTGCTCTGCTGCATTATAAATCACCTATTATTAATACTATACAAAACATTATCCGGTACTTTGAGCGGACTCATCTAGCTTAATTCAGCTGCATCCTTGGCCTGATAATATTAGCTAACCCAAGCTAGCGCGCCAGCGCGACTTGGCTTAGCTGACCCAAGTTGTGGAGTAGGCGCAGCGCGCCGGCATGGCTATAGAAAAAAGGACAGGTTTGGCTCTTAGAGCCGCATAGCGGCGGCATTAGCGGGATAAATGCCGCCGCTACGCGGCTTCTAGCTGCTCTGGTCACTACAAGCTATAGACATGCCGGCGCTACGCGCCTCTTCTGCGACTTGGCTTAGCTAGAAGGTAAGTCCACGGCGCGCACCAGCGCCGCATTTACTGCCGCTTCGGTGCCCTCCGCGGGCACCATCACTTTCTGGCGCCCTTCCAGCCCGTAGCCGTAGGTTTTATCATAGTAAGCCAGCACCAGCTCGACCATGCGGGGCATGTCGTTTTCGGCAATGGCACCCAGCGCCTCCTTGGTGACGAGGCCGCCGAGGCGCTTACGCAGGCGCAGCACGGCCGAGGCCAGCTCGCCGGCATCGTGGCGGCCGTAGTCGGCGGCGAGGTACTGCACGCGGGCCTCGCGGGGCACATCGAGCACCAGCAGCGGGGCGGCCTGCATTTGGGTAAAAAACTCGTTTGGAATACCCAGGCCGCCAATGGTGCGGCTTTCGTCTTCAACCCAGATGGGTTGGTCGTCGGGCAGGGCGGCCAGGGCGGCGGCCAGGTCGTTTTCAAATTGCTCCTGCGTGGGCTGCGGCGGCTGGCCCAGGCTCCCAAATGAGGAGCCTTGGTGGTTGGCCAGCCGCTCTAAATCGAGCACCGGCTCGCCCTGCGCGGCCAGCGCGTGCAGCACGGCCGTTTTGCCGCTGCCCGTGTAGCCACCCAGGATGCGCAGCTGGCGCGGGCGCGCCATTTCGGCCAGGGCCCAGTGGCGGTAGTCTTTGTAACCTTTGTCTAATAAGTTGACTTTGAGGCCGCCCAACTCTAGCAGCCACTGCACGGCCCCGCTGCGCATGCCGCCGCGCCAGCAGTGCAGGCGCACCTCCTGGCCGGGGGCCAGCTTGCGGGCGGCTTCGACCATGGGGCGCATTTTGGGGCCGAAAAAATCGAGGCCTAGCAGCACGGCCTTGTCGGGGTTAACCTGCTTGTAGGTGGTGCCGATGCGGGCGCGCTCCTCATCGGTGAAGAGCGGCAAACTGAGCGCGCCGGGAATGTGGCCCTGCGCGTACTCGGCCGGGGCGCGCACGTCGAGGATGGGGCCGGCGGCGGTATTCAGAAAATCGGCAATCGGGTGGCGGGGCATGGCGGGCGGTGAATTAAACCAAACTTACGGGGCGGCGGGCCGCGTGGCCAGGATACGCAACGGCCGCGAATTAAACCACCGGCGGGCGCAGTAGTCTTTCTGGCGAGGCCACTGCTTACTTTGTTTGGCTTACTTATCAGCTTATGCGCTACTTTTTACTCTTCTGTTTACTAAGCCTGGGCTGCTGGCAAGCGGCGCGGGCGCAAACGCCGCTGTATTTCCCGCCCACCACGGGCACCGCCTGGACTACCGCCACGCCCGCCAGCCTGGGCTGGTGCCAGCCGCAGCTCGATTCGGTGCTGGCCTTTGCCGGGCGCAAGCACAGCAAGTCGCTGCTTATTCTGAAAGATGGCAAGCTGGTGGTGGAGAAATACTACGGCACTTATACCAGCGACTCAATCTGGTACTGGGCCTCGGCGGGCAAGTCGCTCACGGCCACGCTCGTGGGCTTGGCGCAGCAAGATGGTATTCTGAGCATCAACGACAGTACTTCGAAATACCTCGGACGCTGGACCATCGCGACCAAAGCACAGCAAAAGCAGATACTACTGCGCCACCAGCTCACCATGACCACCGGGCTCGACGATACCCCGCCCGCGCCCTGCGACAACGAAAGTACCACGGCCGCCTGCCTGCGCTACCTCACCACGCCCGCCACGCGCTGGGCCTACCACACCGGGGCCTATCGCAACCTGCAAAACGTGCTGGTAGCCGCCAGCGGCGCTACCAACATGACGCAGTATACCACGCAGCGCCTGGGCACCCGCATCGGCATGACGGGCTTGTGGTATCAGGACGTCTTTTTCAGCCGCTCGCGCGACATGGCCCGTTTCGGCCTGTTCATCCTCGCCAAAGGCACCTGGAATGGCACGCAGGTGCTGACTGACACAGCGTATTTCCGGCGCATGACGCACCCCAGCCAGACGCTCAACCGCAGCTACGGCTACCTCTGGTGGCTCAATGGCCAGCCCAGCTATATGCTGCCCACGCTGCAATTCACGTTTCCCGGCCCCCTCATCCCGTCGGCCCCGGCCGACCTCATCGCGGCGCTGGGCAAGAATGACCAGAAAATATACGTAGTGCCCAGCCTGGGCCTCGTAGTTATTCGCCAGGGCCAAGCGGCCGGCGACAGCAAGCTGGCCTCCTCATCGTTCGACACAGAGCTGTGGGCGCGCCTCATGGCCGCGTTTTGCAGCACCGTCACGGCCGCTACCCCGGCTAATACGGCCGGCTACGAAGTTTTTCCGAACCCCAGCAGCGGCCTATTCACCTTGCGCCAGCCCACGGCCCAGGCCGCTACCGTACGGCTGCTCGATGCACTGGGCCGCGTAGCTTTCACGCAGCCCGCCGCGCCCGAAACGCAGGTTTCGGCAGCAGCACTGGCCCCTGGGCTCTACCTGGTGCAGTGGCTCGATGCGGCCGGGCAGGTGCTGGCAACGCGTCGCCTGGCCCGCCAATAACCGATAATAACCCGATTAAGCGGCAGCTTTTTAACCGCCGCCGTGGCAACGTTCCAACGTGGGCAGTAAGTTTGCAGCTAATTCGCGGTGTTCACGCCCGGGCTTCCGGCCGCGCACACGGCGCTATTTTGCTAAATGCTGACAGCTTTTCTCGTCTTTTTCCCGCTCGCCGCCGCCCTGCTGCTGCACTTTGCCAAGGGCGCGGCGGCCCGCGCGCTGGCCCTGGGGGCCGCCCTGCTCGAGTTTGCCGTGGCCGTATTCGCGGCCTTCACCTACACCCGCACTGGGCCAGCCGGCTTCGATTTCAACCTCAACTGGATACCGTCGGCGGGCATCAATTTCCACCTCGGCATCGATGGCCTGAGCTTGGTGCTGGTGCTGCTGACTACAGTCTTGGTGCCAATTATCCTGCTCACCGCCTTCCGGCACGAGGAGTATGAAAACCCCGGCGCGTTTTACGCGCTGGTGCTGTTCATGCAAACCGGCCTGCTGGGCGTGTTCACGGCCATGGATGCGTTTGTGTTCTACTTCTTCTGGGAAGTGGCCCTTATCCCAATTTACTTCCTGGCTGGGGCCTGGAGCCGCCACGAGCGTCGCATCCAGATTACGTTTAAGTTCTTCTTATACACCATCATCGGCTCGCTGTTTATGCTGGCCGGCTTCGTGTATCTGTACCTGCAAACCGGCCCCGCCACCGGCTCGCTGGCTGCGCACTCCTCCGATATTCAGGCTTTTTACAACCTGAAGCTCAGCGCCTCCACGCAGGCGTGGGTGTTCTGGCTCGTCTTCGCTGCCTTCGCCGTGAAGATGCCCATCTTCCCCTTCCACACCTGGCAGCCCGACACCTACACCGAGTCGCCGGCCCCGGCCACGATGCTGCTGTCGGGCATTATGCTCAAAATGGGCATCTACGGCTGCCTGCGTTGGCTGCTGCCCGTGGTGCCGCTCGGCGTGAGCCAGTGGCAGCAACTCATTGAGGTGCTAGCCATTATCGGCATTGTGTACGGCGCTATTATCGCCATTCGCCAGGACGATATTAAAAAGCTCGTCGCCTACTCGTCGCTTTCGCACGTGGGTTTGATGATTGCCGGGGTGTTCTCCCTGAAAGCCATGGGCCTGCAAGGCGCAGTGGTGCAAATGCTGGCCCACGGCGTGAACGTGGTAGGCATGTTCCTGGCCGCTGACGCCATTGAGCGCCGCACGGGCACCCGCTCGCTGGCCGAGCTAGGCGGCCTCACCCGCCGCACTCCCCTCCTATCAGTTTGCTTTTTGGTGATGCTGCTGAGCACGGTAGCGTTGCCCCTCACGGGTGGTTTTGTGGGCGAGTTTCTACTGCTGGCGGGCGTGTACGAGTTCAATATGTGGGCGGGGGCCGTGGCCGGTCTCACCATTATTTTCTCGGCGGTGTACTTGCTGCGCATGTACCAGCGTGCCATGCTCGGCCCCGATTCCGCTTTCTCCGACACCATCACCGACCTCAGCGGCACCGAGCTACTGATGTTTGTGCCGCTTATTGTGCTGGTGTTCTGGCTGGGCTTGTTCCCCGGCACGTTCATGCACCTGACCGAGCCGGTTGTCAGCGGTATTCTTACTATAGCTGGTCGCTAGTTTACTAAATGTCATGCTGAGCTTGTCGAAGCATCTCGCGTGCTGCACTAATTTTTGAAGATTACTGCGCCACGCGAGATGCTTCGACAAGCTCAGCATGACGGTATTTTTTGAGGTATACTCATGCTCCCCATCGTCCTACTCTCCGTCTTCGGCATCGTCAACCTGTTCTTAGGCTTCCTGCGCACCAACCGGGCGCTGCTGCCCTTTGTGCTGGTGGTGCTGGCCCTCGTCTTCGGCGTCAACCTACTCGACTGGAACCACGCCGGCAGCCTCACGGGCCTGTTCGACTCGCCCTACATCGCCCAGATGATAACGGTGGACAACTACTCGGTGGCCTTCTCGGGCATCGTGTTGCTCACTGCCTTGCTGTTGCTGCCCTTCTCGCGCTCCTACGTAGTAGCCGGCGAGCCCAACCTGGCCGAGTACTACTCGCTGCTGCTGTTCTCGCTGGTGGGGGCTATTATGATGGTGAGCTACAACCACCTCATCATGCTCTTCGTGGGCATTGAAATCTTGAGTATCAGCATGTACTGCCTGGCTGGCTCCGACAAGCGCAACGTGCGCTCCAACGAAGCCGCTCTCAAATATTTCCTGCAAGGTGCGTTCGCCACCGGCATTCTGCTCTTCGGCATCGCGCTGCTCTACGGTGCTACCGGCACCTTCCAGCTCTCCGACCTGGCCACCGCCATCGCCGCCCCCGCCAACCAAACGCTGCTGCCTATGCTCTACGTGGGCGTGCTGATGATGGTAATTGGCATCGGTTTCAAAGTATCGGCCGCGCCCTTCCACTTCTGGACGCCCGATGTGTACGAAGGCACGCCCACCTTCTTCACCGCCTTCATGAGCACGGTGGTGAAAACGGCTGGTTTCGCCGCGTTCCTCAAACTGCTGGTAGTGGCGCTGCCCGCCGCCAGCACCGTGTGGCTGCCCACCATCACGGCTATGTGCGTGCTTACGCTGCTGCTCGGCAACATCGGCGCGGCGGTGCAAACCAGCGCCAAGCGCATGCTGGCCTATTCCAGCGTGTCGCACGCCGGCTACCTGTTGTTGGGCCTCGTGGCCGGCCAGGGGCAGCTCAGCGGCCCGGCTGCCCAAGGTATTTTCTTCTACAGCCTGGCCTATTCAGTGGCTACTGTGGCCGCCTTCGGCGTGCTCAAACTAGTATCCGACCAGCGCCAGCGCGAAGACTACGCTGGCCTCGCTGGCCTGGCCCGCACCAATCCGCTGCTGGCCTTCGTGCTCACGGTGGCGATGCTTTCGCTGGGCGGCATTCCGCTCACGGGTGGCTTTTTTGGTAAGTTTTTCATCTTCACGGCCGTGGCGCAGACTAATATCGGCCTGGTAGTTTTCGCCGTGTTGATGAGCATGGTAGGCATTTATTACTACCTGCGTCCCGTCATTGCCATGTACATGCGCCCCGCCGAGCCAGGCAACGAAGCCCCAATTGTGGTCGATGGCTTTCAATCGGCTACGCTGGTAGTGCTGGCAGTTATTACGCTGGTGCTTGGTATTCTGCCCGGTTTCTTGAGCGGCTTGCTCTTGCCATAAGCTCAATAAATTTTCAAACACTAAAAAAGCCACCTCGTGAGGTGGCTTTTTTAGTGTAGTGCTTACCCATGTACGCGGCAACGCGCTTACGCTGACTGCTGCACCGCCGAAGGCGTTGGGTTGTATTCGGGCGTGGCGGCGGCGTGCTCGGCCGCCCGCTTGCCTTTATCGTCTTTCACATCGCGTTTGTTGAAGGGCCGGATAATCAGGCGTAGCGCCTGCCCCGAACTGAAATAGCTAAATGCCCAGTCAACCAGTGCCACCAGCTTGTTGCGGAAGCCGACCAGCAATATCAGGTGGATAAATAGCCACGACAGCCAGCCCAAGAAGCCTTTGAAGTGGACGCCTTTCGGCAAGTCCACCACAGCTTTGTTGCGGCTTATGATGGCCATTACGCCTTTGTCGAAGTACTTGAAGTCTTGGGGAGCTTCACTGCGCAACAAGCGCTGGAGGTTTTTGGCCAGGTGGTCGGCTTGCTGCTGAGCTACCGGCGCCAGCATGGGCAGGCCTTTGGGCATCTCCTCCGTCACCATATTGGCCACGTCGCCAATAGCGAAAATGTTAGTTTCGCCCAGCACTTGGTTCCACTGGTTCACGGTGATGCGCTTGTTGCGGGTCACGGCGGGCTCAGGCAGGCCGGGTAGGGCCGCGCCGTTTACACCGGCAGCCCATATCATGTTTTCGGTCGGAATATACTCGGTGTCAGAATAATACGCCTTCCCATCTTCGTAGCGCTTCATGGCTGTGTTTAGGCGCACATCTACCCCCAACTCGTCGAGGTAGCGCTTGGCATCGGCCTGCGAGGCCTTCGACATGGGCCCCAACAGTGCCGGCCCGGCTTCGACCAGGAAAATCTGCATCTTACTGAGGTCTAGTTCGGGGTAGTCTTTGGGCAGCGTGTGCTTGCGCATCTCGGCCAGCGAGCCGCTGATTTCGCAGCCCGTCGGACCGCCGCCTACCACCACGATGTTTAGGAGCGCTTGCTTTTTTCGGGGTCATTCTCTAGAAGTGCCTGCTCGAAGTTCTGAAAAATATAGCTTCGCAAATTCAGCGCATTGGGGATGCTCTTAATCTGCATGGCATTTTTCTCGATGCTTTCGATGCCAAAAAAATTGGTGAGCGAGCCCGTGGCCAGTACCAGGTAGTCGTAGCGAATATCACCTACGCTGGTTTGCAGCGTGTTGGCGGCTGTATCTACGCCCTTTACATCGGCCATACGGAAGAAAAAATTCTTCTGGCCCGCAAATATTTTTCGCACCGGGTAGGCAATGCTATCGGCCTCCAGCGCGCCGGTAGCCACTTGGTAAAGCAGCGGCTGAAAATTGTGGTAGTTGTTGCGGTCTACCATCACCACTTGCACGGGCGCATCGGCCAGCTCCTGCGCCAGCCGCAGCCCGCCAAAGCCGCAGCCCACTATCACCACGCGCGGCTGCGCCGCCACCGGAAGGTTCGTATCCATAGAAAAAGCAAAAGGTGGCAATTGACTGCCACCTTCACTTTACCGAAAAAACCGACGGTTGGTTATAAAATTCGGGTTAGCTTAACTAGTATCTTACTGATATTCAAACCCAATATCTGTGATTAATAATCGTCGCCCGACTTACGCTTCAGGTCGCCGTTTTTCACTTGCTTTATTAATTGCAGCCAGCTGAAGGGGTTTAGCAAGGGGTTGTTGCTGTAGGGGTTGGGGGCGGTGCCCATGCGGCGGTCAAGGTTATACTGCTGCTGCGACATGGTTTGGCGGTAGTTGGCCGTGGCCCCCATGGGCTGCGAATTGAAGATTTTGCGCATCAAATCCTCGTTTAGGTTATCAGCCATGGCCGAGCCTTCTTTGCTCGGGGGTCGCATGGCCAGAAAGGCGCGCTTAAAGGCCTGCTCGGTGGTGTAGGGAAACACGCGCACCTCGGGCAGCACGGTGGCATCTTCCTTGAGCGAGATGATAACTGAGAAGCTTTGGCGCTGATAATCAGCGGGTATCACGATAGTTTGATTGCGGTAGCCCAGCGAGCGCACCACGATGCTATCGCCGGCCAGCACGGGCATCGAGAAGTAGCCGTAGGCGTTGGAGGTGGTGCCGCGGCCGGCTTTGGGCACGTATACCGAGGCCCCGGGCACGCCCAGCAGGCTGTCGCCGCTCGCCACGATGCCCGTAAACTGCACTATCTGGCGCTTGCCCTGGGCCCAGGCCCGCGGCGCGGCCAGTAGGCCAGTTAGCACTACCAGGCTCAGCATCAATAAGAAACGACGACTATTCACGAAATTACGGTGGGTCTTAAATCAGGTAATACAAAGATACGAAGTTGCCCGGCCCGGCGGCTGTACTTTTGGGTTAGTAAAGCGGCCGGGCTCCGGCTTCCCAACGGCAGATGCGCGTAAAACATTTCTCCGTTGCATTTGGGCAACAACTTTTCAAGGCGCTGGGCGACGACAGCCGGGTGCGCATCCTGCATTTGCTGTGGCGCAACCAGGAAATGGTGGTGGGCGACCTAGAGCAGGTGCTCGATTTTACCCAAACCAAAACTTCGCGGCAGCTCACGTATTTAAAGAATGCCGGGCTGGTCGGCTTTCGCCGGCTCGACAACTGGATGTTTTATTTTTTGAAGGAAGAGACGGCCGATTTACTCCAGCAGTTGCTTGGCTACATGGAGCGCGACGCGCAGCTGCTGCGCGACCAACAAGTGTACCAAACCCTGTGGAATAACCGCGAGCTGGCCGCGTATAAAATCCAAAATCGCCGCTGGCTGCCGGGCAGCGTAGCATGAGCTTTAGCTTGTGCATAAGTCACCGCGGCTCGCCACAAGCTAACGCTAACGCTATCAGTATTTTATCATGATTGACCATCACATATTCGTTTGTACTAATCAGAAGTCGGAAGTCGGCGACGACGTAGCCAAGGCCATCAAGAAGGAGCTGAAGCTGCAAGGCCTCAAAACCTTCCTGGCCGGCGACCAGAAAGCGCACAACCGCGTGCAGACCTGCAATTGCCTCGACCTTTGCAAGAGCTGCAAAAAGGGCCCTGGCGCGGCCGTAGTGGTGTACCCAGAAGGCATTTTTTACGGCAACATGCGCCCTAAAGACGCTGAACGCCTCGTGCACGAGCACCTAGGAAAAGGCAAGCCACTGACCGACCTGTTATTGAAATAATTATGAAGTAGAAAGCATGCGTTATGAATTAGCTGAATGACAATTCATAACGCATACTTTCTACTGCATACTTGATAATTCCTTCTCCATGAAGCATTACCGCCACCTATTTTTTGACCTCGACCACACGCTGTGGGACTTCGAAACCAACGCCCACGAGACGCTGCACCAGCTCTACCACGACTACGACTTGGGGCGCTATGGCACGTTTTCGTTCGAGCAGTTCAATAGCCGGTATAGTGAGGTGAACCATGCGCTCTGGCGGCTGTACCAAGCCAACAAAGTGACGCAAAAGCAGCTGCGTGAAACGCGCTTCGTGCGCACGCTCACCAAGCTGGGCGTGGCGGAAAACGAGATTCCGGCGGATATTTCGGCGCGCTTTACGGATATTTTGCCGCAGAAATCGGCCGTGTTTCCGCATACGCACGAGGTGTTGCAATATCTCAAAGACAAAGGCTACGTGCTGCATCTCATCACCAACGGCTTTGAGGATGTGCAACATATCAAGTTGGCGTCGTCGAAGCTGACGGATTATTTCACGGAGATTATTACTTCCGAAGCCAGCGGCTGCCTCAAGCCTGACCCGCGCATGTTTGCCCACTCGCTGGCGCGTGCCGGAGCCACCGCCGCCGAAAGCCTGATGGTGGGCGACAACCTCGAATGTGACGTGTTGGGCGCGTATAATTCGGGCATCGACCAAGTGTATTTTAACCCCGACAAGCGGCGTCATTTTGCTCAAACAACCTATGAAATTGCTAGCTTGGATGAGCTGCGCAGTTTTTTGTAATGCTTCACAATTGTCATGCTGAGCGCAGCGTAGTCGAAGCATCTTGCTCGCTTCGTTGCTAACGCTAAGAGTTAGTTCACTAGCCAAGATGCTTCGACTCCGCTTTGCTGCGCTCAGCATGACGGACGTTCTTTAATTTCTCAACCTCTCCCCTACCCATGTCCAACGCCTTCTTTCAAGTCCCCAAGCCCTTAAACGAACCCGTGAAAGGCTACGCGCCCAACTCGCCCGAGCGCGCTGAACTGGTACTGGAATTGCAGCGCATCAAGCAAATCGAGCGCGATATTCCGATGCACATCGGCGGTCAGGAAGTACGCACGGGCCGCACCATCGACCTTGCGCCGCCGCACGACCACCAGCACAAGCTGGGCCACTTTCACGAGGGCGATGCCAGCCACGTAACGCAGGCCATCGACGCAGCGCTGGCTGCCCGCCCGGCCTGGGCCAATCTGCCCTGGGAGGAGCGCGCCGCCATTTTCCTGAAGGCGGCTGACCTGCTGGCGGGGCCCTACCGGGCGCGCCTCAATGCAGCTACCATGCTGGGCCAGAGCAAGAATGCCTTTCAGGCGGAAATTGATGCGGCGTGCGAGCTGATTGACTTTTTTCGCTTCAATGTGCATTTCATGCAGGAGGTGTACCGGCAGCAGCCCGAGTCGTCGCCCGGCATGTGGAACCGCCTGGAGCACCGCCCGCTAGAGGGCTTTGTGTTCGCGCTCACGCCATTCAACTTCACCTCCATCGCGGCCAACCTGCCCGCCTCGGCGGCCATGATGGGCAACGTAATTGTGTGGAAGCCAGCTTACCCCCAAATCTACTCGGCCCAGGTGCTGATGGAACTGTTTGAGGAAGCCGGCGTACCGGCCGGGGTTATCAACCTGATTTATGTGGACGGACCGGTGGCCGGCGACGTGATTTTCAAGCACCGCGACTTCGCGGGCATCCACTTCACGGGCTCGACCAAGGTATTCCAAACCATCTGGCAGGAAATCGGGCAGAACATTGCCAACTACAAGAGCTACCCGCGCATCGTGGGCGAAACGGGCGGTAAGGATTTTATTCTGGCGCACCCTTCGGCCAAGGCCAAGGCGGTGGCTACGGGCATCACCCGGGGCGCGTTTGAGTACCAGGGGCAGAAGTGCTCAGCTGCTTCGCGGGTGTACTTGCCGAGCAACCTCGCCGACGAGATTCTGGGCTATGTAAAGCAGGATTTGGCGACCGTGAAAATGGGTGATGTCGAAGACTTTACCAACTTCGTAAACGCCGTAATTACCGAAGCTAGCTTTGATAAGCTGGCGCGCTACATCGATGGGGCCAAGCAGGATGCGGATGCTGAAATCATTGCGGGCGGCGGCTACGACAAGTCGAAAGGCTACTTCGTGGAGCCGACCGTTATTCTGGCTAAAATGCCCAAGTACGTGACTATGTGCGATGAGCTATTCGGGCCCGTCGTAACCGTCTATGTGTATGACGAAAAGGAGTTTGAGGCCACCCTCGACCTCGTGGATTCGACCTCGCCCTACGCCTTGACGGGGGCTATTTTCTCGCAGGACCGCTACGCTATCGACTTGGCTACCAAACGCCTGGTGAATGCGGCCGGCAACTTCTACATCAACGACAAGCCCACCGGAGCCGTGGTGGGCCAGCAGCCCTTCGGCGGCGCTCGCGCCTCGGGCACGAATGACAAGGCTGGCTCGCTGCTCAACTTGCAGCGCTGGGTGTCGCCCCGCGCTATTAAAGAGACGTTTAATCCGCCCACGGAATATCCTTATCCCTTTATGGGGGCCGCGCCAAAAGAGGATTTGAATCTGGACAAGGGCGGGTTTTAACTGCTCAGCCGGGGAACCTCACGAGACCCCTATGGGGCCAACCCCCTCTCCAAAAAAGAGGGCGAGCCATGGCAGACTTGCCTAACTCTATAAAAGGAAAAGGGCTTTCAGCAAATGCTGAAAGCCCTTTTTTTGCTTCTATCGCACTAAGAATCGTCCGACTCCCCCTCTTTTTTGGAGAGGGAGTTGGGGGGTGAGGTTCTCCCGCCAAGTACCTTTGCAGCTGCTACTGCTAGGTATGAATTCATCGCGCTCGCAAAATCCATTTTTGCTGGTTTTGCTCACAGTAGGCTTGCTAGGCCTGCTTTCTCTTCTCAAACCGGGCTTGACAGTGGGCGGCGTGGAGCTGCGCCCGGTGCGCCTGCTGGCCGATGTGCTCCGCAAAGACCCCACGGCCCTGGCCCGCCTCGACGCGCCCCCACCCAACGGCCCGGCCGCCAGCAATACCCCAGCGGCGGCCAACCAACTGGAGCTGGCCCGCGCCGACTCGGCCGCTGCCCGTGACGCCCGCGATACCACCGAAACCAAGGTTACGAAAGGCCCTACTGTGCCTAACCTCGGCGGCCTCAGCAGCTTCTTTGCCGCGCTACACCAAACCAAGGCCGATGGCAGCCAGGTCCGCATCGCCTACTTCGGCGATTCTATGATTGAGGGCGACCTCATTACCGGCGACCTGCGCAACAGCCTCCAAACAACGTTTGGCGGCTCGGGCGTGGGCTTTGTGCCGATGACTTCTATCACGGCCGACTTTCGGGCCACCATTCACCAGACGTTTTCGCCCGATTGGTACGAGTATAACCTGGTGTCGGACAAGCTGCCGGCCAAGTACCCGCTGGGCATTTCGGGACACGCGTTCGTGCCCCGCGAGGTGGCCAACCGCGACAGCACCGGCATTGTGGCCGATACTAGCTGGGTGCAGTTTCAAGCCGGGCAGTACTTCGCCACCAACCGACGCTTTGTAGAGGCAAAGCTGTTTTACGGCCCCGGCTCGGGCCGCGACCAGGTACTCGTGACCACCGATGGCCACCGCGTGCCCCACGCGCTAGTGGGCCAGGGGCGGCTCAATGAAATGGTATTGCACCCCGGCACCCCCGCCCGCCGGATGCGACTGGCTTTTGCCACCCACGCCCCGCGCCCGGTGTATGGTGTCAGCTTTGAAAGCCCGCAAGGCGTGGTGCTAGACAATTTTTCGTTTCGCGGCAATAGCGGAATGTCGCTTACCCGCATTCCGGCTCAGCAGCTACAGGCCTTCGGCACAATGCTCGATTACCGCCTCGTCATTCTGCACTACGGCGTAAACGTGGCCGACGCCCGCAACAAAACCTACGGCTGGTACGAGCGCGCCATGACCCGCGTGGTCGACCGCATGCAGCGCGCCTTCCCCAATGCCAGCATCCTCATCATTGGCATGAGCGATAAAAGCTCGCGCATCGACGGCGAGTTTCAGACCGACCCCAGCGTGCCGCGCCTGCTAAAGGCGCAACGCAGCCTAGCCGAGCACAACCATGCAGCTTTTTGGAATTTATTTGAGGCGATGGGCGGCGAAAATTCGATGGTGAAGTGGGTCGAAGACTCGCCGCCGCTGGCCAACAAAGACTACACCCACGTCAACAGCCGGGGCGCGCACAAAATTGCGGGCCTGCTCTTCGACTACCTCATGCAGGAGTACGCCCACCCCACGCTCACGGATGCGCCCGCTGCTGCCACCCGCTCCGATAGCACTACTCGCCCGGCCCGCGACTCGGCTACGGCCACCCGGTAGTTGAATTATTCTGTCATGCTGAGCGGAGCGCAGCGTAGTCGCAGCATCTCGCGTGGCGCAGTAACTTCTTACGCTGGCAACGAAGCGACCAAGATGCTGCGCTGCGCTCAGCATGACGACTTGGGTTCTTTTGATTCTCCAGCTCCCCCGGTCACTTGCATTTTCCTCCTGATATAATGCGTGCACTTCTCCTCCTGCTTTTGCCATGTTTGCTGCTGGCAAATGCTGGCCCGGCGCATGCGCAAACCCAGCGCCAGCTCGATAGTCTCCAAACGCTTTACCCCTTTTTACACACCTCGGCCAACCACATCGAAAACGCCACCATCGGCCTCCAACGCTTCTACCAGCGGCTGCGGCAGCCGGCGATACAGCCCGCAGTGCTGCCTGGCAGCCGGGTGAGTGTGGTGCACATCGGCGATTCGCACCTTCAGGCCGATGAGTTTTCGGGCCGCGTGCGGCAGGAGTTGCAACGCGCCTACGGCAGCGCCGGGCGCGGGCTGGTATTCCCATTTCGCGTGGCCAATACCAATGGGTCGCCCAGCTTTCGCACCGCCACCGCTGGAGGCAAATGGCGCTCAAAACGGGTGATTTCGGCCCAATCCGATACCACTTTGCCAGTCGGCCTGAGTGGCATCAGCTTAGCTACGGCCGACTCGGGCGCGGCTTTTACGTTGCGCATTCCTTCTCGATATTGGGGTAATTATCAATTCAACTACCTGAAAATGTTGCGCCAGCCTGGCCCAACTGCTTTCGACTGGCAGGTACTGGAGCCGCACGGCCGCCTGCTGGGCACGGTGCCCGGCGCGGGCCGCAGCGTGGCCGATTTGCTGCCGCTCGACTCGCTCCGCAGTGCCATCACGCTCCGCACTACCCGCCACGCGCCCGGCCAAGACCACGCCGTTTTCTACGGCCTGCTGCTCGAAAACGGCCGCCCCGGCGTGCTCTACCACAGCATCGGGGTCAATGGCGCGGCCGTGCGCCACTACAACCGAGCCCCGCTTTTCTTCACGCAGATGCCGCTGCTGCGGCCCGATTTATTTATCATCTCGCTCGGCACCAACGATGCTTTTCACGCGGGCGAGTTCGAGCCGGCACGCTTCACCGCGCAGCTCGATACACTGGTAAGCCGCCTGCGGCGCGGCAGCCCCCAGGCCGAGGTGCTGCTCTGCGCCCCCGCCGACTCGTACCGCGCCCGCCGTTACCGCAACCCCGATTTGGCGCGCCTCTCGGCTGTGCTGCGCGCCTACGCCCAGGCGCATGACCTGGCTTATTGGGACTTTGCCGCCGTGCAGGGCGGCTACGGCAGCATGGGCCACTGGCGTGCCGCCGGCCTGGCCCTCAACGACTTTGTGCATTTTTCTTCTACCGGCTACGACCTCCAGGGCCTACTTCTCTACCTCGCACTTCAGGATGGACTTTCTGCGTTCCCTCTTCGCTGATATCGACTTCGACCGGCTGCTCGGCCAGTTTGCCTACAGCCCCAAGAGCCCGATGATTTTCAACACGGGCTTCTTTCTGCTGCTGTTTCTGGGCTTCTTGGGCATCTATCAGCTGCTGCGCAATTACCACCGGGCGCGGCTGCTGTACGTCACGGCGTTCTCGCTATTTTTCTACTATAAGTCGAGCGGGCTGTACTTTCTGCTGCTGGTGTTTTCGACCATCGTCGAGTACAACTTCGCCCGCTGGATAGCCGACTCGCCCAGCCCCGGCCGCCGCAAGCTACTGCTCACACTGAGCTTGATTGTGAACCTGGGGATGCTGTTCTACTTCAAGTATACCAACTTCTTCCTCAGCGGCTACCAGGCACTCACCGGCCAGTCGGTGCCGGTGCTGCACGTGCTGCTGCCCGTCGGCATTTCCTTCTACACCTTCCAGACGCTGAGCTACACCCTCGACGTGTACCGCAACCAGATTAAGCCGCTGCGTAACATCTGGGACTTCGCGTTTTTCGTGTCTTTCTTCCCCCAACTGGTGGCCGGCCCCATCGTGCGGGCTTCTGATTTTATCCCCCAAATCCCTAAAAAGCCCTTCCTCTCGCGGGAGGATATGGGCCGGGCGGTGGTGCTCATTGCGGCGGGTTTGTTCAAGAAAGCTATCATCTCCGACTACATCAGCCTCAACTATGTAGACCGCATTTTCGACAACCCCGGTCTCTACAGCGGCATCGAAAACCTGCTCGGCGTGTATGGCTACGCCATGCAGATTTACTGCGACTTTTCGGGCTACTCCGACATTGCCATCGGCATTGCGCTGCTGCTGGGCTACCGCCTGCCGCCCAATTTTCTGTCGCCCTACCAAAGCACGAGTATCACCGAGTTTTGGCGGCGCTGGCACATTTCGCTATCGAGCTGGCTGCGCGATTACCTGTATATCCCGCTGGGCGGCAACCGTAAGGGCGTTTTTCGCCAGTACCTCAACCTGTTTCTGACCATGCTGCTCGGCGGGCTGTGGCACGGCGCGTCGCTCACCTTTGTGCTCTGGGGCGCCATGCACGGCGCGGCGCTAGCCATCGACAAGCTATTCCAGAAGATTTTTAAGCCCGGCGATAATTGGCTGGTCAAGCTGCTAGGCTGGTTTATCACCTTCAACTTCGTGTGCTTCTGCTGGATATTTTTCCGGGCCGGCACCTTCGAAGTGGCTACGCAAGTCATTCACCAAATCACCCACGCCCTGCGGCCCGATTTGCTGCTGACCGTGGTGGCGTCGTTCCGCCCCGTGTTTGCACTGGTGGTGCTGGGCTACCTGCTGCATTTTATTCCCGATGGCTTTACCTTCCAGCTTGAAGGTGTGATGGGCCGCCGCTCGGTGGTGACGCAGGCCGTGCTGGTGACGGTAATCATCTGGCTGGTTATTCAGGTGAAATCGGCGGAGATTCAGCCGTTTATTTACTTTCAGTTTTAAGAGTACTGGCGCGGGTAGCTTGTGCAGTTTGGGTGTAGGCGGCATCTTAGGTAAAAGCTTTTGCTATGCGCTACTGCTACCTGTTGCTCGTTTTGCTGAGTGGGCTTGGCTGTCCGGCCGCCGCTCAGCCTGCTACTCCCCGCTCAGAAGCGCTGTTTCCTTTTGTGGAGCACGGCCGCTGGGGCTTTATCGACTCGGCGGGGGCCATAGCTATTAAGCCGCGCTTTACCCAGGTACAAGGTTTTTCCGAGGGGTTGGCTCCGGTGCGGGAGGGCGAAAGCTATGGCTATATCGACGCGACGGGCCAGTTTGTAATACCCCCAACGTATGATTTTGCCTCGCCTTTTCGGCAAGGCCTGGCCGTGGCATATCGGGGTAATGCTCCCCAGCTTATCGACCACAATGGCCACTTAGTGTCGCTACCCGCCACCTACAAAAGCCTGCAATGGCAGCCCGGCCTCGACCGAGGTGGCGTGTGGGTCGCTACGCTGTCTTCTTATAAACGCCAGCTGCTCGATACGCGCGGCCACCTGCTTAGCCCGTTTTTTTTCAACCGAATAGAAGCCCCTAGCAATAACCGCCTGATAGTAGAGAGCACCGAGCAGCCCCGAAACGCCAAAGGGCTGCTCGCGTTTCGGCCTATTGGCGTGTTAAATAGCCGAGGGCAATTTGTTATTCCCTACTATCGCTTTCGCTGGATTTCAACTTTTCGAGAAGGCCTTGCGGCGGCTCTTTACCAGTCCAGCGACGATGGCAGGCCCGAACAGCAGTGTATTATTGATACCACCGGGCGAATACTGGCGCACCTGCCCCCAGGGCAGCGCTTTGACCAAGATGAACGTAGCAGGTTTTCGGATGGCACCGTAACGGTTCGGGTTACAACTCGTGGCACGTATCCGAATGATGAAGCTTACCCTACTGCTATCGACCGCACCGGCCGGCCACTGTTTCGCAACCCTGGCTTCAATCACTTAAGTGCCTTCTACCACGGCCGGGCTTGGGTGCAGGAAGATGATAAGTGGTATTTGATAAATAAGCAGGGCGAGCGCTTAATCAAAGCACCTATCGAAGAGCTCTTGCGACCAGAAAGCGCCGATGAGGCTCCCTTTTTTACCGGAGGCGTGGAGCCCGTAGCCCTGACCGATAGTGTATATGCGGCCTTAGACAGCTTGGGCCGCATAGTACGCCGGGTAGCCATTGCTATTCCGTATACTGAATATCCGCAGCGCCAAGGCAACATCATGCCTTTTTAGGCGGCCGATAGTGCGCAGCGCCTAGGGTTTTGGAACTGGCATACTGGCTTGCTGGTGCCGCCTCGCTTCTCTGAAATAAATGCCGTAGGCTATGAGCATGGCTTGCTGGCCGTGGTAGAAGACAACCGCCTGGGCTACCTCGCACCCGATGGGCACTACGTGTGGCGAGCCGCCCCGGCCACCAATGCGCCGCTCAACGTAGACTATATGCGCCGCAGCTTCTACCAAGTAGCTTCGGCGGTTCAGCTGCCCCGCTACGCAGGCTTTGGCGGGTGGGCCAGGTCGGCTAATGCGCCCAAACGAACACTTGCACCGTCCCGGCCACCCAATAAGCTCACCCTGCAAGTAGCAGCCGGTATGGTGCCGGGTGGCTTTGAGCCGCGCATCGACGGTTACCGCGTGTCAATCGCCAATACGACTGCCGATACCGTGGTATTTGATGCGCAAGACAGTAGCCTCTACTTGGCGGTGCAGGCGCAGGATGCCCACGGCCAGTGGCGCGACATCGAATACACGCCCAGCAGCTGGTGCGGCAACAGCTACCATCAGGTGTATCTGGCTCCGGGCCAGGGCTGGCAATTGTCGGTGCCCGCCTACACAGGCAGCTTGAAAACTCAATTGCGCCTTCGGCTCATTCGTCAGAAAAACGACGACCCTCGCAAGTCGGTCGTCCTTTACAGTAATTCTTTTTCCGGCAGCGTCAATGCCGCGCAATTCTGGCGGCAGGAAGGCCACGTAGCATATGATATAATGGATTCTTACTCAAATTAGTGATACCGTCGCACCAAGCAGGCACAGGGCAGCATTGCCGGGAAGCGCGTTTCTTTACTATCAAATCTCGCGCAACCTTGGCCCACCCTTACATGAAATTTTCGCTGCTAGCCACTGCCTTACTGGCCGCTACCCTCACCGCCCAGGCCCAAGTCCCTAAGCCCCGCACCAGCGGCAACCCCATTTTCCCCGGCTGGTACGCCGACCCCGAGGCGGCCATTTTCAACAAGCAGTACTGGATTTACCCCACCTACTCGGTTCCCTTCAACGAGCAGGTGTACCTCGATGCCTTCTCCTCGCCCGACCTCCTCACCTGGACCAAGCACCCGCGCATCATCGACACCACCCGCGTGAAGTGGGCGCACCGCGCTATGTGGGCCCCCGCCATCGTGGCCAGGGGCGGCAAGTACTACCTCTTTTTCGGGGCCAACGACTACCACCCCGAAAAGCCCAACGAGCCCGCTGGCGGCATCGGCGTGGCGGTGGCCGACAGCCCGGCTGGGCCGTTCAAAGACTACCTCGGCAAGCCGCTGGTAGGCACTATTGAGAATGGTGCGCAGCCCATCGACCAGTTTGTGTTTAAGGACGTTGATGGGAAATATTACCTTATTTACGGCGGCTGGCAGCACTGCAATATTGCCCGCCTCAAAGACGATTTTACGGGCTTTCTGCCGATGGCCGATGGCAAAGTGTTCAAGTCCATCACGCCCGACAAGTATGTCGAAGGCCCGCTGATGTTCCGCCGCCAAGGCAAGTATTACTTCATGTGGAGCGAGGGCGGCTGGACCGGCCCCGACTATTCGGTGGCCTACGCTGTGGGCGACTCGCCCTTCGGCCCCTTCCAGCGCGTGGGTAAAATCCTGGCGCAAGACCCCAAAGTAGGCACCGGCGCGGGCCACCACTCGGTCATCAACGTGCCCGGCACTGACAAGTGGTACATCGTGTACCACCGCCACCCGCTCGGCGACCCCGACGGCAACCACCGCGTGGTGTGCATCGAGGAAATGCACTTCGATGCGAAAGGCCAGATTGAGCCGGTGAAGCTGACAACGACTGGCGTGGCGGCGCAGCCGCTGAAGTAGTACTGTCCTAGCGCGTTAACCTCACCCCCCAGCCCCCTCTCCTTAGGGAGAGGGGGAGCCTGACGACTTTTTAACGACAACAAACGTCAGTTTGCGGTCGGCTCCCCCTCTCCCCAAGGAGAGGGGGCTGGGGGGTGAGGTTAACACGCTAGGGCAGCCGCCGTAACTTTGCGCCCCTCACCGCAAAAAGTTATGCCCAGCAAAGCCACCAAACTAGCCAATTCCATTCCGCCCGAAGCCCTCCTCAACGTCGAAATCCAGGACATGGTGGCTGAGGGCAAATGCCTGGTTCGCATCAATAATCTCGTCGTTTTTGTCAATCAAGTGGCCCCCGGCGACGTGGTAGACTTGCGCATCAGCAAGGCCCACAAGCGGTTTATGGAGGCGATGCCGACCAAGTTCCACAAGTATTCGGAGCTGCGGGCTACGCCGTTTTGCCAACACTTTGGCACCTGCGGCGGCTGCAAGTGGCAGCACATCAGCTACGATGCGCAGCTGCACTACAAGCAGCACCAAGTGGAGGACCAGCTCAGCCGCATTGGCAAGGTGGTGCTGCCCGAAATCAAGCAAATAATGCCCTCGCCCGAGCGCAAGTACTACCGCAACAAGCTCGAATACACCTTCAGCGGCAACGGCTGGCTGACGGAGGAGCAGATACGCGACGAAAACGCCCACTACGACCGCCGCGTGCTGGGCTTCCACACGCCCGGCCGCTTCGATAAGATTCTGGACGTGGAGCACTGCCACCTCCAGGCCGAGCCGAGCAACGAAATCCGCCTCTTCGTCCGCGACTATGCCCGCGAGCACCGCCTGCCCTTCGGCGACATGGTGCGCCAGACCGGCTTGCTGCGCAACCTCATTATCCGCACCGCCGAAAGCACCGGCGAAACGATGGTCATCTTGCAGTGCTACCACGACGATGAGGCCCTGCTGCCCCTGCTCGACGCGGTGTACGCCAAGTTCCCCGCCATCACGTCGCTCAACTACGTGCTCAACAACAAGGGCAACGAAACCTTCCACGACCTCGACGTGGTGTGCTACCAGGGCAAGCCCTACATCGAGGAAGACATGGAAGGTCTGCGCTTCCGCATCGGCCCCAAGTCGTTTTACCAAACCAACTCGGCCGGCGCTTTCAACCTCTACAAAGTGGCCCGCGATTTTGCCGAAATCAAGCCCACCGACCTCGTGTACGACCTCTACACCGGCGCGGGCACCATCGCCAATTTCGTGGCTCGCCAGGCCAAGCGCGTAATCGGCGTGGAGTACGTAGAGCAGGCCGTGCTCGATGCCCGCGTCAACTCCGACATCAACGGCGTGACCAACACCGAGTTTTTCGCCGGCGATATGAAGGACCTGCTCACCGAGGCCTTCACCAGCCACCACGGCCACCCCGACGTCATCATCACCGACCCGCCCCGCGCCGGCATGCACGAAGACGTGGTGCAGCGCCTCGTGGCCCTACGCACGCCCCGCGTCGTCTACATCAGCTGCAACCCCGCTACCCAGGCGCGGGACTTGGAGCTGCTGGACGAGGTGTATAAAGTGACGCGGGTGCAGCCGGTGGATATGTTTCCGCACACGCACCACGTAGAGAATGTGGTACTGCTGGAGTTGCGATAGATTCCTTAAAGCAATACCAGCATGGGACTTGATATTGACCTAGTCAGAATTATAGACCATGAAGTGGACGAATTATGTCACCTCTTTGTGGAAGAACAGCCTGAATTATTCCTTCTCTTTCAGAACTACATCCGCAGAAAGCACTTTATTTACCCTGATGAGGAGTACGATTCCGAAGTGTATTTCTATACCGAGCTGGCATATCAGCGAAAAGGTGTAATACCAGCTTTTTACACTGATTTCACCAATGATGTATGCTTAACTAAACAAAGCCAAATTGCCTATCTATCGGATTATATTGATGCGGAGCATAGAACTGATTTTCACACCTTTTTTGTAAATCAGTTTGTAGAAGGCCAAACTGTTATCATAATAGGCTGGTAAACTTTTCACCTTAGAATGGACTACTTCAACGACCCCGAGCTAAACGGCAAATACCTAGGCACGATTACCAAGAATTTTGCCACCGCCTCCGACACATTGAAGCCCTAGCTGCTGATGAAAAAGCCGCCTGCTACCCCCACCTTTGCCGAACGCATCGACAAGCTCACGCGCTCGATTGAGAACGCGCTGACGGGCGAGTCGTTTCCGACGGAGGTACGCCCGCTGCCAGTAGCGGCGGCCCGCAAGCTGAAAGGCTGGGCGTTTGAGTGGGGCCGGGAGGCAGCTATGCCCGGCCGGCAGGTATATCAGCTCACTACGGTTGACAATCCAACTATCCTTCAAGGCATTATCAGCCTGGAAGCCAAGCCCGACCACATATTTATGCACTTAGTAGAAAGCGCTAATTTTAATAAGGGCAGCAACAAGGTGTATCTTGGAGTGTTGGGTAATCTGGTGGCTTATGCCTGCCGCTGGTCATTTCAATTGGGCCACGCAGGATTTGTGAGCTTTGATAGTAAAACCGCTCTTAAAGCTCATTACAAAAAGATATTGGGTGCCCAAGAGCTAGGTGGCTTAGGAATGTATCTCGGAACCCCGGCGGCGGCCTTTCTCGTTAAAAAGTATTATCCCGATTTCTTTTCGTCTTAGCGCTATGGCTACTAAAACCACTGCTCGGCCCCAACGCAGGTTGGGCATCGAGCCGCGTGATATTGACCTCACGCCCATTGTCTCGCGGCCCTACACGGAAGAAGAAGAACGAGAAATCAGCGCCTTTTTTCAAAAGCTACGGGCGGAGAATGCCAAAGACCCGGAAATTGTGGCTTTGCTAGAAAAAGTCGCCCAACGGTACCCCAAACCCTAAATGGACTACTTCAACGACCCCGAGCTAAACGGCAAATACCTAGGCACGATTACCAAGGATTTTGCCACCGCCTCCGACACCATAAAGGAAGCCTCTTACCAAATCCGCAAGCGCGAGATTTCGCAGTATCCGGTGTTTGTCTTTGCCCGCCAAATGGTGCAGCTCGGCAGCCTGCTCATCAACGGCGACGAGCTGGATTTGCAGTGGCACGTCTTCGCCAGCTACCTCGAAATCCTGGCCCAGCAAGGCATCGTGGACCCCGAGAAAGCCGAAGATTTCATCGGCACCTGGAAAAACCCTGACGAGTTTTGCTGCCTGTTCGTGGTCGATGAGGAGTTTACGAATTTCGTGTACATCCC
>JBPBQK010000030.1:0-70221 GCA_050954845.1 Janthinobacterium lividum
CCACCTGGGGAATCGTGAACTGACTGGTGGCGTAAGCCGCCGCGACCCGTTCGCGTAAGTCAACTGAATAGGCTTGCATGACGAAGCGTACGCTCAAAAACTATGCACTGTTACCGAAACTGCTCTAAGCCGCTGAAACCGAAAACAAAACCCTGGCAGTCGCTTCGAACGTAGCCCGCACGTATTATTACCCGTTTTTACTTAATCCCGCGCCCCGCAGTGGCTTATTCCGACACCCTTCAGCGCAGCCTGCACATTGCCCAGGCCGTAGCCCACGAGTACCGCCAGGCCCAGTATGGCGCGCCTCATTTGCTCACAGCCTTGCTGCACAATGAGATAGGCCTGGCGTCATGGCTGGTGGCGGTGCTCGACAAAGACATTCACTACCTGCGCGAGTGGGCCGAAGTGCGCCTCGAAGACGAGCCCAAAGCCGCCCGCCCCGTCGAAGCCCCAGCGCCCGATGCCACCGTGCAGCGCGCCCTCGAAATGGCCGAGCTAGTAGCCTTGCAGCTGGCCCGCCCGCAGCCCGATGCACTTTGCGCCCTCGCGGCTTTGCTGCGGCCGGGCCTAGCTTTTTCATCTGAGCAGCTAAAATCGCTACCCCTCAGCCAGAAAGAAATACTCGACGCGGCTCAAGCCGAACTGCCTACCGCCACCCCATCTACCGGCGAAGCTGCCCCCAGCAGCCCTGCCAACGGCCCGGCCCCGGCCGGCAAAGGCGGCGCACTGGCCACCTACTGCACCGACAAAACGGCCCAGGCCCGCGCCGGCAAGCTCGACCCAATTGTGGGGCGCGACCGCGAAATCAGGCTGGTGGCCGAAATTTTGGGGCGGCGCACCAAGCCCAACGTGCTGCTCATCGGCGAGCCCGGCGTGGGCAAGTCGGCGCTGGTAGAGGGCTTCGCGCAGCAGATTGCGGCGGGGCTGGTGCCGGTGCATTTGCGCGAGGTCACGCTGTTTGAGCTGGATTTGGGCACGCTGGTAGCGGGCGCTTCTTATAAGGGTGAGGTGGAAGACCGCATCAAAAAAGTGCTGACCGAACTCAAGCAATACACCCGCGCTATCCTATTTATCGATGAGCTACACGTGCTACTCGACCCCAAAGGCAGCGCGGGCAGCGGCATTGCGCAGCTGCTCAAGCCCGAACTGGCGCGCGGCGAGCTGACGGTAATCGGGGCGACCACCAACGATGAGTACCGTCAGTATATCGAAAAGGATGAGGCCTTTAACCGCCGCTTCGACATAGTGCGGGTGGAAGAGCCCTCCGTAGTAGTGGCCGAGCGCATGCTCGAACGGGTATTGCCCATCTACGCCGCGCACCACGGGCTGGCACTGGGCGAAGGCACCGTGGGCGAGGCCGTGCGCCTGGCCAAACGCTACCTCAAAGACCGGCAATTGCCCGACTCGGCCATCGACCTGGTAGACCGTACCATGGCCGCCATTCGGATGCTCGACGAGCAGGCCGTGGCCGGCCTCACGCAGCTGCAAACGGACTTCGATGCCCTCACCGCTCGCCAGGAAGAACTAGGTGAAGCCGACTACCTGCGCGAGCTGCGCTGGTTTTTATATCAGGTGCAAAACCAGGTAAGTCAGCTCTGGCTGAATCAGCTCGAAAACGACCAGCAGCCCGACAAGCTCGAAACCAGCGCCGAACTCGAAACCTACCTGCGCGAGATTCTAGCCGCCGTGCTGGCGCTGGCCGATACTAAGAAGGAAAGCGTAGAAAAACAGGATATTGCCGCCATCGTGTCGGGCAAAACGGGCATCCCGCTGGGCAAGTTGCAAAGCAACGAGCGCGAAAAACTGCTGCGCATGGACCAAGTTTTGCAGCAGCGCGTGGTGGGCCAGGATGGGGCCGTGCGCGCCTTGTGCGCCGCCATTTTGGAGTCGCGCTCGGGGCTGACCAAGGCGGGGCAGCCCATCGGCTCGTTTTTCCTGCTCGGGCCGACTGGCACGGGTAAAACGGAGCTGGCTAAAGCCTTAGCAGACTTTCTGTTTAACGACGAATCTTTTTTGATTCGCTTCGATATGTCGGAGTTTAAGGAAGAGCACTCGGCGGCCCTGCTCTACGGCGCGCCTCCCGGCTACGTGGGCTACGAGGAGGGCGGCTTGCTGGTCAATAAAATTCGGGAAAAGCCGTACTCGGTGGTGCTGTTTGATGAGATTGAGAAGGCGCACCCGTCGGTATTCGACATCTTTCTGCAAATTCTGGATGAGGGCAAACTGCACGACCGGCTGGGCCGCGAGGGCGATTTCAGCAATGCAGTCATCCTGTTCACCTCCAACATCGGGGCCGAGCAGGTGAGCAAGACCTTCGCGGCCGGCGAAACGCCGTCTTCGACCGACTTGCTCGAAACCATGAGCCGCCATTTCCGGCCCGAGTTTCTGGCGCGCCTCACCGAGATTGTGCCCTTTGCGCCCATCTCCGAAGAAAACGTGGGCCGCATCTTCGACATTCACCTGCGGCCGTTGCTGGAGCAGCTGCGGCGGCAAGGCATCACGCTCACGCTCAGCCCCGAGGCGCGGCAGCACTTGGCGCTATCGGGCTTCACGCCCAAGTACGGGGCGCGGCCCATCACGGGCGTTATTCGGGCGCAGCTGCGACGGCCCATTTCGCGGCTTATCATTGCGGGCGAGGCCCGGCCCGGCACAGTGCTGGCGCTCAGCAAGCCCGAGGGCGAAAGCGAGCTGATATGGACCACCACGCACGAAACCGCTGGCCCTGATGCGGCGGCTGCCGTGCCCGCCACGTCGGAGGCTGGGGCATCGGTAACCTAGTGGTCGCCTTATGTCGTCCTTTTATGCAGAGCTGACCCTGGCGGGCAGCACATACCCTGTGCGCCAGTGCGAGTTTGGCTTCAGCCAAGCCACCGACGGCCGCGGTCGGGTGCAGGCTAAAGTGCGCCACGGGCTGCTGCATCTTACCCTCGATGTGCCTGATACTGACCAGCTGCCGGCCTTGGCGCAGGCCGCATACAAGCCGTAGGCAGGCCATATCACGTTCTTCGAAACCAACCAGCGCACGGCCCGCGAAACGGTGAGCTTTGCCGCCGGGCAGTGCGTGGGCTACGAGGAAGTATTTGAGGTTGGGAATGGCAACGCGGGGGCTTACGTGTGCCAGCTTACTATCACTACCGAAGGACTTACGCTGGCGCCCGGCGGGCCGGTGGGGGCGTTTGTGGCCCCGGCGGCGCGGGAGCATAGAGAGCCAGTTATGTTGGCTAGCTCCACAGAAAACAACTCCGTAGCGCCAAGCACTTCAAACAATCCTACTGCGCACCTGCCGACTAAACAGCAGAAAGCCCGATTAGCAGCTTTAAGGCGCTTGCGCAAGACACAAACTCTTACAGCACAAGAAGAATCCGGAGCCCTGGCTTTGCTAAGCGCCGTATTTAGCATTCATGTCCCAAGTCTTAGCCGGCTAACGCCCAAGCCAAAACATGCTCCGTTACCGCCAAAGTGGCAAAGCAAGGGAGGCCGTATTGATGTATTACCAAACGGCTATTGGCAATACACTGATTGGCAAGGAAACAGCGTAACCTACGAGCCCGATGAGCCTAATTTTGATGCCTATGCTCGGCAGCAAGTCGACATAGAGGATATGCAGGGCGATTGCTCTTCCGACTTTGTGAAGGCAAACGCAACAGCCCCATTAGGGCCCAAAAAAGCCACGAGCACTTGGCATCATAAAATAATTTGCAGACAATGCAGGAGGTGCCACGAAAAATTCACGACCGATTTACGCACTTTGGGGCACGCTCTATTCTCAAGAAAAGAAAGGCTCCCTCCAGCCCGACACTAGGGCTTACTAGCGCTAAGCCAGTTATCAAAAAACGTAAGCCATGACAAATTTCACTCCTTGGGGTAAAACTGACGAAACTACTGTTCGCCAGTTTGAACAACAGCTTGGGTTTTCACTTCCGGCCGACTACCGAGCCTTCTTACTGGATACTAATGGTGGCAGCGTCAGCAACCAAGCTTTCTATGTAAATGACTTAAAGCAAGATGTGCTGATGGATGTCTTCTACGGCATTACCAATGAAGAAGAAGACTTGACGCTAGCTACTTGGCTAGCGGAGCACGGGGATGAGTTACAAGAAAAAGCACTGATTATTGGGGCCGACCAGGGTGGAGGAATTATTCTATACATTACAGCTGGCGAGAACCAAGGAGTTTATTACTGGGACCACGCACATTTCTTTCCTCAATCGTCGCCAGAAGAAGGTAATACTTATTTTTTAGCTGATTCCTTCGATGACTTCTGCAAGCTGTTGAAGCCCTATACTTTAGCAAATGCTTGATGAGTGATTCATCAGTAATTAGTTAGCTTGGCTAAGTGGGGCGGTCGGCAACTAGTATAGCTTATGACCAAGCGCGAACCCTTGCTGTCGGAGCTTTATTTCGACGAGCACATTGCTTTTGTAGCACGAGCCATTACGGAGTATGAAGAGGCGGTGCGCCTCGACCCCGGCCAGTTTACCGACTTGGCAGGGGTGTACTATGCGCTCTGCCAATACCGACTGTCGCTTTTCATTTCCAGCTATTCGCGGGGCTATGCCGTAGCCGAGTTGCAGCAAAACTTGCACGCCCTCATCGCCACTTGGGAAATGCAGCGGCAAGCAGATGTTGCTAACATATACAATGCTGATTTTAAAGACGATATCAGCGGCTATGAGCAAGCCCTTTGGATGCTGACGTGGGCCTACCTGCTGGGCCTCGGCGAAGCCGCCACGCTGCGCCTGCTGGCGTGCATCGGCGATGCCGGGCAGGATGTGCTGTTTGAGCGGCTAGTAGCGAAAATCTTGCCCGGCACCGTGCGTAAAGAAGCTAAAAAGCTGCTGTATCCCAATGTGTACCAGCCTTTGCTGGCCGCCACCGAAGCTGACCCCGCTCAACAACAAGCCCTGCTGCAACGCTTTTTGCAGCAGTGGTATGGCAAAATGCGCAATGTCGACTGGCACAATGCCCACTTAGGGCCAGAGGGAGGTGGCTTTGACGGATACTGGTGTTGGGAGGCTGCTGGGATAGCTGTAGCTTTTGGCATTGATGACCAAAGCTTTCGGGACATGGTCTATTATCCCAAAGACATAGCTGATTTCGCGCGTACCCATTAACTGCCCACCGCCTGCACCACCACCTCATACGGCAAATTGAGCGCCGACTGCCCGGCCAAATAGGCTTGCAACGCCTCGGCGGCGTGCTGCCACTCGGGCGCGCTGAGGCGGCTGGTGGCCACCGGTGTCAAGCGCACCCGGATGCAGCGCACGAAGCCCGCCGTGGGCGTGCTGCCATTCTGAAAGCCTTTTTCGACATGCACGTCGGCCAGGTGCGCGCCCAGTTCGGCCCAGCACGCGGCCGTGATGTCGGCCAAGGTTACGAGGCGGTTGCGGGCCAGCAGGTTGCGGCGCAGGGCGTGAGTGCGCTCCTCGGCGGTAGGGCGCTCGCGGCCGCCGGCGGTGGTCGTGAGCAGGCGCACTTCGTCGAGGTAATGGCCGTCGTGCACGCGCAGGCGGCTGCCGGCGGGCAGGCGGTTGGCGGCCGCGCCATTGCTCGACCAATATTCCAGGTACACGCTGTCGTTGATGTCTTTGGGGCGCACCAGCAGGTAGGGCACCGCTTGCTCGGCCACGGGGCGGCGGTCGAGGCGCTCTTCGAGGCGCACCAGGTTTTGGTTGAGCTCGCGCAGGATGGAGCCGATAAAATCGGTACCGGCGGCGGTGAAGGCCCGGCTTTCATCGCGCAGCAATTCTACCAGCTCGCGCAGGGCTTCGCGGCCGGTGCGCATATCGAAGCGGCCCGCGCCGTGGGTGCGCAGGGTGTAGGTGTCGGTGGCCCCTTCGGTGAGGCTGCTCAGGGTGGTGGGCCGGTATACCACGTTACTGAGGCTGTATACCTCACGCACCGCTAAGAAGGGCTCTTCGCTCACGAGCGGAAACAGATTGAGCGCGGGCTGCAAGCGAAACAACACCTTGTGCAAGCGCCGGTTGAGAACCGGAAAGCAATTGAGCGCGCACGTCAATTGCTCGAAGGCGGCGGGCGGCAAGGCCGGCGAAAAACGTATTTCCAGCCAAGTCAGGGGCTGGGTGAGGGCCGCTAAATCGGTAGCTGGGTCGAGGGCTGCCGCTAGCTCGGCCGGGTAGGGGCGCGGCAGGTAGGCCGCCAGCGCCCCGGCCGGGCCGCCCAGCTGCACAAACGAGCGGCTGTACAGCTCGCGCACCTGCTGCTCCACGCGGCGCAGGGCATCGTATTCTTCGCCCAGATAGGCGGGGCCAGCGGCGGCGGCCGGGTCGGGCAGGCCGGGCTTCACGGTGAGCGCGGTGTTGCCCAGCCGCCACTGCTCGCCCGGCAAAAAGGCGGCGTAGGCGGCCCGGTGCGGCTCGTTAAACCATTCCAGGTAAAAAGTAAGGTCTTCGAAGGCGATGCCAGCCGGCAGGTCGAGGCCCAACCAGAGGCGGCGGTGGGTAGCCGGTGGGGCCGCTGCCAGGTGGGCTAGCACGCGTTTCTGGCCGTTGGGTTCTAGCTGCCACACGGTGTCATCGGTGGCCAGGCAGCGCACTGCGCCGCCCACCAGGCGAGTGTCTTGCAGCGGCGAAAAATAGATTTCCGGCCCGGCCGTTTGCCGGCCCGCCGTGGCCGGCTGAAACCCAAACTGCGCGCTGGTGGGCAGCATCACGAGGGTTTCGCGGGCGCGGGCCTGGGCCACCGCGTAGGCCGGCTGCGCAATGTCTACCACATCGGGGTTGAGTAGCGTGGCCAAGCGCTCTAGCAGCCGATGCTGGGTGTGTTGCAGCTCCTGGCCCATTTTCTCAAACTCTACGGCGCAGGCTTCGAGCAGCAGGTGCACCAGTGGGTCGAAGCCATCGAGGTCGTTTTCGGCGTAGCCCCAAAACTCGGCCGCCTGGCGCGTGAGGCGGTTTTTTACGCTGGCTTTGCTGAAATCGGGGGCCGCAGTAGGCGAAGAAAAGGGTAGGGGAGGCAGCACGAGGTGAGATGGTGAGTGGTGAGGTGGTGAGGTGGTGAGTGGTGAGGTGGTGCGCAACGTTTGTCATGCTGAGCGCAGCGTAGCGGAGTCGAAGCATCTTGGCTGGGGTACTAACTCTATGCGCTAGCAACGAAGCGGCCAAGATGCTTCGACTCCGCTACGCTCAGCATGACGACCGTTGCTTACTACCTTACTATCTCGCATCAATCGACCGACAGTGGGGCTACGAACAAGCTGGCCTGAAAAGCAAACGGCTCATTAGTATGGTGCAGGGTGGCATTCACCCGCACATCCAGGCGCTTGCGGATGCGCTGCTGCACGTTTTTCAGCTCGAAATCTAGAATGGCAATTTGCACCCTTGCCTGCACCAGGCGTGGCTCGAAGGAGCGAATAGTCTGCTCAATAGACTGCTGCACGCTGTCTTTCCAGCGCATGGTGGTCATGGCTTCAAAGTCTTGCTCCCACACCTGGCAGCCAAACTCCGGCTCGTAGCGCGACTCGCCAAAATAAGTAGTCAGCATCAAATACAGGTGCTGGGCAATGGACTCCTGCCGCGAGCAGCGGGGCAGCGGCTGGCGCTCCACAATGGCCGCCAGGTCGAGAGGCAGGCGGTAGTAGGTATCAGACATGCGCGGGGATAGGCAAAGTAGCCAGGGTTTTGGCCCCCGAAACTTACGCCGGCCTGGGCGATTCGTTGTTTGGGGGCGGGTAACTTCATCCTTTTGCCGGGTCATTGCGTACTTTGAGGTAGCTTCGCGTAGCGAAGTTTCTTACCTATTCCCCTCCGTGCTATGGCTTTCAGCGCTGCTCTTCTGGTTAATGGCAAAAGCTACGTAGTGCGCCGCTTCGCCTGGGGGCTGCGGCAGCAAACCGATGTGGTGGGCCGCCCCGATGCCCGGGTGCAAGGTGGCCAGCTGCAAGTAGAACTAGACTCGGAGCCCGATGAAACGCTGCACCACTGGGCCCTCGACGATACCAAGCAGCTCAGCGGCGAACTGGTCGTATTCTCCGCCGATAATGCCCTGGTGCGGCGCAAAACCATCGCCTTCACCGATGCCTACTGTGTAGGTCTACGCAAGCTTTTCGATGGCAGCGCCTCCGAGCAGGGCATGACCATGACCCTCACGCTTTCAGCCAACCAACTGCAAAGCGGCGAAGTGACGCTCGATAACCAGTGGCCTCTTTAAATTATTAATGGTTAGTTGTTAATTGTTTAATATTATTACCTAATAATATATAAATTAAAAAAATTAACCAGTAACAACTTACCATTAACCAGTAACAAAATGTCTTCCTTTCGCGGTACGCTGCTGCTGGCTGGCCAGGAGTTTCCCTTGGTGCAGTGCAGCTACGAGTTTAGCCAGGCCACCAGCGAGCGCGGCCGCGTGATGGCCAAAGTGCGCACCGGTCTGCTGGTGCTGCACCTCGATGTGCCCGACAGCGACCAACTATTGGCCTGGGCCAACGACCCCCACAAAAAGCTGAGCGGCTCCGTCGCTTTCAATGAAACCGACCGCCCCGTAGTCCGCGAAGAGTTGGCCTTTGAGGACGGCTTTTGCGTGTCGTACGAAGAGAGTTTTCAATCGGGCGCAGCCCCGGAAGGCGCTTATCGGTGCACGCTGCACATTTCGGCGGCCCGCCTCACGCTAGGCGCAGTGGCAAAGGATAATACTTGGGTGCAAACACGCTAAGAGTTTGCTTTAACGTTTGTCATTGCGAGCGCAGCGAAGCAATCGCACCCGAGCGGAACCCGAACGGCCCGTTCTGATGCGATTGCTTCGTCGTGCCTCCTCGCAATGACAAGCGGTTTCAGCGCCGATGCAGCTCGGCAGGTAAGTCAGCGTCAGCTACTAACGATTCTTGGCGAGGCTGAGCAGCAGCTAGAAAAGCTTGAATTTTAGCGGCACTCTGGCTGAGTGCAGGCAAGCCGCTTAGTAACTCATCGGTAGCGGGCACCCGGTAGGCCAAACCAGCCGGCAGGTGCAAAAACACCACTTGATACGCCTCCTGTCGCTTAAACTCATAGAAAGTCAGCCACTCGCCATCACTGCTCCAATACAGGAAAACAGGCGCATCGCCCTGACTAAGAGCATGAGCCGAGTAGCCGGCGCGGTAATACAACAGATGCGCTGGAGTAGCCCACACGGCCAGCGCGGCCAATTGGTTGCCCCATACCTCTTGCGGCGGGCCGAGCACAGCCACGTACTGCCCGCCGGGGCTGGGCAGCTCCGTGCCAGCGGGGCGGCTATTTGTAAGGAACTTCCACATAGCCAGCTTCTTTGCCCGTAATTCTGAAAAGCTGGTGGCCGCCCCCGCCCAGCGGGTTGTGCTGCGGGGCCACGGTGCCCTCGACATACACCCCAAACCGGCGCACCGACCACCGCCGCGACGCCCGGTTGAGCGAGCCGGGGTAATCGAGGGCCATCTTAAGCGAGGTTTCGGCCGGGGACGCCAGCTTTTGGTTGGACATCCAGCGGCCTTTGCGGGCCCACTGTAATTCTTCCTGCACCTTGAAGCTGCGCTGTCCCACGCCGAGATTGAAGCCTTTGACTTCGCTGAAGGCATCGGCGTAAGAGGGCGTGCGGGCCAGGTAGCGCACGGCGGCCACCCGGTTGAGGGTGGTCGCACCTTCGGCGGCGAGCTTGACGGCCCCGCCCGCGCCTTTGGCCAGCACCAAATCGCCGATGACGCGACCCACCGCGCGGCCCCATTGGCGGGCGGTCCAGTGCGGGGCATCGCGCATGAGCTGCTTCACGGCGTTGATGATATCGGCCATGCGCTGAGCTATGTGCGTGCCCAGGCGGGCGTCGAGGGCGTGAGCGGCGGCCAGGCTTTGGGCCACGTTGAGCGGGTCGAGGAGGCCCAGGGCCGTGAGCGTGGTGCCCATTTCGCGGTAGGTCGACAGTTGCCACATGTCGTGCGAAATCAAACTCCAGGTGCTCTTGAGCGAATCGCCCAGGCCATCCATCACGCCTTGGCTAAACTGCACGTAGGCCGTGGCCAGCGACTGCCCCGAGCTGGTGAGAAACACCAGCAGCGTGGGGCCGGCCGCGGTGCGGGGCTGAGCCACGGGCGGGGTAGAGCGCCGAATCACCGCATCGTTAAGGCTGCGCGAGGTAACGCGGCGGGGCGCGCCACTGGGCACAAACGCCCCCGGCCGGGGCGGGCCGCTGGTGGCAAACGTATGGCGGGCGGTGCGGGGGCTGGTAGGGGGCATAGCGCGCTCCAATTTAAGAACAAGGTGCTCTTCCTTAACGTACAGGTAGTAGCTTAGTTCAGCTGTTGCCTGGCCAGCCTTGGGCCTGGCCGGCGTGCGCTTCTTGTTCTGCTTTCTACTATGTCGTATCCTGTCCGAGTTACCGTGCAAGTGGAGGGGGGCAGCGCCCTCACCGACTTCAAGAGCCTGACTATTACGCAGGAGCTATTTACGCACCACACGTTTGCGCTCGATTTTTCTTTCGAGGCGCTGGGCAAAGCGCTGGGCTTGCGGCCCGATGTGCTCTATACCCAGGCCCACGAAAAGCTAAGCGGCAAAGCCATCACCATCAGTTGGGTAAGTGCCTTGCCCACTGACACCGGCCGGCGGTTCGAGTTCAAAGGGCTCATCACCGAAACCAGTATTCAGACCAACGCCGACCTTACCAACTACTACCACATCAGCGGGGCCAGCCCCACGTTTTTGCTGGAAGATGGCAGCCAGAGCCGCTCGTTTGTGAAGCAGACGGTGCAGCAGATTTTTACGACCGTGCTGGGCGACTATGCGGGTAATGCCTTTGCGCGCCAGCTCAAGCCCCGCCGCCAGGCCGTGCTGCCCTACGTAGCCCAGTACGACGAAACTAATTTTAATTTCCTGAGCCGGCTGGCGGCCCAGCAGGGCGAGTGGTTTTATTACGATGGCACTACCTTGCAGCTAGGGCTAGCCTCGGGTGCGGCGGTGCCATTCCAAAGCAATGGGGTGCAGAATTTTACCCTAACCATGAACTTGCAGCCCGGCCAGCTGCGGGGCAGCACCTACAACTACCGCACCCACCAGCAGCTGCAAGCCACGGCCACGCCCCCGGCCAGCGGCGATGCTTATAGCAAGTTTGCCTTGCAGCGCTCGAAAGAGGTATTTACCCACCCGCACCGGGTGCTGGCCGACTCGGTGCTCACCGACACGCCCAAGCTGCAAGAGGCCATGGACACGCTGGCCGCCAAGCAAACCAGTGGCCTGGTGGCGCTGGAAGGCCACGGCGAGGCCTTCGATATAAAGCCCGGCAGCCTGCTCGATGTGCGCGACGCGGCTGGGGTCGACTACGGGCAGTTCCGGGTGCTGGCCGTGGCCCACGAGCTAGACGGCGACGGTAACTACCAAAACCGCTTCAAGGGCATGTCGGGCGCGCTAGACAGCCCGCCGGCCAACGAGTTTTATGCCCCGCCCGCTGCCCACCCTGAGGTGGCCGAGGTAATCGACCTGACCGACCCGCGCCGCCTGGGCCGGGTGCGGGTGCGCTTTCAGTGGGCCGTAGACAAACCAGCCGACGCCGAAAGCGGCTGGCTGCGCGTGACCACGCCGTACTCGGGCGATGGCAAGGGCCACATGTTCACGCCCGAGGTGGGCTCGCAGGTGCTGGTGAGCTACGAGCACGGCTTGGCCGACCTGCCCGTGGTGGTGGGCAACGTGTTTCACCCCGAAAACAAGCAGGGTAAACTGTATAGCCCGCCTAGCAATAACCTCAAGGGGATGCAAACGGCGGGCGGCAACAAGTTTGTAATGAGCGAAATAGCGGGCGCGCAGACTATTTTGCTTTCAAACTCTAATAATAAGGACACGGCTATTTTGGTTGACTTTAAGGGTGATGGCAGCATCACAATCAGAACCAACGGGCCAATCAATTTGGTATCGGGCGATACTATTACGCTGGAAGCCACTAAGAATATCGAGCTACGGGCTGGCGAAGACATCAGCATTGCGGCGCAGAAAAATATCTCGGTGGCCGCCCGCGAGGAAAGCATCAGCGTGCGGGCGCAGAAGGAATTGCAGCTAACTGCCGTGAGTGACGACCTGACGCTGCAAGCATCTAGCAAGAAACTAGTAGCCAGCGCCGTAGACAACCTGGAAATTACCTCTTCTAGCGTAGTCAAAGTAAGCGGCCAAGATGTAAAACTCAATAACCCCGGGTAGTGCCCATGGCTGCGCCCCACGCTACTACCCTGCCCCCGGCTACCCGCCGGGCGGTGCCCAATCCGCACCCCGAGGCCTACTCCCTGCCGGTGCGGCTGGCCTTGCAAGCCACGCCTCCCGATGGGTTGCGCTATGCCCTCACGTCGTTTTGGGAAGAGCGCCATGCCGGGCAGCGGGTGCAGCGCACGACCATTGAGAAAGCGCTGACTTTGCATTTTAAGTTGACCAGCGCGGGACTGGGCCACTTGACTTACTTGACCGCTGCGCCCGAGTTGCGCAAGCCCGACCCATCGGCTTTTGAGAAGGCGGTGTTGCTGCTGGCCTCTCTCTACCAGTACCTGGAGTTGGACGTTTCGCCGACGGGCCAGTTGGTGGCGCTACGCAACCATGCTGCCATTCTAACAACCTGGGAGGCCGTGCAGAAGGAACTGATACGGCGCTCGGGGGGCGACGACGACGTGACGCAGCAGTTGTTGGCGTCGGTGGGGGCGCTGCTGCAAAGCCCGGCCAACCTGCTGACCTCGCTAAGCTACGACTACTCGTTTGGCTGGCTGCTGCCCGATTCTTACGAGCAGCGGTTCGAAAGTGGCTGGCGCTACGAGCAGCCGCGGTGCTTTGCCCGCTTTTTCGCCGCCGCCGACTTGTGGTTTACGGAGCGGCTGGAGGTAGGCAGCGCCCCAGTGGCCGGGCAGGTGGCGCTGCACCTGCGGGGCCAGCTCGATGCCAGCCGCACCGACCTGCTCGCCGTGGCCGAGCAAATAGACGCCGAGCGCGCCGCTGCGGGGGCCGAGGCCCCCGCTACTACCCCGGCTATGGTGAGGGCCGACTATGAAGCGACCTACCTGCTCGACCAAGCTACGGGCTGGCCCGTGGCCCTGGATGCTTCTGTGCGGTGCCAGGCGGGAACCGATTATTGCAAGGAATACTTTTTTCGTCTCGAACAACTGCCTGCCTCATGAGCCAAGTCGGACAAGAATATGTGTGCCACGGCGCCATCTGCCGTTGCGACAAGGGCTCGCTGCCCAGTATGCTACAAGTAGTAACCAACCAAACGGTGCACTTGCAGGGCAAGGCCGTGGCTACTACCCTCGACAAGCTGTTTATGCCCTTCGGTACCTGCCTGGTCAAGAATAATACGCCTTGCTTCCCGATGCTGCTGCTATGGGAAAAATATTTTGAGCGCGTGAGCTTGATTGCGCCCGGCTGCCACCCGCTGCTGGAAAAGAGTACCATTCGCTGCGCCATTGGCGGCGAGGTCAGCATTATGAGCACCTTGCAAGTGTCGGTGCCCCTGCCACCGCTGCCCGCACAGCAGGAAAGCGTGCGCACCAGCATCCTGACTTTGTGCCCGCTGCTGCTTCACCCAACCGACCCCGCGTAGCCTCGCCCCCTAGGGCTTCTTATCTGGACCTAACCCGCTTGTCCTATGAGTAATCCTTATAGCACTACCTACTCCGGTATGCTCCTCAAGCCCGCCGCCAAGCCGCAGGCCGGTACCCCCTACAACAATACGTACTCCGGCATCTTGCTGAAGGCGAAGGCCAAGCCACGCACTGGCATGGACAAGATGCTGATTGGTAAGCCGCCAGGGCGGCAAAACCAAACGGGCGTCCCGGTGACCGTTGCCATCTTCTTCGATGGCACCGGCAACAACCGCAACAACACGGCGCAGCGCCACATGGTGCAGCAAAATAAGCAGGAGGAAGACGGTATCCGGCGCACCGGCAGCTTTGAGAAATACGGGCTTAAGAAAGACAAGAAGACCCTGACCAACTCCAGCTACGCCGCCGGTTACTCCAACGTCTCCATCCTGGAAAGGCTGAACACCTTGCGAGAAATTTCTAAACAGGAAATATCTATCTACGTGGAAGGTATCGGCACGATAGATGACCAAGGGGATACCACGTTTGGCTCCGCCCTCGGGAATCGAACAACTGGTATTGAGGCCAAAGTAAAACGGGGCATCATGCTGCTGGCGCAACGGATTGAAGAAACGTTGAGGCCCCTACGAAATACGTATGTGAATAAAGTGACTATCGACGTGTTTGGCTTCAGTCGGGGGGCGGCCGCAGCGCGGCACTTCATTGCGCAGAAGCTTAATAAAAAGTCCCCATTGGCCGTGCGCCTGGGCACGGCCGATGCGGAGATTAAAATCAGATTCGTAGGCATCTTTGACACGGTATCTTCTTTCGGCGTCAATGGGGTAATACTTGAGCGTAGCAACGTCAAGGAGTTGGGCCTGGACCTGGGCACTACCGTGCCCGAGAAAGTAGTGCACTTAACGGCGGGCAACGAGTACCGCAAAAACTTTTCTCTGACCGATATAACTTCTTCGCTGGGGAAGGGCTACGAGCTGACCCTACCGGGGGTACACTCCAACATCGGGGGCAGCTACGGCGAGCAGGAAGACGAGGAGCGCCGCCTACACCTGTGGGAGCGCGATGCGCTCATCGCGCAGGGCTGGTATACAAAGGAGGAAGCGCCCGTGCATGAGGACCCTGTCTACAATGAGTATGGCATGCAGATTGGCACTACTAAGTGGGCAGTGGGCAAGCGCAAAGACCTAAACCAAGACTACCAGTTCATTCCCCTGCGCATCATGGCCGAGAATGCCGAAAAACTCGGTATGAAGCTAGAGGAGTTGGCGGGAGACTATGCAAAGTATACCATTCCTCCTACTCACCCATTGGCCCCGGTGCAGGCGGCTATTCTAAGCCAAGCGCCCCCTCCCGGGGCTATAGGACGGCACGCGCTGGTACTGCACAAAGAATGGACGCAGATACCGCCCGGTGCCAACGTCAAGACGTTGAAACTTACGGAAGGACAAGCTGTGATGCTGCGCCACTGCTACTTGCGCCGCTCAGCCAGCATTGGGCCTCAGGGGCTGGCTGACGGCTTGGACCGACTGGGCATGGGCGAGCGCCGCGACGACGAAAAGCGTCCTAAACGCAAAATATTTCCTGGTTAATCCTATCGCCCATGCGCTTCGCTTTGCTCGCTCGTTTGACTCTACTGGCTGCCTTAGGGCAGGTACCAATTGCCTGTGGCCAGTCCGTCAGTTCTTCCTCTTCCCCCCATCGCATGCAGAAATACCAAACCGAGAAATTTAAGCTCAGCGCTGGCCCTTGTGCGGCTGATGGCTACTTTGCTATGATTCAAAGTGCTAGCTTCATTAATTCGCAGGGTTCAGGTTTCCCCGTGCCCAGCGGCCACGTCTTGCGCGGCAATTGGGGCGCGTCAGGCACAGCCTGGGCGGTGGGCGACGAGATGCAGGCCGTGCCCGAGCGGCTCACGGCCCTTTGGTTTTCCTACGCCGAAGACAAGTTCTACCAGGGAGAGTTTACGTTGCCTCAAGAAAAGCTTTACGACCTGCTCAAGGCTGGCACCTGGGATATCCGTAAACAAAAGCAGGTGACCTACCACACCTTCACCGTGTGCGTGCTGCCCAAGGGCGTGGTGGTAGTCTGGCTCACGGGTGGCAACCAGGTGCTGGTGGGCCGCTACCAAGCCCACGAAATCCAGCCCTCCGCTGCTGACTATAAGCGCTACTATGGCGAAGCTAACCGCGCAGAATTTGTAAAAATGCGCCGCGAGCAGATGCCGGCCCCCGTGCAAGCGGAGATAAAGGCGGGCACGCTGAGCACCAAGAAGTGGGACGAGTACCTGCAAACATACCCCTGGCAGGTGGCTTTCAACGTGCCCTTTCCGCTCTCCGAGTACAGCGTCAACTTCGTCAACGCTGAGCGGGCCAGCGACCCGCTGACCCGCACCGGCCTGGAGCCCTACCGCCAGTATCTGCTCACGCCCGCCCCTAAGCCTGCCCCAAGCGCGGGCTACTTCTACGGCACGGCCGAGCACGGGGGCCATTACCTGGTGCAGGTGCGCGCCTTCGATGAGGCTGAGACGCTGGCCGCCTTCCGGACCCTGCACGCGGCCAGCCCCAAAAGCCCAATTACCCTGCTTTTCACCCTTGACAAGCCCTTCCAGAAGGTGACGATGACGCTGCAAAACGAGGCGAAGAAAATTCCACTGACCAAAACCCCAGTACAAGTATTCAGCGAGGACTAGACCGTTGATGCGTACTTGCTTACCCCTGCCTCTGCTTATGCGCTTATCCATGTTGCTCGCTGGGTTGACACCGGCTTGGGCCCAGGCGCAAAAAGGCCCCCGCCTCGCCAGGTACCAAACCGAGAAGTTTCGCCTGTCGGCCGGCCCCTGTGCGGCCGATGGCTACTTTGTCATGATTCAAAGTGCGAGCTTCATCAACTCGCAGGGCTCCGGCTTCCCCGTACCCAGCGGCCATGTTTTGCGTAGCACGTGGGGAGCCTCGGGCACAGCTTGGGCGGTGGGCGACGAGATGCAGGCCGTACCCGAGCGGCTCACAGCCCTTTGGTTTTCCTACGCTGAGGACAAGTTCTATCAGGGGGAGTTCACTTTGCCTCAGCAAAAGCTTTATGACCTGCTCAAGGCTGGCACTTGGGACATCCGTAAGCAAAAGCAAATAACCTATGATGAGCTGACCGTATGCGTGTTGCCTAAGGGCGTGGTGGTAGTCTGGCTCACGGGCGGCAACCAGGTACTGGTGGGCCGCTACCAAGCCCACGAAATCCAGCCCTCCCCTGCCGACTATAAGCGTTACTACGGCGAAGCCAACCGGGCCGAGTTCGTGAAAATGCGGCGCGAGCAGATGCCGGCGAACGTACAAGCTGAAATCAAGGCTGGCACGCTGAGCACCAAAAAGTGGGACGAGTACCTGCAAACCTACCCCTGGCAAGTCGCCTTCAATCAGCCCTATGCCCTGCGCCAGTACGCTTTCTACGGCGTGAACGCTGAGCGCTACACCGACCCGCTCACCCGCGACGAGCTGACCCGCCAGGCCCTGACGCCCTACCGCCAGTTTGTGCTCACGCCCACCCCCAAGGCCGCCCCCCGGCGGCTCTACCTGCATGGCACGGCCGAGCACGGAGCCCACTACGAGTTGCGCGTCAGCGACTTTGACGAGGCTGAGACGCTGGCCGCCTTCCGGACCCTGCACGCGGCCAGCCCCCAGCGCCCCATTACCCTGCTTTTCACTATTGACAAGCCCTTCCAGAAAGCTACGCTCACCCTGCAAAACGAGGCGAAGAAAATTCCACTGACCAAAACGCCCGTGCAGGTGTTCAGCGAAGACTAGAACGTTGATGCGTACTTGCTTACCTCTGCCTCTGCTTATGCGCTTACTCATGTTGCTCGCTGGGTTGACACCGGCTTGGGCTCAGGCACAGAAAGACCCACGCCTCGCCAGGTATCAAACCGAGAAATTTAAGCTCAGTGCTGGCCCCTGCGCGGCCGATGGCTACTGGGTTACCATCCAGAGCGCCAGCTTCATTAATTCGCAGGGTGGAGGCTTCCCTGTTCCCAGCGGCCATACGCTACGTGGCAACTGGGGCGCGTCGGGCACAGCCTGGGCGGTAGGCGACGAGATGCAGGCCGTGCCCGAGCGGCTCACAGCCCTCTGGTTTTCCTATGCTGAGGACAAGTTTTACCAGGGGGAATTCACGTTGCCCCAAGAAAAACTTTACGACTTGCTGAAAGCGGGCACTTGGGACATCCGCAAGCAAAAGCAGGTGACTTACCATACGTTTACGGTGTGCGTGCTGCCCAAGGGCGTGGTGGTGGTCTGGCTCACGGGCGGCAACCAGGTGCTCGTCGGCCGCTACCAGGCCCACGAGATTACTCCCTCCGCCGCCGACTATAAGCGCTACTACGGTCCCGCCGACCGCCCCAGCATGGTCAAGGAAACGCGCGAGGAAATGCCGGCCCCGGTGCAGGCGGAGATAAAGGCCGGCACGCTGAGCACCAAGAAGTGGGACGAGTATCTGAAAACCTATCCCTGGCGGGTGGCCTTCAACGTGCCTTTTCCGCTCTCCGAGTACAGCGTCAACTTCGTGAACGCTGAGCGGGCCAGCGACCCGCTGACCCGCACTGGCTTGGAGCCCTACCGCCAGTATCTGCTCACGCCCGCCCCTAAGCCTGCCCCAAGCGCGGGCTACTTCTACGGCACAGCCGAGCACGGGGGCCACTACCTGGTGCAGGTGCGCGCCTTCGACGAAACCGAGACGCTGGCCGCTTTCCGTACCCTGCACGCGGCCAGCCCCCAGCGCCCCATTACCCTGCTTTTCACTATTGACAAGCCCTTCCAGAAAGTCACGATGAGTTTGCAAAACGAGGCCAAGCAAATTCCACTCACCAAAACGGCCGTGCAGGTGTTCAGCGAAGACTAGCCGTGAAGCCCTCCCCAATGCCGATACCTTACGCGTGGCTGATAGGCATTCTGCTGCTGGCTGTAGTGCTCGCCGCCAAGGGGCTGCTCGGCAGCAGCGCTGCTCGCAGCCCAGCTTATCAGACTGACAAATTCGAGCTTTCGGCCGGCCCTTGCACCCCCGATGGCTATCCTGCCACTATCCTGGAAGGGCGCTTCAGCAATTCGCTGGGCGGGAGCTTCCCCGTGCCCTACGGCCACACCCTCGATGGCAACTGGGGCCGCTCGGGCATCGGCTGGGCCGTGGGCGACGCTTTGCAGCCCGTGCCCGACAGCCTAGAGCTGCGCTGGTTTTCCTACACAGAAGACAAGTTTTACGAAGGACATTTCCGCTTGCCCCAGCAGCACCTCTACGAGTTGCTGAAGCAGGGCAACTGGAACGCGGAGGCCAAAAAGCAGGAGACGTACACGACCTTGACCGTGTGCGTGGTGCCCACCGGGGCCGTATTTGTGTGGCTGGGCGGCACCAATAAAGTGCTGGTAGGCCGCTACCAGGCCCACGAAATCCAGTATGACTTCGCCACCTTCATCCCGATGGCCAAGCGGGCGGAGGTCGTGCAGGAAGGGCGGGCGTCGCTGCCGGCGCACGTCAAGCAGGAAATAGCAACGGGCACGATTAGCGCTAAGCAATGGGACGCGTACCTAAAGACCTACCCCTGGCACGTAGCTTTCTCCCAGCCCGTCACCCTCACCGACTTCGCCATTCGCTACGTCAATGCTGAAAACACACGGGCCCCGCTCACTGCTGACATGAGTGCCTATGCGCAGACCCTGCTCGCCCCCAGCCCCAAGCCAGTGCCGAGCTTACTGAACCTGTACGTAGCCGGCGCATATGGCCGCAAACGCTTGCTTAAAATCGCGCGCTTCGACGAGCACGAGCTGAGAGCAGCCTTTCAAGCCTTAGCCACCAAGTACCCAACCGAGGTTATTACCTTGTTTGTGGATACCGATGAGCGGATGAGCAAAGTGAGTCTCTCGCTGCGGGCTGGAGGCCAGATTATATCCTTGCCCAAAAGCCCGGTGCTACCTTTCGACCTCTAGTAGCTGGCTTTTAACCTGGGGTAGCGCAGCACAGGTAACGGCATTAGCTCTGGTGGTTAGCCAATTGCATCCCCCCGCGTGCGGCCGCCATGCCTGCTTATAAAACTGAAAAATTTCGTCTCAAAAGCTCCACGCGGCGCATCCGGCAGCACCTAGTATGCTGCACGTTGAAACGGATAAATACGTTAAGGCAGCCTATTGCTCGAAAGTGGTGGCCAGCGCATCCCGCTTACTAAAAGACCCGTGCGAATTATCAGGTAGCGGCAGGTGCATGTATTTTAATCACCGGGTGGTTATGGCCTTTTTTCTCTTAAGTCTGCTAGAGGCTATCACCCCCTCACGAGGATGGGGCCAGGCCCGCTCATCAGCTTACCAGACCGAACGCTTCCGCCTGCACGCCACCCCGGCCTCGGCCCCCGGCTACCCCATGGTTATCGAGTACGGGGGCTTCATGCGCTCCGACGGCCAGCGGCTGGTGGTGCCCAGTGGCAACTACCTCGACAGCAAGACCTCCTGGAGTTTGTCGGGCGTGGCGTGGGCCGCTGGCGAAGAGCTACAGCCCGTGCCGGAGTGGCTCGACATCTTGTATTTCTCCTACGCCGAAAACCAGTTTTACGAAGGCAAGTTTGCCTTGCCCCAGCAGCAGCTGTATAGCCTGCTCAAAGCCGGTTACTGGAACAGTGAGAGCAAGCAGCAGATTACCTATAATGCGCTGGTAGTAAGCGTGCTGCCGAAGGGCTTGGTGGTGGTGTGGCTGGCCGGTGAGGGCCGCCGGTTACTGGTAGGCCAGTTTCGGGGGCACCTATCCGATGCCGATTACCAGCGTTTTCATCCCCGCTCTGACCGGGCGCAGACCGTGCGCTTCAACCAAGCGCACATGCCACCCGCCGTGCAGGCGCAAATAAAGGCAGGCACCATTAGCTCGCGGCAATGGGAAAACTATTTGCGCCCCTACTCCTGGCAGCTGGCTTTGCCGCCCGCGCTCCAGCTGACCCGCTACACCATCGGCTACTGGTCAGAAGAAGTTAGCCAGTACCCGGACACGCAGGACTACGCGCCTTACGTACAAGCCTTGCTTACGCCGCACGAGCGGGCGGCTCCCAAGAGCTTGCGGCTCTATGTGCGCGACGAAGCCGGGCAAGCGCACCAACTGCGCATTCGGCAGTTTGACGAAGCCGAAACGCAGGCGGCTTTTCAGCAGCTACATCAAGCCGCGCCCACCCAGCCCTTGACCTTACGGGTAGAAGCTGATAAGTATCTCAAAGAAGCGAACCTGCTGCTAACCAACGGCACCCAGACGCTGCACCTTACCAAAACGGCCGTAGAGTTAGTGCATTTCTAAACCAATTGCCTTGGATACATTAACTGTCAAAGTCGCTTATTTTTACGCGCTTTGGCTGGCATGTTCGGCACTCAGGCAACTCATTTTATTGCCTATGCACCGGCTACCGATTAGCACTTGCCTGCTTATGCTAGCTGGTATACGATTGGCACCCTACCCACTCGCTATGGCTGTTGCTGCTCCTCCCGAAGAGAAATTTCGCCTCTCGGCTGGCCCCTGCGCGGCCAAGGGCTACCCGATGACCATCCAGTTCGGGGCCTTTGTACGGCCTGATGGCAAGACAATGCCCGTGCCCGCCGGCAACACGCTGGAAGGCAAGTGGGGCCTGTCCAGCATCGGGCAGGTGGTGGGCGACGAGTTTCAGCCCGTGCCCGTGAGCCTGGAAATTCTCTACTTCTCCTACCTGGAAGACACCTTCTACGAAGGCACCTTTCCCCTGCCTCAGCAGGAGCTGCGTGCGCTGCTGCGCGCCGGCTTCTGGGCCCACCGCCAGCAGCAGCAGCGCACCTACGACGAGTTGACGGTGTGCGTGTTGCCCAAGGGGGCCGTGGTGGTGTGGCTCGTTGGGGCAGGGCGCCAGGTGCTGGTGGGCCGCTATCAGGCCCAGGTCTCGAAGGTGGACTTTCGCCGCTTCTATCCGAAAAGCGACCGCGCCGAAATGCTGCGCCAGAAGCTGGCCGCTGCCCCGCCCGCCGTGCAGGCACAGGCAAAAGCGGGCACGCTCAGCGCCCGGCAGTGGGACGAGTACCTGAAAACGTATACGTGGCAGGTGGCCTTCAATCAGCCCCTGAAGCTGACCTACTACCGGGCCAACTTCCTGTCGGGCGAGTACCTGTCCGAGCCCGAAACGCGCGACATGGCCCCCTACCTACAGGCTATTCTCACGCCCCACGTGCGGCCCGTGCCCAGCAGCGCTTCGTTTTCCGTCACCGACGAGGCCGGCCACAAGTACATTCTCAAGGCCGACCCGCTGGACGAAGCGGAAACCCAGGCCGCCTTTCAGCAACTGCACACCGCGCACCCAGCTGCGCCGATTACCCTGCACGTCGAAACGGATAAGTATGTGAAGGCCGCCAGCTTAGTGCTCGAATGCGGTGGTCAGCGCATCCCGCTGACTAAAAGCCCGGTGCGAATTATTATGTAACAGCCGACGCATGTACTTTTTTCGTTATTTGACTATGGCCGCTTTCTTTTCAAGCTTGTTAGCCTCGCTCTGGCCCTCACGAGCACTGGGCCAAGCCCGCCTGCCCGCCTACCAAACCGAGAAATTCAGGCTCAGCGCTGGCCCGTGCGCGGCCGACGGCTATTGGGTTACTATCCAGGGCGGCTCGTTTATCAACTCGCAGGGTAGGGGCTTTCCGGTGCCCGGTGGCCACACGCTGGAAGGCAATTGGGGTGCTTCGGGCACGGCCTGGGCGGTGGGCGACGAAATGCAGGCCGTGCCCGAGCGGCTAAGTATGCTTTGGTTTTCTTATGCCGAGGATAAATTTTACCAGGGTGAGTTTGCCCTGCCGCAGGAAAAAATATATGCCCTCCTCAAAGCTGGCTACTGGAACCAGGACAAAAAGCAGCACGATACCTACAACGAGTTTACGGTGTGCGTGCTGCCCAAGGGCGTGGTTGTGGTCTGGCTCACGGGCAGTAACCAAGTGCTAGTAGGGCGCTTTCAGGCCGCCGAAACCTTTCCCTCGGCCGACGCTTATGAGCGCTATTATGGCCCCGCCAACCGGGCCATTATGGTAAAAGAAACCCAAGCTGAGCTGCCTGCCGCCGTGCAACAGGAGATAGAAACCGGCACCATCAGCACCAAAAAATGGGATGACTACCTGCTAACTTATCCTTGGCAAGTAGCCTTTAATCAGTCTTTCAATCTCTACCGTCTCCACCTAACGGGTTTCAACGCCGAACGCTTTGTTGCCCCGCTCACGCGCGAGCTGGCTCCTTACCAGCAGTTTATCCTGGCCCCCGGCCCCAAGCCCGTGCCGCGCAAGCTTTACCTCTACGGCACCACCGAGCACGGCGCGCACTACGTGGTGCGGGTCAAGTCCTTTGACGAAGCCGAAACGATGGCCGCGTTTCAGCGCCTGCATCAGCTCAGCCCAGGCAGCCCTATCACGTTGCTGTTCACGCTTGACAAGCCTTTTCAAAAAGCAACCCTTACGCTCAAAAATGACCGCAACGAGCTTGCGCTGACCAAGAGTACGGTAGAAGTATTGAGCGAGGATTAGCAAGCAAAAAGCGCGTCGGTACACGGAGTACCGACGCGCTTTTTTGCCTGAAAGCCAGCTTTAGTTGATAAGCCCAAAAAAGCGCGGCGGGCGGCCCAGCTCCACATTAATGGGCTCCAGCGTTTTCTCGATGCTGGCCTTGAGGTCGTCGGTAGCGGGGTCTTGCAAGATGTTAATAAAGGCCGTGCGGGCCTCTTCGAGCAGCCGCTTGCGCTCCTTGCGCGATTTGCCATCGGCCCGCTGCCGGATGCAGTCGGCATTGGCAAAGGCCAACTGGTCTTGCAGCAGGGCTATTTGCTGCTTGGCCCCGGCGCTGGCCGGTGGGGGAACCGGCGCACCACCGCCACCCCCACCACCGCCGCTGGGCATTGGGGCGGGTCGGTTTAGGCTGGCTTGCAGCATGATAATCTGCTGCTTGGCCTGGGCCAGCTCTTCGGCCAGGCGGCCGTTTTCCTGAGTGGTGTTGCCACTCTTGGCCAGCTGCTGGCGCAGGGCGTCGATGGTGCTGCGATTGGAGCGAAAGAGGTCAAAGTCGCGCAGCTCGTCGCGCACCAGCAGGCGGTGGGCCGGCACTTGCAGCCGGGCCGAGTCTACGCGCAGCTGGCTCAAGCTCACGGCAATATCATTGAGGTAATCCTGGTTGGTGGTGGCCAGGCGACCCAGCACCAGGTCGTTGGTTTCGACGCGCAGGCGTTGGTCCACCGCGTCAATGCGCTGCAAATAGCGGTTCAGGGTGTCGAACTGCGTTACCAGGCGGCCTTGCTCTTGGTGGGTGCGGTCGAGCTCCTTCTTGAGCCGGGCGTTCTCATCGGCCAGGCTGTTGCTGGAAAACAAATAGTACGAGGCCCCCAGCGGCACCAGGAGAGCCAGTAGATACAGCAGCGTGAATTGCCAGAGGCGCGTGCGGCGTTCGGGTTGGTTGAGGGGAGTCATGCGGGCGGGAGGCAAAGTAAGTTGTTGGTGCTTAGTGCCTGGTGCGTAGTGCCTAAAAGTTCAAAGACAAAAGTATCAAGTACTGGGCACCACACTGGGCCCAGCACTAAAAAACTGGTGGCTGATACCTTAAAATGGGTTCCAGCGCACACCGCTGCCAGGGCCGCGCGTTTCGGGCAAGGGCGCGATAATCGGGTGGTTGGCCACCGGGTTTTCGTTGATGAAGCTCTGCCAGCCTTCGCGGTTTTTGCCAATGTACTCGAGCTGGCTCAGCTGCCGGAAAATGAGGCCCAGCAGCTGCCACAGCTGCTGCTGCTGCTGCAAGTGCTCGTGTACCCGCTGATGGTCGTAGGTAAGCGTCACGGCCGCCTGCAATGCGCCGAGCACCGCCGCGGGCGGCGTTTCCGACCATTGCTCGAAGTACTTGAGCAACTCCTCGCGCTCGGCCTCGGTCAGCATATCGAGCGAGGTTTTGATTTGCTTGGCCACGCGCAGCAGCGCATCGAGCAGGTAGCTCGGGGGCTGCTGCGGGGCTTGCAGCCGCAGCGTGGTGAGCTGCTGCGCCAAAGCCAGCACCGTGCGCTCGGCCAGCTCGCGCACTAGGTCGGCCAGCGGGCTGCGCTTGTCGGCACGCAGCTTCACTTTATGAATAATCTTGAAAGCATCGGTTTCCAGCTCGTTCAATTGAAAATCGAGCTGGTACAAGGCTTGCAGCAGCGCCGGGTGGCTGGCCATCGCCATGCTCGGCGGTATGTACTGCACCACCGGCCGCAGCGCGCCATCGGCATAGAGCAGCTCGCCTACCACCAGCGCAAAGGCTGCGCTGGCCGGGCTGCCCAGCTGCCCGGTGGGCACCAGGGCCAGGCCGTAGCTAGGGCGGGTGTAGGGATGGCGGGGCGGCAGCTCGTCGGGCGCGGGCGTGCCGGTGGGCACCCGCTCAAACGGATTAGCCGTGAGCACCACGCTAAAGCGCAGCCCCTCGCTGGCCGTGAGGCTGAACGCCGCCAGCAGCTGCGCCAAGCTGCTGCGCAGCGTGAGCGGCGCGCTGCTGGGCGTGATTTCGATGCGCACGCCCCCGGCCGTGATGGCCCGGCACTGTGTGAGGCGCGCCTGCACTTCGTTTTGCACATCCACGCTCAGCAGCAGCTCGAAGGCGGCCGGGCTGCCCAGCTCGTCGGGCACGGGCAGCAGGCCGTAGTAATCGGGCCGCAAAAGCAGGGCGGTGGCGTCGCGCAGGTGGTCGGCCACCGCAAAGTCGGTTTCGGTGAAGTGTCGGCGGGAGATTTTCATCCCATCCACCCAGTTTACCGGGTAGTGCGTAAGGTCTGGAAGCATAGCCGTGAAAGAGAAGCGAAAGTAAGGGAAGAAAAGGCCCTGGCCGCCTAGGCGGCCGCGGTGTCCGGCATAGACACCCGCTGAGCCACAATGATGCTGCCCTGGCGCAGAAAATTATCCTGAAACGTGCGGTCGGGGTCGTAGTAGTGGCGGCGGCGCCACCAAGGCTGCTTGGCATAAAAGAGCCACCCAAAAGTCTGCCCCTGGCCATCCACGTATTGCAGCGCCTGGTCGGGCTTCAGCTTGTTGTAGTCGGTGAGGAAGATGGAGAACAAGTCGCTGAGGCGCATCTGGTAAGGCGCTTTCGAAGAAAAATCGTGGTAGAGCGTCTCGCCATAGCGGCGCGTCATCCAGAAGTGCACCACCATAAAGCTGTTGAGGTCCATGCGCGACAAATCGGGGCCGGGGGCCAGCGGATTGTAGCGCCACAGCTTGTACTGCCGGTGCGGAATGGCCCGCCACGCCAGGTACGACTGCCAGAAAAAATAAGGCAGTAAAAACGGGATAACCGCCATGACAAAGCCCGCCGCCGGCAGCGCGCCCTGCGCCCACTTGGGCCAGTGCAGCGCCCAGATAACCCCGGCACCCAGCCCCGCCGTGGCCAGCAGCGCCAGGCCCGCCTGCCAGCGGCTGCCCTCTTTTAGCCACGGCAGCCAGCGCGGCAGCTGCGCCGCGTAGAGCGCGCCCAGCAGCAGCAGCGCCAGCTGCAACAGCCCGAACGTGAGCGAGTAACCTAGCGAGCTGCGCACCGCCGCCAGCCCCAGCAGCCCAAAACCCAGCACCGTGAGCACTATATAAAGCAGCAAACTCAGAAAGACTTTGCTACGCTGCACCTGCGAGCTAAGGTTGGAAAGGGTGCTGGTAGCGGCCGAGCGGGCCTGGGAAGTAGGGTTGGGAAGCATGAAGCAGGCAAAGACGGCTGGAAAAAGCCAAGCGACTAGTTTTGCCAAAGTACGGGAAATCTGCCCACCGGGCCAATGGTGGTAGGCCAGCAGGTGGCCAACTCGGGGCCCCCGGCCGGCGTAGGCAATGGCCGCCGCTGGTTAGCTTAGCGCCGGTTCCTTATTTCGTTCGGTTTCATGCTTGCTTCTTCTACGTCTGTGCGGCAGCTGCTGGCCCACCTGCGCCGCCAGCCCTTCGACCTGCGCTTGGAGGCCATAATGGCCGAATTGTTAGCCCAGGGCTACGAGCTCGAGGATTTTCTGGTGCGGCCCGTGGGTTTGTTTGCCCGCCGCTACCGCCGCGATTTGGGCGAGGTCTACGACGAGCCCTTCGAGCGCCGCCACCAGCCCGTGGTGCGCACGGTGCTCGAAGTGCACCGCGAAGGCCTCTACGATGCCCTGCCGCAGCAAGTATTTCACGAGCCCGGCACCGGCTCGGGGCCGCCGGCCGGCATTCGGGGAATGGCCGAAGATAGCCGCACGCAGCGCCGCCGCGAAAAAGCCACGCGGCTGTTTTTTCTGCCCTTCGAGCAGGAGTTTTTCCGCTTTCGCGTAGGCATCGAGCAGGAAGAGCGGCGCTACTTCACCAGCCTGGCCGCGCACTGGTACAACGAGGCCCTGGCCCGCTTTTGGGGCCTTGCCGATGTCGGCCTGCCCCCAACGGTGCTCACCAACCTGCTTTATTTGCTGCCGCTGGCCTGCAACATAGTGGGCGACCTGGCGCGCACCCGCCACTGCTTCGAGAGCGTGCTGGGCCAGCCGGTGCAGCTGCGTGTACTGCCGCCCCAGCGGCACCCGCTGCCCGCCTCAGCCGCGGGCACATTGCCCACCAGCGGCACCCTGGGGCACCTGGCCCTGGGCACCGATTTGGTGCTGGGGGGCGAGTATCAAGAAACCTTGCCCGCCCTCGAAATTAGCCTGCAACGCCTCACCGTGCCCGAACTGGAGGGCTACCTGACCGAAGCCTGGCCAGCCAAGGCGCTCACCTTGCTGTGCGAGTACTTTGTGGCCTTCGAAACCGACGTGGTAGTGCGCTACGAGATGGCAGCCGCCGAGCCGGTATTCCAACTGGGCGAAGGCGAAGATGCCCCCATTCTCGGTTTTACCACGGCTGGTATTTAGCGCAGCTTTGTAGTGAGGTACCCTAAAGCCACTACAAATGCCTTAGGCTTGTTCTCAACTTAAAAGTCTTGTAAAAAATCTTGGAAAAACGGGTCATGCTGAACGCAGTGAAGCATCTCTACCGCTTCGTTGAACGGTTTGGACGAAGCGGTAGAGATGCTTCACTGCGTTCAGCATGACTCTTTTTTCCATTTTTCCTAGTTTAGGAACAAGCCTATTTTGTAGCGAAAGCAGTATGTTTTTTCACTAAATACTTGGGCTAATTAAAAAAACACCGGGTACTTCGCGGCCCGAACTGGTTTGCACTCTATGCTTCGATTCTTACGCCCGCTGCTGCTGGCCTTGCTGCCCCTCACGCTGCTCGCCCAAGCGCCCAAAACCTACACCTCGTCCGAGATACTACTGGGCCTCAAAAAGCTGAATGTCGTGGGCTCGGTGATGTACATCGCTGCCCACCCCGACGACGAAAACACGCGCCTGCTGGCCTACCTCGCCAACGAGCGCCAGCTCGAAACCAGCTACCTCAGCTGCACCCGCGGCGATGGCGGCCAGGACCTCATCGGCCCCGAATTGCGCGAGCAGCTCGGCGTAATCCGCACGCAGGAGTTGCTGGCGGCGCGGCGCATCGACGGGGCGCACCAGTTTTTCACCCGCGCCAACGACTTCGGCTTTAGCAAAACGGCCGCCGAAACCTTCACCATCTGGAACAAGGAGCAGGTGCTGGCCGATATGGTCTGGGCTATTCGCCAGCGGCGGCCCGATGTGCTCATCACGCGCTTCCCGCCCGATGCCCGCGCCGGCCACGGCCACCACCAAGCCAGCGCCATCCTGGCCGCCGAAGCCTTTGACGCGGCCGGCGACCCCAAGCGCTTCCCCGAGCAGCTGAAATACGTGCAGCCCTGGCAGCCCAAGCGCCTGTACTGGAACACGGGCAGCTTCTTCGTGAAGCCCGGCGAAAACATGGACGGCTACCTCAAGCTCGACGCGGGCGGCTACAATCCGCTGCTAGGCCAGAGCTACGGCGAAATCGCGGCCCACTCGCGCTCGCAGCACCGCAGCCAGGGCTTCGGCTCGGCCGCCCAGCGCGGCGAGGCCATCGAGTACTTCCAATTTGTGAAAGGCACGCCTGCCAAAACCGATTTATTCGAAGGCATCGACCAGACCTGGAACCGCGTGCCGGGCGGCGCAGCGGTGGGGAAGCTGGTGAGCGAGGTGATTCGGACTTATGATGCGGCGAATCCAAGCGCTAGTGTGGCGGGGCTATTAGCGGTGCAAGATGCTATTTATGCACTTAAGCCTACCCAAAAAGACTTCTGGCTAGGACAAAAAATGCCAGAGTTAGTACGGCTTTTACAAGCAGCCTCCGGGCTTTACATCGAAGCCACAGCGGCCAATGCTTATGCGGTAGCTGGCCAGCCAACTGCCATCACGGTAGATATTACGAAGCGCTCAAATCTGCCCCTGAGTATCACGCGTATCGATGTTCTTGGTCAGGGAAAAATGGATTCCGCTTTTATAAGTCAAGAGGCGCTAGCTAAATCATCCCGAGTGGTTAGAAATTGGGTTGTGCCCGATGACATAGCTAATACTCAACCCTACTGGCTGCAAAAAACGGGGAGTATTGGTATGTACTCCATTCCGGTGGCACTTAAGGTGGCTGGTGCCCCTGATGGAAGTAGAGGTTTTTTCAGCGGCATCAATTTTCTGACACCACTGGGTTTAAACCAGTCCGAGTTTTTGAGCACACCAGAAAATCCAGCAGTTCTGACGTTAACTGTTTCGGCTAAATTTCCCAGCCTAAATAAAGGATTTTACTTTTCAATTCCCGTCCAATACAAGCACACCGACCCTGTGCTCGGCGAGCTGTACCAGCCGCTGGCCGTGGTGCCGCCGGTGATGGTGAACATCCCCGCCGCCCGCGCCTACGTCTTTGCCGACCAGCAGCCCAAGCCCGTGCCCGTGACGCTGCGGGCGGGCCAGGCTGGGGTGCAGGGCCAACTGGCCTTGCAGGTGCCCAGCGGCTGGCAGGCCGAGCCGGCTACGGTTGCCTTCACCCTCAAAAACAAGGACGACGAGCAGACCGTGACCTTCAACCTACGCCCGCTGCCCGGCGCGGCCGAGGGCAAAACCGAGCTGCGCGCCGTGGCCACCGTGGGCGGGCAGTCCTACAGCCGGGGCATCCAAACCATCGAGTACCCGCACATTCCGACCCAGACGCTTTTCCCCGAGGCTACCGCCCCGCTCGTGCGTCTCACCGTAGCCCGCGGCCACACCCGCAACATCGGCTACCTGATGGGGGCCGGCGACGAGGTGCCCGAGGCCCTACGCCAGCTCGGCTACACCGTGAGTTTGCTCGACCCCGCCACCGACCTCATCCCCGAACGCCTCGCCAAATACGACGCCATAGTGCTGGGCGTGCGCGCCTACAACGTGCTCGACAAGCTCAAAACCCAGCAGCCTCAGCTACTCAAATACGTCGAAAATGGCGGCACCCTGCTGGTGCAGTACGTGGTGAACCGGGGCACCGTGCTGCCCGAAATCGGCCCGTACCCCCTCACGCTTTCCTACGACCGCGTGACGGTGGAGAACACGCCCGTTACCTTCCTCAGCTCCGTGGGCGGGGCCATCATCACGCGCCAAGCCGCCAAGCCAACGACCGCCCCCAGCCTCTCGCAAAGCCTGCTCACCACCCCTAACCAGCTCACGTCCGCCGACTTCAGCACCGGCTGGGTGCAGGAGCAGGGCCTGTATTACCCATCAGCGTGGGATAGTCACTACCAGCCCGTTATCGCCAGCCACGACCCCGGCGAAACGGACAAGCAGGGTGCCATTCTGGTCGCGCCCTATGGCAAGGGGCGCTACATCTACACGGGCTTGTCGCTGTTTCGCGAGCTGCCGGCGGGCGTGCCGGGCGCGTTCCGAATTCTGGCCAATTTGGTGGAGTCGGGCGGGAAGTAAATGCACTCTTCCGCATTTCCTAAGTTGAGCGTAGCGTCGTGGCAGCGGCATCCGTTTGTGGCCTTTACGGCGCTAACACTATTCGTTGGCCCCGTACTCCTACTGTGGCTGGATATTCCGCTGGCCCGTTGGTTGCACGCCCACACGGCCGGAACAGTGCCCTTGTTCGCCGCTTTCACTAGCACTGTCGATACCGTTTACGCGGCGGCTAATATTGGGGGGAGGCCGACATTGTTCTTGGCCCTGGCCCTCGCTTATGGGGTGGGGCGCTGGGTGCTGCGGCGGCGCTGGGCTACGGTGTTTCTGGTGCTGCTGCTGACGCACGTGGCCAGCACGGTCAGTGCCAATGTGCTCCAAACCGTTATAAACCGGCCCCGGCCAGACGTGCTTTTCACACCCGGTTCTACCGAGTCCTATTCGTTTCCGTCGAGCCACACGGCTATTTATTGGAGTTTATTCTGGCCGCTGGTAGTGGCGTTTCCGCGCTGGCGCTGGCCGCTTCTGGTGGTGCCAGTAGCCGTGGCAGTAGGTCGGCTAGTGCTAAGCGCGCATTACCTAAGCGATGTATGGGCGGCAATATGGCTGGTAACCGCGTGGACCGCGCTGTTTGGGATGCTGCGCCGGTAGGCGTAAGTGCCTACCGGGAGCAAGGTTAATTTGGTTGGGTTGGGTAGAAAGTAGTTTTTTTGTGGTTTGCCATTAATTGAAAACGTGCTCACAGTAGAAAAAATCGGCGGCACCTCCATGACCGCCTTCGCCGACGTTCTCCAAAATATCATCCTCCACGGAGCCGGCCCGAACAACCGCATCCTGGTCGTATCGGCCTACGCCAACGTCACCAACTGGCTGCTGGAGAATAAAAAAACCGGCGCGCCCGGCGTGTACCACCACATCACCCAAAACCAGGAATTTCGCGCCGCCCTGCAAGACGTGCTGGCCAAGCTGCAAGAACTGAACAAAGGCTACGAGCCGCTGGGCCTCGACGTGGCCGTGGCCGATGCCTTCATCGCCCAGCGTATCAACCAAGCCCAGACTTACCTCGACAGCCTGGTGAATGTGTTGGCCTCGGGCTACGTAAACAGCTACAACATCCTGCAGGCCGCCCGCGAAATCCTGGCCTCGCTAGGGGAGACGCACTCGGCCTTCAACTCGGTCAACATCCTCCAAAATCGGGGCATAAATGCCACGCTGGTCGACCTCAGCGGCTTCGACGATGCCCGGCCGCTCACCATCGATGAGCGCATTCGGGATGCCTTCGGCAGCATCGATTTTGCCAATACTATCTGCATTGCCACCGGCTATACCAAGGGCACCGAGGGCATCATGCGCGAGTTCGACCGGGGCTATTCGGAGGTGACCTTCAGCAAGATAGCTGTGGCCGTAAAGCCGCAGGAGGCCATTATTCACAAAGAATACCACCTCTGCTCGGCCGACCCCATGCTGGTTGGCATCGACCACTGCCGCCCCGTCGGCTTCACCAACTACGACGTAGCCGACCAGCTCGCCGACGTGGGCATGGAGGCCATTCACCCCAAAGCCTCGAAGCCGCTGGAGATAAATGCCATCGACCTGCGCATCAAAAACACCTTCGAGCCCGAGCACCCCGGCACGCTTATCACCCGCGACTACGTGGCCCCCGAGAAGCACGTCGAAGTCATCACGGGCACCGAGAAAGTCGTGATAATCGACATCTACGACCCGCAAATGGTGGGCGAGGCCGGCTTCGACCTGCACCTCATGCAGGCCTTCTACGACCTCGGCGTGAGCTACATTTTTAAAGCCACCAGCGCTAACAGCATCTCGCTCGTTATCTGGCAAAAAGACTTAAAGCCGCAGTTGGTTGAAATTCTGGAGGCCAAATACGAGAAGGTCACAGTCGAAAATGCCGCCCTTGTTTGCCTTATCGGTTCCAACATCGACCGACCCGGCCTGCTGGCCAAGGCGGCCGGCGCGTTGTCCGAGGCGGGCATTAATATCCGTAGCGCAGGCTTTGCGCTGCGCAAGGTGAATATCCAGTTTGTGATTGGGCGTGAGGACTACAAAGCGGCTATTATCGCGCTGAATAAAAGTTTTGAGCTGGTGAGCTAGTAGCGCGAACTTTCCAGTTCGCGTTTGTTGGGGTACGTCTGGCTGCACGCTGATGGATGCGAACTGGAAAGTTCGCGCTACATTGCTGGCTCACCTCACACTTCCCCAGCTATGATAATCCAACCTCCCACCGGCACGGTGTACAACCTGTTGATTCTCGACGAAAGCGGCTCGATGGATGTCGTGCGCGACACCACCATTCGCGGCTTCAACGAGTTGGTACAAACGGTGCAGGGCCTGGCCCGCGAGTTTCCGCAAAAGCAGCAAATCGTGAGCCTCACGACATTCAACGGTTTGGGCATCCGCGAAAAGCTGTTTATGCAGCCCGCCGCTGGCCTGCGCCCTCTCACAGCCGCCGACTACCACCCCGATGCCATGACCCCACTGCTCGATGCCATCGGGCAGAGTGTCATTAAGCTCCGCAATGTGCTGACCGTCACTAAATCTACCGGCCACCAAGTGCTGGTAACAATCCTGACGGATGGCGAAGAAAACAGCTCCCGCGAGTTCACTCAGTCGGCCATCAGCCAGCTTATCGCGGAGCTGAAAACCCAGGGCTGGACGTTCACCTACATCGGGGCCAACCACGACGTAGCTCGCACGGCCGCCACCCTCTCGATTGATAACCAGCTCGCCTTCACCCAAAACGATACCGAGATGACCGCAATGTTTGAGCGCGAACGAAGCTCTCGCCGCCGTTATACTTCCAGTGTCGCGCCTGCGCCCGCTGGCACCTATTTCGCCGAGGAGCCGCCTACGGCCACCCCAGAGCCGTAACGTTTCAGCTCGTCAGGCGGTAACCTCATAAGAAAGTCAGGCCGACCACTGGTTAGCCTGACTTTCTTTCATGCCCACGCTTCTTCCTTTTTGTCATGCTGAAAACCGCCGCCTTCCTCCTCACGCTCAGCCTGGCCGTGCCCGCCGCCCGCGCCCAAGACCTTGTGCTGCCGCCCGACACCCAGCGCGTGAGCGACGCCCAGTTTCGTGCCCGCTTCGTGGCCGACACAACCTACACCCGTGCGCACTACGTGAAAACGGAGTACGATATTCCGATGCGCGATGGGGCCAAGCTGCATACCGTAGTGTATGCGCCTAAGGATGCCGACCGCGTGCGCTACCCCATTTTGCTAAACCGCACGCCCTACTCGGCGGGGCCGTATGGGCCGGGCCACTACCGCCTGCGGGTCAATCCGAATAGCTTTTTGCTGCACGAAGGCTACATTTTCGCCATTCAGGATGTGCGCGGGCGCTACCTCTCCGAAGGCACCTTCGACGACGTGCGGCCCGCCACCGAAAAGCACCCCACCAAAAACGACATCGACGAGGGCACCGATACCTTCGACACCATCGAGTACCTGCTCAAAAAAGGGCCGAAAAACAACGGCCGCGTGGGCCAGCTGGGTATTTCATACCCCGGCTTTTACACCACGATGGGTTTGCTCAGCCGCCACCCGGCCCTAAAAGCGGCTAGTCCGCAGGCCCCGGTCACGGACTGGTTTTGGGACGACGACCACCACAACGGCGCGTATTTTCTCACCGGCGTGATGGGCTTCTGGGCCAATTTCGGCCAGCCCCGAACCCAGCCGACCGCCCACTATCCCGACGGCCCGCAGATGAAAACGCCCGATGGATATGCCTTCTACCAGCAACTTGGCCCGCTCAAAAACGTGAACGAGCAGTACTTCCACGGCCAGTATAAGCACTGGAACGAAATAATAGCGCATCCCAACTACGATGCCTACTGGCAGGCCCGCAACCCCCGCCCGCACCTCCACGACCTCAAAGCCGCTGTACTCACCGTGGGCGGTTTCAACGATGCCGAAGACCTGTTCGGCACTCTCAACACCTACCAAACCATTGAAAAGCAAAACCCCGGCCTCTCCAACCGCTTCGTGTTCGGCCCCTGGGTGCACGGCGGCTGGAGCGGCGGCACCGGCGAGATGGTCGGCAACGTCAATTACGGCCCCTCGCCCTCGCTCTGGTACCAGCAAAATATTGAGGCCCCGTTCTTTAAGTCATATCTGAAAGACGACAAGCCCGGCGCGGCTATCGCATCACTGCCCGAAGCCACCGTCTTTGAAGGCGGCACCAACCGCTGGCGCACCTTCGATGCCTGGCCACCCAAGCAGACGCAGGAAAAAACGCTGTATTTCCGCCAGGCCGGCAACCTCACCTTCAGCCCGCCCACCAGCGGCGACAACGAGCGCCGCCGCCCCGAAATCAACTACGAGTTCGACCAATATGTGAGCGACCCCGCCCACCCCGTGCCCTACACCGAGGCCACCGCCCCCGACATGACCCGCGAGTATATGACCGACGACCAGCGCTTTGCCAGCCGCCGGCCCGACGTGCTCACCTACCAAACCCCGCCCCTGGAGGAGGATATGACCTTGGCCGGTCCCATCCTGGCCAAGCTGCAAGTAGCCACCACCGGCACCGACGCCGATTGGGTCGTAAAAATCATCGATGTCTATCCCGACGACACGCCCGATAACCCCCGCACCACGCCCGGCGTGCACCTGGCCGGCTACCAGCAGCTAGTGCGCTCCGAAGTCATGCGCGGCCGCTTCCGCGACAGCTTCGTCACGCCCAAGCCTTTCGTTGCCAATGAGGTAACCACCGTGCCCTTCACCGTGCAAGACGTGCTACACACATTCAAAAAAGGCCACCGCCTTATGGTCCAGGTCCAAAGCACCTGGTTCCCCCTCGTAGACCGCAATCCGCAGACGTATGTGCCGAATATCTATGAGGCCAATGAAACTGATTTTAAAGCCGAGACGCACAAGTTGTACCACAATCCGGCGCACGCTTCGCAGCTAGTGGTGAAGGTGCTGCCTTAGGAGTGATTAGCAGGGTTGCTACAAGGTGTAAGACAGGCGATTATTAACAACGTATGTAATACTGAGCTTGTCGAAGCATCTCGCTCGCTTCGTTGTTAGGCGTGATTGATTACTGCGCCACGCGAGATGCTTCGACAAGCTCAGCATGACAGAACAGGCTTTTAGGGATTTCTCTAAATAGCTTCACCAAAAAGCCCTGCGACTCATAAAGTCGCAGGGCTTTTTTGGTGAATACTGGCAAGTTTACTTACCCATTTTCTTCGCCTCAGCCACCAACTCATCGTTCATCTTAGCATACTCCATATTCGGCGTGGCCCCGGCCATCGCCAGCTTTTTCGACTGCTCGGCGGCCACAATAGCCCCTTTATAGTCTTTCATTTTCAGGCGGATTTTCGCCTCCGTATTCACGTTCCAAAACTTCGGGTCGGTGGCGTTGGCCTTCTGAATCCAGGTCAGCGCCTGCTTCAAATCCTTGTTATTGTCGTAGTAGTACACGGCCGCGCCAGCGAGGTCGTTGGCCAAAGGATTGGCGTTTTTGATGACTTTTTCGTCAATCTGCGCGGCTACTTTGTTGTCCACATCGGCGGTGACTTTGAATTTCGCGCCGGTCATATCCCACAGCATGTCCACGTAGGCGGTTGCGGGTGTCAGGTCGGCGAAGCTGATGGTGAACGTTTCGACCTTCGTGGCCAGCTTGTAGGGCTTGATGGTGAAGCTGGCTACGTTGTCTTCTTTCTTAAAGCCTGTTACGTCAGCGCCTCGCTTCAAATCTTTGCTGAGTACTACGGTCCAGGTCGTGGCCGTGGGGATGGTGTAGAGGCCGTACTCGCCGGCGGGCACTTTCTGGCCTTCTACCGTCACATCGTCCGAAAACTTGATGCTGGTGGTGGCATTGGCCCCGGTGCGCCAGCGCTTGCCGTAACCTACTACGGCTTTGGTCGAGTCGCCAAAAATCAGGCGGTTTTTGATGCCCGGCCGCGAGTACACGATGGTCACGTCGGTGAGGCCAACGCGCTGAATGATGGTGCTTTTGGGGCTGGGCTGGGGCGTGGTAATCTGGGCCTGGGCGGCGGGAGCCGACAGGAGGGTAGCGGTCACGGCCACGGCGGCCGAGAGGTGCATTGCAACGTTCTTCATTCGAAAAAGGAAAGTTTGAAAGGCCAAAAATAACAAAACCCGCCGGCCGGGCGGGTTTTGCGATAAAATAGATTGGCCAATCTGGTCGATTGGGGCCAGCGCGGAAGGGTTTATTTAGTGTGGGCTTTGGCTTGGGCCAGCAGCTCGTCGCTGCGGCGGGCATAGTCTTGGTTGGAAGCGGCCAGGGCCAGCTTCTTGGCTTCGGTAGCGGTGGTTTGGGCACCGGCGTAGTCCTTGAGCTGCAAGCGGATACGCGCCTCGGCATATACGCTCCAGTATTCGGGGTGCATGGCGTTGGTTTCCTGCATCCAGGCCAGCGCCTGCTTCAAATCTTTGTGCGAGTCGTTATAATAAGCTGCGTTCGTGGCCTCGTCGGCGTGCGCGCTGAGGTTCTGCACCGCCTCGGCAGGCGACTCGCTCACATTGGTATTCGCGGTGCGAACGCTGGCCACTTCCGACGACGAGCTACGCAGGTCAGCCGTCATAAAACCAGTGCTTTGGGCGTGGGCAGCGGGGGCGGCAAACAGCAGCGCAACAGCGGCCAAACCAGCGGCGAAAGAGAGAGTAAAGTTGTGCATAGCAGGAAAAGTATTAAATCGACGCTGCCAAGCTAAAGACAAAAATTTGGTATCATACAGCTTATTTCGAAGAAAGAATAAAGTTTATATTTCTTCTTAAAAGATGCTAAAAAGCAATCGCTCAGCGGTTAATTGAAAATAAAAATAGTGCTAAAAAGCAAAGGCCGGGCAAGTAGCACGCGCTACCCGCCCGGCCTCGCTCAATGGCGGCCTTTACTGTGCGAAAGACTACTTTATCTGTGCAAACCCGCAGTACGAGTGCAGCACCTCCGGCAGGTTGATACCCTCCGGCGTCTGGTTATTTTCCAGCAGCGCGGCCACGATGCGAGGCAGTGCCAGGGCCGAGCCATTGAGGGTGTGCAGCAGCTGGGTTTTTCCGCCTTCCACTTTATAACGGCACTTGAGGCGGTTGGCCTGGAAGGCTTCAAAATTGGACACCGACGATACTTCGAGCCAGCGGCCCTGGGCGGCGCTCCACACTTCGAGGTCGTAGGTGAGGGCCGACGTGAAGCCCATGTCGCCGCCGCAGAGGCGCAGCACGCGGTAGGGCAGTTCCAGCAGTTGCAGTAGCTTTTCGACGTGGGCCACCATCGTTTCGTGGGCCGCGTAGGAGTTTTCGGGCTGCGTTATTTGCACGATTTCGACCTTATCGAACTGGTGCAGGCGATTGAGGCCGCGCACATCGGCACCCCACGAGCCGGCCTCGCGGCGGAAGCAGGGCGTGTAGCCGGTGTTGCGCACGGGCAGCTTTTCGACGGGGATAATCTCGTCGCGGTAGAGGTTAGTAATCGGCACCTCCGAGGTCGGGATGAGGTACAGGTTATCGGCCACGTCGTGGTACATCTGGCCTTCTTTATCAGGGAGTTGGCCGGTGCCGTAGCCGCTGGCTTCGTTTACCAGGATAGGCGGCTGCACCTCGGTATAACCGGCGTCGCGAGCTTGGTCGAGGAAGAAATTAATCAGTGCCCGCTGCAAGCGTGCGCCCTGGCCTTTGTAGACCGGAAAGCCCGCGCCCGTGATTTTGATACCCAGCTCAAAATCAATAATATCGTACTTTTTAATCAGCTCCCAATGCGGCTGCGCGCCGGCGTGCAGCTCGGGCTTGTGGCCGCCTTCGCGCACCACCTCGTTGTCGTCGGCCGAGCGGCCGGCGGGCACGCTTTCGTGCGGCACGTTCGGGATTTTATAAAGCAGTTGGGTTAACTGATTTTCGGTGTCGGTCAGCTCATCGGAGTGGACTTTAATCTGCGTTTTTAGCTCCGAAGTGCGGATTTTCAGGGCCTCGGCCCCGGCTTTGTCGCCGCTTTTCATGAGGCCGCCAATCTGGCGGGCCAGGTCGTTGGCTTCGGCCTGGGAGGTGTCGTGCTGGGTTTGGAGGGCGCGGCGGCGCTGGTCGAGGTCGAGCACGGCCTGCACGTCGGCTTCGGCCGTTTTGAAATTGCGCTTGGCCAGGCCGGCCAATACGCGCTCGGTCTGCTCTTTAAGTACAGAAAGTTGTAGCATAGTGGCCGCAAAGGTATTGCGGCGGCCGCCAGCGGGGAACCGGTAGCACCAGGCGCGGCGTTGGGGAAGCATAGCGCGGACTCGCAGAGTCCGCGAATGGCAACGGTTGACGGGTTGTAAGTTTTTCTTGAAATAGGAAGTTTCCGATTAAAACCGTTGTCATGCAGAGCGCAGCGAAGCATCTCGCTCGCTTCGTTGCTAACGTAGAAGATTACTGCGCCACGCGAGATGCTTCGCTGCGCTCTGCATGACAGACGTACCTACCCGACGCTCCCACGCCTGGACTCGCAGAGGCCAGGCTACAGTAAAGTTCGCACCAAGACTAACCCAAGTTGGCAGTTTGTCCGTAATGCGTTAATATTGCAACTGCAAGCCGGCCTGTGGGGCCGGTAGGGGAGGCCTTCGGGCCACTCATTGCGTTGCCGGACCGACATTTTTGCCTTGGTGGAGCTGCCGGCCGCCCTTCTATAAACCTCACTGTTTCCTGTTGTTGCCCGCCGCTTTGCTGGTTGTGTTGTGCAATGCTGCTTTTTGGAATTTGAACCGGGCCATTGGCACCGGGCAACTTGCCAACGGCCAGGAGCTAAGGCCACGAGCCGCGCGGGAGCGGCCGGGCCACTTGCGCTGATTCTCCTAATACCCCTTATGTATACCCTCAACGAGCTGAAGGACCGGCTGCTGTCCGACCTCAAGGAAATTGCTGAGCAACTGAATGTTGGCAATTTCAAGCGCCTGAGCAAACAGGATTTAATTTATAAAATCCTTGACCAGCAGGCCCTACTGCCTGCCGACCAGCTGCCCGGCAAAAAGCCCGCCACCCCGGCCCCAACCGCCACATCAGCTGCCGCCGCGCCCCCCGTGCCCGATGCCGAGCCCGTAGTGGCCACGGCCGAAGCCGCTGCTGCCGCTGAAGCGCCTACTGCTACCGAAGTACCGGCTGCCCCCGCTCGTGGAGCCCGTGGCGGAGCGGGCCGCCGTCGCCCAGCCCCGGTAGCCGTGGCCGAGCAGCCTTTTTCTGATGTAGCCGCCCCGGCTGCGGTAGTTGCCCCAGCCGCCGCTGTTGTGGCCGAAGCTGCACCCGTAGCCGCTGTAGCTGAAGAAGTTGCCGAAGTGCATCAACCCACTCGCTACGAAGTAGTAGAGGCCGATGAGCAAAACGTGGCCACGGTATCAGTAACGGCTGAAGAAGCCACCGCGCCGCCCGCCGAAACCAATCCCACCCAGGAAACGCACTCGGAAGGCGAGAGCGCCCCGATTCATCGCCGCCGTGAGCGCGTAGACCGCGCCGGCCGCCCGCTGCCCCGCCGCGAAGACCGCCCCACCGCCACCCCCGTAGCCAGCTCCGATGACGAGCCGGCCGCCACCGAAGGCGAAACCACCACGGCCGAAGCTGCCCCCGAGCAACCCGCCACCGAAACTTACCCCGACCGCCGCGAAACCCGCGAGCAGCGCTTCGACCGCGAAAACCGGGACGGCCGCGAGCCCCGCGAAAACCGTGACCGCCAAGACCGTAACAATCAGCCGCGCACCGAAAACCGGGAAAACCGCGAGCCCCGCGAAAACGGCCAACCCCGCTTCACCAACGACCAGCCCCGCGAGCCGCGCCCTATCAACGGCAACGGCGCTACTGACCAGCCCCGTCTGAGCCGCGAGGAGCGCTACGCCCAGCGCGAAGCCCAGCGCCAGCAGCGCCGCGAAGAGCGCCAGCGCACCGGCGGCGAAGGCCAGCCCGCCGGCGAAGCAGGTGCAACCGCGCAGCCGCAGGCCGCCGCCAGCACTAGCCAGCCCCAGGAGCGCCGCGACGACAGCCAGCGCCAGCAGCAAGCCCCGCGCACACCCCGTGCCCCCGAGCTCGACCTGACCGTGCCCGGCAACGGCACGCTGGAACTGATGCCCGACGGTGGCTACGGCTTCCTGCGCTCGCCCTACTACAACTACCTCACCTCGCCCGACGACATTTACGTGTCGCCGCAACAGGTGCGCCAGTACGGCCTGAAAGCCGGCGACACGGTGAATTGCACCATGCGCCCGCCCCGCGAAAACGAGAAATATTTCACGCTGGTAAGCGTCGAAAGCATGAATGGCCGCACGGTAGAAGAAGTACGCGACCGCGTGCCTTTCAACCACTTGACGCCGCTGTTTGCTGACGAAAAGCTGAAGCTTTCTACCAAGCCTACGCAAGTGAGCACCCGCGTACTCGACCTGTTTGCACCCATCGGCAAAGGCCAGCGTGGCCTTATCGTGGCGCAGCCTAAGACGGGTAAAACGGTGCTCTTACAGGAAATCGCCAACGCGATTTCGGAAAACCACCCTGAGGTGTATCTCATTATCCTGCTGATAGATGAGCGCCCCGAAGAAGTAACCGACATGGCCCGCTCGGTGAAAGCCGAAGTGCTGTCGTCGACCTTCGACGAAACGGCCGACCGCCACGTGAAAATCGCCGAATTGGCGCTTGATAAGGCTCGCCGCCTCGTAGAGTGCGGTCACGATGTGGTGATTCTGCTCGACTCGATTACGCGTCTGGCGCGGGCTTACAACACGGTACAGCCGTCGTCGTCGCGCATCCTGTCGGGTGGTATCGATGCTGGCGCGCTGCAAAAGCCCAAGCGTTTCTTCGGCGCGGCACGTAACATCGAAGGCCCTGGCTCTTTGACGATTATCGCCACGGCACTTATCGAAACCGGCTCGAAGATGGACGAGGTTATCTTTGAAGAATTCAAAGGCACCGGCAACATGGAGCTCCAGCTCGACCGCAAGCTGGCCAACAAGCGCGTATTCCCGGCTATCGACATCCCCGCTTCCGGTACCCGCCGCGAAGACCTGCTGATGAGCCGCGACGAGCTAAGCCGCGTTTGGGTACTCCGCAAATTCATGACCGACATGAGCGCCACCGAGGCCATGGAATTCCTCAAGGACCGCATGAAAGGCACTAAGGATAACGAAGAATTCTTGCTGGCTATGAACGGCTAAGATTATTTTTATGATGGAAACGGCCCGTGGCGATTTTGCGCTGCGGGCCGTTTTTTTATGGATTTCCCACAGGGTTTATACTGTCATGCTGAACGCAGTGAAGCATCTTGCGTGGTGTAGTAATCTTTTGCGCTAGTAACGAAGCGGGCAAGATGCTTCACTGCGTTCAGCATGACAGTATAAGGGCGGGAGTAGAGACGCATCCTTGCGTCTCACGTCAGACGAGCTGAACAACGACGAGACGCAAAGATGCGTCTCTACACCCGCCCGTACACTGATTTAGAATTTCTCTATGAGACTAGTTATCAGTCTGGCAATCGCATTATTAGTAAGCGCCAAGCCAGCCCCACGTTGCGAAGTATACACCACCGTGGCCGCGTCGGATGCTTGGATAAGCCGCGTGAAACAGTTGCCGCTCAAGCAGCAAGTAGCTGCCTTACGTCAGCGCCTTGCGTGTGATGCCCGTGTGCGTGGCCGCCCGCTGCCCTCCTACGTCTGCGTGAGCTGCCTCACGGCCGAGGGCCGGCGAGCATATCAGGAGGCGCAGGAAAAACGCCGCTTGGCCGAAGTAGTGGACCCAAGGCCGCCGGGCTTAGTGCTGTTTTATTTAATTGATGGCCGGCCAGTTGCGCCCGCCGATACGGCGCAATGGCAGCCGTATGTTACCCGGCAACTGGTGCGGGAAATTTCGTTTCTGGAAAGCGACAAAGCCATGATTATTGGCGGTAGCCGCGCTCAGGATGGCATGGTTTCGATTATCACTAAAAAGCAATAAACTTGCTGAGCATCAGCATGGCTACGAAGGCTGCGCTTAGGCAAAGCGACGACACTTTATTCATCCGCATTGTCCATTCAAAATTAGCAAGCGCTGGGTCTTGCCACGCCAGCCAGGCCCAGCGTGAGAACAGCGCCACCACCGGTCCGGTAGCTACCAGGAAAATCACTAGGCTGCGGCTTTCGCCACGCAGCCAGTAGGCCCCGGCCATGGTGAGTGCGCCGGCCAGCAGCCCGCCCGCCGCGAACGCGAACGTGCCTCGGATGCCCAGCCGCAGGCTTAGTGTGCGGTCCCCGCGCCGCGCATCCTCTTGGTGCTGATAGATTTGGGTGAGAGGATAGGAGCCGCAGAGGAACAGCGTGCTCACCAGCGCCAGTAACAGATTAGTTTTCTCGAAAAGCTGCGCCTGGGAAGCATCCACGCCGACTTGCGTGAGCAAAAACGTGAACGCGCCCTGAAACACGACAACCACGGCTGTGCTCAGCAGCGGGTATTTTTTCAGGCGAATGCCTTCGTAGCTATAGGCTTTGGAAATCAGTAGGTAAACCACTATTAGCCCAGCGAACGGCCAGCCCAGTACCAGCGCGCCCACCAGCGCCAGGGCATCGAATAAATACACCAGGTGCAGCAGCTCGGGCGTGACCTTGGGCGGCGTTTTTAGCCCGCCGATGCTGTCCTCGTCTTTGTCGTAGAAGGAGTTATAGCCATTGGAGGCTGGGTACACCAGTAGGTGCAGAATGACGAACACTGCCGCCGCCCGCCCCCAGCCGAAGGGCTCGCGCAAGGCGCTGAGCCCGAACCAGAACACTGGCATCAGAAACAGCGAAAAGGGGATGCGTAGCAGCGGAATGGCTTGGCGGTAGGCGGTAAGGGCCACGGGAAATAGCGCGAACTCTAGCTTCGCTGACTTTCAGTTGTAGTTCGCGTTGGTAAGGATACGCCTGAACGGGCGCGAACTACAAAGGTCGTGCTACGGGCACGCCGATTAAGTACGTCACGCGCGGGCCCCACCAGTGGCGCAGCTGCCCGGTTTGCCAGTGGTAGCGTCCGGTTGGGTCGGCGCGGCGGGCCAGCGCTAGTAGCTGGCGGGGCGGGTACATTCTGAAAATGGACACTACGCCATCCCAGATAGTAGTGAGCGGGATGAGTGGCAGCAAGTACGTGAATACTAGGCGGCTAAGCCGAAACGGCCGAAAAAACGGCGTCAGTAGCAACTGGGCCACGGGCAGCACCGTGAGGGCCAGCCCTACTTCGAGCCAGCTTTTGCCCGCGCCCTCAAACACGCCAATGCCCACGCCACTGGCCACGGCATCGCGCAGCAAAGCCTCGGCCTGAGGCGGCGCAAAGTGGTGAAAAGCCGAAAAAATGACCCGAAAGCCCGGCAAGTCGGCGGGCACGGCCAGCGCATTGATGGGGGTGGGGTGGCCGTGGATGCTGCCGCCAGTGCGCCGGGCCATGCCGGCCCAGGCGGCGGGCTGGGGGTAGAGGTCGGTGAGCAGCAGGCGCAGGCCAGGTGGGGCGGCGGGCTGCCGGCGCAGGGCGGCCAGCACGGTTTCGGTGCCGCCGCCAGCGCCGGCGCCTAGCTCAAGGAGCTGAGATTGCTGGAGTTGCTGCAATGCCTGCGCCAGCAGCGGAGCCACCGGGCGGTAGATGCCCAACCTGGAAATCATGAAGTGCAGGTAGTCCATCTGCCCCGCCCGCAGCACGCCGGGGAACCACGGCTGGTCTTCAAACTCGAATAGATGCAGGCGAAAGTTCACACTTGCCGCTTACGGTGGTGGGCAAAAATGTGGCATAAGCTTTAGCTGGTGCGGGCGGCTAGCTGGTCTGCACGCACTAGCTAAAGCTTATGCCACAGCGCTTATTTCCCGCCGATGCCAAAAACTTTTTTCAGCAGCGAGGTAGTACGGGCCACCGGGTTTTCGCGAATATCGGCTTCCTCCTGCGCGATGAGCGTGAATAGGCCGTCGATGGCTTTGCCGGTGGCGTACTGGTTGAGGTTGGTTTGCACGGGCGTTACCAGCGGCAGCTTATTGTAGGTGGTGCTCAGGCTGGTATAGTACTTGGTGGCGTCCACTTTATCGAGGCTCTGCTGCATGATGGGCATGAAGGCCGTGGTGAGCTGCGTCGTGGTGGTGCGCTTGAGGTACTGCGTGGCAGCATCCTTCTGGCCAGTGAGGATATTCCACACGTCGGTGAAGGTCAGGCTCTTGATGGCGTTGATGAAGATGGGTTTGGCGCTTTTGGCGGCATCCTCAGCGCCCCGGTTCAGCGACAGTTCGAACTTATCGACCTGGCTGCCCAGGCCAATGCTGCGGAGGGTGGTGGCCATCTTCTGGGCATCGGGTGGGAAGGGGATGCGGATGAGCTTGTTCAGGTTGAAGCCATCGGTGGCCGAGGCCTGGTCCGAGCCTTTAGTGATGCCCTGGATGAGGGCTTCCTTGAGGCCGTTGGCCGCTTCGGTGTTGGTAACGCCACTGGTGCTGGCGGTGGTAGTCGTAGTAGTGGTTTTAGTTGGCAGCTTGAGGCCGCCCAAGCTACTGGGTAGTTTGAACTGAGCGTGGGCGGCGTGGCTGAAACCAGCTAAGGCAATGGTAGCAAGGAGCAAACGACTTTTCATAACGGAAAACGGTAAGCTTAAAAAAAAGATAAAACAGGCTCGGAGTTAGCTATAAAACAACTGTTCGGCTTCGCCGAAAGTTGCCCGCGCCGTAGCGATAGCCAAAAGACGTACCAGTTTTACCTTCAGCAAACCTACATTCGGCTAACGCCCGTTTTTTGCCGACCGGGCGGCGGGCGAGTGTTCTCTTTGAGAGCTGCACTCCGAAAGCCGTAGGCAGCGCAGTTATAGTCCGCATCGGTGCTTTACCCATGCAAGGCAGGCGTTAGGGAGTGCAATTCTCTGGCCCGTGGCTTTCGGAGCGTAACTCCGAAACTGTAGCCTCGAAGAGTAGCAGCGAGCCGGGCCACAGGCCAAGGCGTTGGGCTGCCTATGCCGACCAGTAGTACTCGTCGGCTAACCAGTACTTGTAGAGTGCTTTGGCCACCACCAAACCCGCTGCCAGGTGCAGCATAAGCAGCAGGCAGATTGACTCAATTCCTTCCATGTTAGGGCCGTCAATTTTGAGGAAAGCCAGGCCAGCTAGAGCTTGCAGCAGTAGTGGCAGGCCACCTACCAGGCAATAAAAGTTGCGCCGCCGCCGCGCGGCATCGGGCTGACCGAGAATCTTGCTTATAAACAAAGGCAGCAACACGAGGCCGGGGAGGGAAAAAACAAAATCGAGCCCCATGCCGCCCATAAAAATCAGCCCCAGGGCCGCCCCCCAGCCCAGTCCGGCCATCGCCATCTCGTTGGCCGGATGCTCGGTCGGCGGCTCCGGCAGCAAGCACAGAAACAGGAGCAGCACAACGAACGTGATGCCCCGGCTGACCATCCACAGCGTGATGGCCAGAAATGCAGATGGTGGAACTGGTAAAATGGGCGAATCCATAAAAAAAGTAGTTGGGACCGCAAACATACGCCACTTCTGTAGTAGCTTTGCATCACAAAGTACTTCAAAGCCCCCGCATGAAGCCCGCCGCCCAAGACCCCCTGGCCCAGCTTACCGAAATCCGCGCCATTATGGAGCGCAGCTCGCGCTTTATCTCGCTCAGCGGCCTGAGTGGGGTGGGGGCGGGCGTGGTGGCGCTGGTGGGCACGGCTGTGGGGCACTACTACTTGCAGCAGGAGTACGGCGCACAGGGCTACCAGCGGCTGTTCCAAACCTCGGCTACCGAGCGGCTGGTGGCGCTGCCATTTTTGGCTGGGCTGGCCGTGGCCATGATAGTGCTGGCGCTGCTGGTGGCGGCGTTTTTCACGCTGCGCCGCACCCGGCGCGATGGGTTGCGCTCTATCTGGACGGCCCCGGCGCGGCGGCTGGCGGTGGCGCTGGCCATTCCGCTGGTGGCGGGCGGGCTGTTTTGCCTGCGATTATTTTTATCTGGCGCGCCTGAGTTGGTGGTGCCGGGCATGTTGGTGTTCTACGGTCTGGCCTTGCTCAATGGCAGCAAGTTCACGCTCGATGAAATCAAATACCTGGGCTTGACGCAAATAGCCCTGGGCTTAGTGGCGCTGCTGGTGCCCGAGTATGGGCTGCTGCTCTTTGGGGCGGGCTTTGGGCTGGGGCACATCGGCTACGGCCTGCTGATGTATAATCGCTACGAACGCCCATCCGGGGCGAAATTTGTCGCCCCGTGAAATACGCCATCCATACCCTTAACAAAGCTTTTGACCACCGCGTGCGGCTCGGCGTGATGGCCGTGCTGCTGGCGAATGAGTCGGTGAGCTTCAACGACTTGAAAGAAAGCCTCGACCTGACCGATGGCAACCTGGCCTCGCACGTAGCGGCGCTGGAAAAGGCAGGGTATGTGCTGGTTAGCAAGCAGTTTGTTGGGAAAAAACCAAATACGACCTATAATGCCACCGCTGAGGGCAAGGCGGCGTTTCAGGAGCATCTGGCGGCGCTGGAAAAGCTGCTGCGGGGGTAAAAGCCCTATTTGCTGTGAGCCAAAGCACGTCTGTCATGCTGAGCTTGTCGAAGCATCTCGCTCGCATCGTTGCTTACGCCTTGATTACTGCACCACGCGAGATGCTTCGCTGCGCTCTGCATGACGGACGCTCTGACAAAAACAATTAGCCGATTCCTTTCGGCCTTTTTTTGACCTTAATACTTTGAAATACAAAGTTCTTTCATAACTCAACATGACTAACTCAACCTTCCCCGAACACCCCCAAACGGCTTACCGAACCGTTACCCAAGTACTTGACAAGCAGGCATACAGCCCTTGGGAGGATTGGCGGGCGAATAGCTGCTGGCTGGCTGCGCTGATGCAGGCCAAGGATACCGCTAACATTCTGCTGATGCTGGCCGATGGCACGCTGCTATTCGGCATCTTCTTCGGCATCGGCATCCCCGGCCTGATTCTGTATGTGCTGCGGTGGCGGCAGGTGCGGCGGCGGGTGGGGCGCGGCAGCATCCTGGTGCTAGCGGCCCTGAGCTTGGCGCACGAGGTTTTCTGGGCCTATTTCTTTCAGCACGATATCACCAGCATCGAGCCGGTAGAGCACGCTAAGGTATTGAGCTTGCTGTACATGCTGGGGGCAGTTTTGACTGGCGTACAGCTCTTGGCGGTGGCACTGACCCCTGCGCCCGATGCCGAGGAGCTAGCCGGGCCGGAGCCAGTGGGCCAAACGGAAGAGGAATAGGTTTTTGGCCGCGCATTCTGCAACACACAATTTTTTTAAAGATGGAAACTACTGCTTCCTGGGCCGCGCCCGCGCCGGCCCCTACTGCCCCAACTTACCGCATTTCGGCCCTGCTCGGCAGCTTGCTGGCCACGGCCACGGTCTTGAGTGATTACCTGTTCTGGCACGAGTCGGCGGGGTTTAATGTGCTGGTGTATATGGTATTTCTGGTGGTGGCGCACTTGGTGCTGCTGCCGCGCCATGCGCCGGTGCGGCGCATGGTGGGCTTCTGGGTGGTGGCAGCGGGCTGCTTGCTGAGCGGCGGGCTGGTGGCCTGGTACGGCTCTAGCGCGGCACTGTGGGCGGCGTTGGGCTCGGGCTTGTTGCTCGTGGGGTTTGTGAACCAGTCGCAGCTGCGGCTGCTCGGCTACGCGGCCTTGACGGCGGCGGCGGGGGTGCTGCCAGCGGTGGGGGCCGTGCTGGGCAGCATCAGGGCGCCGCGCCAACTGGGCGGGCGGCTGCGGCGCGGCTGGTTCTACGGGCGGGTGCTGGGGATGCCGCTGCTGGCGGTGGGCGTGTTTCAGGCGTTGTTTTCGGCGGCCAATCCGAAGTTTGCGGCGCTCAGCGCGCGCTTTTGGAACGGGCTGTTCGACTTGCTAGGGCGGCTGTTTGCTGATATTTCGGTGCCGCACCTGCTGTTTTTTCTAGTGTGCCTGGTGGGCGCGGCGGGCGCGCTGGTGGTGGTGCCCGTCCATTTTTTCCTCGACCACGAGTCGCGCTTTGGCGAGTTTGTGCGGCGGCAGCGCGACCGGGTAGCCTCGTTTGGGGTGCGGCAGCCCAATTTCCGGCACAACACCCGCCCCATGCTCGACCTCCGCAAGGAGTGGCTGGCGGCCGTGGTGAGCTTCGGCCTGCTCAATGCCCTGCTGCTGGTGGTGAATGTGGTCGATATCAATTGGATATGGCTGGGCTTCGTGCCTGCTAAAGGCCAAGATCTCACGCAGTTTGTGCACGAGGGTACTTATGTGCTGATTTTCAGCATTCTGCTGGCAGCGGGCATCATGCTCTGGTTTTTCCGCCGCAACCTCAACTTCTACCAGCCTGGCCTGCCGCTGCTGCGCTGGGGTGCTACGGCCTGGGTAGTGCAAAACGTGGTGCTGGCCATCTCGGTAGGGCTGCGCAATTATTACTACATCGTGTACACGGGCCTGGCTTACAAGCGCATCGGGGTCTATGGCTTCCTGCTGCTGACCTTGTTCGGGCTGGTCACGGTGCTCCTGAAAATCTGGCAGCGGCGCTCGGCTTTCAACCTGGTGCGCCTCAATTCGTGGGCGGCCTACGCGGTCTTGATGGCGCTGGCGGCCGGCAACTGGGAAATCTGGATTGCCGAGTATAACGTCCAATCGGGCTTTTCGCGGGTCGATATCGGCTTCCTGCTCGATATGCCGGCGCGGGTGCTGCCAGTGCTGGCCGAGCACGAGGCCATCATCGACCAAGCCCCGCAGCTGGTGGCCGAGGGCGACGATGGCTACTACCACGCTATGGGCAAAGCTGAGGCGCACGAATTGCTGCGGCAGAAGCTGGCGGCATTCCGGGAGGTCTATCCGCTGCACGATTGGCAGAGCCGGAACGGGGCGGAGTGGACAGCTTATGCGAAGCTGAGCAATAAATAAACTCTATAAGTTAAAAATGAACCATAACGAAGATGCGCCACGCAGTAGCCTTGAAACGTTTGGTGCATTACTAGGCCTTTGGCTTATAACTGCTTTTTGCTCGTGGGTAGGTGGTTGGTTCGCGCTATACATAGCGATAGTACTGCCATTCCTCATTGGGTGGCTAGCATTTGGCCTGCCACTGCTAGTGTGGATACTGCTGATGCGAGAAGGTTTGCAAAAGGTTTTCGGGCCTGCCACTGATGAAACGCGGGGGCGGTTCGTGCTCACCTACGGGGGATTTGTGATAAGCCAGCTGGTAGCATTTAGCTGGGCTACTACTCAGGCTCTAAATGAGCCAATGGGACCATCATTCTGAACAGCAGAAAGTAGAAAATGACTGCTAATAACCTCTTCCTATGAAAGTCAAACTTATCCTCCCCGCCCTTACCGAAGCCACCAACCCCTATTGGCGGCCTATTAAATACTCGCTCTTCCCGCCGCTGGGCCTCGCCACGCTCGCCGCCTACCTGCCCGCCGACTGGGAGACCGACCTGCAAGACGAGCACGTGGAGGCCCTGAAACTGGACGACGCGCCCGACCTGGTCATCATTCAGGTGTACATCACCAATGCCTACCGGGCCTACGCGCTGGCCGACCACTACCGCGCCCGTAGCAGCTACGTGTGTTTGGGCGGCCTGCACGTCACGAGCCTGCCAGAAGAGGCCGCGCCGCACGCCGACAGCATCTTTCTGGGGCCGGGCGAGGAGACGTTTCCCGAGTTTCTGCGCGACTGGCGGGCCGGGCAGGCGCGGGCGCGCTACGTGTCCACGGCCGGGCGCTCGCTGGTGGGCGTGCCGCCCATCCGGCGCGACCTCATTAAGCGCACGCGCTACCTGGTGCCCAACTCGATAGTCGTGACGCGGGGCTGCCCGCACCACTGCGACTTCTGCTACAAAGACGCCTTTTTTGCCGGCGGCAAGTCGTTTTACACCCAAACCGTGGACGAGGCCCTGGCCGAAATAAACCGCCTGCCCGGCCGCCACCTCTACTTCCTCGACGACCACCTGCTCGGCAATGTGCGCTTTGCGGCCAGCCTTTTCGAGGGCATGCGCGGCATGGGGCGGCTCTTCCAGGGCGCGGCCACCGTCGATAGCATTTTGCGCGATAATGGCTTGCTCGAAAAGGCCGCCCAAGCGGGTTTGCGGAGCTTATTTGTGGGCTTTGAAACGCTGAGCCCGGTCAACCTCAAAGCCAGCAACAAGCCCCAAAACCTGGGCCGCGACTACGCCGCCGCCATTCGCCGCCTGCACGATTTGGGCATTATGGTCAATGGTAGCTTCGTGTTCGGGCTCGACGACGACCGGCCCGACGTATTTCGGCGCACCGTCGATTGGGCTGTTGAGCAAGGTATTACCACATCCACTTTCCATATTGCTACGCCATATCCTGGCACGGCGCTCTTCCAGCGCATGGAGGCCGAAGGCCGCCTGCTGCACCGCCGCTGGAACGAGTACGACACCCGCACCGTGGTGTGCCAGCCCGGCCCGCACCTCACCGCCCGCCAGCTCAAAAACGGCTACGACCAGGCCTACCACGATTTCTACTCCTGGTCGAATATCGCCAAAGCCAGCCTCGTGCACGACACCGTGCGCCACCAGCTCAAGCACTTCGCCTACGCCGGCGGCTGGAAAAAATTTGAGCCGCTCTGGAATTTCGTCATCAAATCGCGCCACCTCGACGCCATGCGCCCCCTGCTCGAAGCCATCCTAAGCAAAGTAAGCGGCGCCGAGCCGCGCCGTGGAGTAGGGGCACCAGCCACGCCGGCTGCTCCAGCTGCTTCGGAGATGCTTTTGCCACTGCCGGTGCTGCAATAATAGACGGTCGTCATGCTGAACGCAGTGAAGCATCTCTACCGCTTCATTGGACGGTTTGGAGGAAGCAAGCGAGATGCTTCACTGCGTTCAGCATGACTCGTCTTATCATTTTTCTAATTGGGAAACAAGTCTTTATCTATAAATAACTATGCAACAACTAACCTTAACCGCTGCGGTTAAAAAACCGCTCACCCCCGCCCAATGGCTACTGAGCAGCATTGGCTGGACCCTAGCCAGCATCGCAGGCTGGTTTATACTCACCTCGCTACTAAGTAAAGTACTAGACACCAGCGAAGTGTGGGGTGAAAGGTTGCTGCTTGCCACCGCCGCTGTCGCCCATGTACTAATCTGGTACAAAGGCGTGCTAACCACCTGGGACACCGTAGCCGAACAAACCGAGCCTTTCTGGCTCAGCATCGTCAGCGCCTGCTGGACCCTGGTGCTCCTGCTATTTCAACTGGTTTGCCTGGCCCTGTTATTTCTGGCGCTGATACTGGTTTTCGACAGCAGCAACTCAGGAAGCTGGAGTTTCTAACTAGCCGTGCATAATCCTTTTGCAAAGCCACATACGCCGTGGCAATGGCTAGTGAGTAGCGTGTGCTGGACGGCCGCTTGTATAGGCATCTGGCTGCCAGTAGCCCATTTATTCGCCGATGGCCACCTGCATAGCATCACGGCGGATGGGCTTACCATAGGCGGCATCTGGCTGGCTCATATAGTGATATGGCGACGTGCTCTTCGAGGGTGGGACTCTTTTATACGGTTGCCCGAAGTGCAGCTTTCGGTACTTGGTGTAGTGGGGAGCATCTGGTTAGCCTTTCTACTACTGTTCCAAGTGGCTACGCTGCTGCTGGGATTAGCTTGGACCTTGTTGACGATTCTGTTTTTCTGCCGCAATTGTATTGATTAAACGCCTTTTCTTCAAAGTAAAACCATGACTTTCGCCGACGTAAAAACCTATCTCCAAGCCAACCACGCTCGTTTTGCCGACCTGGCCTGGGACGACCCGCACCAACTCTCGCTCACGCAGCGGCGCGCCGTCAGCGCCTCGCTCCAAACCTTTCAGCGCGGCGAAGGCACCGGCGGCGACCACCTGCTGGCCCTGGCCGACCAGCTCGGCGATGCCGACTACGCGGCGGCCATGCGCCTGTTTATTCAGGAAGAAGAAGGCCATGCCAACATGCTGGGTGAGTTTATGGACAAGCAAGGCATTCCGCGCCTCCAAACGCACTGGATGCACGAAGTTTTTCGCTGGCTGGGTCGGCCGCTGGGGCTGGTGCACATGGTGCGCGTCATTCTCACGGCCGAGGTGGTGGCCACCGTCTACTACCGGGCGCTGTATCAGGCCACGTTTTCGGGGCTTTTGCAGCAGATTTGCCGCCGCATTTTGCTCGATGAGGAGATGCACCTCATCTACCATTGCCTGGCCATTAGGCAGCTTTCGCCCCGGCGCAACTGGCTGAGTGGCTGGTTTTGGCAGCAGTTTTACCGCGCCTTCATGGCCGGCACGGCCCTGACGGTGTACGTGACCTGCCGCCGCGCCCTGCGGTCGGGCGGCTACGGCCTGGGGCGCTTTTGCACGGCCATCGCCACCGAGTACGCCCGCGTCGAGGAGATGCAGCGGCCCGGTGCGCCGCTGGCAGCCCGTGGCGGGCAGCCAGTAGCTACTGCGGAAACGGCCGGCCCGGCGGGGGCCTGGCAGTGGCCAAGCCAAAATTTGCGCGTGGCGCGGTAGGTGCCCCGCGTCTGCCAGCCAAAATAACCCTCCCCAAAGATGCCCCAATCCCAAAAAAACTGGCTCTACTTAGCCATCTGCCTGTTCTGCCTCGAAGCCTTCATCGCTGCTTTCCTGCACGACCGCATCATTCGGCCCTACGTGGGCGACTTGCTGGCCGTGGTGTTTCTGTACTGCCTGGCCAAAAGTGTGGCCCCGTCGCTGCCCGTCGGCCCCACGGTGGTAGGCGTACTGCTAGTGGCCTATGCCCTGGAAGGCCTGCAATACGTGCACCTGCTTCAGCACCTGGGGCTGCAACACTCGCGGCTGGCAGCTATCGTGCTGGGCAGTCATTTTGAGTGGATTGACATGGTGGCCTACACGCTGGGCGCAATGCTGATTTGGGGCGTTGAGAAAATGCGAGTTGTTTACAGTCAACGCTATGCGTAAGCTGCTTTTTGCCGGCTTGTTTCCGCTGCCCGCGTTGGGCATCGGCTTGTGGCTAACGCTACTTGGCCTGCTAATCGGGGCGCTGAACCTGGCTTTCCTGGCCGAAATATGGCCCGGCACGCCCACTGCCAAGTCAACGCTGCTAACACTGGAATGGCTGCTTTTGCTGTCCCTAATGCCGCAGGCGATTTGGTGGGCGTGGCGCTGGCTGCGCGCCTGCACCGGGCCGGGCTGGCTGCGAATGCTGGCCACGGCCGTGTTTTTGAGTGGCGCATGCGTGGCGCTGGCTTTGTGGTTTGCAATACTGCTGGGTGGGGTAGGAGCAATGTTATTTGGGTTGGAAAAGCTAAGCTTTGCTTGACAGCTAATGTGCAAGCAAGCCTAGTGTTAGCACAATATTCACTAGCTTCGCCCGCCGCCAAGTGGCGGCCGTGTGTCGTTGGTCTTTTTGCTGCGTGTTGTATGCCCCGCATCCTGCTGCTTATCGTTCTTGGAATAGCTACTTTGCTGGAATTGGGGCTGACCGGCGGGGCTTTTTTTGCGCCTACTTTCACTCTGGCGCAATTCAACGTTAAATACGGCCCCGAAACGGCCTTTCTGGCCTACCTCACGGGGTGGTTTTTGCTGCTGGTGTCGCTGTTAGCCCTGCTGGCTTTTGGGCGGGTGTGGCAGCGGCGGCGAGGCTACGCAGGAGTGTGTTACCTGTTGGGCTTGTGGTGGATAGGTATCGGTATTGGTATTTATATGGCCTTCGGCCAACCCGATAATCTGCTGCTCGACTCGCTTAAGGGCCTGCTCATCGTGGTGCTCACGTGGCGCTGCCAGGTGCAACGGCTGGTGGTGCGGCGCTAGCGCGGGCGGCGTGGCCAGCAGCTTTGCGCTAGTGGCCGGGCAGCGAGTATCTTGCCTGCACTTACGCTTATCTCGCTATGCCGCACGCGCACGCCCACCCCATTCCGTCGCCCAAGCTGCTGTCGCCCTTGGGGCGCGGGCTGGCGGCGCTTCAGCTGGCCAAAGAAACGGCTACCATCGTGCTGCTGGGCATTCCGCTGCTGCGCGAGCGGCCCTTGCTGGTGCTGGCCACGCTGCCTGGGCTGGTGCTGTATATGTTTCGCTGGGGGCTGGTATTGAGCAATATGCGCCGGCGCATAGCGGTGGTGCTGTGGCTGTTTACCATCATCGACGAGCTTTGGGGGCTGGCCCTCTACCTGCGGGCCGTCGATGCCCCCAGCATGCGCCAAATGCGCTACCTCACCTGGAGCTACGGGCTAGGGCTGGCCTTCTCGCTGGCCGCGCTACTCGAAATTGGCTATCAGCGCTACCGCGAGCACGCCCACCTGCGGGCACTGTTAAAAGCCGCGTAGCGTTGGGCTGGCTGGTATCTTTGCCCATATCGCTCCTGCTAACTGCCGTTCATGGCCGACGAAAACACCCCACCCTCGCCCAATAGCCCAACGGCTGCCGCGCCCCCGCGCAAAGGCCGCCGCCCCGGCCGGGGCACCCGCCGCCTCGTGCGCGTAGCCTGGACTACCTTCTTCATCGGAGTGGGCTTTTTCCTGGCCTACCCGCTGCTGGTCAAAAGCAATTTTCTGTTTTTATTCGGTAAGTCGCCGAGTCTCGAAGAATTAGAAAATCCCAAGGTCGAGCAGGCCTCCGAAGTGTACACTTCGGATGGGGTCTTGCTAGGCCGCTACTTCCGCGAAAATCGCTCGCCGGTGCCGCTCAATCAAATGTCGCCTTGGCTCACTAGAGCCCTGATTGCCACCGAAGATGTGCGCTTTGATAAGCACTCCGGCATTGATGCGCCGTCGCTGGTGGCTTCGGTTTATTACAGCCTGAAAGGTGATAAACGGGGTGGCTCTACCATCAGCCAGCAACTCGCCAAAAACTTGTACAAAACCCGGCGCGGCGAAAACCGGGGCGGCCTCAGCCACGTGCCCGGCGTGGGCGTGCTCGTCGCCAAAACCAAGGAGTGGATAACCGCCGTGGAACTGGAGCGGCGCTACACCAAAGAGGAAATTCTGCGGATGTACCTCAACACCGTGGAATACGGCTCCAACGCGTTCGGCATCAAGGTAGCGGCCAAAACTTTCTTTAGCACCACGCCCGATAGCCTCACGCCCGAGCAGGCCGCTGTGCTCATCGGCGTGCTGAACAATCCTACGGCCTTCAACCCGAAGTTTCACCCTATGGCCGCTACCAAGCGCCGCAACGTGGTATTGCAACGGTTGGGCCAAGCTGGTTACCTCACGGCAATGCAGGTAAAAACCATGCAGGCCGAGCCCATTGTGCTTGATTACCAAGTTGAAAAGCACGTCGATGGCCCCGATACGTATTTCCGCGGAGCCATCAGCCAGGCGGCTAATAAGTGGTGCGAGGACAATGGCTACGACCTCTACCGCGATGGCCTGCGGGTGTACACCACCATCGACTCGCGCATGCAGGAACATGCCGAAGAGGCCGTGGACAAGCACATGAAGTCGTTGCAGCAAACCTTCGATAATTTCTGGCGCAACCAGCGCACCAACCCTTGGGTAGATGAAGAGGGCAACGAAATCCCCGATTTCATCGCCACCCAAATGAAGCGCACCGAGTCGTACAAGTCGCTGGCTATCCGCTACAAAGGCCAGCCCGCTCGCCTCGATTCGGCCCTGAATGCCAAGCGCCCGATGAAGGTATTCACCTGGAAAAAAACCGACCACGACACCACGCTCGTGATGTCGCCGCTCGATTCGCTGGCGTATTACAAGCACTTTCTGCAAGCCGGCATGATGACGATGGACCCCTACACCGGCTCCATCAAGGCCTGGGTGGGCGGCTTGGACTACCGATTCTTCCAGTACGACCACGTGAAGCAGGGCAAGCGCCAGGCCGGCTCCACGTTCAAGCCCTTCGTGTACCTCACGGCCCTCGACAACGGCTACTCGCCCTGCGACCGCATCCGCGACGAGCGCGTGACCATCAACTACATCGAAAACGGCAAGCCTATGGAGTGGCAACCCGCCAACGTGACCCGCGAATACACCGGCATCAACATGACCTTGCGCCACGCCATGGCGCGCTCGGTAAACTCGGTTACGGCCCAGCTCACCGAGAAAGTAGGCTGGGGTAAAGTGGCGCAGTACGCGCATAAAGTGGGTATTGTCAGCCCGTTGCTGTCAGTGCCAAGCATCGGGCTGGGCTCGGCTGGCGATGTGAGCGTGTATGAAATGGTGGACGCCTACTCGACGTTTATGAACAGCGGTTTTCGCTCCACGCCGCGCCTCATCACCCGCATCGAGGACCGCAACGGTAACGTGTTGCAGCAGTTCGACCCCGTGCAGCGCCGCGCCATCTCGCCCGAAACGGCGTGGCTGATGACCTACATGCTGCGCGGCGGCATGGAGGAGCCCGGCGGCACCTCCCAAGCCCTCTGGGACTTCCCCGAGCTTTGGCACAAAGACAACCAGATTGGCGGCAAAACCGGCACTACCTCCAACTACTCCGATGGCTGGTATATGGGCTTGACAAAAGACTTGGTATCAGGCGTTTGGGTGGGTGGCGAAGACCGTAGTATCCACTTCCTGCGCTCGCAGCAGGGCGAAGGCGGCCGCATGGCGTTGCCCATCTTTGGCCGCTACATGGAGAAAATCTACCAGGATAAAAAGCTGAACTACGACTACGGTGCTTTTCCCAAAGCGCCCGCTACGCTCAAGCGTAAGTACGTGTGCTACACTGAATACGAGCCGCGCCGCCGCCGCTCCGAAGCCGTGGATAGCATCAGTGCTGACAACCTGCTGGAGCAACTCAATGATAAAAGTAGTGAAGCCCCAGCTCCTGAATAGAAGGTATTGCGTCAGAACCCGGGCGTCATGACGACCGGGTTCTGACGCAATACCTAAGTAGAATAACCCCGCACGCATGATTCGTACCGTAATTTTTGACATGGATGGCGTCATTATCGACACTGAACCCGTCCACCATCACGCCTTTTTTACGCAGTTTGGCGAGCTGGGCATCCCGGTTTCGGAGGAGGAATACGCCACTTTTCTGGGTAAATCGACGCGCAATGTATTCCAGCACCTGCGCCAGAAATACCAGCTCGCGCCCGAAGTAGACGACCTCCTCAAGCGTAAGCGCGAGATTTTCAACGAGCGCTTTGACACCGACTCCAGCCTCGACCTGCTGCCCGGCGTGCGCTCGCTCATCGAAGACCTTCACCAGCACGGCGTGCAAATGGTGTTGGCTTCCTCAGCCTCCAAAGCGACTATTGCACGGGTTTTCAATCGCTTTGGCCTAGCGCCATACTTCACGCACCTCGTCAGCGGCGAAGATTTTGCGGAGTCAAAACCCAATCCCGCCATCTTCATTCACGCCGCCGAAGTATCGGGCACGCCCGCCTCAGCGTGCATCGTAATCGAAGACTCGGCCAACGGCGTGGCGGCGGCCAAGGCGGCCGGCATTTTCTGCGTGGGCTACGCCAGCCCGCACTCGGCCGGTCAGGATTTACACTTGGCCGACTTGGTTATTCAGGATTTTTCGGAGCTATCGGCGGAGAAAATTGTGGCGCTCGGGGACGTCGGTTAATAAATTATAGTTTCAGGAGTAACAAGTATCTCGGCTAGTTTTCTAGTTGGATTACCTAGTAATATTTGATTGATAGCGTGAAACGAAGCACTACGCCCAGCAATTTTATTGTAATCTGGTTGGGTGAAATTATTAGCTAAATACTTTCCTAGGGCTTTCTGAATGATAGTATAGCATTTTTTTCAGTGTATAAATGCTTAACTCGCTTCTTCTCAGAAATGTATTCCCAGTAGTAATTAGGCCAATCTATTTGAGGAAGCAAATTCTGACAGAAGGCGATAGGTAGGGAAAGCAGTAGTTCTATGGCTTCTTTGTGAGGAATTTTGTTAGCTAGAAATAAGTCAACTGTTTGCTTATCTGTAAGTTGGCCATTGCTATTTGTTAGTAACTGTATTGCATGAGCGGCATAAGTTGAAAACTCAACCGGTATGGATATACTGTTTGAGGAAAGCGACTGACCAAAGAAGCGTTGCCAAAAGCTAGGCATGTACTAAATAAAATTAGGCAATAATATACCTTAGTACACCACGAATTTACGAGAGGCTGCCCCAAGTGGGTGGCCTTTTTGCGTTTAAGGCCAATCGGCTATATTTGCGCCCCTACTAACCAGCCCTGCCTATGGCGTAAGCTCCTGTATCATATCGCACTTATCAAGTGCTGCTGCTCGTTGCTGCGAAACCGACCAAATTTTCCTCAACTATACGAACCAGCAAGCTGCACTCATGCCAAGAGGCGTGAGGCTGTTTGTCGTATAGTAGGTTCTTGGTCGGACCTCGCAGCGACGAAGAGGCTTCACGCCTCGACCCGTTTATAAACCGCTGCGAAACCGACCAAGTATGAAGCGATTATTTTGCAGCCTTGTGCTGCTGGGCTTGTCCGCCTGTGGAGGCGCAACCCCAGACACTAAAACCCCACAGGAAGCCGCTATCACGCGCTTTGTGAAAACCAACCTGCGCGATAGCGCCAGCTACGCCCCAACCTCGATTGCGCGGGGTATAGCCTTCACCAAGCGAGACGCACAGGTAGAGGCGTTTGAGCCCATCCGAGAGGCTGCCGAAGACAATCTGCCGGATGAACTCGACAAGGCATTATCCCAGCGGGACACCATTGCCTACCTGCATACCCTAGACCGCTTGGCTGCCACCGAGAAGCAGTATATGCGGCTCTATTGCCGCCCGTCCGGCAAGCCCGTTGGTCGCTACTACACGCACCGATTCTCTTACAAAGACAAAGGGGGCAAGGACAAACACAGCACCACCACATTCCAGGTGTACGATAGTCTCACGCTGGTACGACTGGCTGACTCAACCGAGTTTCCCGCCCAATGAAGCCCTACCTGAAATACACCCTCATTACGCTAGGCGTGACTTGGGCAGTAGTTGGGCTGTTTTTGCTCTATCGACTTAGCGAAACTGGGCGCTACCAGTTTAAGGATGGGTCAAGCACCACCATTATCGACACGCGCACCGGGGCAACGTACCACGCTGACAAGTACAGCGGGGACTTGCAGCCAGTAAGCAGAGGGGCCGGAGAGCCCCGCCCCTAACGAGAACGGCCCCGATGATTCGGGGCCGTTTCTATTTTTTCTCGTCTGTACCGAGTCGTTTTTTCTTCTTGCTAGGAGCCTCCCGCTGTGGGGGTGGAGGTGGCGTACGCAGTAGATGCAGCAAGCCCTTGTTCAGTTCGCCCAAGGACATGCCGCCCTGCTCATCGGTTTTCGGAAACTCTGGATGGTTAGACATGGGCAATGAGCACCTTGTAAGTAAGGCGGCCTGCAATATTACCTAATATTGCGTTGAAACGTTCGCCCGTCTCCATCCGGCGCGTATTCCAACGCTTCGAGAACTCGTTTACGTAGCGTTGCAGATGCTCTAAGCTGACGTGGTGGTATATCCCGTCAATCATGCGCTTGAAGTGGCTCCAAAAGCCTTCTAGCCCGTTGGTGTGGGCCATGCCGTTCACGTACTCCTTGGCGCTGTGGCGTACATACTGGTGCGTGTACACCTCGGCCAGCTTGCGGTACACTTGGTACTCGTCGCTTACTACCGTAGCACCTGCTTCTACCGTCTCTTCAATGATAGGCAAGAGCGTTGCCGCATCCACCGAGGGCACGACATGGGCCACTACCTGCCCGTCGCGCTCCAACATGCCGAACACGGCTGCCTTCGTTTTCAGGCTGCGCCCTTGGTTGCCCTGCGTTTTCTTGCTGGCGTGCTTGTTCTTCTCGGCTCCCCCTACATACGTCTCATCTACTTCTACTGTGCCCACCATCGGCGCGGCTGGGTGCGAGAACGCATAGCGTAGACGGTGCAGCAGGAACCAAGCAGACTTTTGGGTAACGCCAATGTCGCGAGCCAACTGGTAGGAGCTAATACCCTTCTTGTGGCTCGAAAAGATGTAGAGGGCCATAAACCACTTCACCAACGGAATCTTCGTGTCTTCAAAGACGGTGCCCACCTTCACGTTGAAGTACTTGCCGCTATTCTTACACTTGTAGCGGTTGCCCTTGCACTTGTAGACCTTGCTGTTGGCATCAAAGGGCGATACCGGGCCGTTGGGCCACAGGATGTTTTCCAAGTGCGCAATGCACGCGGCCTCGTCGGGGAAGGTTTTCACCAAGTCAAGGACGGTTTTGAAGTAGGGCAGCATGATTGATAGCGTTTATCTTGTGTAAAGATACACTTAAAACAACATGTTGGTTGCTTAGACTCCAAAAGTTTGGTGCTAAAAACAGAAAAGCGCCCCCTGTTCAAACAGGGGGCGCTTTTCACTAGGGATACAAGATTAATTACGTCTTGCCTAATGCCTGGGGAGTAACTCTTACTACCTTTTTAGATGCAGGCTCTAAACGGGATGGCAAGGTTTTGCCCGATGCCTTTTCATCACCTAGTGTGTGTCGTTGATAATCGGCAATTGAGCCGATATAGCGCTGATAGATAGAGCCGTTAGGGCTAATAGCGACAGACCGCCTAGACAGTGGTCGGGGTTTAATTGCTGCTGCCATCTTGAGAAATATTTAGTGGTGGATTGGATTCAATATCGTCTTCTGGTGCGACATCTGGCTCAGGGCTTTCTTGTTCCTGCCTAGGTGCCATTAAATCAGGAACATACTTCTTTATCAAGTCAATTACTAGTGTCTTCTTTTCGTGCCTCACATCAGGCATTAGCATACGTTCCAAGTTGTGTTCTAGGTCTGTAAGGGGTCTAACAATTTCTTCGCCAAATATGTCTTGTGCCTCTAACAAATCTATTACAAAGCTATGAGAACGATAGCCAGCAATCAACTCAGATGGCATCGGGCGCGGGTGACATAAGCGTCGGCCGTATTCCTCTGCAATATCTACTGCCCGTTTAACTTCCCCGAGCTTGACGGGGTCAAGCTGAGAGCTGATAGGCGCTAATAGCCCTAGTGCTAATGTTGAGGCTATTTCAGCAGTGACTCGGCTAGGGAATCCAGTACCAACCGCTCCACTAAGCCTAGTAAAGTTGCTGTAAAAATGCTGGATTAGAATGTCATGCAGGGAGAATAAGCTTTGGGTATAGCTCAAGCCGGACGTTTGACTGTTGTCTTCCATTAGCTGAATGTCTAATGGCCCCAGCTCTGCGAAGTCCCCCATAGCTATTTCGTCAGCGCCCAAGGCTATGAGTGTGCCCGTACTCTTGCACATGCCGAATAACAGCAGCACAAACTTCTCATAATACTTCTGAATTGCTCTAGCCATACGGTAACCATCATCCGGTGAGCCGCCTAGCGTCGTGAGAATTAGTGTGCAGGTTGGGCGCTTATTTGGGTGTGTGCGTACTAAGTCTATGAAAAAATCGGCATTCCCGTGGTCAATTGGAGCTGAGAAAATGTATAAATCTGTGTCGTTCTCAGTGATGAAGGGTCGGAATAATGAATCGTAATCAGGTTCATTGTCAGGTTCATTGTCAGGTTCAGCGGTTGGCTCCATTTCGTTTGATAAGTAAGTGCTTGGCAAACATAGCTATTTTCTACTGTTTGCCCACAAAAAAACGGCCCCGTCTCCGAAGCCGCTCAGTTTCTTTGATGCTACTTAATTGGAAGATTAAGTGTTTTAGGAGGCTTGTTCGCGTCACCCTCAACCTCATAGGTTGCTCCATTGCGAGTGTCGAGTATATAGGAGCCTGTACTATCCAGCGAGTAGCGTCCGTTCTGTGTCTGCTGCCAATAGAGAAATAAAAGTCCAAAAGCCCAAATGATTCCTATTGCAGTAAGTATTCGCTTGTTATTCATGTAGCTAAGATATGCCGCTTTTGAGCTTCTATCTTTGTGGTGTACACATGTATGTTATTGCCTAAAATTATTGTAGCAACGAAGTTGGTGACAGCGGCTGAGAGGCTGGGTGTAGTGCTAGCAAAACGACTTTGTCAGCAGTTGCTACCTGATAAATAATTCGGTACTTCTTGTGCAATAGTTCTCGAATATCATCTCTGCTAGCTTCTGGCACAACGCGACCAAGCAAAGGCTGATTTTCGAGTAGTTGGCCTTTTACAAAAATGTCGTCAATGAGCTTATCAGCAAAAGCTTGTGAGAAGGGTCGGTGATATTCGGCTGCCGCGTAGATGTCGGCAATTATGCGGCGTGACCAGACTATTTGGCCCATTGCTTCAGCAGTTGCCGGGCTTCTTCGGTCGTGTAAGTTTCGCCACGTTCAGCTTGGCTGAGCGCTTCTTCTATTTTTTCCAGCAGAATGAGTTTATCCATGAGTTGGTCGATGGAAAACTCAACTGGTAGTTCTTTGGCTGCCGCCGTAATTTTTTCGAGGGTTAGCATAAGGATTTTCCTGTTTAATCAAATATAAGAAAGCCCGGTCTGCATACTTGCAGGCCGGGCTTTCTTTAACTTTTCGAGTTGAAAACTACTGGCTCACTATCGAAGTCGACGTGCTGGCTGTAATCGGAGCCGAGTGGGCTTTGGCCGACGTGTAGGCGGGGCAGGTGCTGTGGCCGCACGAAGCGAGGCTAAGCGAAGCGGCACCGAGGGCGAGGATAAAAAGCTTTTTCATAAAGACTAAGAAGTATTGATTAGTTGGTTGATGGTCCAAAGATAAGGGGCTGGAAGGCTAGTTTGGTGAGGTATTAAGCAGAAAAAATGCTATTTATTGAAATAGTACTTTTCGGGCTATTTTAGTTCCTACCATTGGGCAATTTTATTCCATATAGCCTAGAATCTTCAGCATACTTTCGGCCTCTTGCTTGGGCGCAAAAACCCAATCGCTGAGCGTGCCATCTTCGGCGCGGTCGAGGATGACGTGCTTGGGCGCGGGGATGAGGCAGTGCTTGAGGCCGCCGTAGCCGGAGAGGCTTTCCTGGTACGCGCCGGTGTGGAAGAAGCCCACGTAGAGCGGCTGGTCGGTGGCGGGCTGGTCGCGGGCGGGTTGCAACTGCGGTAGGAAGGTCTGATAAATGTGCTTCTCCGAGTTGTAGTAGTCCTGCGAGTCGCAGGTGAGGCCGCCGAGCTGGATTTTGCGGTAGGGGCGGCTCCAGCCGTTGAGGGCCAGCATGATGAAGCGCTGGTTCAGGGCCCAGGTGTCGGGCAGGTTGGTGATGAATGAGCCGTCAATCATGTACCACAGCTCCTTGTCGTTCTGGAGCTTTTCGTCGAGAATCGAGTAGATGGTCGCGCCACTTTCGCCCACCGTGAAGATGCCGAACTCGGTGAAAATATTCGGTTCGGGCACGCCTTCCTCGGCGCAAATGCGCTGGATGGTGCGCAGAATTTCGGCCACCATATAGGGGTAGTCAAATTCCTGCTGAATGGATGTCTGGATAGGCAGGCCGCCGCCGATGTCGATGGTCGTGAGCGTGGGGCAGATTTTGCGCAGCTCGCAGTACTTGTGAATAAAGCGCGAAAGCTCCGTCCAATAATAAGACGTATCCTTGATGCCGCTGCTGATAAAATAGTGCAGCATGGTGAGCTCGAAGCGCGGGTCTTCCTTGATGCGCTGCTCGTAGAGCGGCACCGCATCGGCGTAGCGAATGCCCAGGCGCGAGGTGTAGAATTGGAAGCGCGGCTCCTCATCGGAGGCGAGGCGCAAACCCAGTTTCACGTTTTTGCCTTGCTGCACGTGCTGGTGGTAGTACTCTACTTCGTTGGGCGAGTCGAGGATGGGCAGGCAGTTGGTGAAGCCGTCGTTGAGCAGCGCCGTAATCTCGCGCTTGTACTCTTCGGTCTTGAACCCGTTGCAAATGATATACTTATCCTTGCCAAACTTGCCCTGCCCAAAGAGCGAGCGGATGATGCTGATATCGAACCACGACGAGGTTTCGAGGTGCACATCGTTCTTCAGCGCCTCATCGAGCACAAAGCGAAAGTGCGACGACTTGGTGCAGTAGGCGTAGGAGTACGAGCCGGTGTAGCCGGTGCTGGCAATGCTGTCGGCAAACCACGTTTTGGCCCGCTTAATCTGGGAGCTGATTTTGGGCAAGTACGTGAGCCGCAGCGGGGTGCCATGCTTTTCTACCAGCGCCACCAGGTCGATGTCGTGGAAAAATAGCTCGTTGTCGCGCACCTGAAAATCGGCGTTCGGGAAGTCGAAAGTTTGGGTAATGAGGTCCTGGTAGGTATCCATCGAGACGAAAAAACAGCGGGAAATGCCGACCTTTACGGTGGGCGGTTCAAAAGTACCGCCGGGGGCCGGAAACCGTCCGGCTTCGCGCATCGGCCCGCAGGGGCAGAAAGCGACATGGCTACGGCGCAGCAGCGCCGCAAGGCAGCGCTCGCCAGCACTTTCGGGGGCAGGCGGTTCGATGCATTTCCGCCATGTTAACTTTTTCCCATCCGATGAAACGCATTAAAATCCTGGAAGTCCGCTCCGAACTGGGAGCGGGTACCCGTGGCTCTAGCATGGGCGTCGATGCTCTGCGCGTGGCCTGCCTCAACAAAGGCTCCGATTATTTTCGGCGCTACAATTCGGTCGCGGTGCCCGACCTGAACTACGTGCTGTTCGATAAAAATCCGTTTCCGCACGCCCGGCACATCGACGCTATTTATACCGTGCAAAAGGGCGTGGCTAGCGCCCTAGAGCAGACGCTACGCTTCGGCGAGTTTCCGCTGGTGCTGAGCGCCGACCACAGCAGCGCCAATGCGACCATTGCCGGCATCAAGGCCGCGTACCCGAATAAAACGCTGGGGGTCATTTGGATAGATGCCCACGCCGATATTCACTCGCCTTATACCACGCCCAGCGGCAATGTGCATGGCATGCCCCTGGCCGCCGCGCTAGGCGAGGATAACCTGCCTTGCCAGCGCAACCAGCCCGATGCCGACACCGAGTTTTTCTGGCGCCGGCTCCAAAACCTGAGCGAGCCCGGCCCCAAGCTGCGCCCCGAGCACCTCGTGTACGTGGCCGTGCGCGACACCGAGCCCGAGGAAGACGCGCTCATCGAGCGCCTGGGCATCAAGTGGATACGCCTGCCCGAAATCCAGAAAAAAGGCACCCGCCAGCTGGCCCGCGAGATATACGAGCACTTGCGCTTCTGCGATATGGTGTACATTTCCTTTGATGTTGATAGCCTCGATTCGAGCTTCAGCAAGGGCACTGGCACGCCGGTGAAGGACGGGTTATTTCTGTCGGAAGGCGAAAACCTGTGTCAGGATTTGCTGGAAAACGAGCGGGTAGTGTGCTTCGAGATGGGCGAGATTAACCCCACGCTGGACTGCGAAAACACGATGGCGCACAATGCTTTCAACATCCTGGAAAAAGCAACCGCCGCAATAGAGCGGCGGTTACGGATGGATGAAGTAGTGAGCCGGTAGTACCGCCAACTTTCCGGTTCGCGTTACTTGAACTGATTGATAAATGTATAAGCCCCAAGCGTGTACGTCGGCGCCGATGAAAAATGGTCGCCGCCCTGAATGGGGTTCAGCGTCACCTGCGTGGCTCCGCGCGCCTGCATGGCATTGTAGGCATCCTGGGAGTTGAAGAAAGGCACGTAGTCGTCGGCCGTGCCGTGGAAGAGGGCCATGGGCGCGGTGGGCTTCCAGTCGTAAATATCGTTGTCGGTGATGCTGGCGTTAAGGGCCGCGTCGGAATTAGTGAGCACCGCCTGGCGGAATGAGTTGGCAAAAAGCTGGCTCTGCTGCGTGGGCACCGTGGAAAACGGATTGGCTTGCAGCTGCGTGTCGTAGGGCGACTGGTAGTAGAAGGAATACGGCCGATTGAGCTTGTAAATACGGTCGTAAGTGCCTAGCACCCATACATAGGTGCTCAGAAAACTGAGCGGCTGCGTGCTTTGCAAGATGTACTTAGCAAAGGCCGACTTGTGGTAAGCACCCGCGCCGGGCGCGCTGGCCGTTACGGGCAGGGTAGTGGCGTATTTTTCCTGCAAATATTTGTGCAGCGCCATCGTGGCGTAGCCACCCTCGGAGTAGCCCAGCAGGAAGTTTTTCTGGTTGACGCTCACGCTTTGCTGCTGACAAAACTCGCGGGTGGCCCGCAGCATATCGGCCGAGGTCGAGGCCAGCGAGGCAGCGTGCTCGTAGGGGTGGGGCAGCGTTTTCGACGCGCCATAGCCGATGTAATCGGGGGCCGACACCACGTAGCCCGTCGAGGCCAGCACCGACACCACCGACCACACGTCGCTGTTGGTGGCGTAGTAGGAGGGGGCCTGGTTTTCGCTGGTGGGCAGCAGCGTGCCGTGCTGGTAGCTGAGCACCGGCAGCGTAGTAGTTGTCACCGGCACCAGCACCGCACCGGAGGCGGTAATTTGCTGGCCGTCAGTATTATTAGTGAGGTAGGTGAGGCGGTACACGCGCACTGGAAACTGGGCCAGGGTGCCCACCAGCGGCACGCGGGCGGCCAGCGTAGCAGCGCTGTATTCGCCAATAAACGTGCTGCCCGTCAGCACTACCGGGGTGGTAGTCGGCGTGGGGTCGGGGGTGTTGTTTTTGCAGGCGGGCGCGGCCAGCAGGGCCGCGCAGAGTAGCAATTTGGCAGGCAGCAGCGAACGGAATAAGGTCACGCGATAGAGCATTAAAATAGGAAAGAGAAGCATTAACCTAACGCCGAGCCGAGGGCCGGGCGTTCCGACGAGCCAACAGAAACGCGCCGCTAACATACTGGTTACGGGCGCTAAACCCATACCGGCCCCGCCCGATTAGCGCGCCATTTGGCCGCCGCCGTACCTTTGCCCTCGTGCAACAGCTTGAACAAAACTTAAAAACCGCCCTGCAAGCCGCCGCGCAGGCCGTATTCGGGCAAGAGATTCCCGCCGCCAGCCTTGTGTTGCAGCCCACGCGCAAGGACTTCGCCGGCAGCTTTACCCTCGTCACGTTTCCGCTCACCAAAGCCTTCGGCAAAGGCCCCGAGCAAATCGGCCAAGCCCTGGGCGAATGGCTAACCGCCAACGCCCCCGCCGTGCGCGGCTACAACGTGGTAAAAGGCTTCCTGAACCTCGAAATCGCCGATGCCGAGTGGCTCCAGCTTTTCACCGAGCTGGCGCAGCAGCCGGCTGGCGCGCCTGTGCCTTTCGACGGCCCCAAAAACGTGGTGGTCGAGTACTCGTCGCCCAACACCAACAAGCCCCTGCACCTGGGCCACTTGCGCAATAACTTCTTGGGTTACAGCGTGGCCGAGATTTTGAAAGCCACCGGCGCCACCGTCACCAAAGCCAATTTGGTGAACGACCGGGGCATCCACATCTGCAAGTCGATGATTGCCTACCAGCGCTTTGGCGAAGGCGCGACGCCCGAAAGCGCGGGCATCAAAGGCGACCACCTGGCGGGCAAGTACTACGTGCTATTCGAAAAGCACTACCGCGAAGAAATCAAGCAGCTCGAAGCCGAAGGCGTGACCAATGAGGTAGCCAAAAAGCAGGCCCCACTGATGCTCGAAGCGCAGGAAATGCTGCAAAAATGGGAGGCCGGCGACGAAGAAGTAATGGCCCTCTGGCACCGCATGAACGGCTGGGTCTACGACGGCTTCAACGCCACCTACGCCAACATTGGGGTCGATTTTGACAAGTTTTACTACGAGTCGGGCACCTACCTGCTGGGCAAGGAGCGGGTAGAGGAAGGCCTGCAAAAAGGCGTATTCTTCAAGAAAGAAAACGGCTCGGTATGGGTTGACTTACAGGCCGAAGGCTTAGATGAAAAGCTGCTGTTGCGCGCCGATGGCACGAGCGTGTACATCACTCAGGACCTGGGCACGGCCGAGCTGAAGTACCAGGATTTTGGCTACGACAGCAGCATCTACGTCATTGCCGACGAGCAGAACTACCACATGCAGGTGCTGCAAGCCACGCTCAAAAAGCTGGGCAAGCCCTACGCCGACGCCATCCATCACCTTAGCTACGGCATGGTCGATTTGCCCTCGGGCAAGATGAAAAGTCGCGAAGGCACCGTAGTAGATGCTGACGAGCTGGTGAAGGAAGTGATAAACGCTGCCGAAGCCGCTACCCTCGAAAAAGGTAAAACCGAAGGCCTCGGCGACGAAGAATTGGCTGAGCTGTACCACACGCTGGGCCTGGGCGCGCTCAAGTACTACCTGCTGAAAGTAGACCCCAAAAAGCGCATGCTTTTCAACCCCGCCGAGTCGGTGCGGCTGGAAGGCGACACGGGGCCGTTTGTGCAGTATTCGTACGCCCGAATTTCCAAAATCCGGCGCGATGCAGAAGCCACTGGCGTAGCGGCTGATGCCGATTTCAGCCAGCTCAGCAGCTTGCATCCCGCTGAGGCCGATTTGATACAGCAGCTGGCTGGCTACGCTGGGGTAGTGGCTGACGCAGCCCGCGCCTTCTCGCCCGCCGTGGTGGCGCAATACGCCTACGAGGTAGCCAAAAGCTACAACCGCTTTTACACCGAAGTGCCCATTTTGAAAGAAACTGATGCGGTGAAAAAAGCCTTTCGCGTGGCACTGTCGGCCAAAACCGCCGATACCATCAAAACCAGCCTCGGCCTGCTCGGCATCAACGTGCCCGAGCGTATGTAATTGTTTATAAGATAAAAAACGTCCGTCATGCTGAGCTTGTCGAAGCATCTCTACCGCACCATTGGATGAAGCGGTAGAGACGCTTCGACAAGCTCAGCATGACGGACGTACTTATAGTGAATTTTATGAAAAGCGTAGCAGTATACTGTGGCTCCAGCAGCGGCAACCAGAAAGAATACATTGAGCAAGCCCAGGAAATGGGCCGCGAGCTGGCTCGGCGCGGCCTCACGCTCGTGTACGGCGGCGGCTGCGTAGGCCTCATGGGCACCATCGCCGATGCCGTGCTGGCCGAAGGCGGCAAGGTTATCGGCGTTATCCCCAGTTTTCTGGCCGATAAAGAGCTGGCACACAAGGGCTGCACTGAGCTGCACATCGTCGAAACCATGCACCAGCGCAAGCTGCTCATGGCCGACCTCGCCGAAGGTTTTGTGGCCATGCCCGGCGGATTTGGCACCCTCGAAGAGCTGTTTGAAGTGCTGACCTGGGGCCAGCTCGGCCTGCACGGCAAGCCCGTGGCCCTGCTCAATACGCTGGGTTTTTACGACTCCTTATTGGGCTTGCTCGACCACATGAGCGCCGAGGCATTCCTGCGCCGCGAAAACCGCAACCAGGTATTGCAGAACGCCAACGTAGTGGCGCTGCTCGATGAAATGGCTGCCTACCAGCCCGTGCGCCTGGAGAAGTGGTTGACGCCGGAAACCACGTAAGGCGCAGTCACTTCATCAGAGCTACAAGTAGCTGAAGAAAACTTAAGGTAGAATTAATACCAGCTTCAGACAGCACCAGGAGCTTTGGGCGGAAAAGCCGCTGGTCTGCTTTATTCCTGATTCTAGAGTAGGAGTAATAGACTGGTAGGCAATGAAGTAATTAGGTGATATCACCTAAGCGCTACCTACGCCTTGCCGCATGTCTACTCCCGCCGCCCCGCCCGCCCTGGCCCAAGACCCCAAGCGCGGTAGCATCCGGGCTTTGCGGGCGCTCAATTTTTTTGTGGCCGATGTGCAGAACGGTATGGGCCCCTACATGGCCCTGTTTCTGCAAGCCAGCGTGGGCTGGAACCAGGCCCAGATTGGCAGTGCCCTGGCGGCGGGCAATATCGCGCAGGTATTGGCCCAAACGCCCGCCGGGGCGCTTATTGACCGCCTGCGCCCCAAGCGGACGCTGCTGCTGGCCAGCATCGTGCTGATTGTGCTGGCGGTGCTGGCCACGGCTTTTTTCACCACCCGGCCCGTGGTAATGGGCGGGCAGGCGCTGGTGGGCGTGGCGGGAGCCATTTTTCCGCCCTGCCTGGCGGCCATTGCGCTGGGCTTGGTGGGCCGGGCGCGCTTCGACCAAACCCAGGGCACCAACCAGGCCTTCAATGCGGCGGGCAATATGTTTGCCGCGCTGGCGCTGGGGGCGGCGGGCTATTACTTCAGCCTGCGCTGGATGTTCTACCTAGAGCGGTTTCGGAGTAAGTGTACGGGTTTTTAGTTTAGATTGCGCTATGCAAGCTTATTCAAATGATTTGCGCGAACGGGTGGCTGCCGCTTACGCAACGGGCCAGTT
>JBPBQK010000031.1:0-52485 GCA_050954845.1 Janthinobacterium lividum
TTGCTTCGTCGTGCCTCCTCGCAATGACAACCGCTTACCTCCTAACCCATTCACCTTCTCACTCACTCACTCACTTACCCACTCACCAACTCACTCCTTCACTTATGCGCCAACTGCTGCTTCGCCTCCGGCCTACCGATACTGCCCAGTGGGTGTTCCTGGGTTTTCTGGGGGTGCTGCTGGCGGGCGGGGCGCTGGCGGGCCTGCTGCGGCAGCCGGCGCTGGTGCTGCCCGCCCTGGCCATAGTGGGCGTGGCGCTGGTGGTGGCCGAGTGGCGCTGGCTGTACTACGCCCTGTTTCTGACGCTGCCTTTTTCGCGGGAGATTCCACTGGTGGGCGGCTTTATGATGGATGTGCCTTCCGAGCCGCTGATGCTGGCGCTCACGGCCAGCGTGCCGCTGGTGCTGCTGCTGGGGCGCGGTGGCCTGCGGCAAATTTCGGCCCGCGAGTGGCAGCACCCGCTGCTGGTGCTGCTGGTGTTGCTGCTGGCATGGTCGGCGCTCGACATCCTGTTTTCGGTCGATAAGGTAAAGTCGTTTAAGTACGTGCTGGCCAAGGTGTGGTACCTCACGCCATTTGTGCTGGGCACGCTGCTGCTGGTGCGCCGCCCGGCCGATTTTTGGCGGGTGGCGGCCTGCTACGTGGTGGGCGGGGTGGCGGTACTGGTGCTGTGGGTGCTGCCGCGCCACGCCGCGCATGGCTTCAGCTTTGGCTCGGTGAACCGGGCAGCGCGGCCGCTCTTTATCAACCACGTTATTTATGCCACTATGCTGGCCTTGCTGCTGCCGCTGGCGCTGGGCCTGGCGGCCCAGGTGGCCCGGCGCTGGCAGCGCTACGCGTGGTGGGCGGCCGCCGGCATTCTGTTTTTTGGCCTGATAACTTCTTATACCCGTGCTTCTTGGCTGGCCCTGCCGGTGGCGGGCATCTACTACCTGGTCATGCGGTGGCACCTCACGCGCCTGATGCTGGTGGGCTTTGCCGTGGCCATGATAGGCGGGGCGGTGTACTTCGTGAGCGCCGACAATTTTATGCGCTTTGCCCCCGACTACGAAAAAACGGTGTGGCACGGCGGCGACCTGGAAGCCCACCTAGCCTCGACCTACAAGCTGCAAGACGTATCGGGCATGGAGCGGGTATACCGCTGGATAGCCGCCGCCCGCATGGTGGCCGACAAGCCGGCCACGGGTACCGGCCCCTCCACGTTTTACCCTGAGTATAAGCGCTATACCGTGTCGGGCTTCCGCACCTACGTGAGCGATAACCGCGAGCACTCCACCACCCACAATTACTTTCTGCTGACCCTGGCCGAGCAGGGTCTGCCGGGCTTCCTGCTGTTTTGCGTGCTGCTGGGCACGGCGCTGGTCACCATCGAGCGGCTTTATCATCTCAGCCTGCCCCGCCCCGATGTGCACCGCGTAGTGCTGGCGGCCGGGCTAGCGTTTGTTATCATCGTGTTCCACTTGTTTCTCAACGAGTTGGTGGAGGTTGATAAAATCGGCTCGGTATTTCTGGTGGTACTGGCCGTGCTGGTGCGAGCCGGCTCGTGGCTGGAAGAGCCAGTAAGTGAAGAGGTGAGAGAGTTATGAGGGGTGAGCGGTTGTCATTGCGAGGAGGCACGACGAAGCAACCTTTCCTTCCCGCATTGCCACCGTTCGCACACGTGCGCTACCAAAAAGGAAAGGTTGCTTCGTCGTGCCTCCTCGCAATGACAGCTGTTATCAGCCCGCCAATTCATTCCAATAAGGATTAGTAGCATTAATCAGCGCTAGCTTTTTCGCTCGAGAGCCGCCTTTTAGTTGCTTTTCACGCGCAATAGCTTCCACTATACTAGGCGAGGTTTCGAAGTAAACCAGCTTATTCAAGTTATACTGCTTGGTGAATCCTTCGTGAATACCCGCTTTGTGCTCGGCTACGCGTCGCTCCAGATTATTGGTAACACCAATGTATAGCACCGTATGATTTTGGTTGGTGAGGATATAGACGTAATAAGTTTTCATACACACTGAATTATCAGGGTGAACGTGAAGGAAAGGTTGCTTCGTCGTGCCTCCTCGCAATGACAACCGCTCACCTTCTCACCCCTCACCCACTCACCCTATTTCACCCGCAAACTCAGCATGGTAATGTCGTCGGCAAACTTCTCGCCTTTGGTGTTGAAGCGGCGGATGTCGCTGAGCATTTCTTGGTGCAGGCGCACCAGGGGCAAGTAGCGGTAGCGGGCCAGCAGCGCGAGCACGCCCTCTTCGCCGTACTCATTCTGCTGCTCGTCAAACACTTCGGTGAGGCCGTCGGTGTAGGTGAAGAGCAGCGAATGGGGCGGCACCCGCGCCAGGCCCACCTTCAGCATGGGTAACTCGGGCATGATGCCGAGCATCACGGTGCCATCGTGCAGGCGCTGGGGCGGGCCGTGGTCGGGCAGCAGCAGCGGGTCGTTGTGGCCGGCATTCACGTATTCGAGCACCTGGGTGCGGCGGTCGTAGAGGCCCAGAAAGGCGGTGATAAATTTCTCGCCGCCCGAGTTGCGAAACAGCAAGTGGTTGAGCTCGTGCACGATGGTGGCTAGGTCGGTGCCTTGGCGCAGCAGCGTGCGCAGCCCCGCCTGAAAGTTTGACATCAGTAGCGAGGCGGGCACGCCCTTGCCACTCACGTCGGCCACGCAGACTAGCAGGCGGTTGGCATCGACCTCCACTACGTCGTAGTAGTCGCCGCCTATTTCGGTGTGCGGCAGGTAGGTGGCCTGCACGGCAAAGTGCTTGTTATTAGGCAAATGCTGCGGAAAAAGCAGCTGCTGCACCTGCTGGGCAATCTCGATTTCGCGGCGCACGGCGGCTTCGGCCATCATAGAGGCTTCGCGCTGGCGGGCCAGGCGGCGGTTGGCCACGGCCCCGAGCAAGATGTTGCTCAGCGTTTCGAGAAAGCCCATGGCCTCGTGCGTCACGTAGCCCGCCTGCGTGGTGCCGATGAACACGAAGGCCTGCGCTGCCTCCTGCTGGCGCACGGGCACCAACAGCTCAAAGTCTTGCCAGTCGGCCGGCAAACCCAGCTCGCGCACGGTGCTGGGCTGCGCCAGGCTGGCTGGCAGCAGGGCCGTGGGCGCAAAGCCCGAGCCCACGCGCAGGGCCGTGCCGAAACTGACTTTTAGCCGAAATTGCTTTTCCTCAAGCACATACAGGGCAAGCTTGCGCACGCCCAGCTGTCCAATGAGGGTAAATTGGTAAATCTTGTAGAGGTCGGCCTCGTTGGCATCGTGCGTGATGGCCTGGGTGATTTCCAGCAACGCTTGTAGCTCGCGCTCTTTAAAAAAAAGCCGCCGTTCGAGGCCAGCTAATGCAGCGGTTTGCGGCATAAGATAAAAACAAGGCTAAAAGCTGTCGACTAGAAATGAAATCAAATAGATAGCTAAAAAAAACGATAATGAACCTAAATAAAACGACATACAAAAATACACCGCAATAGCTTAGGAGCGGCCATCGGCTTAGCTCACTTGCGTTTTGGGGTCGAAGGCATCGCGCAATCCATTGCCCAATAGGTTGAAGCTCAGCACCAACAAGCTGATGGCCAACCCCGGTAATAACGTGAGCCACAGCCCGGCCTGGGTGCCGAGCAGGTCGTAGCCTTCCTTCACCATGAGGCCCCAGCTGGGGGCAGGCGGCTGCACGCCCAGGCCGAGGAAGCTCAGGCCGGCTTCGAGCAGAATGGCGGCGGCAAAGTTGCTGGTAGCCAGCACGATGAGCGGCCCGCGCAAGTTGGGCAGCAGGTGCCCGAAGATGAGCCGACTGGTGGGCAGCCCCAGCACACGCCCCGCCTCGATGAAGGTGGCCGAGCGCAGCCCCAGCACCTGCCCGCGCACCACCCGCGCCACATCGACCCACATGGTGAGGCCCACCGCTACAAAGCTGACCCACACGCCCTTGCTATCCAAAGCCAGCGAAATGGCGATAACCAGCATGATGCCCGGAATACTCCACACCACGGTCATCAAACCCAGCAAAACACTATCAATCCAGCCGCCGAAGTAGCCGGCCAGCGCCCCCACCACGATGCCCAGCGCCAGCGAAATAAGCACCGCCACCAGCCCGATACCCAGCGAAATACGCGTGCCCAGCAGCAAACGGCTTAGCTCGTCGCGCCCGGCTTTGTCGGTGCCCAGCCAGTAAGTGCGGGTAATGGTTGTTATTTGGTTGCTAGTTGCTGGTTTCTGGTTTCTGGTTTTAAAATCGGCGGGAGCATCCTTGAGCTGCGGCGGGCGGCCGTGCAGCCACACTTGCAGCACGTTGCCGGGCGGCGGGGCGCTGGGGTCGGGCACCTGGCGAATGGCCGTGGTGAAGCCGGGTGGCTGCTTTTGCAGCTGCACGAGGCCGTTGTTAGCATCGGGCGAGTTGTCGGGCAAAATCCAGTAGCCGAGCAGCGCCACCAGCGCGCACAGCCCAATAAAGGCCAGCCCAGCCACGGCGGGGCGGTTGGCCCACAGGCGCTGGCGCACGTAGTAGCCCGGCGAGCGAGCCGGGGCGGGCGGCACCACCACGGCCGTATCGGGCGCGGCGGGCGTGGCGGTGGGCGCGGCTGCCACGGCTAGCGGGTGTTGTGCTGCAGTAGGCCTTCCTTGGAGGCCAGGTAGCTGGCATCGCGGCCCAGGGCACCAAATGAGGTGGGCTCGTAGGCCAGTTCGGTGTCGGGGTCGGGCCAGTAGTAGCGCACCAAGCCCTGCTCAAGCAGGCGGCCCAGCTGGGCTTGCAGGTCGGCGGCGGGCAGGTTGGTTTTTTCCAGTAAAACCCGGAATGGGGTGACAAAATACAGCTCGTCGAGCAAGTCAAATTCGGCGTCGGTCATTGCAAATAGAATAGGCGCGGGTAGCCGGGCAAAGGTAGCGGCAGCGGAGCGTTGGGGGCGTGCAACAGGGCGCAATTTGCGGGGCCGGCTCACCAGTGGGCCGGGCCGGGCCACGCCTATATTTGGCCGCGGATAGAGCTAACTTTGGTAGCTTAGTCGCCCGCAAATCAAGCGTCTACCCTTTTTTCGCCCCGCCAAACAAGCTATGCCCGCCACCCCGCTGCTGCTCGAAAATCATAGCCTACGTAGTACGCTGGTTTTTCAGGCTAAAGCGGTGGGGCTGATGGCCCGGCGCGGCTGGCACAATCTGCTGGCCGGCCCTCGGCGGTTTGGGGTGGGCCGCCAGCTGGTGGGCGAGGCCACCGTGGCGCTGTCGGAAAGCGACCTATGGAACCCCGACGACAACGCCCGCAACTGGCTGCTCACGGCCGGCAAGGTGCACAATCTGCGGCGGGCCGCCCGCCAGCTGCACGGGCTGGAGGTGCCGGCCGGCGCCCTATTCAGCTTCTGGGCGCAGGTCGGCAACCCCAACCTGGGGCGGGGCTACGTGCTGGGGCGCGAAATCCGGGAGGGCTGCGTGGTGCCCACTATTGCGGGCGGCCTCTGCCAACTGTCCAATGCCCTGTACGATGCGGCCTTGCAAGCGGGCTTTGCCATCGTGGAGCGGCACCGGCACAGCCGCATTATCCCCGGCTCCTTGGCCGAGCGCGACCGCGATGCGACGGTAAAATGGAATTATATCGACTTGCGCTTTCGGGCTGCCGCCGCCTTCCGCATCGAGGTCGAGCTGACGGCCGATAAGCTACGGGTGGCTTTTAAGGGTCCCGCGCCCGGCGGGCCCGCCCCGGCGCGTAGTGCCGCGCCGCCCCTCGCGGCCAGCACCCTAAACGACTGTTTTTCCTGCGGAAATCTAACGTGTTTTAAACACCCTGGGCGCACGGCCGCCCCGCCAGCGGCGGCCACTACCACCTATATTCTGGATGAAAAATGGCCTGAATATGAAGCGTATGTGCGGGAAGCGGCCCGGCCCCAGGACTACCTGCTAGCGCCGTGGCTGCCGCTGGGGCCGCTGCCCGCGCCGCAGCCGGGCTGGCAACTCGGTGGCCTGCCCAATTGCCGCCCGCTGCTGGGGGCAGCCTGGCTGCGCACGGGGCTGCGCCGGTTGCTGGGCCGAGCGGGGGCCAACGTCTTTGCCCTGAGCTTGCCGCTCGACCGGCGGGTGGCGCAGGCGGCGGCCCGCAGCATTCCGCTGACCAGTACGCACGTAGTGGTATCGCAAAACCTGCTGCCCTTCTTGTGGGAAACCGGCGCGCTGGGCGGGCGCACCTTCGATGTGCTGATGACGCGCCTGCCCTTGCAGCACCTGCACGAGCGCCTCGACGCGGCGCACCAGCAGCACCCCAGCAGCCCCACGCTGCACGATTTTCGGGCCCCGCACACGCTCATCGACCTCGAAAACCAGGCCCTCACGCGCGCCCGCCAGCTCATTACCCCGCACCAGGAAATCGCCAGCCTATTCACGCACAAGGCCTTAAAACTAGCTTGGCTAGCGCCAGCTATGCCACCCGCCAGAGCGGCCCGTGGCTCTAGCATCCTGTTTCCGGCCTCGGCCGTGGGGCGCAAGGGGGCGTATGAGGTAAGGCGCCTGGCCGAGGAGCTGCAGCTGCGCGTGGTGCTCACGGGGCGCGCCACCGAGGAGGCGGGTTTTTGGGGCAATGTCGCTACCGAGTGGGCCGGGGCCAACCCGCTGGCCAACTGCGCCCTGGTGGTGTACCCGGCCTACGTAGAGCACCAGCCGCGCCTGCTGCTGCGGGCCCTGGCAGCGGGAGTGCCAGTAGTGGCCACGCCCGCCTGCGGCCTACCCCCGGCCGCCCACCTAACGCTGGTGCCAGCGGGCGACTATGAGGCGCTGAAGCAGGCAGTACAAGCGCAGCTGGGCAGGTAAAGCACTTGAAATGAAGATGTTGAAATGACATGCCTAGGGTTTGCGCAAAATCGTTTGTCATTGCGAGCGCAGCGAAGCAATCGCATCAGAACGAGCCGCTCAGGTGCGATTGCTTCGCTGCGCTCGCAATGACAAACGATTTTGCGTAAATTTTACAACAGCTAGCGTACCTGCCGCCCTTTCCAGCGATAGCCGCCCCGGCGCTGCCCGGCCAGCCCCACCGCCAGCGCATACGGCGCATAGAGGAGCTGCAGCGGCAGCAGCCACCCCAGCCACGGCCGCCGCCGCAATAGCCCTAGCAACGGCCACAGCAGCCAGGCATCGGCCCCGAGCTTGAGCACCCAGCCGGCCGCCACCCACGCCCCGAGCGCTGGCCAAACGGCAGCCAGAACCAACCCTAGAAACAAGCTCACATTGGCCCCTAGCACCAGCAGCGCCAGTTGGCGCGGGGCGGCCGTGCGGTAGTGCGGCCACTTGCTGGCCCAGCGAACCCGCTGCCGCAGCAGCGCCCGCCAGGTGGCCGGCGCGGGTGTATCGACCACGGCGCGGGCATCGGCCAGGAAGTGGATGCCCGCTGGGTAGCGCTGGTGCATTTTGTGGAGCAAAAACTCGTCGTCACCGCTGGCCAGGCCCTGGTTGTCGGCGTAGCCGCCCACTTCGTGGAAGGTGCGGCGGCGGAAAGCCAGGTTGGCCCCGTTGCACATGGTGGGGCGGCCCCGCCCTATGCAGGCCGCGCCTACGCCCACCAGCCCGGCAAACTCCAGCCCCAGTAGCCCATCAAACCACGCGCCGCTCGGCGTGAGACGCACCGGCCCGCTGATGAAGTGGTGAGTTGGTGATTTGGTGAGTTGGTGAGCTTGCAAAAGGTCGGCGTAGGCCAACAGCCAGCTGGGGCCGGGTCGGCAGTCGGCGTCGGTGCACACCACCCAAGGGGCGCGGGCCTGGGCAATGGCGGCGGCCAAGGCAGCTTTTTTGCCGGTGCTGCCGGGCGGCAGCGTGAGGAGGCGCAAGGCGAAGGGCGAGGCTTTAGCAGCGGCGGCTACCAGCGCGGCGGTGCCGTCGGTGGAATGGTCGTCGGCGATTATGACCTCAAATTGATAAGGCGCAAGTTCTTGCTGGCGCAAGGCTTGCAGCAAATGCGGCAGGGTGGCGGCTTCGTCGCGGGCGGCGATGAGGACGGAGAACGTGGGCTCGCCTGCGTGAACCTCCCCCCCCGACCCGCTCTCCAAAAAAGAGGGGGAGCCGACCACTTGCAAACGTCGAATATCGTTAGGCTCTCCCTCTTTTTTGGAGAGGGAGTCGGGGGGGGAGATGCCCCCACGCAGCCACGCCCACACCGCTGCATACAGCACTGGCCCCACCAGCAATAACACACCTATCATCATCGCCCGGCGCGGCCCTCGCGCAGCACCCGCAGCCCTGGCAGCCACAGCAGCCCCAGCGCACTCGGCAGCGCAATATTTATTACCCACAGGCTCAAGCTGGCGCTCAGTACCGGCAGCGCTGGCTGGCCTAATAGTCCAAATAAATGTGTGGCCGACAGCTCGCGCACGCCCACGTCGGCCAAGGCATTGAGCGAGGGCACCAGCGACTTAAATAAGAACGTGCCCGCCACCGCCGCCACCGCTGGCCCCAGTGCCACCCGCGTGCCATAGGCATACAGCAGCAGCAAAAATTGCAAGCAAAATACCGCGTAGCGCAGCCCCGAAATACCCAGCACCGCGTGCAGCGTAGCCGCCGAATACGTAGGCATAATGGCCAGATAGCGCCGAAACCGCCGCAAGGGCTTCACCAGTACCAGCAGCGCCAACAGCAGGCGCGAGCGGTACAGCGGCAGCAGCGTGAGCGCCCCGCCCAGCGCAAAGGCTAGCACCACGCCCACCTGCGCGGCGGGGTAGCCGGCGAGGTAAAATTTCAGCAAAAAATACAGCAGCCCCACCCCGCCCGCCAGCACGGTGGCCACCAGCTGCGCGTAGCGCCCCAAAAACACGGCCCCCACCGCATCGAGCCGCCGCCGGGCGTGCAGCTCCAGGATGCGGGCGGCGTAGTCGCCTACCCGGTTTGGGGTGGCGAAGCCCAGGGTGAGGCCCACCAGCACGGCCCGCAGACTGCGCCAATACGAGTGGTTGGGCTCGAGGTGGCGCGCCAGGCGCTGCCACTTCCATGCCTCCAGGCCCCAGTTGAGGGGCACCAGGGCCAGGGCGGCCAGCACGGGGCCGCGCCCGGCTCCGCTGAGGGTGGCCGCCACCAGCTTGCGCCAGGCCTGGGCGGTGTCGGGCGCGGCAAATACGGAGTGGTAGAGCAGGGCCAGCGTAAGCAGCGTAATGCCGATTTTGCCTACCACTACCCAATGTTTCCCGCGGCTGGGGGGCCGGGGCGGGCCTTCGGGGACGTAACTTTGGGTGTAATGGCCGTTTCCCGTACCCTCCCTTCCGCCCCTTTGCAACGGCTGCCCCCGGCCGAGAAGGTCATCATGGGCGTCGACCCCGGCACCCAGATTATGGGCTACGCCGTCATTGAGGTGCGCGGGCAGCACGTGAAGGTGCTGCAATACGACGTTATCAATATGAAGGCGCTCGGGACGAACCATGCCGTAAAGCTAAAGCGGATTTTCACGCGCATGCTGGAGCTGATAGACGAGTTCTTGCCCGATGAGCTGGCCATCGAAGCCCCCTTCTACGGCGTCAACGTGCAAAGTATGCTCAAGCTGGGCCGGGCGCAGGGCGTGGCCATCGCGGCGGCGCTCTCGCGCGATATTCCCTTCGTGGAGTACGCGCCCACTAAGGTCAAGCAGGCCGTCACGGGCTCGGGCTCGGCCGATAAGGAGCAGGTGGCCCGCATGTTGCGTCAGACCCTGGAGCTGCCGCCCATCGAGGAGGCCCCCAAGTTTCTGGATGCTACCGATGCCCTGGCCGTGGCCCTCTGCCACCATTACCAGCAGGGCAACAACGTGAAGGCGGGCAGCAAAAGCTGGGGTAAATTTCTGGAAGACAACCCCGGCCGCACGCTGGCCGCCACCACGACCAAGAAAAAGCCGGCCGCTAAAAAGCCCGTTTAGCGAGCCAGTAGCTTGGACTTTGTAGTCCGAGCACGAGCGAAGCTTGCATCCCGCGTCTGAAACCGTTCGCCCGTAGATGCGAGCTGCGCTCGCGCTCGGACTACAAAGTCCAAGCTACATTACTGCTTGGGCCACTCGTAGTTTTTCGACCATTCTTGAAATACCTGCACCTCGTTGGGGTGGGCGGCCAGCCACTGCTGCACCTCGGGCGCGTCGGTTTGCGAGCTATGCGCCAGGTAGGCGAAGGCGGGCACGAAGCCCTTCTTCTGCATGGCCACGAAATACGGCACGTAGTACGTGCGCACAAAGCCGCCGCTGGACTTGGCACTCAGCTCGCCCATCACCTCGCACAGACTGCTAAACTGGTCGATAAATTTCTCCAGCTTGGTTTTGTTCTTGCTTTTCTCATCCAAAGTCAGTGCGCCCGACATAGATAGCATCAAGTCCTCGGGCCCAAAATCGTCGGCTTTTTTGCCCTTGCTGAGGGCCGACGGAGCCACGCTGATATTGATATTATGGCCATCGGACTGGCTCACGCCTTGCAGCATGGCTTGGTCGAGCTGAGGCAGGCGCTGGGTGGCGCGGGGGCCGGTAGGCTCTAGCACCAGAAAGCGCGCCAAAGCCAGCACGCCCGGCACACGGCTGCCGGTGGCCAGCTGCAGCACGCCCGCGCTCATGTGCGAGCTGGCGTGGCGGGGGTTGCGCACCACCGCCTGCTGAAAGCTGGCAATGGCGGCCGGATACTGCTGCCGGCCGGCCTGCGCCACGCCCAGGTTGTAATACAGGGCGTAGCTGTCGGGGTATTTTTTCATGCCCTCGCGGTAGGCCTGCTCGGCTTGCTTGAACTCACCTAGGCCGTCGAGGCTGTTGCCGTAGGTGACATACAGGGTGGGGCCCACGTCGGGGGTGCGCTTGAGGAGCTGCTCGCAGGTGACTTTGGCCTCGGCGTTGCGTCCCAGCGCATTATAGGTAAGGGCCAGCTCGGCCTGGGCCACGTCGTTGGTGGGTTCGGCGGCCAGGGCCTGCTGGTATTTGGCGATGGCCTGGTCGTACTGGCCTTCGTCGTAGAGCTGCACGCCCTGCTTTACCAGGTCGCGGGCCGGGGTATTTTGGGCCAGCGCTGGGGCGCCGATAGCGCAGCTGGCCAGAAGCAATAGTAGTTTTCTCATACTAGCAAGGTATTGAGCTGCTGGGCAGTCAGCGGCCGCTTTCAAATGTAGTGCGCCGCCTCTATTTGCGGGCGTCGGCATGGGCCCGTAGGCTTTCCCACGGCAGGGCTTACTCTTCGCAAAGCCAAAGCCCTTGTTCAACAAGTAAACCGAGCGGTTGACATAATTCGCCCGCCGCCCGGTAGGCAGGGCCACTAGCTTTGCCACCAGTAAAACACCTCCTGCCCCCTGGCAGGCTTTTTCAACCACCGCGCTCTTTCGCTTCGTATTGCTATGACCAGCCGCTACTTCCTACTCGCGCTTTCCGCCGCCTGCTCGCTCTTGCTGACTGCCCCGGCCCACGCGGCCAGCACCGACCCCACCACTCCGCAACCTAGCCGCCCCGTGCCCACCCGCCGCGCCCCGGCAGCCCGCCTCACCGCCGCGCCGGTGCCCGCAGTAGCCGAGGCCCCCCAGCCCGAGGTAGCGCCGTGCACAGTTTGGCTGGCTGGCACCGTGCTGGGGGCCGATGGCCGGCCCTACCCTGGCGTATCCGTATTTCCGACCACCAACCCCCGCCTGATGGCCGTGACCGATGCCAAGGGCACGTTCCGCCTGCAAGTGCCCGCTTCGGCGGGCAAGATGCGCCTGCAGGCCGACTACTTTGGCGTGGCCAGCAGCCGCGTCGAGGTCGATGGCCAATATCCGCAGGCCATCAGCATCGTGCTGGGCCAATAAGCTTTCACTATCCTCAGCTTCGACGCCTCTTTCCTGGCCGGGAGGGAGGCGTTATTCTTACCCAAAAGGCGTTTACCGAAACATATCCTCGGAGCGTATTTTTGCGTTGTTACTGAAGCTGATATCTATGTCCCTTTATTCTAATTATGTCTTCGTATTCTGCTATCTTGGCTCCCGCGGCTGAGCTTCCTGCGCCCCCAATTGCCACCCCCGAGCAGACCGAGCTAGCCAAGTTGCGCCGCCAGGTGGCCGAGCTGCAGGCATTGGCCCAGATACCCGAGCTCAACCCTAACCCCGTGGTGCGCCTCGCCGCCAATGGCCGGCAGCTCTACGCCAATGTAGCTGCCCTGCGCCTGAGTGAAGGCCTCTCGCGGGCCGAGCAGGTGCGGGTGCGCCAGCAGCTGCGCACCGCCGCCCGGCTGGGGGCCAGCGGGCAGCCCCTGCGCGTGGGCAACCGCTACTTCGACCTGAGCGCGGTAACCAACCTCGTGCCCGAAGGCAGCGTGACGCTGTACCTGGCCGAAACCACCGACCGCGTGCACATCGAGCAGCAGATGGCCGACCAGCAGGAGTTTATCAGCGAGATTCTGGCCACCATGCCCAACCCAGTTTTTGTGCGCAACGCGGCCGGTACGATTGTGTTTGAAAACCGGGCTGCTACCGAAGTGCGCCGCCGCACCGTGCACCTGCACCCCATGGCCACCCAGCCCCTCACCGCCCAGCAGGCCCAGCAGGTAGCCAGCTACTACGCTACCGATGCGCAAGTACTAGCCACCGGCGAGCCCCTCGAAACCGAAGCTACCCTGACGCTAGCCTCGGGCGAGGAGCGCCACTTCTGCACCATGAAGCGCCTGCTCACCCGCGTCGATGGCAGCCGCCAGGTGCTGGGCGTGAGTACCGATATTACGGAGCGGCGGCTGGCCGAGCACCAGCTTACCACGGCTAAGCAGGCCGCCGAAGCGGCTGTGCTGGCCCGCGAAAACTTCCTGGCCAACATGAGCCACGAAATGCGCACGCCCCTCAACGGCGTACTCGGCATGACGGCCCAGCTGGCCAAAACCGCCCTCGATGCCCGCCAGCAGGAGTTTGTGCGCACCATCCGGCACTCGGGCCAGCACCTGCTGGGCGTGATAAACGATGTGCTCGACATGGCCAAAATCACGTCGGGCAAGCTGGAGCTCGAAGAAACGGCCTTCAACCTCTGCGACTCGATGGGCGAGGCCATTCGGCCGCTGGTAGCGCAGGCCCAGGAAAAAGGCATTCACTTTGCGGGCACGCCGCTGCGCACCACCTGCGCCTACCCCTGGGTGCTCGGCGACTCGCTGCGCCTCAATCAGATACTCATCAACTTGGTTTCCAACGCCATCAAGTTCACCGCGCCGGGTGGGCGGGTGGTAGTGGTGGGCGAGCAGCTGACCGAAACCGATACCACGCTCACCGTGCGCTTTAGCGTGGAGGACACCGGCATCGGCATTGCCGCCGATAAGCAAGAGGTTATTTTTGAAGGCTTTACCCAGGCCTACGCCGATACGGCGCGCCTTTTTGGCGGTACAGGGCTGGGCCTCAGCATTTCGCGGGCGCTGGTAGAGCAGCTAGGCGGCCAGCTCACGCTGCACAGCGAGCCGGGCCAGGGCAGCACGTTTGCCTTCACCCTCACCCTACCCAAAGCCCCGGCCCCGGTGGCAGATGCCCCCCTCGATGCCTACGACACGGGCGTGCTGCGCGGCCGCCGCGTGCTGGTGGTCGAGGATAATGAAATAAACCGCACTGTAGCCCGGCTGCTGCTCGAAGGCTGGGGCGTGCTGGTAGATGAGGCTGAAGACGGCACCGCCGGCGTGACCCGCGTGCGCTACGAAGCCCCCTATGATGCTGTGCTGATGGACATTCAGATGCCCGGCCTCAACGGCCTCGATGCCACGGCCGCCATTCGGGCGCTGCCCGACCAGCTGCGCGCCCACACGCCCATCGTCGCCCTCACAGCCAATGCCTTCCGCATTGACCGCGACCGCTACCTGGCCAGCGGCATGGACGCTTGCCTGGCCAAACCCTTCGAGGAAGAAGACGTGTACCACACGCTGGTGGGCTTGCTCACGGCGGCCTCGCCAGCCTACGACCTTACCAAGCTGCGCACCCTGGCGCGGGGCCGCGAAGAATTTGTGGTCAAAATTATCCGCTCGTTCTTGCAAAACATGCCCGCCAGCCTAAGCCAACTAACCGCCCAGACCGCCGCTGGCCATTGGGCCGAAGTGGCCAAGACCGTGCACCACATCAAGCCTAGCCTCGAATCATTGGGCATTCAGGAAGTAGGCGAGGCTGTGCAACTCCTCGAAAAATCGGAGCCCGCTAGCTACGCCCAGCTGCCCACCGCCGTAGCCCAGCTTAAAACCCAGGTGCAGCGCGCCCTAGATGCCCTGCCTCAAGAGTTGGAATAAGTCAATGAGCAATGAGCAGACCGAATAAACAGTTTGCTCATTGCTCATTGTTAATTGCTCATTGATTTATTGAATTACCAGCTTTTGCTGGTAGGCGGCCCCGGTGGCGGGCTGCACCCTGAGCAGGTATAAGCCGTGCCATTGGCTGGCCTCGGGCAAAGCGCGTAGCGTGGTGCCCGCCCCCAGCGCTACCGACTGGCGTAGCACTACGCGGCCCACCGCATCGGTCACCAGCACTTGCACCATCTGGGCTTCTGGCGATTGAAGCTGGAGCTGCACACTCGCGCCACTGGGCACCGGACTGGGGTACGCCACCGCGCTAAAAGCCGGCTGGCTAGCTTGGTCGCGCTGCACCGTCACCACCGGCGAGTAGGTGGCCGTGCCATCGGCATCCTGCACCAGCAGGCGATAATAAGCTAAGGCCGTGGGCGTAGCGTCGGGGAGCATATAGCTATGCGTTTGGCTGCCGTTGGTAGCCACCACCCGCCCGATGCCGGCAAAGCTGCTGCCACTCAGGCTGCGCTGCACCTCAAAATAGGCCACGCCCTGCTCGGAGGCCGTTTGCCAGCGCAGCTCGTTGGCCGCGCCCACCGCCCGGCCCGCAAAGCTGGTGAGTACCACTGGCAGCGGCTGGGTGCCGGTGATGGTGACGCGCCGGGTATTGTTGCTGAGCTGGCCGCAGGGCGCGGTGCTGCTCAGGGCCGCTTGCAGGTTGCTGAAGGAGATGTTGCGCAGGCCGCTCACGTCGTAGCCCCGCTGAAAAAGCAGGCCGTATACATCGTAGGTGCCGGCTGGCAGGGCGCGCAAGTCGGCGGTGGGGGCTAGTTGCGCCACGGTATTACTAGCTGTGTTCACTACTACATATTGATACTCGTAGCCTGCGCTTTGCAGCGGGGCGTAAACTGCGCCGCCTGCCGTAGCCGAATTGAAAGCAATAGCGTAGTTGGCAGACGAGGGCACCGCAGTATTGAAGCTCGACACTACGAGCACATACAACTGACCGGCCGTGAGGGCGGCCGCGGCCGTGTTAGGACCGTTGTAGCTGTCAGCCAGCAGGTTCTGGCAAGGATTTGCCGGGTCGAAACTGCCCTGGTACAACCGCTGCACCATATTGGCGAATCGCACGGGCGAGCTTACCCCATAGGTATCCGTAGTAGTGGGCACGAAGGCGTAGGTATCGTAATACGTGACGTTGGAATAAGACTGGCAAGACCCGCCGTTATAAAACGTAAGATTGCTGGCAGGGTTGGCCGTGGTGATGGTGCCCGTAATCTGGCCCGCGCCCGCGTTGGTATACTGGGTTAGGCTATACGCATTCTCGGTCAGGTTTAGGGCCGCATCGCCGGCGTTGGCGCTCACGGCCGTGGCGGGCAAAATCTGCGAAGCCACCGGTGTGCACGGTCCGATGGGAAAATCTACATCATTGATATCGAAGAAGATATTGCCCACCGCCTCCACCCGCAGGCGGGCCCGCGCGGTCGTCACATTCGGAATGGTGATAACCTGCGCGCCATCATTAGGCGTGCTGGTGGCCAGCACATTCGAGAAGGTTTGCCCGCCGTCGGTAGAGAGCGTGATGCGCACCTCACTCACGCCGATGGGTGCCTGGTCGGTGCCATTGACCGACCACGTCACGGTGGCCAGCTGCCCGGCGGTCCAGAGGCTGGCCGCGTTCTGGGTGGTCACGGCGAAGGGGCCGGTGTTCGGGGCTACGGTCACGGTCACGTTATCGGTGGTGAAGGTGCCGCTGGCGGGGCGCTGGTCGCGGGCCGTCACCACAAAGTGCAGGTCGCGGCCCACGTTGGGCAGGGCTTCGCCAATGAGGTTGGCGGGCTGGTTGCTATTGGCCAGCACGTAGGCCAGGTCGGGAAAGGTGCGGCTGGGCGTGGCGCGCGGCGGCCGGGGCCGAAACAGCGGGGCCTCGGGGTCATCCACGGCCGCCAGCCCGCCCGTGCCCACGATGGTGCCCAGCGCGTTGAGGTTGGTGGTGTAGTCAAACTGATTCCAGGTATAAGCCAGCGCCTCGCCATCGGGGTCGGTGCCGCTAGCGGTGAGCGTGAAGGGCGTGTTGCGCGGAATCACGTAGTCGGGCCCGGCATTCAGGGTGGGCGGCTGGTTGGCATTGGTGGTCACTGTGGGGCACGTCACGCTTAGCAATTCGGCCCGCATCTGGTTCAGCGAGTGCGTGTTGAAGTGGTCTTCATCGGTAGCGCCCACGCCTTGCAGGGTTTGCGCGCCGCACACGTAGGTGTAACCCATGATGGTGGCCCCGCCGCCCGGCTCAAGGTTGCTGCCCTGCGTGCCGCTGCCGCACGGCCCCGTAAAGGTGTGGTAAGCCCCATGCTGGTGGCCCATCTCGTGCGCCAGCACCTGCCGGAAACCGCTGGTGCCCACCCCCGACCACGCCCCGGCCCGGTAGGCGATATTGTTATTGCAAATAATGCCCACGTAGGCCACGCCCCCGCCGGTATTATGGAAGCAGTGCCCCAGGTCATAGGTGCTGGCAGCGAACCGGTTACCGATGAAGCTCGCCACATCGCCCAGGTTTTGGTCGCGCACCCGGCCCGGCGTGGCGGGGTCGGTGCCGGGCAAGGTGGCCGTGGTCACGGCCGAAAAATAGTAGTTACCGTTCGTAGGCTTCACCAACTCGAAGCTCACCGACAGCTCCTGCAAGTACAGGGCCGTCATCTGGTTCATGGCCGTTACTACGGCCAGCTCCACGGCGGCATCGGTGTTGCCATTGGCCGTGTAGTATTCCCGCGTCACGAGGATGGCGTAGCGGATGCGCCGCAGCTGCGTGCCAAAGCTAAACGGAGCCGGCAAGGTCGAAAAATTGCCGGGGCGCAGCGTGCCACCCGCCGCGTCGCGCACCCCGCAGGGGCCCGCATCGGGCACCGTTGGCCGCAGCAGGTAGCCCCCGCCCGCGGCGGCCGGCCGCAGGCTCATCGACTCAGGCCCGGCCTGCAAGTCGGCTGTCAGTTGCTGCGGCGTGAGCACCACCGATAGGCGGTGCGCGGGCGCGCCCTCTTCGTAGCCTACAAACGTGCGCAGCCGCTGCTGGGTGGCCACATCGGCCGCCGGCAGCACAAAGCTTTCGACAAGTACAAACACGCGGGAGCCGCGCAGCGTGGGCAAGCTAATGCGGTAAGTGGCCGCCTGCCGGGCGCGGGCCCCCACCGCGGGCGTGAGCTGCTGCCTCAATTGGGGTAAATCCAAGGTTACGGGCTGGGCCGGGGCCAACTGCTGGGCCATGCCGAGCGGCAAGCCACTACCCAGGAGCCACACCAATACCAGCCGAAAAGCGGAGAATAGACTTTTTCGCATTTTCCGCCAACGCCCAGCCTCGCCGTAAAGTTTACCGCGCCGATTAGTAAGCGGTTATAAGCTGCGCAAATTCTTCGAAAATTCCTCTTGGTACGACTTGCCCACCGGTACTTCATACGGCCCGAGCTTCAGCATATAGTCCTCCACGGCCTCAATGCGCTGCATATTCACGATGTACGAGCGATGCACCCGCAGAAAGTGGTCGAAGGGCAGCCGCTCGGCCAGGTTTTTGAGCGTGAGGTACACAATGTGCTTCTGGGTGGGCGTCACTAGCACCGAGTAGGTTGAGAGCGCCTCGATATAAAGCACGTTGTCGAAGTCTACTTTAATGGTGCGGGTGCCCACTTTCACGAACAGCGCGGTAGTGACATCGGCTTTGGCGGGTGCGCTGGCTGGGCGGGCCACCGGGCGGCTGGCCAGCACCTTGGCTATGGCCTGGCTAAAGCGCCCAAACTCCACCGGCTTCACCAAGTAGTCAACGGCTTGCAGCTCGAAGGCCGCCACTGCGAAGGTGCGGTGCGTGGTTACCAGCACAATGGCGGGCGCGGGCGCGGGCAGCAGCTTGGCCAGCTCCAAGCCCGAGAGGTTGGGCATCTCCACATCGAGCAGCAGCAAATCGCAGTGCCCGCCCTGCCGGAAAAAATGCAGCGCCTCCACGCCGCCCGGCAGCGAAGCTGTCAGCGTCAGCTCGGGCGTGAGGTCTACGAGGTGCTCCAGGGTGAGGCGGTTAATCTCGTTGTCGTCAACGATAACGCAGGTGAGCGGGGCAGCAGCAGACATAGGAAACAGGATGATTTTCGACCGTGGGCGCAACGCCTTACGAGCCAGGACCGAAAGCTGGATTGTAGTTTAGACTATTAAAAATACGGCACAGCCCGCCTCCCGCCTACTCACCCCGGTAGATGCCCTTCCGCACCCGGTCAACTTCCTTATTCGCCCGTCTAAAACCAACCAGCCCCGCGCCGAACTACACCACAATCTCGCCGCGCAAATACGTCACGGCGTAGCCGCCGATATCGACCCGGTCGCCGCGCAGGCGGCACCACAGCTCGCCGCCCCGCGCCGAGTCCTGGCGGGCAAACAGCTCGGTTTTACCCAGCTTTGCGGCCCAGAATGGAATGAGTGTGCTGTGCGCCGAGCCCGTCACCGGGTCTTCGGGCACGCCCACCTCGGGCGCAAAAAAGCGCGACACAAAATCCACGCCCTCGCCGCCCGGCGCAGTGGCAATCAGCCCGATATAGCCCAGGTCGATGAGCGCCACAAAGTCGGGCCGCAGGGCCAGCACCTCATCGGCACTGGCAAACTCGACCACCAAATCGCGCGAGGCCAGCACTGCCAGCGGGGCTCCCGCGCCCGGCCCCAGCGACGGAAACAGCGCCGCCGGATACTGGGCCACGGCCAGCGGCTGTGGCGGCCGGCTCGGAAAATCGAGCACCAGCCGGCCGTCGGCTTCGCGGCGCACCCGCAGCGGGCCGCTTTGGCTCTGAAAAATTATTTCGGGTTTGGCAAAACCGCGCTCCGTCCACAGCACGTGCGCAGTGGCCAGCGTGGCGTGGCCGCACAAGTCAATCTCGAAAGTGGGCGTAAACCAGCGCAGGTGAAAATCGGCTTCCGCACCTTCGGCTAGCGGAATAAAGAAAGCGGTTTCGGCCAGGTTATTTTCGGCCGCAATCTGCTGCATGGTTTCAGCGGGCAGCCACTCGGTGAGGGGGCACACGGCGGCGGGGTTGCCGGCAAAAGGACGGCGGGCAAAGGCGTCGACCTGGTAAATGGGGATGGGCATGGATAGTACGGCGAGGCGGTAAACGAAAGTCAGGGCTTCCGCAAAGATGGCTTGGCGCGGGCCAGCGCCCCGCGCCAGGCTGGCACTTCACTTAAAGTAGGGGCACAAAAAAAGCCTTGCTGGCGCACCAGCAAGGCTTTTTACTCATTGCAAAAGCAATTAAACGAGCGATACTTTCACAGCGTTCGGGCCTTTTTTGCCCTGAGCGATTTCGAACTGCACCTTGTCATTCTCGCGAATTTCGTTGATGAGGTCGGTTACGTGTACGAACACGTCTTCGCCGCTTTGGTCTACTTTGATAAAGCCGAAACCTTTGGTTTCGTTAAAGAATTTTACGGTTCCTGTCTGCATGATGCTAGGGAATGAAAGTGATAAAGCAAGCAGCAGCGAACCTAATATTACCAGCCTGGCAAGCCAACTGATGGTACTGACACGAGGCGATTTGCCTTTAATGGCCTAAAGGTACGGTTTATTTTGCACACTCACCGCGTAGTAGCCACTCAAAAGCTGTTAAAGAGCCGAAAACATGCTGAGTAACCGGGGCCGGGGCGGGTGCCAAACAGGGCCAAGCCCAGCGAGCGGGGCATGGGCTGCGGAGCGCTTCGCGGCCTCAACGGCCTAGGCTACACCAACCTTTCGGGGCTGCGCCGGGTACACGTAGGCTCGTCAATGGCGGGCCGACCTGGAGAGCGGCCTCCTTTTTTTATGAAAGAAGAATTAGCGCGGGTGCTGGACCGCTTCCCCGATATTTTTGTCATTCTGGGGGTACCGCTGGCGGGTTTGGCGTTGGGTTTATTGTTAAAATGGCTGCTGTTTGCCGGGCTGCGGGCCTACGACCGGCGCGAAGACTCGCCGCTGGCGCGCTCGGTGTGCGAGCACCTGAGCGCGACGAGCGTGCTCTTCTTCCCGGTGCTTATGCTGTCGCTGCTGCTGCCGCTGGTGCCACTGCCGCCCAAGCCGTTTGAGGTGATGCGGCGGTTTGTGGAGTTTGCGCTGGTGCTTTCGTTTGCCTGGGGCCTCATCAAAACCCTGGATGTGCTGCAAGTGCTCATTCAGCGGCACTACCAGCTCGAAACCGGCGACAACCTACGGGCACGCAAGCTTTTTACGCAGCTGCAGTTTATTAAGAAGGTGGCGGTGGGGCTCATTGGCCTCGTGGCCGTGGGACTGGTGCTGATGAGCTTCGAAACGGTGCGGCGCCTTGGCACCGGGCTGCTTACCTCCGCGGGTATTGCCAGCGTTATTGTGGGCTTTGCGGCGCAACGCTCGATTGGCAACTTACTGGCGGGCTTTCAGATAGCCTTCACCCAGCCCATTCGCCTCGATGACGTGCTGGTGGTAGAGGGCGAGTGGGGCCGGGTTGAGGAAATCACGTTTACCTACGTCGTGCTCAACATCTGGGACGAGCGCCGGCTGGTGCTGCCGCTCAATTATTTTATCGAGAAGCCGTTTCAAAACTGGACGCGCACCAGCGCCCGCCTCACGGGCACCGTCTTTTTGCACGCCGACTACACCGTGCCCGTCGAAGCGCTGCGCACCGAGCTGCGCCGTCTGCTGGAGGCTCACCCGCTCTGGGACCAGCGCGTGTGCGTGCTGCAGGTCACCGACTCGAAGGAAAGCACCGTGGAGCTGCGCGCCCTGGTGAGCGCCGCCAACGCCAGCGACCTCTGGACGCTACGCTGCGCCGTGCGCGAGCAGCTGGTGGCCTATTTGCAGCAGCATTACCCCGAGAGCCTGCCCCGCACGCGGGCCGTGCTACAAGCCGACCGGGCTGGTTTGCTGCCCGGAATCAGCTAGCCGGCAGCTGGGCTGGGTCGTGCGGGTCGATTATGACCAACCCCGCCAGCCGCTGAAAGTCGCTTACGTTGCGCGTTAACAGCGGCAGGCTGTGCGCGAGCGCAGTGGCGGCAATAATAGCATCGGGTAGTTTGATGCGGCGTTGTTGGCGCAGGGCTATCGTTTGCTGAATCACTGGCTCGTCGAGCGGCAGTATTAGTGTGGCTGCGATAAGCTCTTCGATGGGCTGCATATCAGCAGGGCTACCAGGCCATGAGAGCAACTCTATCCGAACAACTACTGACGTGACTAGTCGTTGCTCATCCAACAGACGTTGTACCCAGGTAGCTCCAATTGCTGGCAGTTTGCCATTCAAAAAGTCGATACCAACATTCGTATCTATTAAAAAGTACGTTCCTATTCTGACCGTACTTGCTCGGTATGCTTACGCAAGTCGTCGGCTGCTTCATCAGAAAGACTACCAGCTAATGGCCGCTTAGGAGCCATTGGAGGCGTGGCTTTTGATAGCACGCGTAAAATATTCAGCGCTTCAAGCTGCTGAAGCAGCTCATAAGCTTTTTCGCTCAGCGGTTCAACTAAGATAGGAGCCATAACGGAGAGGGTTTTATTTAAAGGTAACAACACGCAGCCTCAAAACTTACGGCTAACGATAGGCCAAGTGTCAACGTAAAACCTCTACGCAAATACAGTTTACTATATGCCTACCGACTATCAACCCGTTGCCTGCGACTTCTACGACGTGCTAGAAGCCGCCGCCACCCGCCGTCAGCAGATTTACTTACAGTATTTCAGCGACTTGCGCGAACTGCGCCAGGAGTCTACGACCCTGCGCACCTTTGTCACCCGCGACCATGCCGAGTACGCCGTGCTGGCCTCGGGCGAGGAAGTGCGCTTAGACCGCATCATCCGGCTCGATGACACGCCCGCGCCGGCTTTTGCCGACTACCCCGACTATCGTTGCGGCTGCTAGCGGGCGGCTAGGTTTTTTGGGTAGCGCCGTGCACGGCCAGCGTTTCGCCTAGCAGCCAGGCGCGCAGCAGGTTATCATCGTCGGAGAGCTTGCCCACTACACGGTATTTGGAAGGCAGGGCGGGGCTAGAGTCGGCCGCCTCGCGGATTACTTTGGAGGGCCGAATCCAGGAGGCGTGCACCATTTGCACGGCCCCGCCGTCGCGCACCCGCAGGAAGGCCACGTGAAAATCGAGCCCCACCACGTAGAGGCCGGGACCCATATCGGCTACTTGCTGCACAAAAGAGCGCTGGCTCACGTTGCGGTAGCGGTGAATGTGGGCTTCGGTCGTCAGGTTTTTGATGAGGGTTTCGGAGGTTTGCTTGGCCAGCAGCGAGCGTTGCAGGCGTAGGCCGGTATCAAACAGCGTGGTCGTGACGAAGTAGCCGCAGGCAATGCTGCCCTGCCGGGGCACCCAGCTTTGGCCGTAGAAGCTCCAAGAAGTACCCTCCCAGGCCGGGAAAACAGTGTTATCCAAGGCATTAAGCCACAGGTCGCGGGCTTTAGCCAGGCAGGTGGCCTGGGCGGCCGGCGTGGCGGCCTGCTTGTAGCGGGCGGCCAGCTCGGTGCGCTTCGCCGTGAGCTGCGCCAGGTTGGCCTTATACACCGGGGCCGAATAGGCCACCGGGCGCTGCGCGTAGCTAGGGCCGCCAAGCAACGCTAGCCCAACTACGTAGAGGAGGTACTTCATAGCAAAAGGGCGCTGGGAATTAAAAAGGAACGCTCGCAATACGCTGCAAAGTACATTTTTTCCCTGGCATTGTCACTGCTGGAGCAGCGGCTAGGTCCAGTACTGCACCGGCGCGTGCGGAAAGCGCCGCTGCCACTCGGTGTAGAACCACGTTTTCAGTTCCTTCATAGTGGGCGGGCTGTACACGTACTTGAGGCCACCAAACTTATTGCGCTTCACGGCGCGGTCGGTTTCGCTCAAGTCGAGGGAGGTGTTGGGGTACCAGCCAAGCAGCACTTCTTTGGAGCCGGGCGTGAAGCGGTGCGTGACAAACTCCACCGTGAGGTCGCAGTCAAAATCGAAGGCCGCCTGTACGCGGTCGAGCAGCTCGCCGTAGTGCTGCTGCCAGTCGGGAAGCGGCATAATGGGAGCCAGCAACACGCCCACCGGGTAGCCGCCACCGCCCTGCGCCACCGGCAGCGCCAGCTGCCGCAGCGCCTGAATGCGGGCTTCGATGCTGGCCGTGCCGCCCTCTAGCTGCCGGGCCAGCGGCTCGGCATTGAGCGAGGCGCGGGCGCGGGTGTGCCCATTGTGGGGCAGGCCCAGCAGGCTTTCGACATGGTTATATTTGCTCACGAAGCGCAGGCGGCCACCCTCGCGGCCGGCAAAGTAGCGCACCGTTTCGGCGAGGGCGCCGGTGAGGTGCTCGATGCCCAGCACATCGGTGTAGCAGCTGGCCTCGAAGCTCACGGGGCGGTCGGCGCGCTCATATACCTGGGTGTTGGCCAGCAGCTTGGGCAGGTTGGCGAAGGCGCGCACCACGGGCGGGCCACTGAGGCTGCCGGCCAGGTAGCAGTACTGGCAGTGGGCGGGGCAGCCTTCGGCCAGGTTGAGCTGGTAGTCGGCCGAGGGGGGCGTGGGCTGGAGGCGCAACGCCCCGGCGGGGGCATTTACTACGGCCAGGGTGGTTTTGGCGGTGCGATAGGTGGCGCGCTCATCCTCGCCGCGCAGGCCGGTGAGCCGGTTGCTTTTCAGCAGCTCGATGTCGAGGTCGAGCGCGGTGGCGCGGGCCAGTATTTGCTGGCCGTATTCTTCCTGCAAGGCATCGGGGGTGAAAAGCACGCGCTTGGGCAGCCACAGCTTGGCCCCGTGGGTGCGGGGCGCGGCGGCATCGGCTGGGGCCGTGGGCAAGGGCAGTGTCGGGGCGTTGAGAACGGGCAAAAAGAGGTCGGTCTGCATTGCTTAGTAAACGCCTATGGGCCAGAATAAGGTCGTTTTCAGGCAAGTTTAATGGCAATTAATAGCCTTGATTATCAATATTTTACTAACAACCGTTTGTCATGCTGAGCGCAGCGCAGCGGAGTCGAAGCATCTTGGCTGGGGTACTAACTCTGGGCGACCGATGCGGTAGAGATGCTTCGACTCCGCTGCGCTGCGCTCAGCATGACAGACAGTTTTTTGCAGCACATTTGCAAGTAAAAACACCCTCTTTCCGAATGTCCTCCTCTTCTACTCTCACCGGCCCCTCACCCGACTCGCTGCACCCCGTGGGAGGCCACGAGCGGATGGTATTTCTGAAGAATATCATCACCAACCCGCTCATCGAAGTGGGCGACTATACCTACTACGACGACTTTGAGGACGTGCGCAATTTTGAGCGTAACGTGCTCTACCACTTCCCGTTCATTGGCGACCGGCTGCGCATCGGGCGCTTCTGCCAGATTGCCTCGGGGGTGAAGTTTGTCATGAACGGCGGCAACCACCGCACCGACTTATTTACTACGTACCCGTTCCCGGTATTTGGCCAGGGCTGGGAGGCAGCTTTTGACCCGGCCACTTTCCCCAGCAAGGGCGACCTGGTGGTGGAAAACGATGTGTGGCTGGGCCACGATGCCTTATTGATGCCCGGCGTGCGGGTGGGCAACGGGGCCATCGTGGCTACGCGGGCCGTGGTCACGCGCGATGTGCCGCCCTACGCCATCGTGGCCGGCAACCCCGCCACTGTGGTGCGCCAACGCTACGACGAAGCCACCGTGGCCCGCCTGCTGGCCGTGGCCTGGTGGCACTGGGATGCCGCCAAAATCACGCGCCACCAGCAGGCCATTTGCGGCCTCGACCTCGCCGCGCTGGAACGAGCGCAGTAGCCGGCTTTTGCGTATGGGCAGGCTATGACTACTGACCCGCTCATTCTCACGCTCCTGCTCGACGCCGATAGCCAGGCATTTTTCGACGCGCAGCGCCGCCGGTATTTTCCAGCCAAAATCAATTACCTCGGGGCGCACCTCACGCTGTTTCATGCGCTGCCGGGGGCCGAGTACACCACCATTGGGGCCGAGGTAGCGACGGTGGCGGCCAGCCAGCCCGCGCCGCTCCCGCTCCAGGTCACGGGCCTGAAATTTATGGGTCGGGGCGTGATGTACACGCTGGAAAATGCTGCTTTGCCCGCGCTGCACCGGCAATTGCAGCGCCAATGGCAGCCGTGGCTTACGCCGCAGGACCAGCAAGGCCTGCGCCCGCACATTACGGTGCAAAACAAGGTGGACCCCGCCGTGGCCAGGGCGTTGCACGCAGAATTAGCGGCTGGTTTTCAGCCTTTCATGGCCAAGGGCACGGGGCTGGCGCTGTGGGCTTACAAAGGAGGCCCCTGGGAGCTTAAGCAACGCTTCATGTTTGGCGAAAGCAGTTAAATCAAACTAAATAATAGGCTAAAATTCAAGTAAATACACTTATTTAAAGCACAGTCAAATTTCCGGTTACGTTTGTTGTCACTTGCATAAAAGGGGCACGCTTTACACCGGATTTAGGTTTGTGGCTTTTGTACCTTTCGGCCGCGTTTGCGTAGGGACAACTTCGCCCTGCTAGTTTGAATTACCGTGAACCTGACTACTTCTATTGCTGCTACCAAGCCCCTAAACGCCGACGTTGTCCTCATCGGCGCGGGCATTATGAGTGCTACGCTAGGCGTACTACTCAAGGAATTAGACCCTAAACTGACCATTGCCATCTACGAGCGGCTCGACGCCGTGGCGGCCGAAAGCTCCGATGCCTGGAACAACGCCGGCACCGGCCACTCGGCCTTCTGCGAGCTCAACTACACGCCCCAGTTGCCCGATGGCTCGGTCGAAATTTCGAAGGCCGACAAAATTGCCGAGCAGTTTGAGCTCAGCAAGCAGTTTTGGGCTAGCCTCGTGCAAGAAGGCCGGCTGCCCGAGCCCGGCTCTTTCATTCGCACCATTCCGCACATGAGCTTTGTGTGGGGCGAGGCCAACGTGGAGTACCTGCGCAAGCGCCACGAGGCACTCATTACCTCGCCGCTGTTCAAGGGCATGGAGTTCTCGACCGACCCGGTGCAAATTGAGGAGTGGATACCGCTGGTGATGGATGGCCGCGACTCCAGCCAGCCGGTGGCCGCCACGCGCATGGCCATTGGCACCGATGTCAACTTTGGGGCCCTCACGCGCAGCTTGTTCGAGCACCTGCGCCAGCAACCGGGTGTCACGTTTGAGCTGGGCCAGGAAATTAAGGACCTCAACCGCAAGGAAGATGGCACCTGGCAGGTGAAAGTGCGCGACTTGGCCTCGGGCAATAGCCGCAAGGTGCGCACCCGGTTTGTGTTTATCGGGGCGGGCGGCGGCTCGCTGCCGTTGCTCGAAAAATCGGGCATCCCAGAGGCCAATGGCTTCGGGGGTTTCCCGGTTAGTGGCCAGTGGCTCAAGTGCTTGAACCCCGAGGTGATAGCCCACCACGAGGCCAAGGTATACGGCAAGGCCTCGGTAGGCTCACCGCCCATGTCGGTGCCCCACCTCGACACACGCCAGATAAATGGCCGCAAGGAGCTGCTCTTCGGCCCCTACGCCGGCTTCAGCACCAAATTTCTGAAACGCGGCTCGTATGCCGACTTGTTTCGCTCCATCGAGCTGGGCAATATCCGGCCGCTGCTCTATGCGGGGGCGCGCAATATTCCGCTTACCAAGTACCTCATTGGGCAGGTGTTGCAAACGCCTGAGCAGCGCATCGAGGCGTTGCGCGAGTATTACCCCGGCGCGCAGCCCCAGGACTGGCAGCTCGAAACGGCTGGCCAGCGCGTGCAGGTCATCAAAAAAGACAAGAAAAAAGGCGGCGTGCTCGAGTTTGGCACCGAGGTCGTGACGGCCAGCGATGGCTCCATTGCGGCGCTGCTGGGGGCTTCGCCGGGGGCCAGCACGGCGGTTAGCATCATGCTCGATTTGGTGCAGCGCTGCTTTCCCGAGCAGTCGGCTTCGGAAGAGTGGCAGGCGGTATTCCACCGGCTGGTGCCCTCGTTTGGGCAGCCGCTGGCCGAGAGCCGCAGCTTGTGCGCGTCCATTCGGGCGCACTCGGCGCAGGTGCTCAAGCTTGATAATGAGTAAGCTTATTTTTGAGTTAAGAAAGATGTAAAAACGTTGGCCATGCTGAACGCAGTGAAGCATCTCTACCGCTTCGTTGTTCAGTGCAGGCGAAGCGGTAGAGAGGCTTCACTGCGTTCAGCATGACCAACGTTTCTGTATTCAGAGACACGTTTAGTAAGTAGCCGGTGGCAACTCAGTTCGACATTGCCCGTTTGGGCTGCTATGGAACTTCAGCCCCGTAGCACGGCTCCCGGCTGGCAGCACACGGCCTACCGCATCATTTTTGAGTCGGACACGCCCAGTGGCCGGGCGTTCGATATCGTATTGCTGGCGGCCATTTTGCTGAGCGTGCTCACCGTGATGGTCGACAGCGTGCGGGCCATTCACCAGGAGTTTGGCCCCGTTCTGGGGGCGCTGGAGTGGTTTTTTACCGGCCTCTTTCTGCTCGAATATGTGGCCCGACTGCTGGTGGTACGCCGCCCGCTGGCGTATGCCCTGAGTGTGCTGGGCATCATTGATTTTCTATCGATTGTGCCGGCGCTGGCGGCGCTGCTGTTTGCGCGCAGCCACTACCTGCTGGCCATTCGCACGCTGCGGCTGCTGCGGGTATTTCGCATTTTCAAGCTGGGGCGCTTTGTGGGCGAGGGCGAGTTTATCGTGACGGCACTGAAGGCCAGCCGCTTCAAAATTCTGGTTTTTCTTTCGGCGGTGTTTATGCTGGCCATTGCCGTGGGCACGCTCATGTACGTGGTCGAGGGCGGCCAAAACGGCTTTACCAGCATCCCTAAAAGCATTTACTGGGCCATCGTGACGGTAACTACGGTGGGCTACGGCGATATTTCGCCCCGCACCATACCGGGCCAGACGCTGGCCTCGCTGCTGATGATACTCGGCTACGCCATTATTGCGGTGCCCACGGGCATTGTATCGGCCCAGATGGTGCAGCCTGGCGCGCCGGCCGCCCCACCGGTGGCCCCCACAGTTAAGGAGGCCACCTGCGTTGGCTGCGGCGCGGCGGGGCACCGGCTCGAGGCGGCCTTTTGCTGGCAGTGCGGCGGCCCAGTGTAGCCGTGGTTTCAGGGCCGTTATTTTTGCGGCGTGCAAACTACCCCCGTTATTCTCCCCGCCACGCTGGCCGATGTGCCAGCCCTGGCCACGCTTATCAACCAAGCCTACCGCGGGGCGGCTACTCCCCAAAGCTGGACCTCGGAGGCGCACCTACTCAGCGGCCCGCGCATTAGCGAAGCGCAGCTGCGCGACATGCTGCTAGCCCCCGCGGCCGTGCTGCTCAAGCAGGTAGCGGCGGCCGATAGCCTGACGGGCTGCGTGTATTTGCAGCGATTTGCTACGGGGCTATACCTCAGCATGCTGGCCGTGGCCCCCGCCGCGCAGGCCCAGGGGGTGGGCCGGCAGCTGCTAACCCACGCTGAGGCCTACGCCCGCCAGCAGGGCTGCGCGCGCATCACTATCTCGGTGCTATCGGCCCGGCCCGAGCTGCTGGCCTGGTACGAGCGCCTCGGCTACCGGCGCACCGGGGCGGCCGAGCCCTTTCCCGACACTACGGCTTTTGGCCAGCCCCAGCAGCCTCTTACACTGCTGGCGCTGGAAAAAGCCGTGGCGCTTTAGGGCGGGTTTTCGATAACCCAAAGCCGTTTGTCCTTGCGAGCAAAGCGCAGCAATCGCACCCGAGCGGCTGCACGCTGGCAACTTACCAGGTGCGATGGCTGCGCGTTGCTCGCGAGGACAGCCGTTGCGGGTTAATCAAGAACATTTCCCAGGGCTACTGCAAGCCCTGCACCAACGCCAGCAGCTCGTTTTGCGTGGCCTGGGTGTGGTCGTGGGCGTACCAGGTGTGCAGCTGGCGGGCAAACTCATCGTGCGACACGCCTTCAGCCTTGAGGGTACGAAACAACTCCTGGGCCGGCGCGGGGCGCGGGCCCCAGTGCGTAATTTCAGCTAGCGTGTCGGGGTTGAGCACCAGCAGCTTAGGAATGGCCTTGCCGCCGCCAGTGAGGTACTGCTCCATCAGCTCGGGGTGCTCGTCGCGCAGCACGTACCGGGTGGTGAGGTGGCCGCCGCTGGCTTGGGCCACGGCCTCCATCACGGGCACCAGCTGGGCCGCGTCGCCGCACCAGCCTTCGGTGATGATGAGCCACAGGTAATGGCCCTGGAGGCTGCTGGCGGCGGCCGCCAGGGCGGGCTGCACTTTCACGGTTTTGTCGAGGCGGTGCATGCGCTGCACGTTTAGCTCGGTGAATGCGGTGAGTTCTTCCGACTGGTTGGGGCCAGTGGTTTTGCCTTCAGCCAGCAGGTCGTCAATAAGCTGGCGGTAAGCCTGGTAGGTGTAGGCATCGGCCAGGCGGTCGGGGTGCAGCACGGCAGTAGTGGCGGGGGTAGTCATACGGTTCGGGATGGTAAGCTGGCTCTATAACTACGAAAGCCGCCATTTGGATGTCGGGCCGGGCTGCCGCCCTGACCGGCGGGCCACCCAGCCCCAATTGCCAGTAGCTTTGCCACATGCTAAAACTCCTTTTTCCGCTGGCTGCGCTGGCCGCCAGCATGCTGGCCGGTTGCCAGTCGGCTTCGGCGCCGGCCACCGAAACCCCTGTGGCGGCCGCGTCGGCTCCTGCTACAACGACCAACGCCCCCGATGCGCCCACGCCGGTAGTTACCGAGGCCGCCGCCCGCGCCGCGGTGGCGCGCCACATTCAGAGCCTGCCCAATGCGGCGCTTTTTGTGCCCGACTCGGCCCGCGTGAACGACAACGAGGCTACCTGGCAAGTGCTGGTGCCCCGCACCGACTGGGTTGGCCGCATGCCCAATCGGGCTCGCTTCGAGGTAGATAAACAAACCGGCCAGGTTAGCGGCGCGCCGGTGAAATAACGGGCCGCCGGGTTTCAGTAAGTACCTTTTCGGCCCCGGCCGTATAGGTACTTGCTTCGTATTCTTTTCACTTTTTCATTTATGGCAAAAGATTCAAAACCAGCTTGGTACGGCGTGGCCGCCGTAGCCATCGGCACGGGCATTTTCTTTTTGGCCACCAACAAGGGCCGGCTATTCAAAAAAGGGGCGGCCGGCATCAAAACCCTGCTGAGCGGTGCGCCCGCTGTGCCCGATGCCGTGCCCGAGGCAGCCCCCGCCCCTAGCAGCCGTGACTTTGAAGGCCGCACCCCTACCCCCGAAAATGGCCACGTGCGCGACGTAGTAGCCAGCAACCCGCCCCCGCCCCAAACGGGCAGCAACTTCACGCCGCAGGGCGACGTGCACGCGCCCGGCGAATGAGTGAAGGAGTGAGTTGGTGAAGAAACAAATAGGTGCTTGAGTGCCTGCATGAGGAGCAACCAGATGCACCCTGGGGCACCACGCAGCCGTATGCCTGCTGATTCACGCCTTCACCAACTCACTCATTCACTCCTTCACCGATGGACCAAGTAGCCGCTGGCGTACACCAGCTGCGCATTAAGCGCTTTGTAAACGTGTATTTTGTCGAGGCCGGCACCGACAATGAATGGGTGCTCATTGACACCGGCCTGCCCGGCTCGGAGAAAGAAATAATGGCGGCTGCCGAAAAGCAGTTTGGCCCTGGGGCCAAACCGCAGGCCATTATTCTCACCCACGGCCACCTCGACCACCTGGGCTCGGCCAAGGAGCTAGCCACCGCCTGGCAGGTGCCCATAATCGTGCACCCGCTTGAACTGCCCTACGTGACGAACAAGGCCAAATACCCGCCCCGCGACCCTACTGTGGGCGGCACACTGGCGTTTATGAGCAGGTTTTTTCCTACTGACCTGCCCGATTTGACGGACTTGGTAGAAGCCCTGCCGACCGACGATGACACCGTGCCTTACCTGGCCAACTGGCGCTGGGTGCACGTGCCGGGCCACGCGCCGGGGCAGATTGCCTTCTTCCGCGAGGCCGACCACACGCTGCTCGGGGCCGATGCTTTTGCCACTACCGACCACGAGTCGATACCGAAAGTGCTGCTGGGCATCCCAAAAATCAGCGTGGCGGGCGCACCTTTCAACTACGACTGGGCGCAGTGCCGCGAGTCGGTGCAGAAGCTGGCCGCCCTGGAGCCGCGCAACATTGGCTGCGGCCACGGCCCGGTGCTCAATGGCCTGCAAGCCATGCTCGACCTCAAGCACCTGGCCGAAGAATACCCGCTGCCCGCTCAGGGCCGTTACCTGCACGAGCCCGCCCGCACCGATGCCAGCGGCGTCGAGCACCTGCCCCCGCCCCCCGAGGACAAGCTACCCAAGCAAGCCGCCGCCATTGGCCTGGGTTTGCTGCTGGCGGGTGCGGGCTGGCTGCTGGTAGGTGGCCGCCGCAAAAAGAAGCGCCAAGCCGCTCAGGCTTAGTAGTGGATTGGTCGGCTTTTTGTCAGGAATAGACGCCGCAGCGCGACTTTTATCGTTCGCGCTGCGGCGTTTTTGTTGTTTGTTCTATGCGTAGCTATTTATTGGCCGTAGTCCTGCTGGTGCCCCCGGTGGCCGGGCCGCCCCCGGCGTTTTACACCACCTATACCTACACGGCCTACACCGTGTACGACTACACCACCGGCGAGCCGCCCACCCAGGTGCCGGGCGTGGGCGGCACCCTGGCTTTGCGCGCCAATGGCAGCTACGACAAGCGCCTAACCATTTTGCTGGGTACCAGCGGGCCGCGCTACTTTGCGCAGCACGGCCGCTTCACGACCAAGGGCGACAGCATTTTCTTTGATTTTACTGACCTGAAGGGGCACGACGTGCAGCGCGGCACCTTCCGCTACGTGCCCAAAACCAAGCAGCTGACTATTACGCTGGCTGGCTACCCAGCGGGCAATAAGGGAGTTTATGAGCTGGTGGCCACGCCGCCGGCTGGCCAGTAAGCGAGTAGTAGCGCCAACTTTCCAGTTTGCGCCTGGCTGGCTTTCAGGTGTAGCGCGCGTTTGCTAGCGGGCAACCAGGCAAACCAGCCAGGCGCAAACTGGAAAGCTGGCGCTACTATGCGTCTTGCCCACCCCCAAGCGGCGGTTGTAACTTGCGGCCACATTCGGACCGAACTACCCCACCCTACTACTCGGGCTGATAATTGCTCATTGTTAATTGATAATTGTAAAAAATGGGACGCGCATTTGAATTCCGCAAAGGCCGCAAAATGAAGCGCTGGGACCGGATGTCGAAAGACTTTACCCGCATTGGCAAGGAAATCGTGATGGCCGTGAAAGAAGGCGGCCCCAACCCCGACTCCAACGCCCGCCTGCGCACCGCCATCCAAAACGGCAAGGGCGTGAACATGCCCAAAGACCGCGTGGACGCCGCCATCAAGCGCGCCAGTGGCAAGGATGAGAAGGATTACCAGGAAGTGGTGTACGAAGGCTATGGCCCCCACGGCGTGGCCATCGTGGTCGAAACGGCCACCGACAACCCCACCCGCACCGTGTCCAACGTGCGCCTGTACTTCAACCGCAACAACGGCGCGCTCGGCACAGCCGGCAGCTCCGACTACACGTTCACCCGCAAAGGCGTGTTTAAGCTAGCCGCCGAAGGCCTCGACCGCGACGAGCTGGAATTGGAGCTGATTGATGCCGGCGCGGAAGACGTGTACGAAACCACCGAGGAAGACGAGCACGGTGCCGAGCACAAATACATGGTGGTCGAAAGCGCTTTCAGCGACTTTGGCCAGATGCAGAAAGCGCTGGACGCCAAAGGGGTAAATATCGTGAGTGCCACCCTGCAGCGCGTGCCCAACACCACGGTTTCGCTCAACGATGAGCAGGCTGAGGAAGTGGAAAAACTCATCGACAAGCTCGAAGAAGACGAGGATGTGCAGGCCGTGTACCACACGATGGGCTAGTTTATTTAATCAGCTTTGCCCATGCTTACACTGCGCCCCGCCGCCGCTGCCTTGCTCTTACTGCTGGCCGGCACCACCTTTTCGTGCAAGAAAGACGACGCTGCCCCGGTAGTGGGTGACCTCGAGGTGACTCTCACGTACCCCAGCGCCTACCGGACTTTGAACTATGCTGTTTACACCGAAATCGGCTGGGCGGGGCCCAACACCACGGGCCCGCTGCAGCAGGGGAGCATGGGCTCTAGCACCAGCATTGCGGGTGGGCGCTACCAAAGCGGCTTGGCACTGCGCGATTTAAACCCTGGCAACTACGTGCTGACTATTGGGGGCATTTCGCCCAAGTCGGTGCAAGTGACAGCCGGCCGCACCAATACGTATACCCTTGATTTCTAGAAGCTGTGCGTGGACATTTTGTTTAATGCACCCTCTCTGCTAAGCGCTGGCCTTCCTACGGGAGGGCCAGCGCTTATTGCTTTAGTAAGCTTTATGGCCGCAAAAATTTCCCTTGCTACTGCGCCCAGCTACCCGTGGGGCACGGGCTGCACCGGCTGGCATTTGGTTGAAAACGCCGCCCTTGGCGTTATCCAGGAAACCATGCCGCCGGGCACGGCCGAGGTGCGCCACTACCACGAGCGGGCGCAGCAATTCTTTTACATTTTGCAAGGCGAAGCCACCTTTGAGCTGGCCGGCGAAACCCTGCACCTGGGTCCGGGCGAGGGCCTTCACGTGGCGCCGGGCCAGCCGCACCAGCTCCGCAATGCGTCGGGGCAGGCGCTCAATTTTTTGGTTGTTTCGACGCCCCACGCCCACGGCGACCGGGTGCTGGCTGCGGCCGAAGCACCTGTTTAGCGCAGCAACTGGCTTTATCCGCCCGCCCGCAGCGCCGCCCGTCTTGCCGACGGGCGGCGTTTGTTGTTTCTTGCGAATACTTATGAAAATTCTATTGCTCCTGCCCTGCCTTTTGCCGCTGGCCGCCCTGGCCCAAACCTCGGCCCCGCTACCGCCTGCCGACCCTAACATTCAGCGCTGGGTAAACGAGATTTCCAGCAAAAACCTCGAGGCCGACGTGCGCAAGATGGTGAGCTACGGCACCCGCCACACCCTAAGCGACACCCAAAGCAAGACCCGCGGCATCGGCGCTGCGCGTAAATACGTCTTCGACGAGTTTCAGAAATACAGCAAGGCCAGTGGCCGCCGCATGACGGTGGAAATGGACACCTTCCTGATGAAGCCCGACGGCAAGCGCGTCGATAAGCTCACGCCGATGGCCAACGTGCTGGCCACCATTCCGGGCACCGACCCCACCGATACGCGGGTGTTCATCATGAGCGGCCACCTCGACTCGCGGGTGACCGACGTGATGAACCGCACCGCCGACGCCCCAGGTGCCAACGACGACGCCAGCGGCGTGGCGGCGGTAATGGAAGTGGCCCGCGTGCTGGCGGGCCAGAAGTTTCCGTGCACCATCAAGCTGGTGGCTGTGCAGGGCGAAGAGCAAGGCCTGCTGGGAGCCGACCACCTGGCCCGCCGCGCCAAGCGCGAGCACTGGAACGTGGTGGCGATGCTCAACAACGACATCGTGGGCAACTCGAAGGGCTACGACCCCGAAATCACCGATTCGCTGCACCTGCGCGTGTTTAGCGAGGGCGTGCCGGCCACCGAAACGCCCGAGCAAGCGCGCCTGCGCCGCCAGCTCAGCAATGAGAACGACGCGCCCAGCCGCCAGCTAGCCCGCTACGCCGTGAGCGCCGCCCGCCAATACGTGAGCGCCGGCGGCTACGCGGTGCTGCTGGAGTATCGCCCCGACCGCTTTTTGCGCGGTGGCGACCACACGCCCTTCAACCAGCAGGGCTACGCGGCCGTGCGCTTCACCGAAACCAACGAGAATTTCAACCACCAGCACCAGGACCTGCGCACCGAAAACGGCCTCGAATACGGCGACAAGCCCGAATTTGTGGACTACCGCTACCTGCGCCGCACTGCCCAGGTAAACCTGGCCACGCTCGCTAGCTTGGCCCTGGCCCCCGCCGCCCCCGTCAAGGTCGAAGTCCTCACCGCCAAGCTCACCAACCGCACCGAGCTGCGCTGGCAAGCTCCGCAAGGTGGCCCCGCCCCGGCCGGCTACGTGGTGCTGGTGCGCGAAACCAGCGCTCCGCAGTGGCAGCAGCGCTTCCCGGTATCGGGCACTACCGCCGACCTGGCCATTAGCAAGGATAATTACATTTTTGGTGTGGTAAGCGTCGATGCAGCCGGGCATGAGAGCACGCCGGTGCTGCCGGTGGTGGGGCGGTAATTTATTGCCTCAAGCGCTATGCCTAAGCTTTACGAATACCTCGGTCTTATCATCTTTTTCTACTCCAACGAGCACGAACCTATTCACGTCCACGGCCAATGCGATGGACGGGAAAGCAAAGCGGAATTTTTCTTAGTAGAAGGAGAGATTGTTGAAATCCGCATTTCTGACGTGAAGGGCAGCCGCCCATTAATCGGTAAGGAGCTGCAAAACTTCAAGAAAGTGGTGGACGTTTACGCCACTGATATCGTCCAGAAGTGGGTAGACTATTTCGTTTACCACCGCAGTATTCGTTCCGAAACTATTACGCGCAAATTGCTATGAGAACTGTAGAAACTGCCGAAGCGCCACCCGCTATTCTAGCTCTAGTAGCCGCCGAATACACGGGCCTCTACACCCTCAAACTCACTTTCGCTACGGGCGAGGAACGCGTGGTTGACTTTGGTCCTTTCCTACGCAACGCCGGCCACCCGGCTATTCAGGCTTATTTGGATGAAGCTCTTTTTCAGCAGTTTGAAATTATTCAAGGTAATCTCAACTGGCATGATTACAACCTCATTTTTCCGTTAGCCGATTTATACAACGGTAGTATTCGTTAGAAGTGCGAGGCTTGCGCATCTTGGTAGAACAGTTGCTAAAAGCCCTTGTGGCAGGCGACACTGAAGTCGAATTATTAGCCGAATATCCTGAACCGGAACTGGCCGATTTTCGAGTTGCATTACTTTTCGACCGCCTGCGGATAAGCCGCTAACGCACCATTCACCGTGCCCACTATCTTCTTCACCTCCGACCACCACTTCGGCCACAGAAACATTCTCAACCACTGCAATCGGCCCTTCGGCAGTGTCGAAGAAATGGATGAGGAATTAATCCGGCGCTGGAATGAGAAGATTCAGCCCGGCGATGAAGTGTATCATTTGGGCGACTTTGCGCTGACGACCAACTCGGAATGCGGCGCTATTCTGGACCGCCTGCACGGCACGAAATACCTGCTAACCGGCAACCACGAGGGCGCAGCCCTAAGCAATAAAAAGAAGTTTAAGTGGGTGAAAGAATACCACGAGCTGAAAGTGCCGGACGGCGACTGCGCCAATGGCGTGCAGCGCATTGTGCTGTTTCACTACGCTATGCGGGTGTGGCGCGGCGACTACCGCGGCACCTGGCACCTCTACGGCCACTCGCACGGCAACCTGCCCGATAAGGCGGATGCGCTGGCGTTTGATATCGGAGTGGATTGCCACGATTTCTACCCGCTGTCGTATCAGGAAGTGAAAACGCTCATGCAGCAGAAAAGCTGGCAGCCGCCCTTCGGCCTGCGGGAAGAATAAGCGGCGGGCTCGCCGGGCTGCTGTTTTACTATATTTTCTCAGCTATGTCTCAGCCCAGTAATTTAACCAGATTTCTTGACGCTCAAGCCGGCGACTACTCTACGGCCCTCGCCGAGATAAAAGCCGGCCGCAAGCGCAGCCATTGGATGTGGTATATTTTTCCGCAGCTACAGGGCCTGGGCTTTAGCGAAACGGCCCGCTACTATGGCATCAAAGACGCGGCGGAGGCCGAGGCGTACCTAAAGCACCCGGTGCTGGGCAGCCGGCTGCGCGAGATTTCGCAGGCACTGCTGGAACTGGCGGGCAGCGATGCCAGCCGCATAATGGGCAGCCCAGACGACTTAAAGCTGCGGTCGTCGATGACGCTGTTTAAAGCGATGCCGGGGGCTGAGCCAGTGTTTAAGCAAGTGCTGGACAAGTTTTTTGGGGGCGCGCCAGATGCCAAGACCTTGCAGCTGCTTGGCCAGTAGCGGCCCCTGTAATGCAGCCGAGGCGGGGACGATACACGTAGCGGTTGGTAGTTCCGGCGCAGCGTTTCGTGTTTGGCGAGGAAATTCAACCAGCTACTTTCTACGCCAGCCATGCGCTTCAAAGCCTCCCTCGACAAAACTGCCATCGTGCTTACGGTGCTGGTAACCATTGTTTTTGCCACTATCATCGGCGGGCAGTACACCGTTATTGCCAATGTGGGCCGGGCGGTGCCCCTCTATACTACGGTGGGCTGCCTGCTGGTGTATGGGCTGGCGTTTGCGTTTCGCCCGGCGGGCTACGTGGTCACGGCCGATGAGGTCATTATCAGCCGGCCGCTGCTGAATGTGCACATCAAGCGGGCCGACATTCGGCGGGTGGCGGCGCTGCCGGCCAGTGGCTTGAGCGCCTCCATCCGGCTGTTTGGGGTGGGCGGGCTGTTTGGCTATTATGGCAAATATACCAACTTCGCACTGGGCCGCACGACGTGGTATGCCACCCGGCGCGACACGCCCGTGCTGATAGAAACCGTTGATAATAAGAAGTATATTCTTACACCTGACGAACCCGCCAGCTTTGTTGAGGCACTGGCAGCATAAGGTTTGTTTCGACTGACGTTCTGAAACGTTGGTCAGGCAGCGCATTCTGCGCTGCCTGGCATAGCTGCCACTTGTAATGCCTGGCGCTGCGGCGCGATATACCCTGCACCATCTTTTAATTTCTTCGCGCCATGCTCCTGCCGATTCTTGCTGTTGCTTTCGTCTTACTCGTTGCCAGCCTGCGCATTGCGCAGGAATACCAGCGCGCCATCGTGTTTCGGCTGGGGCGCTACGTGGGCACCCGGGGGCCGGGGCTCTACTGGCTTATCCCCTTCATCGAGCGCCAGCAAACCATTGACATGCGCACCAAAACAGTGGAGCTGGAGCAGCAGGAAACTATCACGAAGGACAGCGTGACCATTAAGGTAAATGCCGTGCTGTGGTTTAAGGTGCTGAACCCGGCTGATGCGGTAATCAAGGTGGCTGACTACAACAAAGCGGTTTACCAGCTGTCGGTCACGGCCTTGCGCAATATCATCGGCCAGCACCAGCTCGATGAGGTGCTGCGTGAGCGCGCCCAGATAAATGGCGCGTTGCTGAGCATCGTGGACACCGCCACCGAGGCCTGGGGCGTGAAAATCGAGCTGGTCGAAATCAAGGATGTAGAAATTCCCGAATCCATGCAGCGGGCCATGGCTCGCGAGGCCGAGGCCATCCGGGAGAAGCGCGCCCGCATCATCAAGGCCGAGGCGGAGCTGGAAGCCAGCATTAAGCTCACGCAAGGCGCTAAGCAGATGGAGGAAAGCCCCATTGCCCTGGAGCTGCGGCGCATGCAGATGCTGTCGGAAATCGGCATTGACAACAATACCACGACCGTGGTGCTCATCCCGTCGGAGTTTACCAATGCGGCCAAAAGCTTTACGCAGATGATAAACCAGGAGGCGAAGCCAGCGGCTTAAGCTTCTTTGTAAGGCTAAACGATATAGTCACGCCCGTCATGCTTCGACAAGCTCAGCATGACGGGCGTGCTTTTTTTATCCCTAAATAGTAGTAATGTTCCTATATTCGCTTTCACTCTTTTACCAAAACTCCATGAAAGCACAGTTTACCAAACCCTTATTAACCCTTGCGGCGGCTGGCCTGCTGCTGGCCAGCCCGGCCCAGGCCCAGTGGGTGGCCAATCCCATGCTCAACACCGTGGTGCGCGACGTGGCCGGCACCGCCGAGGTGACGCCCCGCATCAGCCCCGGCCCCAATGGCGGCACCTACGTGGCTTGGTTTGAAACGGTGGCCACCACCAACTACCAGATGCGCCTGCAACTACTCGATGTAAATGGCCGGCCGCAGTTTGGGGCGGCCGGGCTGCTGGTGAGCAACCAGCCGCAGAGCACCGCGCTGTACCGCTACGATATTAAGACCGATAATGAAGGCAATGCCGTGCTGGCGTTTCAGGACGTGCGGTCGGCCGATGGCAGCAACCAGTGCGTGATTTACAAGATTTCGCGTACCGGGCAGCAGTTGTGGGGGGCCACTGGCATACCGCTGCTGGATGCTACGGCCACCTCGGGCCTCTCGCCGACCATCGGCATCACCTCGGGCAACAACGTGGTGGTGGGCTGGAATGCCGGCGGCACCGCCACCACCGACCACGGCACCAAGCTGGTGCCCATGCTGAAGTTTTCGCCCACCGGCACGGCGCTCTGGGCGGCCCCGGTGCGCATTCAGGCGGCCAGCCGGCGCTTTAGCCGGCCCACTTTCGTGGCCGTGCCGGGCTCGGAAGATATTGTGGTTGAATATGTAGAAGAAACCGGGTCGGGCCTGGGCGTTTCGACCTTGTATGCCCAGCGCTACAATGCCAGCGGCGCAGCCGTGTGGACGGCCCCCGCGCAAGTGAGCACCAAGACGATTCCCTTCGCTTTCTTTCCCGAGCCGGTGCCCGATGGCAGCGGCGGCTTTTTCACCCAGCTTAATACCGGCAACCCGGCCAATGCTACCCTCAACGACGTGTATGTGCAGCGCGTGGCCGCCGACGGCACCCTGCCCTGGGGCACCAGCGGCACCGAATTGCTGGCGGGCATAGCCACGCTGCGCACCAGCGGCTCGCTCCAGTACGTGGCCGCCCGCGGCGAGGTGTGGGCAGTGGTAAATGAGCTGGATGGCACCCAAAGCCAATCGGGCACCACCGTGCAGCGCCTCAACCCGGCCACCGGGGCGGTGCAGCTCGGGGCCAGCGGGGTGGTAGTGCAAGCCCCCAGCGCTGGCTATTACGCCGCCCAAACGCTGCGCGACACGGGCACCGGCCTCATTCTCACCTACACGCTGAACACGAGCACGCTCAACCGCAGCCTGTGGGCCACCAAGCTCAACTACCTGGCGCAGCCCGCCTGGGCCGCTGGACCAGTGCAGCTCAGCAGCGCCGTCAGCCCCAAGCTCGGCTATGCCACGCTGCCCTTCGCCAATGGCCAGCTCGTGAACGTGTGGGCCGACCAGCGCCAGGACGATGGCATTTATGCCCAGACTATTAACGACAGCGGCCAACTCGGCACCTTGCTCGGCACCCGCAGCGGCCAGGCCGCCGAGCTGCTGACCCTCAGCCCTAATCCTGGCCTCGCGCCTTCGCTGCACCTCTCCGCCACCCGCGCCCAAACCGTGCCCGTAACTGCCCGCGACCTCACCGGCCGCTTGGTGTGGCAGGCCGCGGTGCCACTCGGCGCCGGGGCTACGGCGGTAGCGCTCGATGCGCCGGGGCTGGCGGCTGGCATTTATTTGGTTGAGGCTACGGTGGACGGCACCGCTTGGCGGGGGCGCTGGGTGAAGCCTTAAAGAAGCTAGTTGTCTTGAGCTACCCATAAACGTGCGAAAGTCCTCTTGCCAGTTGGCAGGAGGACTTTTTTTATTAGTCCATTAGCTTATTATCGTTCTGCACTCGGCTGATATTCCCCGAACAAGTGCTTGATTTTTACGTTCGTACTCACGCAGCAACGGGCATGGCTTATGCGGTTGGGCATATTTATTTTTCTTCGCTTGCTTACCCAGCCCACCCATGAAAATCTTGCTCACCGGCGCGACCGGCTACATTGGCCAGCGCCTGCTGCCCGTGCTGGCCGAGGCTGGCCACGAAGTGGTGTGCCTGGTGCGCGACGCCCGCCGCTTTGCCCTGCCCGACACCTTGTCCGAAGCGTTGCGGCCCCGCGTGAGCGTGGCGCAGGGCGACTTGCTGAAGCCTGATTCCTTGGCCGATTTGCCGCTGGACATTGACGCGGCCTACTACCTGGTGCACTCGATGAGCGGGGGCGGCAAGGATTTTTTTGAGCTAGAGCAGCAGTCGGCGCACAACTTTACGCAGTACCTCGACCGCACGGCGGCGCGGCAGGTTATCTACCTCTCGGGCATTGCCAACGATGCCGGCCTGAGCGTGCACCTGCGCTCGCGCAGCGCCGTGGAGCATGTGTTGGCCAAGGCCCGCACGGCGCAGCTTACGGTGCTGCGGGCCAGCATTATTATCGGGTCGGGGTCGGCATCGTTCGAGATTATCCGCGATATTGTGGAGAAGCTGCCCATAATGGTGACGCCCCGCTGGCTCAACTCGCGCTGCCAGCCGCTGGGTATCCGCGACGTGGTTTTTTACCTCACGGCGGTGCTCGACAACCCGGCTTGCCTGGGTGAAAGCTTTGACCTGGGCGGGCCCGATGTGCTGACGTACAAGGAGATGCTGCTGGGCCTGGCTGCCGTGCGGGGTTACAAGCGCTGGATAGTGACGGTGCCCGTGCTTACGCCGCGGCTCTCGTCGTGGTGGCTGTACCTGGTTACGAGCACGTCATTTTCGCTGGCGCAAAGCCTGGTCGAAAGTTTGAAAAACGACACCATCGCCGACCCGGCGCGCAGCATCGAGCGGGTGGTGCCGCACGAGTGCATGAGCTACCGCGCGGCACTGGAACTAGCCTTTCAGCGCATCGAGCAGAATGAGGTAGTAAGCAGCTGGAGCGACGCCATGAGCAGCGGCACCCTGCGCCAGAATTACATGGACGCCATCCAAATTCCGAAAAACGGCATGTTTTTCGACCGCCAAAAACGCCGCTTTACCCGCCCCGTGGCCGAGGTGCTCGACAATATCTGGCGCATCGGCGGCGACCGGGGCTGGTACAAAACCGACTGGCTCTGGCGCATCCGCGGGCTTATGGACAAGCTGGTGGGCGGCGTGGGTTTGCGCCGGGGCCGCCGCTCGCCCAACCACCTGCGCGCCGGCGACCCGCTCGATTTCTGGCGCGTGCTCGTGGCCGACCGCACCACCAAGCGCCTGCTGCTCTACGCCGAAATGAAGCTACCCGGCGAGGCCTGGCTGCAATTTCGCATCGTGGACAATGCCGATGGCTCGCACACCTTAGAGCAGTTGGCGGCCTACCGGCCGGCGGGGCTGGCGGGGCGGCTGTACTGGTATTCGGTGCTGCCCTTTCACGGCATTATTTTCAAGGGCATGGTGGAGAATTTGTTGAGCTACGGGCAATAGATGGCTCGCCGAACGGAGCGCCTCACCCCCCGGCCCCCTCTCCGAAAAGGGGAGGGGGAGCCAAACGTTAGGGCAGGAGGGTCGAAGGGTAAGGGGGCAGGAGTTATCCCTCATACCCTCCTGAACTCCTACCCTCAAGCCCTTCTGTCGTCAGGCTCCCCCTCTCCTTTTCGGAGAGGGGGCCGGGGGGTGAGGCGATACGCCTGACGAGCCCACGAAATGCCCCAACCCAATAATTACGACAAACCCCCATACTGCGCCCCATGCGCAGCCTGGGGGTTTTCGCTTTTAACCCAAGCCAAGCAGTAGTCGCAGAAGAATAACCTAGCGCCAGGCAACCCCTAGCCCGCCCCACGCATCTACCGCATACCGCCCTATTTTTTTTGTGCGGGTGCCGTAACGTTTGGCCAATGCCACGGTACTCCCCATAGAAAAAGGCTGAAAGTTCCCGCGAGAGGGCAAATCAATAAAAATTTTCAGGTTAAAAAGTGCTTTTACAGCTTGCTGAAGCAGGTTTCGAAAAATCATTTGAAACAGTACTATGCGAAACAAAGTACCTGTTGTAAGTTTGTTCTATCAAAAGCATAGTACCACCTTACAACCTACAACCTGGCGCCGCCTGGTTGCGCTTTGAAACCCGAACTGCCAGCCGCCAATCGGGCGGCGGCTCCACGCCACCGGCTTAGTCTGCCGCTGGCGGTTGCCAACCTCCTCGCTTGCCGCGGGCCGGCTGACTTCCCTCCTCTTCTCGTGCTTTTCACAGGCAACAACGCTTCACCCCCGGAACCGCGGCCGGCTGGGAACGGAATTGCCATGCCTTTTCTGAACGCTTTTTCACTGTCTTTCGCCATGGATTTCTTCTTGAAAACCAACACCTTATTTGCTTTCACTGGCTTGGCCCTGGTCCTAACGCTGCCCCACGGCGCGCTAGCCCAAACTGCACCCGCCACCAGCGCCACCATTACCGGCACCGCTGTGGATGGCGGGACCAAGGCCGAGGCGCTGCCCTTTGCTACGGTGCTGCTGCGCCGCGCCGAGGCCACTGATACCAGCTTAGTAGCCACTAGCCAAACCTCGCTGGTCGGTGCCTTCGAGCTAAGCAAAGTGCCCGCTGGCACCTACCGGCTGCGGGTGCTGGCCTTGGGCTACCAGAGTTTGGTGCAGGCCGTGCAGGTAGCCCCCGGCCAAACGGCCGTGGCGCTGGGCGCGCTGAAGCTGCGCACCTCGTCGCAGCAGCTGGCCGAGGTGAAGGTGACTGGCGAAAAAGCTGTGGTGCAGCAGGAGCTGGGCAAAACGGTGATTAACGTGGAAAAAGACCTGAGCAGCGTGGGCGGCACGGCCGTGAACGTGCTCGAAAACGTGCCCTCAGTGGCCGTAGACGCCAGTGGCACGGTGAGCTTGCGCGGCTCCTCCAACCTCACGATACTTATTGATGGCAAGCCCGCCGGCACCAGCAACGGCGGCCCCGGCCCGCGCCTCGACCAGATTCCGGCTTCGCAGATTGCCCAGGTGGAGGTCATGACCAACCCCTCGGCCAAGTACGATGCCAGCGGGTCGGGTGTCATCAATATCATCACCAAAAAGAACAAGAAAGAGGGCTGGAACGGCCAGGCCGCCCTGGTGGTTGGCACCCGCGACAAGTACTCGCCGAGCCTCAGCCTGAGCCGCCACCACGGCAAGGCCACCTGGAACCTGGGCTACGATGGCCGCGACCAAATCTACCGCACCAACAACCGCAACGCGCAAACCGCCCTGCTCAACGATGGTACTGGCAACAGCCTCTACACCACCCAGGAAGGCCTGGGCAACCAGCACAACCGCAACCACAGCCTGAACCTGGGCCTCAACTACGACCTCACCAAAGAGCAGACGCTAAGCCTCAGCGTGGAGCCGCACTGGGAACACCAGACCGAAACCGACAACCAGACCCTGACCCAGCAAACCGTGGGCTCGCCCACCGTGACCACGCAGCACGGCCAGGAGCTGGCCGATGTGAAGGTGCGCGTGCTGGAAAGCTCAGCCGACTACCGCCACACCTGGGAAGCCCACAAGGGCCGCGAGTTGACCGCCAACGTCGGCATGGTGAACGTCGACGCCAACATTCCGGTGAGCCAACTGCTGACGGGCGGCACCGCGCCCGCCGGCTTCAAGCAGGAGCAGCAGGTGAATGCCCAGATTTTCTTTGGCCAGGTGGACTACACCCTGCCCAGCGCCGATGGCAAAAGCAAGCTCGAAACCGGTCTGAAAGTACAGACGCTGCACAACGCGGGCAGCACGGCCATGCTGAAGCCTACTTCTACGGACCCCGACGCGGAGTTTCTGCGCGACCCGAAGACCTCGTTCGACTACAGCTTTACGCAGGTGATGCCCGCCGCCTACGCTACCTACCAGCGGACGCTCACCCACGGCTGGAGCGCCCAGGGCGGCCTGCGCACCGAGGCTACCTTCCTGAATGGCGGCGTGGAAAACCGCGATGCCAACGTAAATCGGCAGTATATCAGCCTGTTTCCGTCGGTGACGGTGGCGCGGGAGCTGGGCAAGGAAGCAGGCCAGAACCGCTTGCAATTCAGCTACGCCCGCCGCCTCAATCGGCCCGATTTCATGCAGCAGCTGCCCATTCAGCTGTACCAAGACCCGCGCAACTACCGCCAGGGCAACCCCAACTTGCTGCCCGAGTTCAGCCATAATATCGAACTAGGCCACCAGCTGAATCTCGCCAACGGCGCCAACATCACGACCACCGTGTTTGCCCGCTTCACCGAGCAGGCCATCCAGCGCATCCGCACCATCGACGACCAGGCCACCCAGGACAACAACGTGGGCGTGGTAACCCGCGAAACCTTCCAGAACCTCGGCAGCACCACCAACCTGGGCCTCGAAATGACCTGGGCCCAGCCCCTGGCAAAGTGGTGGCGCGTATCGGCCAGCGGCTCGGTTTACCGCAGTCAGATTGCTACCAACGCCCTCGACCAGGCCAACCGCTCGGCCCTGGCCGGCAATGTGCGCCTGGCCAACAACTTCACGCCCTACAAAGGCCTCGACGTGCAGCTCACCGGCAACATCCGCTCGACGGTGCTTACGGCCCAGGGCCGCCAGCTGCCCACCGGGGCCCTCGACCTGGCTTTGCGCCAGCGCCTTTTCCAAGACCGCGCCGCCCTCACGCTGCGCGTCTCCGACCTGCTCAATACCCAGGTGCGCCGCACTGAATTGGCCACGCCCGAGCTGCAAACCTCGCTCTATAGCAAGTACGAAACCCGCGTGGCGTGGCTGGGCTTCACCTGGTTTATCGGGGCCACCAAGGCCAAGGCCGGTCGCATCGACGCCGCGCCGAGCGGCGGTGGCGGGTTCGGCGGCTAGGCCGCATTACCAATCAAGTAGGGCATACTGAGCCTGCGGAAGTGGCTCGCGTGAATCTTGTCCGGGTTCATGGCGCGAGCGAGCTGCGGGGCGGGTTCAGTATGACCTAGTTGAACCGTTTATTACGAGAATTTTAACTAAATAATTCTCTATTTATCAACACATTAAAGTCATGATTGCGCAATAGTTGATGCCGTGCTTTGCACCGTGCTAGCCGCAGTTAATTTCTCCCTTTTCTCCCCCATTTTTTCTTTCTGAGTCATGAACGCTTCGTCTTTTGCCCTTGCCGCAGCCCTGCTGCTCCCCTTCTTCGCCTCTGCCCAAAACTTCGTAGCCGTGCCCGACGAGCAGGAGCTTATCGGCAGCTACGCCACTGCCCCGGCCACCCGGCCCGCCAGCGCTGGCAGTGTCACTTACTTTGGCGTGGTTACCTCGCAAGATGCCAGCCACGCGCAGTTTGGCCAGTTGCGGCAGGCGTTTGATGCCATGCAGCCGACGCTGGTAGTGGTCGAAAAACCCGACCTGGGTGTTGCCGAAACCGAGGCTGCCACCATCGCCAGCAAGGGTGCTCCTGGCTACGCCCGCCTACTGGCCCAGCAGCACCAGGTGCCCACCGAGCGCCTCGACAACCCCGACGCCGAATACGCCTACCTGCGCACCAAGCTCGATGCTGAGCAGCTCAAGCTCTACTACTTGCTGCGCGAAGCCCGGCGCTTTCGGCAAGCCACTGGCGCACCCAAGGCCTTGACGGTGAAAGCCATGAACCAGCTCATTGCGAACAGCGCGCTTTTCCTGCCGGGCACCGAAAACACCATCCGCAACGTAGCTGAGCTGGCCGCCGCCTTCCACAAATACTGCCCCGATGGCGGCCAGTGGTACGAGGCCCCCGCCGCGTATTTCTGCCCCCAGGCCGCCGACGTCTACCCCATCGGCTCGTTTAGCCGCACCGTGAACGACGCCATCAACGAGTACCGCGCCCGCTACGTGTATGCCCCGCTGGCCGCCCGCGCTGCTGCCGGCGAGCGCATTCTGGTAGTCACGAGCTGCGACCAGCTGCCCGCCGCGCAGCCGGCCGCGGGCGCGGTGGCCGTGAAGTAGGGTCGCTATTGCTGAGCTGAGAGGCGGTACAACCGGCTGTTCTTGCGAGCGCAGCGAAGCAATCGCATCAGGGCGAGCCGTTCGGGTTCTGCTTTGGTGCGATTGCTTCGCTGCGCTCGCAAGGACAGCCGGTTGTACCGCTTCTTAGCTCAGCAATAGCAAGCGGTGCAAGCCCCGCGCCCTGCTTGCGTGTAATGCAACTCGCCCTCCGGCGATTACCTTACCGAACTTCCTACCCTTTCTCCTTTATGAACGCCCGACTGCTTTTCCTCACTGCCCTCCTCAGCGCGAGTTTGCCCGCCGCCCAGGCCCAGCAGCTGAACACGGCCAAGCTCGACAGCCTGCTCACTAGCCTGGCGGCCAACAACAAGATGATGGGTAGCCTGGCCGTGTCGCGGGCGGGGCAGGTGGTGTATAGCCACGCCTTTGGCTACGCGCAGCTAGCGCCCAAAATGCCCGCCACGCCGGCCACCCGCTACCGCATGGGCTCCATCACGAAGATGTTCACGGCGGTGATGATTTTTCAGCTTATCGAGGAGAAAAAACTAACGCTGACCACGCCGCTGGCCACCTTTTTTCCGCAGCTGCCCAATGCCAGCACCATTACTATCGAGCAGTTGCTGAGCCACCGCAGCGGCCTGCACAACCTCACCAACGACGCCGCCTACCTGGGCTATATGACGCAGCCCAAAACCCAGGCCGAGCTGCTGGCCCTGATGGCCGCCACCAAGCCCGATTTTGAGCCGGGTGCAAAATTCGCCTACAGCAACTCGGGCTACATTGTGCTGGGCTACATCGTCGAAAAGCTGGGTAAGCAGCCCTACGCCCAGGCTTTGCAAAAGCGGGTGGCAAGCAAAGCTGGCCTGCGAAACACCTACTACGGCGGCAAAATCGACCCCCAAAAGCAGGAAGCCTTTTCTTACAAACCAGGCCCCGGCGGCTGGCAGCTAGACGTAGAAACCGACATGAGCATCCCCGGCGGGGCGGGCGCGGTGGTATCGACGCCCACCGACCTCGACCGTTTTTTGGAGGCGCTGTTTGGGGGCAAGCTGGTATCAAGTGCCAGCCTGAGTGCGATGAAAACCATCCGCGAAGGCTTTGGCCGCGGGCTGATGCAGATTCCCTTCTACGCCAGGCAGAGCTTTGGGCACGGCGGCACCATCGATGGCTTTCAATCGATGGCCAGCTACTTTCCCGATGACAAGCTGGCCGTAACGCTGAGCACCAATGCTCACAACTACGTCCTCAACGATGCCCTAATTGGCGTGCTGAGCATCTGCTTCAACCAGCCCTATAAAATCCCCGACTTTGCGGCCATATTTGTGCCCACCGCGGCCGACCTCAGCCGCTACGCCGGCACTTACGCCAGCCCGCAGCTTCCCTTCAAGCTGACTATGACGCCGGAGGGCACTACCCTACGCGGCGAGGCCACCGGCCAGGGCAGCCTGCTGCTAGAGCCCGTGAGCCAGGGAATATTCAAGTTTGACCCGGCCGGCATCCGCGTAGAATTTGACGCGGCCAAGCCGACGTTTACGCTCAAGCAGGGCGGCAGTACCAACGTATTCACGAAGGAGTAGCTTCATGCTTGATTATCAGATTTTTACTTTACAAAGACGCCTGTCATTGCGAGGAGGCACGACGAAGCAATCGCACCCGAACGGCTTACGAACGGCTCGTTTTGATGCGATTGCTTCGTCGTGCCTCCTCGCAATGACAAATAACTCAGCGCTGCTACTTCGCCAACCACTTCTGTCTTTCCTCTCCCAACCCTTTCTTTCTTCATGTCTAAACACCTCTCCCTGGCCGCCGCCCTGCTGCTAGCGGGCGCGGCCGCTGCCCAGCCTACCGTGCCCACCGCCCCGGCCGGCGCAGCCAAAATCAAAGTCAAAACCAAGCGCGGCCCCGCTGAAGCGGCCACCACTACCGCCCCGGCCGCCAGCACCGACTACTCGGTGCCTTACGCCGCCAGCATCACGCCCGATGGCCTGAAAGCCGACCTATCTGTATTGGCTTCGGACCAGTACGAGGGCCGCGAAACGGGCCAGAAAGGCCAGAAAATGGCCGCCGACTACATTGCCAAAGCCTTTGCCAGCTACGGGCTGGCGGGGCCGGTGCCGAACTCGGATAGTCCGTATTTGCAGCACTTCAGCATGAACCGCGTGGGCCTAGACCCGGCCTCGTCGATTACGATTGGCAACCGGACGTTTGTGGTGGGCAAGGATTTTTATGCGGTGCTGCGCGACCCGGCCGCGGCTGCGGAGCTGCAGCCCACGTTTGTGGGCTACGGCATCAGCACGGCTACCTATGCCGACTACCAGCCTACCGATGCCAATTTGAAGCATAAAGACCTGATAATGCTGCTCGGCGAGCCCCTGAACAAAACCGGCCAGCCGCTGCTGGGCAAAGATGGCAAACCGAGCGCCTACAGCGGCACCGGCTTCGCGGAAATGGGCGAGCGCAGCCCCGTGATGCGGGGGCTGGCCCCGCGCAATACCATCCGCATTATGACCAGCGCGGCGGCGCTGGCGCAGGTGCCCAAAGACTACGCGGGCCTGCGCTTGGGCGAAGAGCGGCTGGAGTTTCCGGGCGCGGCGCCCAGCCCCGGCGGTGCCAACGTGTTTTTTGTGTCGCCCGAAATGGGGGCCGCCCTGCTCGGCACTACCCCGGCCGGCCTGGCCAAGTACCAGAAGGCCATAGCGAAGGCCGGCAAGCCAGTGGCCTCGCCCTTCAAGCCCGCCCCAGTAAAGCTGCAAGGCGGCGAAAAGCGCACGCCTTTCACCACCGAAAACGTGCTGGGCTACCTCGAAGGCACCGACAAAAAAGAGGAGGTAGTAGTGCTCTCGGCCCACTACGACCACTTGGGCATCAAGAACGGCGTGGTGTACAACGGGGCCGACGATGACGGCTCGGGCACGGCCAGCGTGCTGGCGATGGCCCGCGCCTTTGTGCAAGCCAAAAAGGATGGCCACGGCCCGCGCCGCAGCATTTTATTTCTGGCCAATGTGGGCGAGGAAGAAGGCCTACTGGGCTCGCAGTATTATACCGACCACCCGATTTTTCCGCTGGCTAACACCGTGACCGACCTCAACATCGACATGGTGGGCCGCGTGGATACCCTGCACCAGGGCAAAGGCGACTACGTGTACGTGGTGGGTGCCGACAAGCTTTCGCAGGAGCTGAACACGCTGAGCGAGAGCACCAACCAGCAGTACCAGCCGCTGGCCCTCGACTATAAATACAACGACCCCGCCGACCCCGAGCACATTTACTACCGCTCGGACCACTACAACTTTGCCAAGCACAACGTGCCGATTATTTTCTACACCAGCGGCTTGCACAAAGACTACCACCAGGCCACCGACGACGTCGATAAAATTGACTTCCCGGCCATGGCCCGGCGCGACCAGTTTGTGTTTCACACCGCCTGGGCCGTGGCCAACCGCGACCAGCGCATCATGGTCGACGAGAAGTACCGTACCACCGGCTTCGTGCCCAGCACGGCCGACCTCGACCGCTACCTGGGCACCTACGCCAGCCCCAGCATGTCGCTCAAAATCACGTTTACCAAAGAAGGTACGACCCTAAAGGCGCAGGCCACCGGCCAGCCGCCCTTTCCGCTCGAAGCCGTGAGCCAGGGCGTATTTAAGTTCGACCCGGCCGGCATTCGGATGGAGTTCGATTCGGCCAAGCCCGCCTTCACGCTCAAGCAGGGCGGCGGCAGCTTCGCGTTTACGAAGGAGTAAGTTGCCTTTCGAGTGTCGTGGCCGCCTCACCAGCCTTTGGGCCAGTGAGGCGGCTTTTTTGCGGCCCTACTGCCCGGCTTTGCGCCGGAAAATATATTGGTAGCTAACCAATGAGCTGCCGGACACGGCGGTAGTCTGCACCAGCTCCCAGCCGCTGCTGTCCATGTAGTTGAGCATGTCGGCCGGCGAGCGCAAGGCCTCCGTTTTGAAGCGCTCGGCGTAGGCTTGCTCATCGGGCAGCTTATTGGTTTTAGATGGCACCCCGTAGTCGAGGGTGAAGCCCTGCCGCCCGTCGTTGATGTTGCCGATGCTGCTCACCACGCAGAAACGGCCGGGCTGGGCCAGCGGCGCGGGCGCGCTTTGCGCCAGCGTGGGCAGCGAAACGGACAGCAGTAGGCCGCCGAACAAGAGTATTTTAAGCATAAGCAGGCAGGAAAAAGTAGGCGGCAAAGCTATACGGAGTTGCGCGGACTTTGTAGTTTGCCAGCAGTGGATAACTGTTAGCTGAAAAAACTACCTTTGCGGCTGCTATGCAGAAACCCAGCATCCCGCAAGGAACCCGCGATTTTGGGCCGGCCCAGGTGGCCCGCCGTCAATATATTTTCAATGTTATCCGGCGCACGTTCGAAACGTTTGGCTACGCGCCGCTCGAAACGCCGACCCTCGAAAACCTCTCCGTGCTCACTGGCAAATACGGCGATGAGGGCGACCAATTGTTGTTTAAAGTCCTGAACTCGGGCAACTTCCTGGTGAAGGAGCGCCGGGGCGAAATTACGCCGCTCGTGACGGCCGAGGACCTCGATGCCGGCCCCAAAGTGGTGCTGCCCAAAATAGCCGAGAAGGGTTTGCGCTACGACCTCACCGTGCCGTTTGCTCGCTACGTGGCCATGAACCGGGGCACGCTCACCTTCCCTTTCCGCCGCTACCAGATGCAGCCCGTGTGGCGCGCCGACCGCCCCCAGCGGGGCCGCTACCGCGAATTCTGGCAGTGCGATGCCGACGTAGTGGGCACCGATTCGCTGCTCTGCGAAGCCGAAATAGTGCTGATGATGGCGCGGGTGCTCAACGACCTGGGGCTCGATGATTTTACCATCAAAATCAACCACCGGGGCGTGCTGCGCAACATCTACCAGGCGCTGGGCGGCGAGGGCAATGAGGCGGATTTATTCGTCGCTATCGACAAGCTCGACAAAATCGGCCGCGACGGCGTGAGCCGTGAGCTGCTGGAAAAAGGCTTTTCGGAGCCGACCATCGACACGCTGTTTGCGCTGCTGGGCGTGGAGGGCGATTACGAAGAAAAGCTGCGCCGCCTGCTGGCCGGCTTCGTCACGGCCGGCGTCGAGCCCGACGGCATTCGCCCCACCGACGACGACGATGAGAATGAAGAGGAAGACGAGCTAGCCTTCTACCGCGGCCTCAAAGAGCTGGTGGAAGTGTACGCGCTGCTGCAAGCCTCCGGCTTCAAGCAGTTTGACCGCCTGGAGTTTGACCCCACGCTGGCGCGGGGCCTTTCGTACTACACCGGCTGCATTTTCGAAGTCAAAATCAACAACGTGCAGATGGGCAGCGTGAGCGGCGGCGGCCGCTACGACAACCTCACCGGCAGCTTCGGCCTGCCGGGCGTGTCGGGTGTGGGCTTCTCCTTCGGCGTCGACCGCCTCTACGACTGCCTCGAAAGCCTGGAATTATTCACCGAAACCGGCGAAACACCCACCCGCTGCCTCATCACCAACTTCGACGCAGCCAGCGGCCGGGCCGCGCTGCCGCTGCTGGCCGAGCTGCGGGCGGCCGGCATCCCCGCCGAGCTATACCCCGATGCGGGCAAGCTCCAAAAGCAGTTTAAGTATGCTGATGCGAAAGGAATTCCGTTGGTAATCGTGCTGGGGCCGGAGGAACTGGCAGCCGGTGTGGCCAAAGTTAAAATCATGAAAACCGGGGAGGAGAAAGTCTTGCCGCTGGGCGAGGTAGTGGCGGCGCTGACGGTATGAGTGGCCGGGCCGACCCACGCCCGACTCTAGCGGCCGGGGTGCTATTGGCCGTGCTGGCGGGTGCCCACCAACTGTCCCCGTGGGAGCCCGCCCCGGTGGCTGCGGCCAGCGAGGTGGCCTTAGCCAGCGAGCCCGCCGCCATTCGGCCAGACTCGGCGGGGGGGGGCCCCCCCCCCCCCCACGGGGGGGGGGGGGGCCCCCCCCCCCCCCCCCCCCCCCCCCCCCCACGGG
>JBPBQK010000032.1:0-47416 GCA_050954845.1 Janthinobacterium lividum
GGCTAGCTATAGGGGGGTAGGCGTTGCTGTTGGCAAGCTGGTCGGGGGTAAAGGGGTCTTGCCAAAGCGAAATGGGGCCGAGTTCCACATCATGAAATGCTTCCCCTTCGCCAGCGCTGGCCAACAGATGGATAGTACCGGCCAGCGACGAGCCTTGGTGATACTGAATCACTACCCGTTGCCACTGACCGATGCTGAATTTGCTTACGCTGGCGTTGCTGACCGACTGCCCATCCACATACAGGTCACAGGCGTACATCTCGGTTGAGAGCACATACATGTCGCTCGTGTAGCGCGTATCGAACAGGTAGTAGAAGGTACTCACCGGGGCACTACGCACTTTCACCCACAGGCACAGCGCCCACTTGTCAATTGTGGCCGGTTGAATAGTGGCGAACTGGGTGGCCGAACTGCTGGCGTTAAACACCAGACCGGCGGCCGGCGGCCCAGGCAGCGACGCGGCTGAAGCCGCCGCAAGCAAGGCCAGGTGGTGGGCGTAGAACATAAACTAGAGTTGCGTGATAACTACCTGAATGACATCGCTGCACACGTAGAGCGAGTAATTGAATTTCTTGCCCGCCACGTAGCTGCCTACTACCTGATAAGGCAGCGCGCCCGCGGGCGTGAGCAGGTTAGGCGCATTGGCCCCGCCACTGAGGCCGAAGCGCGCGCCTTTACCTGGCACGGCCCCGGCCGGGTCTACCGTGATGGTGCCACTGGCGGCGGTGCCATAATCGACCGGCGACTCGGCGGTGAGGGTAATGGTCGTGGTGCCGGCCGGGGCCACGCGGCCCAGCTGCGCGGCGCGAGCCTGTGCATCGGTGTAGCCAACGCCTGGTTCTATCCGGCTGTTGGCCAGCACGGCGTAGCTAGCTACTACGTCGTTGTAAGGTGTCCCGCGGGTCACCTTTACCACTTCCAGCAGCGCTACGTACTCGCGTGGCAGCCTAGTGAAATAGGTGGCAGTGACATCTGTTCCGAGCGTGGCTTGCAGCTCCACGGTGGCCGTAGCCCCTGCGCCGCTGTAATGATGGAGCGAGAGCACCTGCCCTAAATCGGCTAGGGTCGGCGTAGGCAGGGTCAGCACCCCGTCTTGCGTCGTAACCAGGCGCGTGGCCTTGCCAAAGTTTGCGCGCGGCAGCGTGTTAGCGGCACCAGGGATAGGCAGCAAGACCTGCTCTATTACCGCACCCTGCTTGGTACTCAGCAGACTATCAGTCTGGGCTTTGGTATACGCATCTACGTTACCACCTGGGCCCGCCACTACTTCCTGCCACACAATAGGCACCGTATCGGCGGCAGTTGCCCCAATGTAGTGCGGCACCAGCACGGCCCCGGCGGTACCGACAGGCACCAGGGTAGCTACGTATTGTTTGGGCGGCTCTGTAGTGGCAAGCGGCGTACTCGACGGATTGTCTACCGTGGCCAGCGTGCCCGGCGCGATGGTAGCCGGCGCGAGCCGGTCTAAGGTCAGCGCCCCGGCCGGCACGCCGTTGTAGTGGCTGTCGCCATACTGCACCAGCTTTGGGCCACCTACTACGGCATTGCTGTTCGTAGCAGGGCCACCAATAGGTGCCTGGTGCGTTCTGTCCGTGGCTGGGTTGTAGACGGGCACGCTGAGCGTGTTCGGGTCGGTGCCAGCCGGCAGTACCGGTAGGCCCGGAATGCGCTCATCCTGGCGAGCCTGGGCCAGTGTGGTTGCGGGGTTGGCCATGAATTAGAGTTGCAGAAGTCCAGTATTGGTAATGAGGTGGCCGGGCTGGGTAGGCGTCGGAGCGGGCGCGCCGCCGCAGGTGCCGACGTAGGCGCGATTGTCGGCGCGCACCGACACCTCGACGAAGGCCGCGCACGGCAGCACATTGGCCGGCAGCGGGATGCGCAGCATGCCGGTGGGCAAGGTCGAGTCCAGCAGGAAGGAGCGGATTTCCACTTCCTGCTGGTAGGCGTCGAGGTAGCGCAGCTCGGCCCAGCGGTCCTGGCCAGCAGTGGGCGGGGGCAGCAGTACGCTGGCTTCGAGGGGCAGCCCAACAAACTGCGTGGCTTCGCAGTCGTCAAAGACGCTGGCCACCTGCCCGGTGGTGTCGGCCACGTAGGGCGCCATGGTATCGGCCGCCGCGGGCAGGGCCGCCAGCACGGCGTAGCGCGCGCCGGCCCGCGTCAGCCAGGCCTCGGCCCCCGTGCGGTCGGCTATGCGGTAGCGGTAGTAGAAGCGCAGCGAAGCATCTTGGTCGATGAGCGGCCGGCCGGCCGCAGCGGCGTACCGCTGCAAGGCCACGAGTTCAGCGCGCAGGTAGGGCGCGGCATCAACGTACTGCTCGGCCGTGCGCACGGTGGCGCGAAACGTAGCGAAGGCGGTTAGCGCCGCCGGCCGCCACAGTTCTACCTCCACGTGCAGGCCGGGGCGGGCCGCGCCCATACCATCGGTGAGCGAGGCCTCCACCTTCAGCAGTACTGGGTTGGGCAGCACGCCGCCCACCGGCTCCCAGCGCGGCGCATCGGCCAGGCTCGGGTCAACGGGCTCGACGAAAGCCGGCACTGTGAAGGTGGTCGTAGCGCTACACGTGTCGGGGCCGTGCTCAGGGTCTTCGTACACGGTGAACTCCAGCAGCACGCCCACGCCGTTGCTTGGAATCGGGGCCACGTAGTCGCCGTTGCCACTGGGCGAGACCAGGTTGACCTGCGCGCCGTCGCTGGCGCGCAGAATGGTGCCGTACTGGGCCGCGTCGGCCGCCCCACCGATGCGGTAGGTTATCTCGCCCCAGCCCCCGACGCTGGTCGGGGAGGCAATACGGATAACGGTGAGTGTGAGCGTGCAGGCCATGGGCTAGAGGCGGCTGGGTAAGTTGGAAACGAGGTCGGCGCGCAGGCCCGAGCGGGCTACCTCGGCCAGGCCTTCGCGTAGCCGGGGCAGCAGCGAAGCGATGGGGCCGGCAAACGTGTCGGTGGGCTTGGTAAAGCGCGGGTCTTCGCCGCGAAACAGGCGGGTGCCCTCCTTGCTGATTTTCTCGGCCACCGCGTAGGGGTTGAGCTTGAGGCGCTTGGCTTTCACCCACTCAATAATGGCGCTGACGTTCACGCCGCCGGGGCCGCGCCCGTCGCGCAGGAAGCGCGCATGAGCCGGGCCAAACAGCCGGGCATACTCGGCCCCCGACTCGTCGCGTAGGGCGCGAATGGTTTTGCCCGTGGCGCGCTGGTCACTGGCTTCCATGGTATCGACTACATCTTCATGCAGCCGCTGAATCTCACGGGCGAGAAGGGGGCCGAAGTCGGTCATGCTTGCGATTGGTCAGGAGGTAGGCAGTAGTTGAGGCCGCCGCGCCGGGTGATGTCGAGGTAGAGGGTTACGCCATCGGCGTTGAGGTCGAACTGGTTGAACATCACCTCGGCAGGTCGGGCCATGGCCACGGCGCTGATGTCGGGATGCCGGCCGATGGCGGCCATGAGCCGGGCGCTGGCGTCTACCATCTCAGCCACTCGCGGCTCGCGCACCTCGGGGGCATCATCCAGCTTCGAGGGCACCAGCAGCATCAGCAGGCAGCTATACACCGCGCCGCTTACCACGCGGTACTTGTTGACGGCGAAGCGAAAAGGCATCTTGTCATCGAGGTACACGATGCGGTCGTCGGGCGTCATTTTGTCCAGGTCCACGTTGGCCTGCGCCTGCTCGCCGTGCAGGTAGCGGCACCCGGGCAGCACTTCGCTGGCAGCGGCTTCGATGATGGCGTGCGGTAGTTTCATAACGTATTCACTTCTTTTCCTGACGTTTGCGAAGTTGGTAGCGGTAGTGGGCCTGATGATTCTCGAATAGTATCATCGTGTTCACCTCGCCCCAGGGGAGGCCGAAAAAGAAAGCCCAGCGGGCTTTGTCGCCACTAGCGAGGGCGTTGACCACGGCCAGCGTATTCCATTCCTCCACCAAGGCTTCGAAGCCGGCGGCCCGCTCGTCAGCGTCGAGGGGGATGCGCTTGAGCTGGCCAGCGTGCCCGCGTCGGATAAGGTCGTACTGCTCAAAAAAAAATCAGTGATGGGCAGCGCATCCTCCAGAACGGCATGGCTGCACACCTTCGCCGCGAAGTCGATGATGGCGTCGCTGTCATAGTCGCCGCTGACGTAGGCCGGGTAGAACACGATGGCCAGCGCCCGCAGCCGCTTTTGCAGCACGGGCACCTCGGCATCCTGAAGCAGCGCGCCCAGGTCGGTGGCCTGGCCGAAACTCACGATGTCGAGCGACTTAGGCACCGGTAGCTGCACCTGGCCGTGGTCGGTCGGAAACAGGATGCTGGGCGGCATTGTGAAGCTTTCGAAGTTGGGTACCGTACCACCCGCAAACTCCAGCACGGGCAGCACCTGCTCGTTTACGAAGGCGGCGGGCAGGTTCATTATCTCCACGGGCGAGAGGTTGAGGAACACGCTCAGGAAGTTGTACACGTCGCTCTTCTCGGGCAGGTCAGTAAGCCGCTCAAACTGGCTGAGGGTCAACTCGCCCCATCGAGTAGGCAGGTCGGTGGGCGTGGTGGCGTTGGGGAGGGTGATGGGGTGCATTAGCGGGCTCCAAAAGATTGATATTCAGTAATTGGCCTGGGGGCGGGCGGCTGAAGCTCTAGCCTCATTCGCATGGCCATCATGTCGGAGTAGTCGGGCGAGTGGCCGATAAGCTCCTTCACATCGTCCTTGCTGAGGATGCGTAGCGGGCCGTCCTTATCCATGTCGCGCTGCTTGACCACGCCCAGCTCTTCCATGATGGCCTCGCGCTGCTCGGCCGTGGTGGCTTGCTCCGAGACGTACATGCCGGTGCTGTTGATGCAGCCGGCCAGCAGGAAGTAGCACTGCGCCTTGAGGCTCTCGTAGTTCTCAGGCTTCGGGGTGCGGCCCTCTCGCCGGGCCTTCTCTATTTCTTCGGGCGAGGGCATGGCGCGCGACTGGTTGACGAAACCAATCGAGCCAGGCAACCCGTCGACTACGCCACCGCCTACCCCGTCCTCGTCAATCACGATGCGCGACATGGGCACGTTGTGGGTGGTGGCCAGCCCGCGGATGGTCGCCACCAGCTCGGGGATGCTGCTTTTATCCATCGTGACCACGTTCACCAGCCGGAAGCCGGACCAGAGGCCAATCACGGCCTTATCAGCCCCGAAGCGGGCCACGTCGGCCGTGATGGCGGGCAGGCCCGTGGCCACGAACGAGTTGGTAAACAGGTCGCAAATGCGGTCGTAGCCAATGAGTGTGGCCGGGTCGCCATCGTATTCCCAGTTGCCCCGCAGCAGGCGCTCGATGCTGGCCATGTCCAGCGTGAGCAGCGAATCCCGGTAGCTGGCGGGCGTGTACTTGTTATCGCTGAGCAGCGACTGCACGAAGCGCCGGTAGGGCTTCAGCGTGCCATCCTTGCTGGGCTTGTAGAAGGTCGCGTACACCCAGTTTTTGGCCGGGTTGCAGCTGCCCAGTAGCTTCGGCATGAGGCCCTTGGTCACGCAGCCGCAGCCGCGGCACTGCCACTGGCTGGCCTCGCCGTTGGCGTCGTAGTTCAGCACCAGGTTGCCCGTGTGCTCGCCGGCTGGCTGGTTGGGCCGGCCGCACTTGTGGCAATAGAAGTTGAGGCGGTAGCGGATACGGGACTTCACGATGCCCCAGGCCTTTTGCACCACCTGGTTGCACTCGTCAATAAAAGCGAACGTGATTTCCATCGAGCCGAGGCTGTCGAAATTCTTGTCGCTGGGATATTGAAATAAGTCCTTCAGGAAGATGATACTACCGTTGTAGAAGCTGACCGTACTGGCCTGCTCGTTATACTTGTAGTGGGCCGTGGTCAGCCCCTGCTTGCCCATCACCTCGAAGAGGGTGAGCAGCGTAGTGTCTTTCAGATTCTTGAGCTTCGCCCGGCCGATGAGCCCGCGGGAGCCGGCATACTTGAGGCAGTTCTTCAGCACCCAGTAGGTGCCCAAAGCAGACTTGCCACCGCCCGCGCCGCCCCCATAGAGCAGCTCAGTGGTGATGTCGTCCTCCAAAATGTCGAGGGCGGTGGTTTGCTTGATAGTCAGCCTCATGCGACTTCGGGCCCCTTCCCTTCGTAGGTTTTGGTTTCCTCCCACACTAGGCCCATGGAGCCGCTATGCTCCACCTTATCCACAAACATGCCCTGCCACTTAGCCAAGCGCTCCAGCGCGGCGAGGCGGTCGGGTAGTTCGATGGCGATGCCGTGCTGGGTGGGCTTGATAGACTTGGCCAGGTCGAGCACGCCCAACTCGTCGGCCTTCACGAGGTCGAGCTCCATCCGGTATTTTTTGATGGGCGGACCAGTCACCTCGTAGGTGGCGGTGGGGTCGCGCTCCAACTGCATTTGCAACTCAAGCACCCGCAGCCGCTTTTTATTGATGGCGGCCTGGCTTTTCCCTAGATAGTCCGTTTTGGCTTCACCTGCTAGGGCCAGCAGCTCCACCGCCCGAGCCGCATATTCCTCATCGAAGCCGATGGCTTGCTCAAGCGTAGCAATTGACTCAGCGAGAGGCCGCTGCACCTTGGTCGCTTCCTCATATTCCACCTTTGTGAAGAAGTCCGAGAGGTTGACCCGGCCCAGTGTCGACCACTGCGCGGCAATCTCTTCGGTGCCCATCGCAGCCTTCGCCAAGGTGGTTTCGATGGCGTCGCGCACCTTAACATTTCTTAACAGGCGGCTGGCCTGCTGGGCCGCTGTTTTAGCGCTGTAGCCGGCGGCAATGGCGGCCCGTGTGGCGTTTAATGACGGGTCCACACAGAAGACGCTCACGAAGCGTTGGTGCTTCGCGTCGAGCTTGATGCTGGTGGGGTTTTCGGGCGTCGTGGACATTTCCCGAAGTTCCCGACCAGCTTAGGGCCTCACAAATGCCGACCCCCAAAAGCGTAACTAACCTGCAAAAAGCGTAACTAACTTTCACTGGGCGGCTTTATCTCAGCGGCTTTATTGAGCATATATCGTAATTGAACGGTGCTAATGTCCATCTCGCGAGCTACCGTTGCTCGCACCCGGCACGCCGGCCAGCTGGGGTGCTGCTTCGTGAGTTCGGCAATTCGGGTGGTGGCGGTGGTGAGTTCGCTTAGCAGGAAAGTGCGGCGCTGCGGGGTAAATGCGATGGGGCGGGGGGTAGTAGGGATACTGTACATCGGGTAGAAATCAGGTACTGATGGGCTTATTGCGGCGAGCCAACTCGGCTGTGATAGTCTGGAGGAGCTGGCTAGGGGCGCCGCGGCCTAACGCTTGGCGACGTAGCAGTTCAGCCTGCCAGGCTAGTAATAGATGAGTGGCGTAGGCTTGGGGGCGAATGATGGGCGGAATGTGCATGCGCCCCATTACGGACGAGTGCCACAGTGGGGGCAGGCAACGGGTAGTAGGCGAGCGGTGATGATGGCAATAGCTTCGTCGGCGGTATGCACGACGTGATAGGGTGAGCCACGCCAAGTGGCTTTGAACTCGGCCTCGCCCTCGGTGAGATGGCGCTTGCTCGGGGGCTGGGCTGGGTCTTTCACTTCCATGAGGAAGGTGCGGCCGCGGTAGCCCACGAGCAAGTCGAAGCAGTTTTTAAGCTGGTGGGTGTGCAGGATGGTCGCGCCGATGGCCCGCAGCGCTTTGACTATCTCGGGTTGGTTGGCGTCGACGCGGGCAGCAGTTCGGGGCATAGGTGAAGAAGTTCATGAAACCGGAAAATTCCGGTTTCATGCTTTAGGGCTGATTGTCATATACTTCTATAAAGTCCGGACACTCGGATTTTATGAATCAGGTCCGGGCCCACAATTCGGCGTGAGCATTGAGCACCCGCACGAGTTCGGCGGGCAGCAACTTGTGCCTGTCACAGAGGCGTAGCAGCTTCGGCGGCTCCAGCAGCGGGCAGTGGCGGGTTTCATCCAAGACGGCGCGCAGCTTGGGCAGGCTCAGCAGCAGGTCCATACCATCCCGCAGCCATCGCCCGCGCGGGCGGCCCAGACTGGTGTAGCTATTGCCTGGCCGGTAGATGAGCGTCGTGTGCAGTTGCAGCACGGCGGCGAATTCCGCTTCGGAGAGCGCGTACTGCTGACACAGGACTTGGCGGGCGCAGGCCGGAAAAGTGTAGCCCTTGAGGGTATCGAGCGTGGCCCGCAGGCCCGGCCGGTCAAGCAGCAAGTCCCAGAGATGCGTTTTTACGGCCATTGGCGGTAGCGTTTGCGGGGCGGCTGCCCACGGTGTAGCGGTGCGTGGAGGGGTGTTCGTGCGTTGTGTAGACCAAGCCGGCGCGGGCGTCACAGTCGGCATCCACGGCCCGACGCTGGGCATAGGGCAGGGCGCTGTATTCGCGGACGGTGTAGCGGCTGGTGCGGTATGGCTTGCTGGGCTTCTCGCCCATGGTGGGCAGTACCAGCGCGGGGTCGAGGTCGTCGCTCATGGCTTCGGTTAATAGATTTAGTAAGTGAGCTTTTCTTCGTTTGACAACTTTGTCAAACGAGCTAAAAAGGCAGCTCTGGAACGGGCTCGGGGCCAATCAATTCCAGTATCTCAGTGAGGCTTCCGCGCTCGGCTATCAGCTTGCGCAGGCGGGCCATGTCCTCATTGAAGCCCACGGTAAAGAGGCAGTCCTCCATGGCTTGATTTGATTCACGGCGAGCGTACTGCGTAATTTCCAGCTCAGTCATGGGCCGCCATTCCCCCTCGTCGGAGTCACGGGTCACAAGCTCCATGTCCTTTGCCTTGGCGTAAGCCTTCAGGGTGGACTTGGAGGCAATCAGCGAGCCTACCGCATCCAGCGCGCCAGGGCTTAAATCCAGGCTCAAGCCGTAGGGAGTATAGTCGGCGGCCATGTAGTAGCCCATTTCCGCGTAGGCATCGTAGGGGCGCGGCGCATCAAGCGCCGGGTTGCCGTCCCCATCAAAGGAGGGGTCGTACTCTTCGGGCACGGTGCCTGCAATGCCATGCAAGCAGTCGGCGCGCATCAAGCCGAGGGCCCAAGCGATGTCCTGGCATTCCTGGGCCACCAGCAGCGCCAGCGCCATGCCAAGCTGATGATGCAGCAGCTTCTCAGCGGGCAGGTTTTTATACAGCAGCATGTGGCCCGTTTGCTGGGCTTGGAAATTGAAGTGCGCGGCGAGCACTTTAAGTCCTTGTAATTTTGACATGGTAGTGGTGCGTGAAGTGGTTGAAATGATTTTATCCAAGTGGATAAGAACTTGATTAGTAGTCAGTCCACTGGAATGTGGAGGTTTTGCGGAGTTTTCCTGAAAACTCAGGCTGAGTAAGGAGCAGGGCCAGCTGGGGCGGCGCTATCCAGCCACGGCTCGGGGGGGGCTTCTGGCTTGAAGGCGTCGGGGTTCATGGGCTGGATATGCTTGATATCCATCATGGCTTCCTCCGTGAGCATGTTCAGGGCGCGCAGCAGGGCCGAAATGGCGTGCGATTTCTGCTCGAGGCGCAGGTGGTTTTTGCGCGTCTCCGTGGCATGGTCCCATTCCTTCACCCAGCCATCCAGCTCGCGCCGCTCTTGGGTAAATCGAACCGAAAGCCGGTGGAGACAGGCCTCCAACTGCTGCACCTGCGCAGCGACTGCGGGCGCAGTTTCGGGGTCATGCAAGAGGGGCCGTAGCGGCTCGTGGCCACGGGCGCGGCTCTGGCGAAAGGGGCCGAGCAGCAGGGCCAGCTCGTCCACGGCGGTGCGCAGGTGCAGCACGCGGGTTTCGCCCACGGTCAGCGGGCGCAACACCCAAGGGCGGCGGCGCTGGGCTTGGCTGCGCCAGCGGGCGCGCCGGCCGGGCGTGCGGCGCAGCAAGGCCAGCAGCCAGCGGCGAGCGGGGCTGGGGGCCGCCTCGGGCGGGTAATGCTTGTGATAAGGTCGTGACATAGTGGTGTTGGTGAAGTGGTTGCGGAGTAGCTTAGCGGGTGGGTAGGTCGGCACTGGTAATGGTGCGGGGGCCGAAGCGCTCAGTGGGCGCGATTGCTTCGCTGCGGGTTTCGGCCTCGAATCCTGCGCCGGGGGCCGCACTGGTGCGCAAGCCCTGGGGCTCGGCAGCCGGCGGAGCGGGCTGCCCGTTGCCCGTGAATAGCTGCGGGGGCGGGGCACCCACGGGGGCAGCGTATATCGCCCGCACCAGCTCATCATCGAAGGGGCTCCAGCGCTCGCGGCCCCAGCGGTAGCGGTTGCTCACTTCGTCCCAGTGGATGGGCACCATCGGGGGCAAGCCGTCGGGGCCGTGAGCGCCCACGCTGCCGAGCTTGGCCACGTAGCGCTCATCCTTGCACTTGTGGGAGTAGAAGGCCGCCTCGGTGTTGCCGGGAATGTGCTTGAAGGGGCGATGTACTGCGCCGATGTAGTGCGGCATGTTCTCCCATATCTGCCCGCCGCTGATGCTGGCCCCGTCCGGCACCGGCCGCGTCTGGCCAAACTTCATGTCTTCCACGCGCTTCGGGTGGGCAGTGAGTACCAGGCATTGGTTGGCGTCCTGGCTCCAGCTGGTGCAAAGGCCTACGGCGTGCATCAGGTAGCCCTCATCACCGCCCATCTTCACCTTGGCGCTGTGGTCCTGCTTGTTCCAGGGGTCGAGCATGCAGTGGGCAATGCCGCCTTTCTCCTTCTCGGCCCCGCCATGCTTAGCGATGGCGCGCTCCATGTAGGCCAGCATGTGCGGCGGGCTGAACCCCATGCCCGTGGGCGGGCTGAGCAAAATGAAGTGGTCCCGAATAAAATCCTTGGCCCGCTTGAAGTCGGCGAGGCTCAGGCAATTAGCCTGTGATTTATCGGCGGGGCGGCCAGTCAGGGTATGAATCAGTCCTTGGTAGAAGCGTTTGGCCGGCAGGTTTTCCGAAGGCCAGATAACCGACATTTTGCCATCGTAGGCGGCGCGCAGCAGCAGCAGCTCAAAAAACAACTGGCTCTTGCCGTGGCCCGGCCAGCCGGTTATCACGTTGGTGTAGCCCGGCATCCACTTGAAGTAGGGGTCGAGGTACTTGTTGTTGGTCGTTTGGCCCTTCTCGCGGCCGTTGTGGTACTCGTGTACCATCGACTCAAACATTGCCTCATCGAGCGTCACCAGGGCCTTGTCGGCGTCGGGAATGTGGGGCAGCACGCCCGCCGTACCCTTGCCAGCAGCCGAAGGGTCGAAGTCCTTGCGCTTGGTTTTATTCGGGTTAAGCATTGGGGCGGGGCGTTGCTGGCGTGCTGAAAAACAGGGACTTACGCACTTCCAGTGGGAAGCGGGGGCCGGTCATCAGCCGCGTGGCCACGAAGCGCTGCACCTGGGCCACCAGGGGCGAGGGCGTGTAGCCGGCGGGCGGCACGATGAGGGCGTACTGGGCATAGAGCGAGCTTAGGCGCTCGTATTTCTGCTCGGCCACCCGGTAGCCGCGGGCGTAGCCCAGGCGGTACACGGGGTCGGCTTGGCGGTAGGCCAGCAGGTCGGCCGGACTCATCTTGGCAAGAATGGCCTGCTCCAGGTTGGGCACTATCACGGGCCGCTGGGCGTGCTCCAGCGCGTAGCGGTAGCCGCTGAGTAGCTGCTCGGTAGCTTGGTCGTACTGGCCGAATAGGGCGATAAGCTCGTTGATTTGCTGGGCCCGCTCGGGCTGCGGGTCTTGGTCGCAGTACTCGTTGAGGGCGTCGATGTGGATTTCCAGCTCCGCGGCCAGCGCCTGGCGCTCGGCTTCGTCGGGTAAGGCGGGGCGGGGGGTGTGCGCCTCGGGGGTGGTGGTAGGCTGCATCGGGTGAAGTGTTAAGCGTGGGTTAGCTCAGCTAGGCGGGCGGCGCGTTTGGCGACCTGCTCGGCATCCTGCTGGGCGAGAAACTCGGGATTCATTTCGGGGGCCTCAATGGGCGGGGCCGGCAAGGGCACCAAAGCGGGCTGCGGGCCCCCGTTGCGGGGGGCCGGCAATTCCTCGTCAAGCCAGCACTTGCCGTTGAGGTAAGTGAGCGGGTCTTTGCGGAATTGTTTCTCGGGCGTAGCGGCGGCAAACAGTGGGGCGTGTGCCAAGGCGGCGGCTTGTTCGGCTGGTGTCAGGGTAGCCCAGCGCTCAACCGTTTTGTGGCGGCCAACCGTCTTGCCGTACGCCTCCCAAAACGCCTCAAAAGGGATTGGCTTTGCAACCTCAGATTTTGAGGTGATTGAGCTATCTCTTCTTTTAGTTTTAGTTTGTTCCTTATAGGGGCTCAACTCACCTGAGCCATCACCTGAGCCTTTAGCTGAGCCATCGCCGTTTTTCGGCCTCTTATCACTCAACTCACCTGAGCCTTTAGCTGAGCCTTTGGCCGTTGGTTTACTCAACTCACCTGAGCCTTTAGGGGCTGAATGGCTCAACTCACCTGAGCCATCGGCGGCAAAACAGTAGCGCGTTGGGGTGCGGCGGTTGCCCGAAACGAAGTCAATTAAGCCTACTTCTTTCAGTCGCAGGCGGGCGCGAATCAAGCCCTCTTCCGAGCAGCCTAGCGCGCCCTGAAGCTCTGCGTTGGTCGCGCTGAATTCAGCCGGCCATTCCGCGATGTTGCAGATAGCTACCAACTCAAAAAACAGGTAGGCTTGCAGGGGCGTAATGATAGGAACCACGCGGTTGCGCAGCTTTCGGAAGCGGTCAGTTAGGGTATAGCCAGAGAGGGCGGGCATGGGGTAAGCAGAAAAGCGGTGGGCAGCCTAGTAAGCAAGGGTATCGCTGTCCACGATGCCCTTGCGGGGTGGGTGCTAGGCGGCCTTCACTTGCTCGGCCCGGTGCTCATCGTAGGCGCGGCGGGCCTCGGCGGGCAGGGCCTCAAACTCGGCATCCGAAAGCGGACGCATGGGCAGGCAGAAGGCGAAGGTTTCGGCACGGGTGCCTGCGCCCTCGCGCTCGTCGGCTTCATCCTTCTCAGAGTCCTTCTCATAGTCCAGAATATCGTGCTCCAACTTGCCGAGCTTGTCGCCCAGCATCTCGGCCAGCTCGACATACAGGCCTTGCGCTCGCTGCTCGTTTTTGTCCCCACCTATGAAGGGGATAGTTATTGAGCCATTGGCTGTGCGTATCGTAACATCAATAAAACCGGAGAGGTGGGCCGTAACTAGCGCCTCCCGAAGGGTATAGGTGCGGGCGTATTCCTCGCGGCAGTGGTTCGCCATGCGCTGGTGGTAGTTGGTTTCGTGAGCCCCGCCAGGCTTGATGTTGGCGGGGATTTCAGTAGTGCGGGCGGTGGCGTTATCGGTGGCGAGCTTCATGATTGAAATGCTTGATTGGTAGGCGAAAAGGATAATGAATGGAATGAGGTGAGCTTAGGCAGCCTTCGCGTCGGGGGTAGTGGGCGCAGGGGAATCGGCCGGGGCTGGAGTGGTAGACTGGGGCATGCAGAGCGCGACGACTTGGCGCATGTCTGGCGCACCGGTGCCTTCCCAGAGGCCGAAATCCTTGTGGCTGCCATCCTGCTTATTTTCCAGCAGGTCAAGGATTTCGGCCTGCAAGGCGGCCATGTGGTTGCCGTGCTTCTCATACAGCGCAGTCATGTCGAAGCTGTCCTCGCCTTCGGCGCGGCTGAGCGTGACCGTCTTGGTGGCGCTCGTGAGGGTGATGCTTACCTCATACCCTTCATCGTCAAGGGTAAGCAGGTCTTGGTAGCGCTGAAAGAGGAAGGCGAAGTGGGCCCGGCGGCGCGCCAGCTGCCCAGCCAGATAATCAACATCGTGCGCGCTCTCTACTTTTTTCAGCGCGGTAAAATCGAGGGCAGGGGTGTCTGCGGCGAGTTTCATAAAAGAGAAATGAAGTGTTTGAGTAGTAGGCGTGTATCTTTGCGGTTGAAGTGTTTGAGGAAGCCCTGGCCATGTGGTGTGGTCGGGGCTTCATTCGTTCTAGGCGTTCCAGTTTTCGCCCAGCATTACCACCCGAGTCAGGTTGAAGCTGGCGAAAGCACGGCGGGCGCGCTGGTGGCGGCTGGCCTTGTTGCGCAGGGTGCGGGCGGCAGCATAGCGGGCTTGCGCAGGAAGGAGTAATTGCGGGTGCATGGCGTTGGAAGTGAAGTGGTTGCCTGAAATCAATTAGGGTGTTGATGAATTAGGCGGCTAGGGCGGGTAAGCCGCGTTTGTTGCGGGCGTAGTTGATGCAGCTGGCACGGGCGTACAGACACTTGGTGCCGTCCTTTTTGTAGGTGATGTGGCCCGGCTCTTCGGTATCAGGGCGTGAGGCACGGGCGAACTGCACCAGCGTAGAGCGGGCCTTGATGCCGGCGGCTTTCATCGCCCGCTCGGTGGGCAGCCACTGCTCATGCTCTGTCACGTAGGCGCACAGCATATCGCGGAACTCGGTTCGCAACTCACGGATAGCAGCCTCATGCTCTTCGGGCGTGATGAAGGCGACGGTTGGCATGACACTAAGCGCTAGCGTTAGTGTTGATAGATGCCATTTGCTGAGCAGCCTCAAGGCTACCAGACTCCTTGGCAATTTGCAGTGCCTGTTGCACGAAGCGGTTGGTTGGCTTGCCATCACGCAGGGCATTGCTCACTGCTTGCACTGTCACGCCAGCTGCCGCAGCCATCTCCTTCAACTTACCATGGGGCAGTAAACGGGTAAGCCGATTTGGATTTTTTGTTGCCATATGCTTTACATTTGGTTTACTTTTGGTTTATACGTCAAAGTTATAACCAAGTTAGCAACAAAAGCAACATTCTGGAAAAAGTATTTCCAAAAACTTACCAAGCTATGACTTTCACAAACGAAGCCTCACTTAAAAAGCCAAAAACGCCGTTCGATGAGCGAGTTGTTACCGCAGTGGATAAGATTATTGCTGAGCGAGGGCTCAAAAATGACCGACAATTCTTGCTAAAGCATGAGCTTAGTCCATCGCTCCTTACTAAACTGCGTGCAGGAGTACAATCCGCACCAAAGGAGCTTGTCAATATTTTGGCAACATATTACCAAGTTAGTTTGCCTTATATGGAGACGGGAAACGGAAGGATTTTCGCCCAACCGACCATGCAGGAGGTGCACCCTATCACTTTTCTCAATGAGTTACCTAGCGTAGAGCTTCCATTTGTAAGCGTACACGCTCGCGCCTCATACATCGGTCTTGGTGGGGCTCAGGTAGATTCCCGGAACTTTGATACGCTTCATCTTACTCTGCTCACACCGGAAGAAATCGGCAAGTATGAAGGAGCGGTAGTTTTTGAAGTGAATGGCGACAGCATGCAGCCGTTGCTACACTCAGGCCAGCGGGTCATTGCCTGGCCATTGGATGAGGGCAAGTGGGAGCAGGTGCATAACCAGGTTTGCGTAGTGGCTTATGATGATACTGTTACCATCAAGGCCATTCGCTCAAATGACCTATTCACTAAGAATATGCTGGTGTTGCATGCCCTAGTTGAGCAGGTCGGTTACCTGCCTATTTCTCGTCGCAGTATTCGCTCTATTTGGCGGGTAGAAGAGTATTTTGACCGCCCTAAAGTGCGTCTGTAGCCATGCCAGCTACCTTCAAACTCATCCTCGCTGCCAAGGCTGACAGCGATGGGCTCTTCGACGTGCGCCTGCGCATCACGGTTGACCGCATCGTGCGCTACCAGAACACCGGCATTGCGCTGCCCGAAAAGCAGTGGAACCCCAACGCCACGCTGCTCACCAAGAACTGGGTGCGCACCGCCCACAAAAACCACGACACCTATAATAAGGATTTGCTGCGCTGGCACAACCGTGCGCAGGAGCTGGCCCAGGAGAATCCCGGCTGGAGTGCCGACCAGCTAAAGGCAGCGCTGCGCAACGGGGGCATCGACCCCGACGCCCCCGACTTTATCAAGTTCTGTAACGACCGACTCGACGAAGAGCAGGCGCTGCTCGATGCGGCCCACGCCAAGCGCCGTGCCACCACGGGCCTGGCCCAGGGTACCATCGACGTGCGCCGGCCGGTGGTGAAGAAGCTTGCCACCTGGCACGGGGTTGACAGCCAAGGCAAGCAAAAGCCCCTCCCCTTCCCGCTACTCACGCCCGAGCTGGTAAAAAAGTACGAGCGCCACCTGCTCACGGTGGTAGGCAACGACCCGAGCACCGTGAGTAAGAACCTCAAGACCCTGCACATTTTCGTGGCCGATGCCGTGCGCGCCAAGAAGATGAAGCCGGGTGATGACCCCTTCTTATATTATGAGTACCCCACTGGCAAAGGCAAGCAAGTGTGGCTGGAGCGCGCGGAGGTGTCGGACTTCGAGGTTGTGAAGCTGCCCCCGGCTCAGCACCTAGCTCGCACCGTGTACTTTTTGCAGCACTACGCCCACGGCTCGCGCATCGGCGTGATTCTGCGCCTGCGCTGGCAGGACTGGGCCCACGGCCGCCTCAAGTTCACTATGGACAAGGGCGGCACCGAAAAGGATGTCGAGGAAACGCCCGAACTGGTGGCCTTGCTCAGCACGCTGCTGCCGGCCGAAGGCAAGCCCTCCCCCACTCAGTATATATTACCCTACTTACCGGCCAACTTCGACCAGCTGCACCCGCGCGACCAACTCACCATCACCAAGCGCGAGACCTCCAAAATTAACGCCAACCTCAAGCGGGCCTGCGCCCACCTGGGCATTACCAAAAAGCTCAGCTCGCACGTGGCCCGGCGCACACTGGCCACCCTGGGGGCGCGCGCGCTCAGCGGTGACTTGCAGGCTACCGGCGGACTACTCGGCCACCGGCGCACCAGCACCACGGAGATATACCTGCGCGCCGCCGATACATTCGAGGTAGATGCGGCGGCGCGAACCGTCTACGATGCGCTGCGAGCAGGTAAAACACAGGTAAAACAAGCATCAGACACGGATCCAGGTTCGGCGTCCGATGCGTCCGAAAAAGCGGCCTAGCACACGTTAAAAAGTGCCTTGCAAGGGTCTGTCTGAATGCAGGTAGTCCGCTCGTTACCTCTTTTAGTTTTCAAAACCCCTTTTAAGTCAAGTGCTTAGAAGGGGTTTTGTCGTTTTAGGTACAGCACGTCCATTCTACTCTTTCCCATCCAATGAAGACGCAAGCTAAATACTGCGTCTTTAGAGACAGTAACGCTGCTAATGACTCCGCTGGCTTTTGTACTGGCCAACGCTATTTATTGCGTTGCACCCGGCGCGATGATGGACAACTGCTAGTAATCTTAGAGTATGCACAGCCGGGCATAGAACCAATGGTGGTAAATGAAGAGCGGTTTTAAGGAGTGGTTTAGGCCAATGGCTTAGCTTGCACGCATATAGAAAGCCTCGCCCACCGGCAGAGTTTTAGTTATTCCCCGGCAGCCGTACCCCATGTGCGTAGCTTTTCGTAACGTGCTAGTGCGGACTGCGCATCACGTACGAGGCCATTGCTTTGCTCCATGAAAAAGCTAACATTTTACAGTTGGCACGTCTGCCCACGCCAAGAGGCCTTTACGCTGTTGCTTTGCCAACTTGCGGCCGTGGGCGTAGCGAAGGCGCGCAGAATAGTGCGCCAAGTGTTAGCGCAAAAGCCAGTCACGCTGGAACTGCCCGGTAAAATAGCGGATGAGCTACGAACGCAAGCGGAAGCTATTGGCATCGCATGTGGGTACGACTAGTTAGGGCTCGTAGCCGCTAGTCTCCATCTAATTCTCTGGCAGTCGCACCCCCTGCGCACAATCCTCCAGCGCCTCCGAGTCGCTGAGGCTGCGCAGCAAGCAGAGATTAATGTCGCCTCTTCCACTACTAAACCAGGTAGGTGCCACACAGTAGAGCGTTACTCCACCACCAAGACCGACCTGCGTAGCTCAGGAGCCAACTAAAAACCACCTAGCGCCCACTTGCCACCGCAGTGCGCCTAGTGCGGTGGCAGGCGGGCGCTGGCCCGACGCTCGACCACATTATTCCGCGGGTTTACGGGGGTAGCCACGAGTTTAATAATCTGCTGCTGCTGCTGTGTGGCCCCTACCACGTAGCCAATCTGAAGAAGGAAGTGCGCCAGTACCCCGCCGCCAACCGCAAGGCCGGCGAACGGCTACGCAAGAAGCTATTGGCTACTAATGAGCCCAATGCAGCCGTACCCAGCAGCGAAAAGACGCCTAAACAGGCCCCTTGACTTAGGTACTGGACCTGCTGGCAGCTAGCCGCTGGCACTTGGTAGCAGCCGTTGAAACCATTTATTAGGCTTCCGTGGGCAGTAATGGAGAGGCCATTATAACGGAAACCTGCTACTCGCAATTGGCCTTATTTTGCACTAAGCCCAGCCTTATGAAATATAATTTACTGATTAACAGAATGTAAAATATTTTATCTAAAAAAAAGTGCAATTTATTTTGGACTTTTGCCATTAAACCACCTAGTTTTGCATCGCATTCAGCCGCAACATTTATTGTACTTTAATAATAGGATAGTTATAAATGGAAGATGTGGGGACATCAATTAAGGACAATGTCGGGAAATTTCCGGCTCTGTTTGAAACAAGATTATTTTAAGATTTATCAGGTGATAATACAATTTTAGTGAAATGCGTTACCGGGACGTGTAGCGAGATTGTCAGTTAGACCAGGCTGAAGTAGAGGCCGCCAGCATTGCTGGCGGCCTTTTTTATGTAAGCTTTGCTGTGCTTTACGTAAGCCCTGCCCGGCCACTGAGGCAGCGGGCTGGCCAAGGGCAGTGGGCTAAAGTGTATGGCCTAAGTGCTGGTTTTCCTAGACCACGCAGGCCTCGGGCGCGCCCGTGGCTCGTCTGCGGTAAGGCGTGAGCAAAATAGCCTGCACCCCGCCATACAATAGCCCTGAAGTGGCTGCTGCAACGGCAGCCGCTAGCCGCAAAGCTGGGAATTAACCGTCGCGTTGCCTACATTGCCAAGCCGCTGGCTGGGCCGGCGGCTAACCCTTGCCCTGGCCATATGAAAATTATTGACCTGCGCACCATGCGCGGCCCAAGCTACTGGTCGGTGAAGCACTACCGCCTCATCGTATCGAAAGTTGATTTACAAGAGTTTGCCGGCGAGTGGAGCAACACCATCGACGGTTTTGGCGAGCGCCTCACGGCCCTGCTACCCGAGATAGGCCAGCCCCACGAGCCGGGCCGCCACTCCAACAAGCAGCTGGCCAAGCACCCTCCCCTCAGCCAGGAGCAACTAGCTGATGGTGAGCCCCTGGGCCACGTCATTCAGCACGTAGCGCTCGAGTTGCAGCGCCTGGCCGGCATGCCGGTTTTCTGGGGCAAAAGCTACCCCGCCCGCGAGGAAGGCGTTGAATACGTGGTGTTTGCCTACCAAGAAGAGCGGGCCGGGCGCTACGCCGCCCAGTCGGCCGTAGAACTGGTAGAAGCACTGTGTAAAGGCGAGAGCTTCGACCTGAAGCCGGTAATTGACGAGCTGCACGACATTCGGGAGGAAGAGTTTTTTGGGCCCAGCACCTGGAGCATCGTGGCCGAAGCGGCTTCGCGCAACATTCCGTATATTCAGCTGAAAAACAGCAGCATTATCCAGCTTGGCTACGGCGTAAACCAGCGTCGCATCTGGGCCACTACCACCAACCTGACCTCGCACGCAGGCGTGGAGGTGGCCGGCAATAAGAACCGCACCAAGGCCATGCTGGCCGATGGCGGCGTGCCGGTGCCGCGCGGCACTACCGTGTACTCGGAGGATGGCTTGCGCGACGCGATTGAGGAACTGGGCTTCCCCATCGTGACCAAGCCGCTTGATGGCAACCACGGCAAGGGCGCGACCATCCGCATTATGAACTGGGAGGATGCCGTGGAGGGCCTGCGCTTTGCCAAGGAATACGGCCGGGCCGTGATTGTGGAGCAGTTTGTGGAGGGCGACGACTACCGCCTGCTGGTGGTGAACGGCAAGCTCATCGCGGCCGCCAAGCGCACGCCCGCCGCCGTAAAGGGTAATGGTGAACACACTATTCAGCAGCTGATTGACAAAGTAAACGAGGACCCGCGCCGGGGCGTGGGCCACGAAAAAGTACTCACCAGCATCAAGGCCGACCAGCACACGCTCGACATTCTGAAAGGCAAGGAACTGACCCTGGGCTCGGTACTGCCAGCCGGCGAAACGCTGTACCTCAAGAGCACCGCCAACATTAGCACTGGTGGCACGGCCACCGACGTTACTGACCTTATTCACCCCTACAACCTGCTGCTGGCCGAGCGCGTGGCGGGCATTGTGGGGTTGGATATTTGTGGTATCGACTTGCTAACCAGCGACATTGCCATTCCGCTCAACGAAACGCGTGGCGCGGTAATTGAGGTAAATGCGGCCCCCGGCTTTCGGATGCACATTGCGCCCACCGATGGGCTGCCGCGCAACGTGGCCGCCCCGGTTATCGACATGCTGTTTCCGGCGGGCTCCACGGCGCGCATTCCGATTATCGCCATCACGGGTACCAATGGCAAAACGACTACCACGCGCCTTATCGCGCATCTGGTGAGCAGCATTGGCTATAAAGTGGGCTTCACGACCACCGATGGCATTTATATTCAAGGCGTTCAACTGCAAAAGGGTGACTGCACGGGCGGCGTGAGCGCCGAGTTTGTGCTGCGCGACCCTACCGTGAACTACGCGGTGCTCGAAACGGCGCGGGGCGGCATGCTGCGCTCGGGCCTTGGCTTCCATACCTGTGATATTGCGGTGGTTACCAACGTGGCGGCCGACCACCTGGGCATGCGCGACATCTACACAGTGGAGGAAATGGCGGCCGTGAAGGGCGTATTGCCCCGCACGGTGCGCAAAAACGGCTGGGCCGTGCTCAACGCCGACGACGACCTGGTGTATGACATGGGCCGCACGCTCGACTGTAAAGTGGCCTATTTCTCGATGAATGAGAACAATCCGCGCATTCAGGAGCATGTGGAGGCCGGTGGCGTGGCGGCCGTGTACGAGGAAGGCTACATTACGATTTATAAAAACTCTTACAAGCTGCGCATCGACCGGGCGGCCGAATTTCCGGTGACGTTCGGGGGCCGGGCAGGCTTTAACATCGAGAATGCGCTGGCCGCCGCGCTGGCCGGTTACCTGGCAGGCTTCGACAAGGACGCGATTAAGACGGCGTTCCGCACCTTCGTGCCGTCGGCCACTAAGACGCCGGGGCGCATGAACGTGTACAAATTTCCGCGTTTTGAGGTGATAGTGGACTATGCGCACAACACGGCGGGCATCACCAAGTACGCCGAGTTTATGGAGGCCACGCCGGCTACCCGCAAGATTGGCGTAGTATCGGGCCTCGGCGACCGGCGCGACGAGGATACACTGGGCTTCTCGCGCATTGCGGGGCGCATATTTGACGAAGTAGTGCTGCGGCAAGACCGGGATTTGCGCGGCAAGTCGGCTGAGTTTTTGGTGGAGATAATGACGCGCGGGCTGCGGCTGGATAAGCCGGAGCTGCCCATCAACTACATTGAAAATGAGATGGATGCCATCGACCATGTGCTAGCCACGGCCCCGGATGGCGCGGTGATTACGCTGCTGACGGAGAACATTGCGGGCACGCTCAAAAAGCTTGATGAGTACGAAGCGAGCTTAAAAAACGGCTAAACCGCCCTGTCCTTGCGAGCGCAACGAAGTGAAGCGCGGCAATCTTTCCTTTGTCGTTGGGCTACTGTTCCTGACGTGAAGGAAAGATTGCCGCGCTTCACTTCGTTGCGCTCGCAAGGACAGCTAATTGCTTACTATCCTAACTTTAAGAAAATCAATGAAATACTTTGCACAAGCAGCCGTGGCCGCTGCTGCTTTGTCACTGGCCAGCTGCCAGTCTTCGACTTCCGACAAAACCAGCCAGGCGGCGGCCAGCACCACCGAGGGCAATAAGGATTTGAGTGGCTTATTCAGCCAATTTTGGGACAAGCAGTCGCGGCTCGACCCGCTATCGGCCACGGCGCAGGGCGACAACCGCTTCAACGAAATTCTGCCCAACGACCAGACGCAGGCTTACCGCGATACGCTCGGCGCTTTCTACCAGGGCTACCTGACGCGGCTGGAAAAATTTGACCGCAACGGGCTGGATGACAATGATAAAATCAGCTACGACATGTTCCGCTACGACATGCAGCAGCGGCTGGCGGGGCTGAAGCTGAACACCTGGATGATGCCGTTTCAGCAGTTCTGGGGTTTGCCGATTTCGATGGGGCAGTTTGGGGCGGGGCAGAGCATTCAGCCGTTTAAAACGGTGAAGGACTACGACAACTGGCTGGGCCGGGTGCAGGGCTTCACGGTGTGGGCCGACTCGGCCATCGGCAACTTTCGGCGTGGTATGAAGGCGGGCGTGGTGCTACCCAAGGCGCTGGTGGTGAAGATGATTCCGCAGATGCGGGCCAAGGACATTGATGTGACCGACGCCACCAAGTCGCTGTTTTACGGGCCGATAAATAGCTTCCCGAAGGACTTTTCGGACGCTGACAAAAAGCGCCTCACCGAAGCGTATAAGCAAGCTATTCTGACCCAAATAGCGCCAACCTATCGCAAATTCGGCAATTTCCTGGCCAATGAATACCTGCCTAAAGCGCGCACTACCAGCGGCATAAATGCCGTGCCTGGCGGCGCGGACATCTACAAGTACTACGTGGGCTACTGGACCACCACCGAGAAAACGCCGGCCGACATCCACGCGCTGGGCTTGCGCGAAGTGGCCCGCCTGCGCGCCGAAATGGAGCGCATGAAAACCGAGCTGGGCTTTAAGGGCACGCTGCGCGAGTTCTTCGAATCGCTGAAGCACGACCCCAAGGCCATGCCGTTCAAAACGGCTGAGGAAGTGCTGGCGGGCTTCCGCAAGATTCAGGCAACCATCGACCCGAACTTGAAAAAAATGTTTGGGCGCACGCCCAAAACGCCGTTTGAGATTCGGCGCACCGAGGCGTTCCGCGAGGCGTCGGCCTCGGCCGAGTACAACCAGGGCTCGCCGGATGGCACGCGGCCAGGCATTTTCTACGTGCCCATTCCGAAGGCGGCCGAGTACAACGTGACGCAAGGCATGGAGTCGCTGTTTTTGCACGAAGCGATTCCGGGCCACCACTACCAGATTTCGTTGCAGCAGGAAAACACCAGCCTACCCAAGTTCCGGCAGTTTGCCGGCTACGGGGCCATGACCGAGGGCTGGGCGCTGTACTGCGAAAGCCTGGGCAAGGAGTTGGGTTTGTATAAAGACCCGTACCAATACATTGGCGCCCTGAGCGATGAGATGCTGCGCGCCGTGCGCCTGGTGGTGGACACTGGCCTGCACACCGGCCAGATGACCCGCGAGCAAGCCATTGACTACATGCTCGATAACACGCCCGACAACAAGGAAAACGACACGGCCGCCATCGAGCGCTACATGGCCATCCCTGGTCAGGCGCTGGCCTACAAAATCGGGCAGCTCAAGATTCAGGAGCTGCGGGCGCGCTATACCAAAGAGCTGGGCGACAAGTTCAAGCTCAGCGACTTTCACGACGAATTGCTGAAAGATGGCGTGATGCCGCTCGATGTGCTGGAGCACAAGATGGATGCCTGGGCCGCCCGGCAGAAGTAGTACTTTGTGCGTAGATTAAGGAACAGGACGAGCCGGCTGGTTCGTCCTTTTTCGTTTAGAAACCGTTGAGAACCGTTCTCATGCTGAGCGTAGCGGAGTCGAAGCATCTTGGCCGCTTCATTGCTGGCATTAGAAGTTAGTATCCCAGCCAAGATGCTTCGACTCCGCTGCGCTGCGCTCAGCATGACGGACGTTTATACAATACCTTTCCCAATGAACCTCAATAACTTCGAGCTTGCCTTTGTGCTGGGCCGCCTGCTGCTGGGCCTCAACTTCTTGATGCACGGGCTGGTGCGCATCCCCAAGCTGGCTATATTTCGGGCGGGTATTGAGAAAGAGTTTGCGGCATCACCGCTACCGCCGGCCTTGGTGAGCTTATTTGCCACGGTGCTGCCGTTTGTGGAGGGCACTATTGGGGCGCTGCTGCTGCTGGGCTTGTTTACGCGGCCGGCGCTGGTGGCGGCTATGCTGGTGATAATGAGCTTGGTATTTGGCAGTAGCTTGCTCGAAAAATGGAGCCTGGTGGGCGACCAGCTGGTATATGGCCTCTACATTATCACGCTGGTGCTGCACTTGCAGCGCAACCGCCTGTGCCTGGATGCAGTAAGTCCCTCCAACCCAGCCACTACCCCTAGCTAGAAATAATAGTCAGCCCGCCGCAGGCAGGCGTATCCGTTAAATCTGTTTAATCCGTTTGAATCTGTGGTCCATATAACCGCCGCCGACATTGCGGCCTTCGAGAAACTTTACCGCCTCAACCTCGTCAATGGCTTGCCGGGCTTTAAGCCGGCCAACCTGGTGGGCACGGTTGCGCCCGATGGGCAAACCAACCTCGCCATTTTCAGTTCGGTGCTGCACCTTGGCTCCGACCCACCCGTGCTGGGCATGGTAACGCGGCCCAACACCGTGCCGCGCCACACCTACCAGAATATCAAGTCCAATGGCGGCTGCTATACCCTCAACCAAGTACCTCTGAGCCTGATAGCCCAGGCGCACTACACCTCGGCCAATTTCGAAGACGATATATCCGAGTTTGAAGCCTGCGGCTTTACGGCCGACTACCGCGACGGCTTTCCCGCGCCCTACGTGGCCGAAAGCCCGCTCAGCATCGGCCTGCGGCTGCGCGAGGAGCACGCTATTTTCAATGGCACGGTGCTGCTGGTGGGCGCGGTCGAGCATGTGTACGTGCGCGAAGAAGCCCTGCGGCCCGATGGCACTATCGACCTCGTGGCACTGGGCGAGGCCGCCATTTCGGGGCTCGATAGCTACCACGAAGTCTTGTCGCCAGTGCGTTTTGCCTACGCCCGGCCGGGCCAGTTTCCGGAAACAGTAGACTAGCGGGGGCACTAGTCGCTAGCACTCGTCTGTCGTTGCGAACGCAGCGAAGCAATGGCACCTGAATAGAACCCAAACTGCTCGTTCTAGTGCGATTGCCTCGCTGCGCTCGCAACGACAGACGATTTTTTATGACTGCCAACTCATTGTAATGCTGGCGGGGCTGAGCTTGCCGCCTGGGTTAGCTATTGGCGATAAGGAATTGGCCGGGCCGGCTTGTCGCGGTACCAGGCACGGTAAGTTTTGCCGCTTCTTTTCTGGCCTTTTTTGCTGCTGGCTAGCAGGCCTATAATGCCCAGCAACATACTGGCCGCGGCCAAGCCTTTTACCCAGGGGCGCACCAGGGGCGGCGGCACCGAGCGCACGCCATCGGCATCGGCCACGGCCGACTGGTGGGCGTAGCGGCCAATTTTGGGCCGCACCAAATTATTGAAATGCACCGCCAGGTAAGCCAGCTCGGTGCGCAGCTGCTCGCCGTGCATGGCAATGCCGTGGCCGGTAGCGGCCACCTCGGGCACAAGGCTCAGCAGCTCGGCCACCGAGACGCGGGCGGCGTCCCAATCGGGGGTGAAGTAGGCGGGCGGGCCATGCACGGCCTGTATCTGGCTGATGGTGGCCAGCGCCGACTCACCTTTTACCGTGGTGAAGGCGTCGCCCGCCACCAGCACCTTGTCTGCTTCGCGGAAAAACGAAACGTGGCCGGGGGTGTGGCCGGGCGTGTGCAGCCAGCGCCAGCCGGGCAGGCCGGGCACACTGCCATCGGCGGGCAGCGGCTGCACGCGGCTGCCCAGGTTGTAGGGGTGTTTGGGGTAGGCAAAGGACAAATACGCCATCAGGCCGCCGCCCACGGTGGGGTCGGGGGGCGGGTAGCTCGAGCGGCCGGTGAGGTAGGGCAGCTCCAGCGGGTGCGCGTACACGGGCACACCGGGCCATAGCTCAAGCAGGGCTTCGAGGCTGCCGGCGTGGTCGAAGTGCGCGTGCGTGAGTACGATAGCCGCGGGCGGGTTATCGACGCCAAAGATGGCGGCGTGCTGCTTTATCTTGCTAGCCGAGCCGGCCAGGCCGGTATCTACCAGCACCCAGGGGCCGAGCGGCTGCGTGGGCTCGGCCGACACGTAGTAGAGGTTTACAAATACATCGCGGAGCACGTGCAGGCCGGGCACCACAGGCATGAAGGCGGGCGTGCTGGCCCGCGAGGCATGGTTGGAAAGCATAGGCGGCAAGAAGAAAATCCTGAATTGCCCAAAGCTAACTGCCTCAGGCTGGCTTAGCATACGGCCAATAGCACCCAATGGCTTCTTTTTATAAACTACCGCTGAGGCTATTAGCCTGTTGGCTCGAAATATTAGGCCCCTAAAAAGCCCACTACCCGCAGGGGCAGTGGGCGAAGTAGCCTGCGCAATGGCTATTACTCCGGGCTCGCCTTCGAGGCGCTGCCCGTGGGCTTAGCGTTGTCAACCGCGCCCATTTTGCCGCTGGCATCCTGGGGGGTGGCGCTGCTTTTGCCGGCCGGGGCCGAGTTGAGCTGGTCATCTACGGTGCCATTTTTGAGGGCCGTGGCCGAGCCTTCGCCAATGGGCGTGTGCACGTTTTGCTTGTAGTTAATGCTATCGCGGTTTACGTCGGCGTTGGTGTAGCCGGGCGTGCCCGTGAAGCTGTGCTTAAACTGCGTGTTCACGCCGGGGCTGTATTTGTAGTCGCAGGCCGTGAGCAGCGCGGCCGAAGCGCCCAGCAGCAAGGCCAGGGCGGGGCGAAGGGAAGAGTTCATGTAAAAAATAAGTAGATGGTTGGTGCAAAGATGCAGCCCGGCGGCGTATAGCCTTGGACGGCGCAGCGAGATTTTTGTTGCTCGCTCGCGTATACTGGGGTGGGCGGTGCGCCGCCCTTTCTTTTCCCCCACCCTGCTTGCCATGTCTGCTTCGCCCTCGCCCAAGCCCTCTGCGCTGCGCCGCGCGCTGGGCACCCTCACGCGCACGGCGCTGCTGCCGGTGCGCGGGGCCGCGCTGCTTTATAAATCGGGGCGGGCCAACCAGCACTTTTTTTTGCCCGTGCTCAATGGCGTGCTCGGCGACCAGCTGGCCGCCCGCCACGATGCGCGGGCTATTGCCCTCAGCTTCCGGCGCGGCGGCCACGATGTGGCCGTGGCCGACCTGCGCCTAACCGAGCCCCACCAGAAAACGGTGGTTTTCGTGCACGGCCTCATGGGCGATGAGTTCATCTGGCAAACTGGTTTTCAGGGCGCCCCCGAAGGCCCCCTGCGCTACGGCCCGCGCCTGGCCACCGAGGCCGCCGTGCGGGTGCTCTACGTGCGCTACAACACGGGCCTGCACATCTCCGAAAATGGCCGAGCCCTGCACCAGCTGCTCAGCGACTTGCTGGCTGCCTACCCCGATGCCCTCGGCGAGCTGGTGCTGGTGGGCCACAGCATGGGCGGGCTGGTTATCCGTTCGGCGGGGTATTATGGCAATGAGCACTTAATAATGAGCAATGAGCAGGCCCCTAAGAAACGGGCCAGTCGAAAAAAGCTGCTCACTGCTAATTGCTCATTGCTCATTGAAAACGCTTCCTGGCTTACGCACTTGCGCTCGGTATTCTTGCTGGGCGTGCCGCACGATGGCTCGTACCTCGAGCAAAACGGCCAGCTGGTGGAGCGCCTGCTGCGCCGCATCAATCTATTTCCGACGCGGTTTGTGAGCGATGCCATCGCCCGCCGCTCCAACGGAATTAAGGACCTGGGCCAGGCCCTGCTGGTAGATGAGGACTGGCAGCAGCCCGACGACCCTGCCCTGCCGCGCCCGCGCACCGTGGTGCCGCTGCTGCCCGGCGTGCGCTACCACGTGCTGGTAGGGGCCTGGCTAAAAGGCAATTTGCCCCAGGCCGTGCGCGATTATTTTGGCGATGGACTGGTGGGGGCCGCCAGTGGCCAGGGGCAGCTTTTCAGCGATGAAACAACCCTGCCGCCCGGCACCAGCGTGCGCACGGCGCGCTTTGGGGCGCAGCACCACGGCGGGCTGCTGCGCCACCCCGAGGTATATCACTACTTGCGCCAGTGGCTGTAAGTCAGGCCGTAGCACCGGTTGGCTTGGGTTTGCGGGAAATTAATTCTGAACGTAACGCGGGCCGGGGCCGTATGCAGGCCACCACCCCCACTTAGAATTAACTACGCCCATGGCAACCTCCGTTAACACCCCCAAGCACACCGACCCCGCCACCAAGGCTAAGGAGAAGGAAAACGAAACTGAAATCAAAGACAAGCCTTCCGGCAAGACTGTGAAGACGCAGAAAAAATAAGGCTTTCAGCCACCAAAAAAGGGCCCGGTCGCATTACGCGGCCGAGCCCTTTTTATTTGGTGGCTGGATTAAGACGAATGCCAAAACGAGTCATGCTGAACGCAGTGAAGCATCTCTACCGCAACGTTGAACGGTACGGAGGAAGCGGCCAAGATGCGTCACTGCGTTCAGCATGACACTCTTTTACAAGGCTTTTGATTGAGCAATAAGTCTAGTAGCGGCTGGCGCTACCACGAGCCGCTGTTATTGCTGTCGTCGGTGCTGTCGAAGCCACCGCCGCCGGTATCGCCCGACGAGGTATCGTCGTAGGAGTTATCGTTGGAGAAAAAGCTGTCGGAACTGTCGTTGCTATCGTTGCCCGAGAAGTAGTCGGGGCCAGCTTCTTCGGTTCCGCCGTTGCGCGAGGCGAAATAGTCGCTGCCCGCATTGGCGGGCGGCACTGCGCCGCCACCCAGGCCGGCGGCCGTGCTATTGTCAAAGTTATTGGTATGGCTGTCGCTGTCGTGGCTGCCGCCCAGGCGATTGCCGAGGTAGGCCCCGGCGGCGGCGGCGGCACCAGTGGCTAGCAGGCCACCCATGCCACTGCCCGAGTTGGGGGCCTGGCCGCCGTAGCTACCACCGTAGTTACCGCCTTGGGGACCATTCTGCGCGCCAAAATTGGGCGTGGGATTGTTGGGGCGGTTGCCCATAAAGTCGGGAGCCTGGTTGGCTTGGCTGGCGTTGTTGTTGCGGCGGAATAGCTTTGAAATCAGCCAGATGCCACCGCCAATTATTAGTATACCAATGAGTATCGAGCCCATACCAAAGCCCGAAGAAGTCGGCTCGGGCGTAGCCGTTGGATAAGTGGAAGAAGTTGACGCAGTATTGTCGCTGAGGCCATTGCTGGCGCTGGGGGCGGTGGCACCGCTGGCCGCGGCGGGAGACGTGGTAGTGGCCGTTTGGCCGTTGCCGGGGTTCGAGCTTGGGTTGGCAGCCAGCATTATCGTGCCCAGGCCTTTGCTGAGGCCCGCAAAATAATTGCCCTGCTTAAAAGCGGGCGTCATTTGCTGGGTTATCACGCGGCGCGTCAGCTCGGGGGTGATGACGCTGCGCAGACCCGAGCCGGCCTCGATGCTCATCTGGCGCTCTTTGCCCGAGAGTAGCACCACGATGCCATTATTTTTATCGCGCTGGCCCACGCCCCAGCTGGTGCCGAGCTGGCGGGCGTAGTCGGCGGCGCTGGTGCCGCCCAGCGAGGGCACCGTCACGAGCACCACTTGGGTGCCATAGGTATCGGCGTATTTGCGAAGGCCGTTTTCGAGCTTTTTAGCATCGTTGGCATTCAGCATATTAGCCTGGTCATTTACGAAGGTAAAGGGCTTGGGGCGGGGCGGAATATCGGCGGCGCGGGCCGGACCGACTAAGGCGGCGAGCAGCGCAAAAAGAAGCAGAAGACGATTCATGGCGAAAGGAAAAGGTGAGTATTTCGGCCTTTTACGGAGCTACTAGCTTGGTGGCTGTGCCACGCCGGGCGAGGCCACCGCCAGAATATTCCTACTTTCGCTGCACTTTCATGCCTACTTCACCGTTATAGGCTCGTCAGAAGATAGAATAGCGCGCTCGTTCGCTGTCTTATACTCCGTCATTTTAGGCTTGTGCAAGGTGCAGAAGCCCGCTGTAGCTACCATTGGGTAATGCGGCACCGCTCCAGCGGCCCGCCTTTACCACGCGTCTCAGCTGGGTTTTCCTTCCCCCCTATGCTTCTGCCCCGCTTCGCCCCGCCGCGCTCGTTCCACGCCGAACTCAAGCGCCGCACCGCCCAGTATTTCCAGACCACGGGCAAAGCCCAAACCGGCAACGGTGCCCTGCTGGGCAAGGCGTTGCTGCTGGTGGGCAGTTTCATTGCGGTGTATGTGCACCTCGTGTTTTTCACGCCCGCCCTGGGCTGGGCTTTGCTCGAGTGCGTGACGCTGGGCGCGCTGCTGGCCGGCATCGGCTTTAATGTGATGCACGACGGCGCGCACGGCAGCTTTAGCAAGTACCCGTGGCTAAACCGGGTGGCCGCCTTTTCGCTCAACGTGCTGGGCGGCAGCAGCTACATGTGGGATGCCAAGCACAACACCGTGCACCACATGTACACCAACATCGACGGTGTGGATGACGACCTCGACATCCAGCCCTGGATGCGCATGACCCTAGAGCAGAAGCGCTACGGCGCGCACCGCTTTCAGCACCTCTATTTCTGGGTTTTCTACTGCCTGCTCTACATCTCCTGGATTTTTATCACCGACTACCAGAAGTACTTCACCCAGCGTATTGGCAGCGTGCCCCTCAAGCCAATGAGCACCAGCGACCACCTCGTTTTCTGGGGTTTTAAGGTTTTGAATTTGGTGTTTTACGTGGTGCTGCCCATTTACACCATCGGCTTTGCGGGCTGGATAGGCGGCTTTTTGCTGAGCACCGCCGTGGCGGGCTTCGTGCTGAGCATTGTATTTCAGTTGGCGCATACCGTGGAGCAGGCCGCCTTTCCGGTGCCGCACGCCACCACCCGCAAGCTGGAGGACGAGTGGGCCATTCATCAGCTGCGCACCACGGCCAACTTTGCCACCGACAACCGCCTTATCAGCTGGCTCGTGGGTGGGCTCAACTTTCAGGTTGAGCACCATTTGTTTCCCAAAATCTCGCACGTGCACTACCCCAAGCTGAGCAAAATCATCCGGCAGACATGCGAAGAGTTTGGCGTGCCGTACCAAGAATATCCGAAGATGCGCTACGCCATTACCTCGCACGTAGCCTTCCTGCGCCAGATGGGCCGGGCCTAAAACCAATGGGGTGAGTTGGCGTAATGAGAAGAACACCAAGCTTTTTTCATTCCCACACTCACCCCATGCCCACTCCTCTCTCCTACGTTCGCTTTGCCGACGGCGTCGAAGAAATCCAACCCAACGAAGACCAGCTAGGCGACGAAACCGTGGCCTCGATGGCGCGGGTAGCCCGCCTGATGTTTGAGAAAAACCGCCACGCTATCCGCGATGCTCACGCCAAGAGCCACGGCATTCTGCGCGGCGAATTGCACCTCTACCCCAACCTGCCCGAGCACTTGGCGCAGGGCATGTTTAAGGAAGCGAAAACCTACCCGGTTATCATCCGGCTTTCGACCTCGCCGGGAGCCATTCAGCCCGACAGCCAGCCGGCCGTGAAGGGCTTTGGCTTGAAAATCATCGGGGTAGAGGGCAAGAAGTTTCTGCCCGAAGAAGCCGATGCCCTTACCCAGGATTTTTTGATGGTGAATGATACCATCATCCCAACCGGCGATGTAAAAAGCTACCACGATATGCAATTGCGCGTCGAGAAGCTGGCCCATGGCCCCGAGCTGGTACAAACCATCGTGAACGAGGTGGGCGTGCTGGCCGACAAGGTACTCGAAGCGGTAGGCACTAAGAAAGAGCTGCCTATGGTGGTGCAGGCGCACCCCAACAACCACATTCTGGGCGAAACCTACACCACGCTGGGGGCCATCCGCTACGGCGACTACGTGGCCAAAATCAGCGTGGCCCCGCTATCAGAAAACCTGAAAGCCATCGCTGGCAAGGAAATGGACGTGTCGGAGCCGGGCGCTTACCGCGACATGGTGGTCGATTTCTTCCGCACGCAAGGGGCCGAGTACGAGCTGCGCGCCCAGCTTTGCACCGACCTCAAAACCATGCCCGTCGAGGATGCGTCCATCGACTGGCCCCAGGACCAAAGCCCCTACCTGGCGCTGGGAAAAATCGTGCTGCCCGCGCAGGACGCCTTCAGCCCCGCCCGCCGCGTCTTCGCCGACGATGCGCTTTCCTTTAACCCCTTCCATTGCCTGCCCGAGCACCTGCCGCTGGGCAGCATCAACCGGGTGCGCATTAAGGCTTACGCTTCCTCGACCAGCTACCGCCACGCCACCAACGCTCAGCCCAAGGTAGAGCCAACGGACATCAACCAACTGCCGGATTAGCAATGCATAATGAATACAAGAGGGCCACCAAACTGTGTTTGGTGGCCCTCTTGTAGTTAAGGGGAAGTTGCTGTTGTAGAGTGTTTGAATAACACTTGGTAACGCTCGTCATGCAGCGCTGCACGCTGCATGACGAGCGTTTATTATTCGAGCATCTTCATACGCCTACCCTACCGGGGCTGGCTCTATGGCGCGCTCGAAACGCAGCTGCCCATTCACGTCGGTGCCCGTTGAGATGAAGCCATTGCGCAGCAGCACGTGCTGCGAAACCAGGTTTTCGGGCTCCGTGTGCGCTACTAGTTGGCGCACCATGCCGGTAGCGGCGGCCTGCTGCACCAGCCCGCCCACCAGCTCGGTGGCCAGGCCCTGGCCACGCCAGTCGGCGGCGATGGAGTAACCAATTTCGGCCGTGCCCGTTGCATCGGGCGGGCCGGTGAAGCCGGCGGTGCCCACCAGCGTGCGGGGCACCTCGCCTTCGGCTTTTAGCAGGGCATACCAGTTGTACCAGCCGGCGGCGTCGCGGCCGCCGGCGGTTAGTTTTTCCAGGAAGTATTCCATAGCCTCGCGGTCGTAGTCGCCGGGGGGCCAGTCGGTGGGCAGGGCCGCGCCAAGCAGCACCGGAAAGTACTGCGGCTTGTGCAGCTCGGCCGTGAGCAAGGCCCGGCTGGCGGCTAAAATCAGGAGGCGCGGGGTGTGGGTGATAAGCGGAATCATAGGACGAGTATAAGGGACCAAGGCCTCAAAGCTAGCGCTAGGTGGGCTGCCAGCGCCTTTTGGTGGAAGCTGGCAGCACCGGGCAGGGGCTATTGCTTGGGCGGGGCGGGCACTGCAAACGTGTTGAGCAGGGCGCTGATAGTCATGTACTGGCCAGCCAGCGCAATCATATCCACTACCCCTTTTTCACCAAACGTCACGATGACTTGCTCGTACAGCGCGGCATCAATCTGGTGCGTGGTGGCCAGGCGGTGGGTAAAGTCGTAGGCCACACTTTCCTCGGCCGAAAGCGCGGCCGGCTTTTGCCCGGCTGCCAGCGCCTGAATGGTGGCCTCGTCGAAGCCGGCTTTTTCGGCCACGGCGGTGTGGGCATACAGCTCATAGGCCGCCTGCCACACCGCGCCCACGGTCAGAATAACGACCTGGCGCACTTTTTCGCTCAGCGAAGTATGCTCGCCCTCGGCGGCCGTCACCCCCATCAGGGCTTTGGCGATGAGCGGGCTGCGGAGCATCGGGTTGAAGGGACCGATAAGCTTACTATCGAAGGTCTCGGCCTGGAAACCCGATTTTTTGGCCCAGGGCACCATGGTATCTTGCAGCTGGTCGTACAGCTTTTTTTGGTCTGATTTGAGGTCGTCGGGGGCGAGCAGGGCTAGCCGCCCGCCGAGATTGTCGCCGTAAGTTGCCATAGGTAAAGTGGGGGAGGTAATTTCCCGGCTTTACGTAGCAGGCAGGTGCCACGGTTGATTGTTTTTTCGCTTGGCGGCCAGTTTTGTGGTGGGCATTCTTAAGCAAACCCTAGCAGCGGCAGCGCCCAGTCGAGCAGCAGCACGCCGGCCAGGCCCACCACCGACACGATGGTTTCCATGGCCGACCACGAGCGCAGAGTGTCCTTCACCGAGAGGTTGAAATACTCCTTGAAAAGCCAGAAGCCGCCGTCGTTGAAATGCGAAAAGAGCAGGCTGCCCGCCCCAATGGCCAGCACCATCAGGTTGGGGTTGGCGGGGCTGTGCGCCATGGTGGGCAGCATCACGCCAGCCGCCGTGAGGCCCGCCACCGTGGCCGAGCCCAAGCACACCCGGATGATGCCCGCAATAAGCCAGCCCAGCACCAGCGGCGGCAGCCCGGTACCGCGCAACCCGGCCGCGATTTCGACGCTCGCGCCGCTGGCTACCAGCACCTCCTTGAGTGCGCCCGCCCCGCCAATAATGAGCAGAATGGGCGCCACATCCTGCACCGCCGCGGCGAAGGTGGCCATCACGGCCGTCCTGCTTTTGCCCTGGCCCAAGCCCAGACTAAACGTGGCGACCACCACTGCTAGCAGCATCACCACGCTCGGCTCGGCTAGGAACTTGAGCGCCGGGGCCAGTGGGCTGCTGGCCGGCAGCACCGCCTGCACCAGCAGCACCCCCGCCACCAGCAGCACCGGCAGCAGCGACGACAGAAAGCTATTTAGCTGGCCCGGCAGGGCACTTTTAGGCAGCGGCTCCACGGCAAAGCTGGCCAGCGGTACCGACACAATGCCCCGGAGCGTGCGCGTGTACAGCGGCCCGGCAATGAGAATGGCCGGCACCGCCACCAGCAAGCCGTACATAAATGTGAGCCCCATGCTAGCGTGAAACTGCACCACCAGCGCCGTGGGGGCCGGGTGCGGCGGCAAAAACCCGTGCAGCACCGACAGCGAGGCCAGCATGGGCAGCCCCACCCACACGGCCGGCACCTTATACTGATACACCACCGAAAACACCAGCGGCAGCAGCAGCAAAAAGCCCACGTTGTAAAACAGCGGAATGCCCACGATGAAGCCCGTTAGCATCAGCGTCCACTGCACGTGCCGGGTGCCAAATACGCCCATCAACGCGGCCGCTATTTGCTGGGCCGCGCCGCTGTCAGCCACTAGCTTGCCCAGCATCGCGCCCAGCACCACCACCAGCGTGATGGAGCCCAGCGTGTCGCCCAGGCCTTTTTGCACCGCTGCCAGCACCTGCGCCGGGGCCAGCCCTAGCGCTAGCCCCGCCGGAATGGTGACGAGCAAAAACGCTAGAAAGGCATTGACCTTGCCCCAGCTAATGAGGACGATAAGCGCCAGCACGGCCAGCAAAATCACGAGTAAAGTCATAGGGCGGCGTGGGCAGGCGTGGTTTTTAATACCTTGGTTCCCAGCAGGTGGGCAGGCATCGGGGTTGTGCGCCAGGGTTTGAAACTGGACGTAATATGGGTTGCCTTCCACCACTTCGCCGATGGAGTGGTTGCGTTGCGTGGGCTGCACACGCGCGCTATTCGCAGGTGGCTATCCGCACGCTGGAGGTGCCCAGGTCTCGGCGCTGGGCGCGCTCATTCAGCCAGAGGCGGCTATGCGCAGCAAAAAGCGCGGGTGCAACTGGCGTAGCATAGCTAGGAGTGGTGCAGTGCCCCGCGCCTCAGCCCCTACTGGGGCAGCGGCGGCCAGCAGCCTCAAGGGTCCGCTTTGGCCGCCGGCCCAGCCCGGCCCCGGTATTCGAGGCGGCTTAGCCGCAGCCGCAGGTACTGCTGCAGCCAAATGGGGTATAGATTATAGCCCACATTGAGGAGCGTAAGCCCCAGCGCCCAGCCCAGGTGGCAAGTGGCCCCGGCGTGGCCACTCGCCAGCAAAAAGAAGATGAGCGCGGCCCAATGAAACCGTTCCTGCTGGTAGGTGGTGCTCAGTAGCTTTGCTACGGCACCCCGGCCCACCAGCCCCCGGTACTGCGGGTAGCGTCGGCGCAGCAAGCTCCCCACCAAAGCTCCGTTTTGCGTCACCCGGCTCACGCCCGGCACGCGCAGCCGCTCGTAGGCCGCCACGCCGGTGCTGAGCTGCAAGCGCCGCAGCCACGCCGCCGGCCACGCATAGGCCAGCAGGCTGGCGGCTCCGAAGCCGTAGAGCCACGGCCGCTCTACGTGCCAGTAGCAGTACCCTGCCAGCGGCCCAAAAGCCAGCACCGACCACAACACGCTGGGCACGGCGTTGTACCAGCCAATTACGGCCGCGGAGGGCATAGCGCGCTTAGCATCAGAAGTTGGCATAGCACACTAAAAGTACGCGCCTGGCTCGCTGCCGCTCCGCCCACTGCAGCTGCTACCTTGGGCAGTAGCTGAGCAAACAGGACCACTAGCAACGCGCATTTTACTGCACAAAAAACGGCGTATCGACGGCATACTTTTTCACGCCTTTATCGATTTCCCGGACCTTGAGTTTAAGCAGGGTTTTGCCAGTTTTGGCTAGCTTACCTATCTCAAACTGTAGCTGCAACAGGTGCATTACCCGCACCTTTTCCAAGGTCAGGTTTTCGAGAACTTCCCCTTTGGGTTCGTGCAACTCCCACTCGTAAGCAGTCCAGGCGCTGTCGTAGGCATTTTTAGCATCGTCCACTACTACGGTTGTTTTGAAGGGCAGCGTGTAGTCCAGAAAATGAGTTTCATTTTTGGTGAGGTCGAGCCACACGGCATTTAGCATACTCAGCCGGCCCGTTCCCGTAAAGCGAACAGTATCAGCCGTGTACTGCACCAGCAGCGTACCTACATAAGACGGTACCGCTTTTATTTCGCGCTTTTCCATCAAGGTTTCCATCTCCCGCAGCTCAGGCTCGCTCATGCCCAGACGCTTATCGTAGGGGATGGGGCCGGGCTTACGCGTAGCAGCCTTGTTCTGCATCTCCAAAAGATACGCTGGGTTTGCGCGCAGGCCCTGCTGAAACTTCTCCAGCAGGACAGCCAGGCGCGGATTCATCACAATACTGTCCATCGCCACTACCTGCAATGGGCCGGCTGGTAGCAACTGCCTAATGGCCGCGCTGATTTTTTCGGTTTCTGAAGAAACCGCCGGCTTCGTTTGGGCGCAAGCAGCCCCCGCGCTAACGACCCAGAGCAGGAATAATAAACGTAGTTTTTGACCCATGCGAATGATGGCAAGTTGCCTTCTTACGCAATTGCCCCGGCAAACATACCGTGCCGCTCGCTCTCCCCCTAAAACCAAACCAGCCGCCACCGGAAGCGGCAGCGGCTGGGGTAGGGAGTTTGCAAAAGCATGACGGACGATTTTACTACCACGGGCTGATGCCCGTTTCCGGCGAGTTGTCATCGCTGAAAAACTGACTGGTGGGGCCATCGGGGCCTAGCAAGGCGGCTTTTACTACGCGGGCGGCGGCATCTTGCACGGTGCCGGGGCCGCTGTGGTGATTGAAGTCGGTGGCGGTGTAGCCGGGGTCTACGGCATTTACCTTGAAGGGCTCATCGCGCAGCTCGTAGGCCAGCATGATGGTGTAGGCATTTAGGGCCGATTTAGAGGGCTGGTAGGCGGCGCCTTTTACCTGGTAGTATTTCCAGGTGGGGTCGTTGTGCAGCGTGAGGGAGCCTAGGCCCGAGGTAACGTTGACGATGCGCGGCTCGGGTGACTGCCGCAGCAGGTCAATGAAGGCCTGCGTCACCTCGATTACCCCAAACACGTTGGTGTCAAACACCTCCTTAATCATGCTGATGCTGCTGGTGAGTGCGGGCTGCGACATGCCGCCCAGGATGCCGGCATTGTTAATGAGCACGTCGAGCACGTCGGTTTTTGCGCCCAGCGCTGTGCGAGCGGCGGCGATGGAGGCGCTGTCCGTTACGTCGATAAGCAGCGGCTCGACCTGGGTGAGGCCTTCGGTGTGGAGCTGGTCAACGGCCTCTTGGCCTTTTTGGGCGTCGCGGCTGCCCAGGTACACATAGTACCCCTGCTGGAGAAGTTGGCGAGCGGCTTCGAAGCCGATGCTTTTGTTGGCGCCGGTGATGAGAGCAGTTTTCATGGTTGCTGTTTTTCTGACTGATTAACAGCACAAAATTACCGGGCACTTTTGGCCCCGCTGGCACCCATTTCGCGGCATTACTGGTACATTTTGCGGATGGCGGCGCGGTAGTCGGCCGGGGTCACGCCGGTTTCGCGCTTGAAGAAGCGGTTGAAGTACGAAGCATCCGAAAAGCCGAGGTCGAAGGCGATTTCCTTGAGCGACTGCGGGGTGTAGAACAGCAGGCGCTTGGCCTCCAGCACCAGCCGCTCGTGCAGGTGCTTGATGGCCGATTTGCCGCTCTGGGCTTTCACCACCTCGCTCAAGTGCCCCGCCGAAATATGCAGCAGCTCGGCATACGCGCCCACCTCATGCCGCTCGCGGTAATGCTCCTCGATGCGCGCCCGGTAGGCGCGCAGCAAGCGCTGGTCGGCCGAGGGCTCGCCGCCCGGAAACTGCTCGGTATATAAGCGGCTCAGGTACGTGAGCAGCACCGTGAGGTAGGCGCTCAGCATCTGGTGCTGCCACTCGCCGGGGCGCTGGTATTCGGCCGCTATGTTGGCCAGCAGGTCGTCTACCACGGCTTCGTCGGCGGCCGCCAGGGGCAGCTCATGCCCGTTCTGCGGGTTTTGGATGAGCGGCAGGTGGCGCAGCGCTGCATTTTGCTGCAAGGCCAGAAACTCCTCTGTAAACTCCAGCCGGGTGCCCCAAAAGGGCGTTGGCTCCTCCTTCACCAGCAGCTGGCTAGGGCTCGAAAAGTAGAGCGCGTGGTTTTGGCGCACGTAGGGCACGGCATCGACCCAGTGCCGGCCGCGGGTGTGCTTCGTAAACACCAGCATATAATACGCCTTGCGGTGCGGCAGCAGCACATCGGCCTCGTAGGGAATGCTGCCTTCCGAGCGCACAATGGAAAACGAGTTGCTCCCGGTGGTTTCGTCCGGCTCAAACGGATATATCGGCACCGGCAGCCGGCTAGTAAGCGTTTGCATAGCCCAAAACTACGGCCGGTGGGCCGAGCGGCTGAGGTTGCTGTAAGCCGCTTATTTTCGGAGTCGGAAAGTAGACTCGTTCCTGAATCAGCTACATCAAAAACGTCCGTCATGCTGAGCTTGTCGAAGCATCTCTACCGCTTCATCCAAGCAGTTCAACGATGCGGTAGAGATGCTTCGACAAGCTCAGCATGACGACCAAATTTCTACTTACATGAATCGTATTGACCGCCTGTTTGGCCTTGTCACCTTGCTGCAAGCCCGCAAATACGCGTCGGCTGAGCAGATAGCCGAGCAGTTTGGTACCAGCGTGCGCACGGTGTACCGCGATATCCGGGCGCTGGGCGAGCAGGGGATTCCGGTCAGCTTTGAGGTGGGGCGGGGCTACTTTCTGGTGCAGGGCTATTTCCTGCCCCCGGTCACGTTTTCGGCCGCCGAGGCCAGCGCCTTGCTGCTGCTCGAAACGCTGGGGGCCACGCTGGCCGACCAGTCCATTCGGCCGCACGTGGCGGCGGCGTTGCAGAAAGTGAAGGCCGTGCTGCGCGGCCCCGTGCAAGACCAGCTGGCGCACCTGGCCAGCGGCATCCGGCTGCACGTGCCCGAGTACACGGAGGGCAATATGCAGTACCTGGCCACCATTCAGGCGGCCATTGGCAGCCGCCAGGTGCTGGCCCTCGACTACCACGACAAGGAAGGCCGCCGCACCTGCCGCCACGTCGAGCCCATCGGGTTGGTGTTTTACAATTTTACGTGGCACCTGGTGGGCTGGTGCCAGCTGCGGCACGCCTACCGCGAGTTTCGGGTGTCGCGCCTGCACCACCTGGCGGCCACTACCCTGCCCTGCACCAACCCGGCGCTGCTGTCGCTGGCCGACTATATCGCCAGCCTCCAGCTGCCCCAACTGAGTTGATTTTTTTTCGGGCCGCGTGGGCTGACTGCCATAGGGTTGTCAGTGAGGGGGCCGCTCTTTGTGGCTTCAACTCACTTTAGCGCCCCTTACGCCGCCATGAATCTTCTCTCTATCCGCCTCATCACGGCCGACATCCAGCCGCTCGTGCAATTCTACGAGCAAATTACCGGCCTGCCCCTGACGCAGTACACCCCCGATTTTGCCGAGCTGCGCACGCCCACTGCCACGCTGGCCATTGGCAGCACGCGTACGCTACTCGCCTTTGGGGGCGGCCACGTGGCCGAGGCGGCGGCCAACCGCTCGGCTATCATCGAGTTTCGGGTGGCCGATGTAGATGCCGACTACCAGCGGCTGGCTCCCCTCCTCGCCGATGCCGTGGTGCAGCTGCCCACCACCATGCCCTGGGGCAACCGCTCGCTGCTCTTCCGCGACCCCGACGGCAACCTGGTCAACTTCTTCACCCCGGTTACCCCCGAAGCCTTGCAGAAGTTTGACGGCTAGGCGCTCCTATAGGCGGGTTCGTACTTAGCCCATTAAAGCTGTTGCCTAAATAGTTATAAATTCAAAACGTCTGTCATGCTCATCTGGCGTCCGCTTGTCGAAGCATCTCTACCGCTTCATCCAAACCGTTCAACAGTGCGGCCAAGATGCTTCGACAAGCGGACGCCAGATGAGCATGACGGACGTTTTGAATTTTTTAACACGCTCCTAGGCTTGCAGCGCGCCCACGTACCGATACGTGTTGATGAGCACCCCCGTGGACGTAGCCTGCGTGCCGACGAACGCGAGCTCGCACGGGTTGGCGCTGTCCGAGAAAAAGCGTTTGCCCTGGCCCAGCAACACTGGATAAACCAGCAGCAGCACCTCATCGACCAAGCCCTGCTCGAGCAACACCGACGTCAGCGTGGAACTGCCACAAATGATGAGGTCCGGGCCGTCGGTGGCCTTGATGCGGCGGATACCCTCGCTGATGTCGGCACCCAGGTCCTCAGCCGGCCCCCATGCGAGGCTGTCGGGGCGGTGAGTGGCCACGTATTTCGTGGCCGCATTCAGGCCGTTGGCTATCGGGCTATCGCCGGCTTTGGGCCAGAAGTCGGCCCAGGCATCGTAGGTGCGGCGGCCCAGCAGCAGGTCGAAGCGGCTGCCGTAGGCCTCTACCACGGCCGCTAACCCCGCCGGCGTGCGATAGGGCGTCGTCCAGTTGCCATACGCAAAGCCGTCGCTGTCGTCGTGCTGAATCACCCCGTCCAGGGAGGTGTGCTCCATGATTCTAATCTTCCGCATATTGCTGGCTACTAGCTTACTGGTGGACCAAATTTATTGCGCCTCAAATGTAATATCTGCCAGGAAAGACTTAGGCTAACGAAGCTCTAGTTGCCATGCAACTCAGCTACCCCGTGCGCCCCGCCCGCTCGCCCCGAAAACACACCAGCCGCTACCGGGGGCGGCAGCGGCTGGGAGATACTCAAACCTGTAGTAGTTCGAATCCCACTTGGATTCGAACCAATAAGCGGGTTCGGCCGTTATATTTGCACTGTGACTTGCCTGGGCCTTGTAGCCCAGAACGGGCCACGACAAAGTCCTCGGTTGTTTTAACCGGGGCATTTTTTTTAGTGGCGGATAATGCCTTGTGGGTCGAGCGGAGCTGCCTCTTTCAGCAGTAGCGCGTCCAGGGTTTTAAACAGTTGATGCAAGTCAAATTTTCGGGTGCCACCTTTTCCATACTCCTGTTGGTATAGGCAGAACGCAATAGCATCTACCGCCTGCACGTAGTAGGAATGAATAGACTGTCGGCACACGACATCTTCCAGAATGGCCGTAATAGGCTGTTTTTCCCGGCGCATAGCTCGGAACAGTAAGCGCAACGCGGGCTCGTTAGTATCATCGGCTATTACCATCCCAAGTTGCTGCTGGGCACGCAGGAAATCATCGAACCCGCGTAGTAATCGTCGCCATGCCAACTCCAGGTAGTTGCCCTCGGCTAGTACTACTTGCTGCTTATCGAAGCAAACGTTTAGGATGCGCCCAGTTGGGAAGAAGCTAGGCAACTGGCTCACAAAGCCCTTCAACAATTGCACCCGTATCGACTTGTGAATGTGCTTATAAGCTTCCAGCTTATGCGGCCGGATGAGCTCACTGCTGTGAAATTCCACTTTTTTCGCCAAGCCCGTGGCGCTTTTGACCGCCTCTCGAAAAGCTAGCATTCGGGCAAGCCCGGCGGCCCAATCTTGTTCCGGCACAATCAGCCCGCTCAAAATAAAGTGCGGCGTATTGCTGCCAGTGTAGCGGCCAGGGTCGCCGCTTTCGTCCACGTAGAGGAAGTACATAGTAACTGCTGCTCAGCAAAAAGCCACCTCATAGGAGGTGGCTTTTTAGAGTTGCGAAGGTAAGCTGTGGAGCATATGCAGGCGCACCGTCGAAACTCCAGTTTCCCAGCCGCTCAGCTACCCTATGCGCCCCGCCCACTCGCCCCGAAAACACACCAGCCGCTACCGGGGGCGGCAGCGGCTGGGGATGCTTCATGCTGATACTACCTACGAAGCTTGCTTGTATTCGGTAGTGGGGGGCAGCTTACCCATTTTCTTCAAATAAGCGAATAACTCCCGCTTCGTCAATGGCCCGCTGATGCGGCCGGCTTCCCATTCTTCGGGGGTTTTCCCATTCATCGAAAGGTCACTCGGTTTCTTCGGCGAGTCTTCGGAGGATAACGTCTTGGATGGTTTCATAACGAGGTAGGTTTACGTCATCGACAACGAGTTGCCGCCCGGTGATGGTAAAAATAACGGAAATAAACTTGCGACGGTTCGTGTAGCCCGTTATCTCGATTTGCCCATTGGCTTGCAGGTACGTTTGGGCACGTTCTGACACCTCTATTAGGTCGGCTATCTCGTCTAGCTCAATGCTGACGCTGTGCAGCCAATTCAAATTGAGCTTGCCGAAATCAATATCGTAGTTCGTGAACATGCGGCAAAGCTACTAAGGCAGTGCGCCGCCGAAGCCCCAGTTTCCCAGCCGCTCAGCTACCCCGTGCGCCCCGCCCGCTCGCCCCGAAAACACACCAGCCGCTACCGGGGGCGGCAGCGGCTGCTAAATAAGCTACAGAATCAGAGTATGATAGGCGCGGCAGCGAGAGTCAATGAGAGCTTCATCCTTGCTTTTGTCTATGCTTAGCCCGCTAAACAATGAATGAAACAATCATTAGAACCAATATGACTAGCAAAACGGTGCTAACATCTTGCACCTTGCTTAAGCAAGAAAAATTTCTTGCACTGAATATCAGTACCTTGGCTATCATAAGCAATATTGCAAGACCATTTTTAATTTGAAACAAGAAATCCTTCGTAATATTGTCATGCATCAAGGGGGAATAGAAGATTAAGACTTAATATGGACCTCAAGAATCTCGACCCGTCTGAGCAAGAAACTGCCGTCCAACTCTTTAAGGCTGGACTAAAGAGTCTTGCTGATGACCTTGAAAATGCAAATGTAAATTACAAGGTTGCTCTTAATGCTCTCAAGGAAATTGGGGCCAAGCGCAGACAAGTAGCCGATAAGTATAACACTATCATCTCCTTGATTAGAAAAGCTGGCGGACAAATTGATGAGCAAGAAGCCGAGCTTGCAGATATTGAGTCAGCCCCTTCTTATAGCGAGATAGCAAATAAGGATGATGTACCGAAGATTAGCGAAGAATTAGAATCCGTAGAATCTAAGCCTCGTCCTATTATTAGGAATGAAGTGTTAGAGGTTTTGCGAGCCACTAATAAGTTTCAAACTGCAAATGATGTACTCAGTCTTGTCAGAAAGAAGCTAGGCGATTCGATTCCAGATTCAACAGTAACTAGCTCGCTTTCAGTTCAATACAAAGCAGGTATTGTAAAAAGATTCTCAGCTTCCAATGGAACTAGCTTATATGGATTACCTGAGTGGTTTTTAGATGGCAAACCAAGAAGGGAGTTCACCGACAATACTCAAATGCTGATTATAAACTAGATAACAAACAAAAAGGTCAACAACTAAAAAGTTGCTGACCTTCAAGAAATTCGTAACTGCTCGAACAGTTACGGGTGCCGAAAATCTGATACTGCCCAAAAACACCTGCTAAATTTATTCAGCTGGTATCACTAGAGGTCTCATCAGCCAAAAGAAAACCTTATTTGAGGTAAGTCGATTTTTCGGTGTTAAGCGTGGTGACCGTGAGCAAATTCACCAAAAGGGCTGAGGCAATTCATTAATTGCTGAAGCCCTTTTATTTTTTACAAATGTAACAGTTTCACTGACATTATTCCAATGCCCTACGAAGCATAGTGTTAAGTACACCTCTTTATACGAAACTGGTGCTTAAAGCATGGTATTTCTAAGCTCATAAAAAAAGAGCCGCAGCGAATAACGCTACGGCTCTTTTTTACAACTTAAACTGCCTACGACCCGCAGGCCTCGCAGGCATCCGGGTTATCGAGCGAGCAGGCCATGTCGCTTTGGTTTTGGGCGACCTCGGCGTACATGGGCTCCAGGGTTTCGGCGGCTTGCTTCTGCACCGTGAACTTGATGGCGTCGGCAGCGGCTTTGGTGCGCAGGTAGTACATGCCGGTTTTGAGGCCGCGCTTCCAGCTGTGGAAGTGCATGCTGGTGAGCTTGCCGAAGTTCACGTTTTGCACGTGCAGGTTCAGGCTCTGGCTCTGGCAGATGTACGCGCCCCGGTCGGCGGCCATGTCGATGATGGTGCGCTGCGAGATTTCCCACACCGTCTTGTACAGGTCCTTGATGTGCTGCGGCACGCGGGCAATGCCCTGCACCGAGCCATTGGCCGCGATGATGTCCTGCTTCATCTGCTCGTTCCAGAGGCCCAGCTTCACCAGGTCTTTCAGCAGGTGCTTGTTCACCACCATAAACTCGCCCGAGAGCACGCGGCGCACATAAATGTTGCTGGTGTAGGGCTCAAACGACTCGTTGTTGCCCAGAATCTGAGCGGTGCTGGCGGTGGGCATGGGGGCCACCAGCAGCGAGTTGCGCACGCCGTGCTCCACTACCTGGGCGCGCAGCGTTTCCCAGTCCCAGCGGCCCGACTCGGGCGTCACGCCCCAGAGGTCAAACTGGAATTTGCCCTCGCTCAGGGGCGAGCCCTGGAAGGTTTCGTAGGGGCCGTCCTGCTTGGCGAGGTCCATCGAAGCCGTCATGGCGGCGAAGTAAATCGTCTCGAAAATGTCGGTATTCAGGCCCTTGGCCTCGTCGCTCTCGAAGGGCATGCGCAGGGCGATAAACGTATCGGCCAGGCCCTGCACGCCCAGCCCGATGGGGCGGTGGCGGAAGTTCGACTTCGCGGTTTCGGGCACCGGGTAGTAGTTCACGTCGATTACCTTGTTCAGGTTCAGCGTGGCCTGGTAGGTTACTTCATACAGCTTGTCGTGGTCGAAGGTCACGTTGCCGTGGCTGTCCTCCACGAGGTAGCGGGGCAGCGCCAGCGAGGCGAGGTTGCACACGGCAATCTCGTCCTTGTCGGTGTACTCCATAATCTCGGTGCAGAGGTTGCTGCTCTTGATGGTGCCGAGGTTTTGCTGGTTGCTCTTGCCGTTGGCGGCGTCCTTGAAGAGCATGTAGGGCGTGCCCGTCTCGGTCTGGCTTTCCAGGATGTGGAACCACAGCTCCTGCGCCTTAATGGTCTTGCGACCACGGCCTTCGCGCTCGTACTTGGTGTAGAGCTTCTCAAACTCGGGGCCCCAGGTGGTGTCGAGGCCGGGGCACTCGTGGGGGCACATCAGCGTCCAGTCGCCGTTGGCTTCCACGCGCTTCATAAACAAGTCGGGCGTCCAGAGGGCGTAAAACAAGTCGCGGGCGCGCATTTCCTCCTTGCCGTGGTTCTTCTTGAGGTCCAGGAATTCGAAAATATCAGCGTGCCAGGGCTCCAGGTAAATAGCGAACGCGCCCTTGCGCTTGCCGCCGCCCTGGTCCACGTAGCGGGCCGTATCATTAAACACTTTCAGCATCGGCACCAAGCCGTTGGAGTTGCCATTGGTGCCCTTGATGTACGAGCCCGTGGCGCGCACATTGTGCACCGCCAGCCCAATGCCGCCCGCCGATTGCGAAATCAGCGCGCAGTCTTTCAGCGTCTCATAAATGCCCTCAATCGAGTCGTCCTTCACCGTCAGCAAAAAGCACGACGACATCTGCGGCTTGGGCGTGCCGGCGTTGAACAGCGTCGGCGTAGCGTGGGTAAACCAGCGCTCCGACATCAGGTTATACGTCTTGATGGCCGAGTCAATATCCTCCTTGTGGATGCCCACCGATACGCGCATCAGCATGTGCTGGGGCCGCTCCACCACCTTGCCATCGAGGCGCAGCAAGTAGCTCCGCTCCAAGGTCTTGAAGCCGAAGAAGTCGTAGTTATAATCCCGGTCGTAGATAATGGCCGAGTCGAGGGTGTGCGCGTGCTTGTGAATGACCTCCCACACGTCCTTGGCGATGAGCGAGGCGTTGTCGCCATTCTTAGGGTCCTCGTAGGTGTAAAGCCGCTTCATGGTGCTCGAAAACGACTTCGAGGTCACCTTGTGCAGGTTGCTCACCGCGATGCGCGCCGCCAGGATGGCGTAGTCCGGGTGCCGCGTCGTGAGCGAAGCGGCCGTTTCGGCCGCCAGGTTGTCGAGTTCGACGGTCGTCACGCCATCGTAGATGCCGTCGATGACCTTTTTGGCCACCTCAATGGGCGACACGAAATTTTGATTAAGCCCGTAGCAAAGCTTTTCAATACGGGCGGTGACTTTGTCGAACTTGACCGACTCGCGGCGGCCATCGCGTTTGATTACAAGCATGTTATATTGGGTGCTGGGGTGAGCGAGAAGTGCTAATAGCGCTAGCTTCGAGAGCGGAGCTGCGGTGCTTTAAAGTCGGAAATTAGTTCCCATGTTTTAGGTAGCCAAGAGAAATATTTAGAATCTATCCGCATAGCCTGAAAATGAGGCTGCCCGGCCGTTTTTCGAGAAAACAGCCAGGCAGCACAGGGCTCGGTTCCGCTTTTATTTTGTATATCCAGCTAATCCAAGTGAGTGCGCTGGCGGCTGGCCCACCACGCACCGCCCAGCACCAGTAGCGCCCCTAAGGCCAGCGCCGCTATCGTCACGGGCGGCCCAAATGCCTTGCACGAGCAGGATTTAAACAACGGCTTACCGCCTATCGTGATGCGGCGGCGGCAAAAGACGCAGGGCGAAATAGTCGGGTCAACTTGGCCGGGCAGCGGCCACTGAGTAGGTGCAGAAGTCATGGGCGAAAAGGAGTGAGCGGCAAAACCACCAGCGGCTGCCACTGCTAGATACTTCATCTTGTAAAAGGTCACCTTTCCCCTCCCCCATGTCCGACGCCCGGCCGCCCCTCCCCCCGTTCACCTTCGCCACCGCCACCCAAAAAGCCCGCCTTGCCGAAGACGCCTGGAACTCGCGCGACCCCGCCCGCGTGGCCCTCGCCTACACCGAAGCCAGTGAGTGGCGCAACCGTAGCGAGTTTTTCAGCGGCCGCGAAGCCATCGCCGCCTTCCTCACCCGCAAGTGGCAAAAAGAGCACGAGTACCGCCTCCTCAAAGAGCTCTGGGGCTTCCACGAAAACCGCATTGCCGTGCGTTTTCAATACGAGTACCACGATGCCACCGGCCAGTGGTACCGCGCCTACGGCAACGAACAGTGGGAATTTGACGCCCAGGGCCTCATGCAGCGCCGCGAAGCCAGCATCAATGACGTGGCCATCGCGGAGGCCGAGCGCAAGTTTCATTGGCCGCTGGGGCCACGGCCCGCCGACCACCCGGGGCTGACGGAATTGGGCATGTAGCTATTAGTAAACGATTGTTATGCTGAACGCAGTGAAGCATCTGTACCGCCCCGCTGAACGAATCCAGACGGTGCGGTAGAGATGCTCCACTGCGTTCAGCATGACCCGTTTTTACATTTATCTTAGAGCGGTTTCGGAGTAAGTGTACGGGTTTTTAGTTTAGATTGCGCTATGCAAGCTTATTCAAATGATTTGCGCGAACGGGTGGCTGCCGCTTACGCAACGGGCCAGTTCACCATTGACCAGGT
>JBPBQK010000033.1:0-37138 GCA_050954845.1 Janthinobacterium lividum
TTACGAAACCAATCCTCGTGTCAGTGAAGCGATTATCAAAGCCTGTTTTTGTCATCTGATATTGCGCCGACTAGCCAAAGAGGCTCCTCTCAAACATAGCGCTTGAATTATCCTATACCCTCTTAGACTTGCGTGGGTGAAGCCGGGCTGCTAACGCAAGTGCTTGGCTCATAAAACGCTGGTAGTCCTGCATGGCCGGGCCGCCCTTTACAGTGGCGTGGTAGAGTTGCGCGGTGGGGCTCGAAACCGAGAGCGGCCCCGGCTCCAGAAAGATGGATGTCGCATCAAAGCCATCGGTTCGCGCCGGGTTGGGTGTTTTGCCATCCGCCGCCAGCACCAGCTGCGCCCGCTTAGGTATCTGGCTGGTGCCCCGCAGCACAAAAGCCCCCTTTCGCAGCGCCGTCGAGTCGAGAAACTGGCCCTTGTACAGCAGGTAAACCTTGGCGGTGGCAGGCAGCGCCCCCAGCTGCCCCTTTATCTGGTACGTAAAGGGAGTTTGCGCACTAGCCAGCAACGGCAGCAGCCAGAGTAAAAGCGTCTTCATAGTAGCCCAGCTAAAAACCTTATAACCGCGTAACTGGCGGCTTTATTTCATTGCCTTCGCAGCCGGGGGGCCAGCTACGCCCTCAGTCGTCATTTGCACGCGCTGCATGGTGCCGTCCTTGTTGTAGTACAATTTATCTACGCACACCGAGCGGTGATAACTGCTGCCGTGGGTGTTGATGCTGCCATTGTGGTAAATGAAATACCACTGGTTCTTAAACTCTATAATGGCCTGGTGGTTGGTGTTGGAATTGCCGGCTACCTCATTCAAAATGCCTTTGTATTCCCACGGCCCTTCGAGGCTGCGGCTCATGGCGTAGGCTATTTTTTCGGGAAATCCGGTGGCGTAGCTCAGGTAGTACAAGTCCTTGCGTTTGTGCAGCCACGGGGCTTCGGTGTAGTGCGGCAGCGTGGTAATGGGGTGAATATCGCCATCCAGCTCCGTCATATTAGGCTTGAGCTTCGCCCAGTAGCACACCGTGTTACCCCAGTAAAGATAGGCCTGGCCCTTGTCATCGAGGTACACCGTGGGGTCGATATCATCCCAGCTAATGCCGGTGCTCTTGGTCATGTCGTTGGTAACGATGGCCGAGCCTCGCGCGTCTTTAAACGGGCCGGTGGGGCTGTCGCTCACGGCCACCCCGATGGCCTTGCCGTGAATGCTGCCGTGCTCCACGGCCACGTACCAGTAAAACTTGCCCTGGCGCTCGACTACCTGCGAGGCCCAGGCATCGGCCTTGGCCCAGGCAAAGGCCGCCACATTAAGCGGCGAAGGGTGCTCGGTCCAGTGCACCATATCGGTAGTAGAGTAGCAGAGCCACTCCTTCATATAGTACCATTCCTTGCCGGCGGGCGGGTCGTCGTGGCCGGTATAGAGATACACCGTGCCGTTGTGTACCATCGCCGCCGGGTCGGCGGTGTACTTGTCGCGGATAATGGGATTGCCATAAACGGGCAGCGCCGTGGGGGCCGCGACCGGGGTGGGCTGGTCGGGATTGCCGGCCGGAGCCTGCGCCAGGGTCGGGCTAGCCACCAGCAGCGCCAGGGCGCAGCCACTTGTAGCAAGCAGGTTGCTGATTAGCATAAGGCAAAGCGTAAGTAGGTGAGAAAAAGAAGCGTAAGTAAGCGCCGGACCCCGGCCAACTGCTAGCGGCCCGCCGGAGCCACTTGCGGCCAGTTTTCGGCGCTCCAGGTTAGCGGCTCCAGGCGCAGCTTGGGCTGGGCCTGGTCGTGGGCGTCGTAGGCGTGAAAAATCAGGTAGTCGGTGCCGTCGAAGCTGGCTACGGCGTTGTGGCCCAAGCCGTACCAGTTGGCATCGCCGGCCAGCACCAGCGTGCCGCCGCCCGCCGCCAGGGGCTGGCCGGTGGCATCGAGATAGGGGCCGGTGAGCGTACGGGCGCGGCCCACCATAATTTTGTAGGTGCTTTTGGGCCCCTGGCAGCAGTAGTCAAACGACACGAACAGGTAGTAATACCCGCCGTGCCGGAAAATAAACGGGGCCTCAATCGGCCCATCGTTGGCCAGCGCCCCGCTGGCGCGGTTGGCCAGCGCGTGCCACTCCTGCGGCTCGGCCGGGGCCGTAAGGTCGGGGCGCAGCTTTACTAGCTGGATGCCAGTCCAGAAGGAGCCGAAAGCCAGCCAGGGCTGCCCGGCTTCATCCCGTATCAGGTTGGGGTCGATGGCGTTCCACTGGTCGCGGCCGGGCACCGACTGCACCACCGGCCCGTGGTCGACCCACTTATAGGCGGGCGACTTCGCATCCAGCGTCTTATTAGTAGCTAGCCCGATGGCCGAGCGATTTTTGCCAAACGTGGAAATGCTGTAAAACAAGCTGTATTGCCCGTCGGCAAAGGAAATATCGGGGGCCCAGATGTGGTCCTTAAAGCCCGGTACGGCCGCCCCGGCCCAGGCAGGCGGCGTGGCAAACACGGGCGGCGCGGCCGTCCAGGTGCGGTCCATACGGCCACGCCGTTGCCGGTGGCAAACAGATAGTATGTGTTGCCCTGCTTAATCAGTACCGGGTCGTGCACGCGGGTGCCAGCCCCCGGGGCCTGCGACCAGCCCGCCAGGGTACTAAGTAGCGCCACGGCCAGCGCCAGTTGTTTTCTCACCCTAGCGTTAGATTTAGATTATCGATTGTGTAAATCGGCACGAAGTAACACATTTTTTTGAGACCCCGTCCGATTAAAAGCTGATGTTAGCCCCGTTACCTAAATTTAGGCTTCGTAAGCAGCCGAGCTTATTTAAAACAATCGTTCGCGTTAAAGAATAACTACGGTCAGTGCGGGCCGTTTCCTCATGAGCGCCTCCAAGAAAAATACTTCTCCACAGCCTACCGTTTCGATGGCCGACCTGGCCCGCGAGTTGGGCGTGTCGATGACCACCGTATCGCGGGCCTTGAGCGACCACCACAGCATCGGCCCCGTTACCAAGCAGCGGGTGCTCAAGCTGGCCAAAAAGCTTAACTACCAGCCCAATCACTTGGCTTCAGCCCTGCGCCGGGGACAGAGCCGGCTGCTGGGCGTGGTGGTGCCGTACATCGAAGGCAAGTTTTTTCCGTCGGTAATTCAGGGCATCGAGCAGGCGGCCAGCAAGGCGGGCTACAGCGTTATCGTGTGCCAGTCGCACGAGGATGAGCAGATAGAGCGCCGCAACCTCGATACGCTGCTGCACGCCCAGGTGGCGGGCGTGCTGGTGTCGCTGGCGCGGGGCACCACGCAGCTGCGCCACTTCGATAAGGTGCGCCAGCGCGGCGTGCCGCTGGTGTTTTTCGACCGCGCCCCCACCACCGAGGCGGCCAACGCCGTGGTGCTTGACGACCGCGAAGGGGCCTGCCAAGCCACCCGCCACTTGCTGGAGCAGGGCTGCCGCCGGGTGGCCCACCTGGCTGGCCCGCAGCACCTGAGCATCTACCGCGAGCGCCGCCAGGGCTACCTCGACGCGCTGCTGGCCGCCGACATTGCCCCCGATGAAACCCTGATTGTGTACTCGGCCATGCAGGTAGCCGACGGGGCCCAGGCCATGCGGCAGCTGCTGGCCCTGCCCGAGCCCCCCGATGCCGTGTTTGGGGCCGGCGACTCGGCCGTGCTCGGGGCCTTGCAGGTGCTCAAGGAGCAGGGGGTGGCCGTGCCGGCGCAGGTGGCGCTGGCTGGCTTCAGCAACGAAAGCTTTACCACCATTACCGAGCCGCCGCTGACCTCCGTGGACCAGCGCTGCGAGGAAATGGGCGCGACGGCCGTGCGCCTGCTGCTGGAGCTGGCCGCCACCCGCAACGAAGACCAGGCGGCGCGGCGCGTGACGTTGCAGCCCGAACTGCTGGTGCGCGGCTCGTCGCTGCACCAGGCGGTGCCGGTGGGTGGGCCGCCGGCGCTGGTCAAGAAATGAAGCTACTGCCCTGTTGCCTACGCTTCCGCGCCGTTAAGCGCTGGGTCGTCCTCGTCATCCAGCAGCACCGCGCCTTTGCGGGGCGGGCGTCTGGCAGTCGTAAGGCATTGCCAAAAAAAGTACCTGCTCGCCCAAGGCACTAGCTGGCTAGGTGGGTTTTTTAAAGCCCATTTTTGTCGAAAAAGCCCCCTTTTACCTTGCGGGGGCCGGGTACTTTTGCAGCTGCTCTTGCGGGCGCTGCATTCAAACCGACCTTGCGGTCGTTGCTTTCCTTTTCCTGCCAATGCGTATTCTTCTTGCTTTATCTGCCCTGCTGCTGGTGCTGGGTTTGAGCGGCACCGCCCCTAGTCCGGTGCACACGTTCACGCTGGGCAACAACCAATTTTTGCTCGATGGCCAGCCGCTGCAACTCATTTCGGGCGAGCTGCACTACCCCCGCATTCCCCGCGAGGCCTGGAGGGCGCGGCTCAAAATGGCCAAGGCCATGGGCTTGAACACCATCGGCACCTACGTTTTCTGGAACGTGCACGAGCCCCAGCCGGGCCAGTACGATTTCACGGGTAATAACGACGTGGCCGCCTTCGTGCGCATGGCCCAGGAAGAAGGCCTGTGGGTGGTGCTGCGCCCCAGCCCCTACGTGTGTGCCGAGTGGGAATTTGGCGGCTACCCCTACTGGCTCCAAAACATCAACGGCCTGAAAGTACGCAGCCTGGAGCCGCAGTACGTGGCCGCCTACCAGCGCTACCTGCAAGCCGTGGGCCGGCAGCTCGCGCCCCTGCAAGTAAACCACGGCGGCCCCGTGCTGATGGTGCAGGTCGAAAATGAATACGGCTCCTACGGGGCCGACAAGGAGTATCTGGCGCAAAACAAAAAGATGTTTGAGCAGGCCGGTTTCGATGGGTTGCTTTACACCTGCGACCCGGCCCCCGACGTGGCCAAGGGCCACCTGCCCGGCCTGCTGCCCGCCGTAAATGGCGTGGATAAGCCCAGCCGCATCCGGCAGCTGGTGCACGCCAACCACGATGGCCAAGGCCCCTACTACGTGGCCGAGTGGTACCCGGCGTGGTTCGACTGGTGGGGCACTGCGCACCACACCGTGCCCGCCGCCCGCTACACCCCCGGCCTCGACTCGGTGCTGCGGGCCGGCATGAGCATCAACATGTACATGTTTCACGGGGGCACCACCCGCGGCTTCATGAACGGGGCCAACTACAAAGGCGATAGCAGCCACTACGAGCCCCAAATCAGCTCCTATGACTACGACGCGCCCCTCGATGAGGCTGGCAATCCTACGGCCAAGTTCCGCGCCTTTCGCGAAGTAATTGCCCGCTACCGGCCCGCCGGCGCCTCGCCGCTGCCGCCCGTGCCGGCCGCCAAGCCCAGTGCGGCGCTGCCCCCGGTGCAGCTCACGCGCAGCGTGAGTTTGCTTGCCCGCCTGCCCCAGCCGGTGGCCAGCGCCCAGCCCCTCACGTTCGAGGCGCTCAAGCAGCCCTATGGCTTCGTGCTCTACCGCACCACCGTGGCCGGGGGCGGCCGGCAGCTGCTCAAGCTGCGCGACCTGCGCGACTACGCCGTGGTGCTGGTCAATGGCCAGCGCGTGGGCACCCTCGACCGCCGCCAGCGCCAGGACAGCCTGCTGGTGCAGTTGCCGGCCGGCAAGGTGCAGCTCGACATCTTGGTGGAAAACCTGGGGCGCATAAATTTTGGCAAGTACCTGCTGCAAAACACGAAAGGCATCACGAAGCGTGTGCTGCTGGGCGGCCGCGAAGTAACGGGTTGGCAGATGTTTGGGCTGCCGTTTGCCAGTGCCCCGGCGGTAGCCGCCAGCGCTGGCCCGGCAGCCAGCAGCGGCCCGGTGCTGCGGGCGGGCAGCTTCATGCTCGCCCAGCCCCAGGATACCTACCTCGACATGCGCCAATGGGGCAAGGGCGTGGTGTGGGTTAATGGCCACAACCTAGGCCGCTACTGGGCCATTGGGCCGCAGCAAACGCTTTATGTACCAGCCGAATGGCTGCGCAAAGGCCAAAACGAGGTGACGGTGCTCGAGCTGCTCAAGCCCCGCCAGCGTACCCTAGTCGGCCTCGACCATCCTATCCTGAGCGAGCTGCAACCCGGCCCAAGGGTTTCGATGAGTGAGTAAGCCGACAGCTAAACTGGCCGCTGGCCTGGCCGTGGCCAAGGAGCCCGCTTGCCTGCGCAAGCCTGCCTGGCCGGCCGACAATGGCAACGGCACCTTCACGAACCCGCTGTTCTACAACGAGTTTTCTGGCCCCGCCCTCATTTGGGTGGGCACCAACTACTACCTCACGGGCACTACCAGGCACGCGGTGCCTGGTGAGTTTGGTCGATTTTTCGACTTCTCACGCGGCGGCGACGGAAGAAATTTAGGTGCAAGTCGGCCGGCCGCCACGTGGCGTGATGCAACCCTTTCGGAAAGCTGCTGGCTCATCAGACTACCTTTTTCTTTCCTTTTTCTGATGAAACGATTACTGTTCTTACTTAGCAGCTGCTGGCTGCTGGCGGGCTCCGCGCAGGCCCAAATAGGGATGCGCGCCGGGGGCGAGCTAAGCTTCTTTTCGAAGAACACTGACGAGGCCTACAACTACACGAACGTGCAGCGCAAGCTGGGCTATCAGGTGGGCATCTTCTACCAAGTGCCGCTACGTGCGCGCCTTGCGCTGGTGCCGGAGGTGCAGTTCAACCGCGAGCACTTTGCCGTGGACAGGTTCTATGTTTTTGGCGATGGGGCTGTGCACAGCCAGTACGACCAGTCACTGTCGTATGTGAACCTACCCATTTTGCTGCGCGCTAGCCGGGGAGGCTTTTATGTAGAAGCCGGGCCGCAGCTCAGCTGGCTGGTGGGCGGCCGCGCCACGGGCACCCAAACGGTAAGCGGGGGCTTCACGGGTATTCCCTACACCTACTCGCTCGACGAGGCGGCCACCGCTAGCTACCACCGGCTCGAGGTGGGGCCCTGCGTGGGGGTGGGGGTGAAGCTCCCCGCGGGCTTTGGCCTGGGGCTGCGGGCCTACTGGGGGCTCACCAAGCCGATAGCCGACGCAAGCCGGTCCTCATTTGGCTTCACTTACCCTAGTTTTCAGCACCGCCACACGCTACAAGCTTCGCTCACCTACCAGCTGCACGGCAGCTAAGGAGGTGGCGATAAGCTAGGGGTGCCGAGGCAACCCAAAGTTAGGCAAGTATCATAATTTCAGGTGCTAGTGAGCCACTCAACGCGGCGGCCTTACCGGGGCAAGTGCAGGGCGACCCCGATTAAAGCCGCCACGGCCACGGTGAGCGCCCCGGCCCGCAGGCCAATCACGCTGTCCCAGCGGTCTTGCAGGGCGCGGGCATCGGGGGGCGTCTGGTTTTGAAGAGCAGCCGCGGTTTGGCGCTTGTTAACGGGCTGGGCCACGCGCACATACGCCGCCAACTGCGTCAGCAACCCGGCCAGCGCCAGCAGCGCGAGGCGGCCGGGCAGCGCCGGCCAGCCGCCCGCCGCAAAAAAGAGCCCGCCGGTGCTGAGCAGGGCCGTGACCCCAAACACGGGCATGCGAGCATCGGCCACGGCGTGCAGGTGCCCCAGCACCTGCGTGAGGCTGGCCTCATCGGCCCGCCGCAGGGCCGGGCGGGCCACCAGGGCAAAAAATACGTCGGTGCCATACACCACGCCGCTGCTGAGCAAGGCCAGGGCTACCAGCCAGAAAGACCAAAGGGGGCTCATGCTGCTTGCGGGAGTTGAACGCCCGCCGGTGTAGTGCGGGGCGTGGTGAACAAGGAAACCGCCAAACCCAGGAGCAAGCCAATGGCAATAATATGGGGCAATTCCAGCGCCAGCGAGGCGGTGGGCTGGGCGCGCACAATGCTCAGGTCTACGCTCGGAATCAGCGCGCCGAAGAGCAGCACCCAGGCCAGCGGCCGGTCGTAGCCCAGCCCGGCAAAGGCCACCAGCAGCAAACCCGAGAACACGTCGCGGATGCCTTTGGCGTAGTGAAAAGCGTAGTTGACATCGGCCGGGGGCAGGAACACGCCGAAGCCTTCGGCCCCCGCGCGGGGGGCCAGCAAAAAGCGCAAACCGATGAAAAGCAGGCCGAGGCCGGTGAGCAAACTCAGGCTGTGGGAGAGGGTGCGACGCATAACTGATAGGGCGTTGGTACAGCACAAAGGTCCGGCCCCGTCACCCCCTCAGTCATTCACTTAAGTGCATAAATGCGGCGCGGGCTACGAGGCTGCGCGGCTCCGAATCCGGCTCAGCGACTGCGGCTTGACCCCGACGTAGGAGGCGATGTAGTACTGCGGAATGCGCTGCACCAAGTCGGGGTAGATGCCGACGAAGCGGGCGTAGCGCTGCTCGGGCGTGTCCTCGTAAAAGGAGGTGAGCTGGCGCAGCACGTCCACGAACAAGGCCTCGGCCATGAGGCGGCCGAAGCGCTCGCCTTCGCGCACTTCGCGGTAGAGCCGCTGGAGGTTGTCGTGGGTGATGGTCAGCAGGCGGGCTTCCTCCAAAGCCTGGATACCGTGCGTGGCGGGCCGGGCGGGCAAAAAGCTCTCGTAGTCGCCAATAAACTCCTGCTCGCGGCCGAAGTAGTACGTTAGCTCCTGGCCATCGCGGCTCTGAAAATTGTGAAATACACCTTGCAGCACAAAGCCAACTTTGCGGCTCACCTCGCCGGGCCGCAGAAAGAAGCCGCCCTTGGGCAACGCCTCGGGCACAAACCACTGCCGGATAAGGTCTTCCTCGGCCGGGGCCAGGGCAATAAAGTGGCGGATGGTTAGCAGCAGGGAGTCGTGCATGGGCAGTAGATTCTGCCAGAAAGCAGACTTTCCCCCAAATTAAAAGGCTTATAAACGAAAAAACGGGTCATGCTGAACGCAGTGAAGCATGACCCGTTTTTTCGTTTTTCTTAATTTAAGAACAAGCCTAAATTACTTCCGGGCCGCGGGCCGGCAGAGGATAGGGCAGAAGCGAAAGCGGGGCGTACTCACCTTTGCTACTTGCGGCCTGTTTGCAACGGCGTTCTACACCAGCTTATAAATGCAATTTGACTTATGCAAAACTACGTGTGCCTGTTGCTTTTAACTTGGCTTGCTTTGCCCACGCTGGCCCAAACGCCGGCCGAGCAAGTCAACGTATTTCTGGGTTCTTCCGGCGACCACGGGCAGCTGTCGCCGGCGGCGTCTTACCCGTTTAGCATGCTGAGTTTGGGGCCGCAGACCTACCCCAACCTGCACACCGGCTACGAGCACCTGGCCCGCACGTTTCGGGGCTTCACGCACACGCGCTTTGAGGGGGCGGGCTGCCAGGGCGCGGGCGGCAACCTGCTGGTGAAGCCTTTTCTGGGTGCCGACCCCGCGCAAACCGAACTGCTGAAAAAGACCGAGCACGCCACGCCGGGCTACTACGGCGTCACGTTTGCCAACGGCATCGGGGCCGAGCTCACGGTGGCGCAGCGCTTTGGGCTGCACCGCTATTACTTTCCGGCCGGCGCGGCGCGGGGCCTGCTGCTCGACCTCAGCTTTTCGTTCGCCAACGGCTTTCGCGGGGAGGAGCACACCCCGGCGGGCCCCGCGCTCAGCGGCTGGCTGGAGGCGGGCACCACCTGCGGCGCGGGTGCCTACCGGCTCTATTACTACCTCGAAATCAGTGAGCCGGTGCAGTGGGAGCCGGCGGGCGCGCACCAGCTGCTGGCCCGCCTGCCCGGCACCGGCGCGGCCGAGGTGGAGGTGCGGGTGGCGTTTTCGTCGGTGAGCGTGGCGGCGGCCCGCGCCACGGTGCAGGGCCAGGCGGGCCACTCATTTGCCCAGGTGCGGCAGGCCAGCGCGCAGGCCTGGAACCAGCTGCTGGGCCGGGTGCGCGTGCAGGGCGAGCCCGCCCGCGAGCGCCTGTTTTACTCACTGCTCTACCGCACGCTGCAATCGCCCTACGTGGTGTCGGAGCCTGATGGCAGCTACCGGGCCATCGACAACTCGCTGCAACGCACCACGCGGCCTATCTACAACGGCTGGGCCGTGTGGGACAACTACCACACCCAGCTGCCGCTGCTTTCGCTAGTCTATCCGACTGAATTTCAAGACATCGCCACTTCGCTAACCAACCTGTACCGCTTTGGCAAGAAAAACTTTGCGACGCCGCACGAGCCCTCGCCCACCGTGCGCACCGAGCACGCCGGCGTGGTGCTGCTCGATGCCTACCGCAAGGGCTACGCCGTGGATTTGGCTGGCATCCGCGATTCGCTTATTGCCGAGGCCCAGCGGCTCGATTACACTCACCCCGACAAGGCGCTGGAGTCGTCGTACGATGCCTGGGCGCTGAGCGAGGTGCTGGGCATTCTGAAAGACAAGCCGCTGAGCGCCCAGTACCAAGCCAAAGCGCTGGATTATAAAACGTACTGGCGCAAGGACTTCCAGGATATGACCCAGCCCGACGTGGACCGGCTGCCGGCCCGCGGCCTCTACCAGGGCACCATCTGGCAGTACCGCTGGAACGCTCCCTTCGACATCCGCGGCTTGCAGGAGTTGATGGGCGGCGAGGAAAGCTTCCGGCAGCAGCTCGATGCGTTTTTTGCGGGCGACTACTACAACCACGCCAACGAAACCGATTTGCAAGCCCCCACGCTCTACAACGCCACCCAGCAGCCCTGGAAATCGCAGGCGCTGATGCACCAACTGGCGGCCGACACCGTGGTGCAGCACTATTTCAACGACAACAGCCGGGGCATCGACCCCTACATCGGGCGCATTTACCAAAACCAGCCGCAGGCCTACCTCCGCACCATGGACGACGACGCGGGGGCCATGTCGGCCTGGTACGTGCTGGCCGCCAGCGGCCTGATGCCCGCCTGCGTAGGCGAGCCGGTGTACTACCTCAATCTGCCCCTGTTTCAGCAGGTTACCTTGCAGGTGGCAGCTAAAAAGCCACTGGTTATTCAGGTCGAGAACTACGGCCCTGACCGCCGCTACATTCAAAGCGCCCGCCTCAATGGCCGGCCGCTGCTGCGCAACTGGCTCACACACCAGGAGCTGGCGCTGGGTGGCACGCTGGTTTTCGAAGCGAGCGACACCCCCAATACAGCCTGGGGCACGCAGCAGCGCTGGGTGGCCGGCCCGCTGCCCGCCGAGCCCCGCCCCCATAAGTGAGCGCGCCCACTGCCGGGAAGCTATTCGTCAGACTGCTCGGGCAGTCGCCGGGTCGGCGTGCAGGTGCTGATACAGCAGCCGGGCGGCGGCCGAGAGCAGCGGCAAATCGGTGGTGCGCTCCTGGCAGCGCTGCATATCGTAGTGGCACAGCGTGCCGTAGGCCCGGCCGTGGTCGTCGCGGATGAGCACGCCGCAGTAGGAGATAACCGGCGTTTCTATTTCCTGCGCCAGCGGGTCGGCGGCGGCGTCCAAGATGTTGACGGGGGCTTCCTGCCGGCCTACCAACGAGCAGTAAGTGGCGGCCATTGGCACATCAAGGCCTTGGCGCACAGTAGATTGATTGCGGTCGAAGAGCAGCTCGTTGCGCAGGATATCATTGTCGAAGCGAAACAAACCCGTGTAGCGGTGGGGCGTGCGCCGATTGAGATATTCTAAGGCCCCGTGCGGCCCCTGCTGGTGCAAGAGGGCCGTAAACGCGCCGATTTCGGCCAGCATCTCGTCTTCCTGATTCAAGGGATTCATAACAGGTGAAGCAGCTTGTTAGTAGTCAATAAGGCCGTGCTTTGCCAAGTAGCTAGTGCTTCGTTGCTTTCGGCAGCTGGCCGCCTACCGAAACACAACAACAGCTCCAATAGCCGGCAAGTTAGTTGAACACTCCTTTTAGCTTACTGATTCCGACTAAAATACAATGGGCCGGCGTGGATTACGCTCGTGGACCCGCTGCTTAGCTCATTTTGCTCGATGGCGGCGGAGCCAAACGAGCCTACCAGCCCGCGCCCAACTTGCGGGGCTAGTGCCGTGTTAGCGTGTGCGCCTCCCGCCCGGCCCATCTCCAAAGAGAAAGGACCGAGCGGGAGGCGCACACGTTTAGGCTATTAGCTATGGGTGACTAGCTAATAGCCGGGATTCTGCCCAAAGTCATTCCCATTCAGCAGCGCGTTCAGCTCCTCTTGCCGAATGGGCCGCAGCCGGTGAAAATCCTGCACCAGCGTAATGTCGGGGTTGCGCTGCTTGATATAATTGACAAAGCTGGGTCCGTCCTTCATGCGCTTCACGTCGAACCAGCGCAGGTTCTCGCCGGCCAGTTCGCGGGCCCGCTCATCGAGAATAAAATCGGGCGTAATCTGGCTGGCCGTTACCTGCAAAGCGGCGGTGTAATTGACGGGGGTTTTCTTGGCGGCGCGGGTGCGCAGCACGTTTAGCATAGCGGCCGCCGCGGCGTTGTTGCCGAGCTGATTTTCGGCCTCGGCCGAAATTAGGTACACCTCGGCCAGGCGCATCACGACCACGTCTTTGGTGCCGGCCTGCACCGAAGGCAGCGTGCGGTCGGGGTCCTGAAATTTGCGCAGCGTCACGAAGTTCAGGCCGTTGCGAATGGTGCGGTCGGGCAAATACACGTCGTTGCGGTCGAATACCACGTAGTTTTTGGTGCGCTTGGTCGGGATGGCTTTTTTGGTAATCACCATTGCCGTGTCGCCGATGCGGATTTGCTTGCCCACCACGGTCGGGTCTTTGGCGTAGGTGGTGGCGTCGGCGGCGGTCCAGGTGTAGGCTTTGGTGGCCAGCCACACCTCCTGGTACGAGCCCTCGTAGCGGCTGTCGCGCACGTCATCGTAGAGGTCAAGCAGCGTGAGCGTGGGCATGAGACGGCGGTTGTTTTCGTAGCCGTAGTTTAGCGTCAGCTCCAGGCCCGGCCGGTTGCTATACTGCGTCTGGAAAACGTGAAACAGGCGGTTGCCATTGTCGTCGTAGTTCAGGCCGGGGTTCACCGAGTTGCTGACCACGTACAGCGCCTCGCCGCCGGGGCGGCCCAGCGTTTTGTTGTTGGCCGGGTTCCAGAGGTCGGCGTAGTTGGCGCGCAAATCCACTTGCAGGTCACCTTTCTTGGTAATCACCTCGTTGGCCGCGTCGCGGGCCAAGGTGAAGTACTGCTGCGCATCGGCCCCGGTGCCGTAGTAGGCGCGCGACAAATAAGCGCGGGCCAAAAAGCCCATCGCCGACTTGCGCGAGGCCCGGCTGTACTCGTTGCCCCAGCTCACGGGCAAGTTGGCGGCAGCAAATTTCAAATCACTGATAATCAAATCATAAAAAGCCGGCACCGAGCTGCGCGTGGCCGTGAGCACCGGCTCCTTGGTTTCATCGGTGCGCAGCATCACGCCGCCCCAGGTTTCGACTACGTGCCAGTAGTAAAAGGCGCGCAAAAAGCGCAATTCGCCCTCGCGCTGGTTGCGGTCGGTCATATTGGTAAAGCCCGCGTCGCCGATGCGGTTGATGCCCGCGTTGCACACGTTGATGGCCTTCCAGAGCGCCACCCAGGCGGCGCGGTTGGGGTTGCCCTGCAAGGGCGTGAGGCCGGCGTACTGCGTAAGCTGGCCGGCGTAGGTGTTTTTGTCGCGGTTAAACCACAAGTCGGTGCCCGACTCGGCCATAAATTCGCCGTCCTCCTTGCCATACCACGAGCGCTGCTCGGAGTAGGCCCCGTTCACGGCCGTCACGAAGCCTTCGGGGGTGCTCCACACGGTGTCGGCGGTGGCGTTGGAGGGGTTGTATTCGTCGAGGTTATTGCAGGCGGCCAAACCCAGGGTGCCGATTAGCAGCACGCGTCCCAGGCTGGTTTTTGATAAGTTTTTCATGGTATTGGGTGGGAAGTTGATTGTCGTTGTAAGCAGGCGCGTTTACCTCACCCCCCGGCCCCCTCTCCTTGGGGAGATGGGGAGCCTGACGTCTTTCTGACGTTCGGATGCGCCTGTGGGCGGTTGGCTCCCCCTCTCCCCAAGGAGAGGGGGCCGGGGGGTGAGGTTATGCGTTAAAAACCCAGGTTTAGGCCAACTACTACCTGCCGGCTCAGCGGCGTCGATTCGTCGCCGCCACGCTCAGGGTCGTAGTTTTTGATGAGGCCGCTCTTGGTCAGAATCAGCAGGTTGGAGCCCGTCACGTACACGCGGGCATTCTCCAGCAAAGCCTTGCCGGCAATAGATTTCGGCAGGTTGTAGCCCAGCGTCACCGTCCGAATCTTGAAGAACGAGCCATCCACGAAATTCAAAGCCTGGTAGCCGGTGTAGCCCTGGTACGAGCTGAGCGTGGTGCCGCGGCGCGGACGCGGGAAGTCATTGGTCGGGTTTTCGGGCGTCCAATAGTCGATGATGGCCGGGCCGTTGCCGGTGCCCGCCGGGTTGTAGCGCCCCAAAAACTGCGCATTGATAAATTGCCCGTAGCGGGCCAGCGCCAGGATGCTCAAATCGAAGCCGCGGTAGCTAACCGTGTTTTGTAAACCCGCCACCCACTTGGGCACCGTCGAGCCGATGTAAGTCTGGTCGCTGGCATTAAAAGTGAAGTCGCCGTTGAGGTCGGCCAGCTTGATATCGCCGGGCTTAAAGGCATAGTTGCCAATCTTATACTTGGACGCCTCGTCGGCCTCGCTGGTCTGCCAGATGCCAAGCTTTTGGTAGGTATAAAACGAGCTAATGGGCCGGCCAAGCAGCAGCGAGCTGGTTTCGGGAGTGCCGGTGGCAATGATGTCGCGGTCGTCAATCAGCTTGGTAATTTCTTCCTTGTTGCGCGAAAATGTGAGCGTGGTCGTCCACCTAACCTTGTCCGTAACAACGTTTTGCGAGGTAATGGCCACCTCCACGCCCCGGTTGCGCGTGGCCCCGATGTTCTCATACACCTGCCCCACACCCGACGACAAGGGCAGCGGGCGTAGTAGCAGAATATCCGAGGTGTTGGTATTGTACACGTCCACCGTCGCGGTGAGGCGGTTATTAAACACGGACACGTCCAGGCCCACGTTTAGCGTCGCCGACTTTTCCCAGCCCAGATTGGGGTTGCCCACGGTGGGCTGAAACTGGTACTGCTGGGCCGGCACCTCGCCAAAACTCATGCGCGAGCTGGCCGCCAGCACGCTCTGCGTGCCGTAGGGCGAGATGGAGTAGTTGCCCGACACGCCGTAGCTGGCGCGCAGCTTCAGCTGCGACAGCCAGCGCGCATCGCGCAAAAAGGCCTCATCCGAGATGTTCCAGCCCAAAGCCACCGACGGGAAAAAGTCCCACTTATTGCCCTCAGCCAGGCGCGAAGCGCCGTCGTAGCGCCCGCTCACCGTGAGCAGGTAGCGCCCCGCGTAGCTGTAGTTGAGGCGGGCGGCGTAGGCCATGTTTTTGGAGCCCACATAGGGCGAGAGCAGCGTGCGCGTGACGGCCGTGCTGGTCGAGCTTAGGTCGTAGAACAGCTGCGAGGCCAACAGCTGGTTGGTGCCGCTGGCGTAGGTATTGTCCACGTCGCTGCGGATATAGCTGGTAATGCCCGTGAGCGTGACCGTGTGCTTGCCCAGCTCGCGGCTGTAGGTCAAGATGTTATCCCAGTTGATAAACCGGTTGAACGTGTTCTCGGTCGAGGCCACGGCCGTGCGGTTGTTGGCCTGGCTCAGGGCCGTGCGGTCGTTGTAGATGCCGCGCCGCCGGAAGTCGATATTCGACCCGAAGTTCGACCGGAAAGTGAGGCCCTTGAGGGGCGTCACCTCCAGGTAGCCGTTGGCAATTACGTTGGTACGCAGCGTGTTGTCGACGGCCACGTAGGGGCCGCGCTCGTCGGCCAGCGGACTGATGCGCGTGAGGTCGGCGGCGATGGGGTAGGTGTTGATTTCGCCGGTCGTGGGGTTGTAGGGCACGCCCAGCGGGCTGATTTGGGTGGCTTGCCCCAACGGATTCTGGCGGTCGTTTTGCTGGTAGTAATTCACCTGGCTCAGCAAGCCCACTTTGAACACCTTGCTGATAGTCTGGTCAACGTTGAGGCGGGCGCTGAAACGGTTGTAGTTGTTATTGCGCAGCATGCCTTCCTCCCGGAAGTAACCCAACGAGCTGAATATCTTGGTTTTGTCGGAGCCCGCCCGCAGCGATACCGCGTGGCTCTGCTGGGTGCCCCGGTGCTTCACTAGGTCCACCCAATCGACCCACTGCCCGGCCTGCACGGCGGCGTATTCGCCGGGGTCAGTGAAGATTTTGGCATCGTCGGCGGGGCTGGCCCAGTCGCCGGTGGCGCGCCAGGCTTCGCGGCGCAGGGCCAGGTAGTCGTCGCCAGTGCGCGAGGCCGGAAACTGGTAGTCGTTCACGCCATAATAGCCGTTGTAAGCCACCTGCACCTTGCCGGCCGCCCCGCGCTTGGTCGTCACGATGAGCACGCCATTGGCCCCCAGCGCCCCGTAAATGGCCGTCGAAGACGCATCCTTCAGCACCTCAATGCTCTCGATGTCATTCGGGTTCAAATCGCTGATATTGCCCCCCTGGTACCCGTCAATCACTATCAGCGGCCCATTATTAGCCCCATTAATGGAGCGCGTGCCGCGAATGAGAATGTTGGAGTTGGCCCCGGCCGCGCCCGACGTGCGGGTGATATCAGCCCCCGGCACCCGGCCCTGCAGGGCCTCCACGGCATTATGGGTGGGCGTTTTCAGAATGTCGTCGGACTTTACGGTGTAGACCGAGCCGGTCAGGTCGCGCTTGCGCACCGTGCCGTAGCCCACTACCACTACTTCGTCCAGCGCCTTGGTGTCTTCCACTAGCGTGATAGTCAAGGGGTTTTGCCCACTCACTGCCACCTCCTGAGTGACGTAGCCCACGAAGGAAAATGTGAGGGTAGCGCCCTCCGGCACGTCCAGCGAAAAGTTGCCATTGGCATCGGTAGAGATGCCGGTTGTGGTGCCTTTCACGACCACCGTCACGCCGGGCAAGGCTACGCCGTTGGCCTGCGTCACGTGGCCCGATATGGGGGTTGCTTTGCTCGGCAGCGCACTGCCCGGCGTCGATTTTACGATGACGTAGTAGTCGGCGCGCAGCTTCTGAAAGCTTAGCCCCACCTGCGGCAAGACGCTGGCAAGCAACTCTTCCAGGCTGCCGGCGCTGGTTTGCACCACGGCCGTCTTGTTGCGCACCAGGTCGGTTTTGTAGACAATGGTGGTGTGGTATTGCTTTTCCCACTGCCCGAGCAGCTCCTTAAGCTGCACCGTTTGCGCCGGGGCCGGGCGCTCCTGGGCGGGGGATTGGGTAGATGCTAGCAGCTGCGCAGAAGCCTCAGCAGCAGGTAGGTATAGAAGCAGGCTGGCCGCGGCGGTGGCGGTGGCCCGGCGCGCAAAGGGCCCAGTGAGGCGGGTAGACAGTGGGGGCATAGGAGAAGGGGTGGGAAAATGGATGGGAGAACCTTAAAGCGAAGAGAGCAGAATGCGCGGGCCCCGGCGCTCGACCTTGATATTGAAGGAGGCGCGCAAAGCCTGGCACAGCAGGGTTAAGTCGCCTAGCGGCACCGTGCCCGTGATGGTTTGGCGGCGCAGAGCCGAGTCCAGCACCACGACTTCTACTCCGTAGGTGTCACGTAGCTGGGTGGCCAGGTCGGCAATAGGTAGGTCGTCGAGCACCAGGCGGCTGTCTTTCCAGGCGGCGTAGGTGGGGGCGCGCACGGTTTTGTGCACCACCTGCCGGGGCTGGGCATCGGCGGTTTGCAGCAGCTCGCCGGGCTTCAGGATAACATCGGTCTGGTGCTGGTCGTGAAAATCGACCCGCACCTGGCCCGAAAGCAGCACCACCCGCTCCTGCGCGTGCCGCCGGTACACGGTGAACTTGGTGCCGAGCACCTCCACGTTGAAGTTGCCGCTGGTGTGCACCCGAAAGCGCTGGTGGTTAGCTAAGTGCTTGACCGAGAAATACGCTTCGCCATTGAGCTACACCTCGCGGGGCGTAGTTGGGCTCCACCCGGCAGCGTAGCGCAGGGTAGAATTCGCGTTCAGCGTGACGGTGGAGCCGTCGGGCAGCTGCACTACGCGGGTCTGGCCATTGCCCGTGGCGTACTGAATGGCAGGGGCCGCCGCTCGCCGCGTGGCCACCGCGCCCGGCGGCGCGTGCTGCTGCCAATACAAGCCGCCACCTACCCCGGCGGCGATGCCTGCGATGGCGGCCGCCATGGCCCAGCGCCGCCGGGCGGCCGGGCGCGCTACGGCGGGTGGCACGTCAAAACCCAGTTGGCGGCCCAGTGTGGCCTGCATGCCCGCGTAATTAAACGGCGCTGGGTCAACTGCTTGCTCGTCAGCTTCCAGCGTGGCCATGTGCCGGCCCATCCAGTGCTGGGCTGTTAGCTTGTTGGCGGGCTCTTTTAGCCAGGCGCGTACCGCTTTGGCTTCGGCCAGCGGCGATTCGCCCCGCACGTAGCGCATGCACGCGTCAAAGTCAATTTCTGCCATAGGGTGGGTCTGGTGAGCGGCTTTTCTGGGTAGTAAAAGCCAATAACCAGCGCTTACCCTTAAGGCAGAATAGAATTTTTTTTTAACAGGATAGTACAGGAAAGTGAGTATTCACTTCTTTCTCTATCTTTAATAATTACTCGTTGCCCTAGCAGTTACCGTTCCTTGCGAGTCTCCCGAGAATTTTCTGATGCTGCCTGCCTGGCCCGGCTGCGCGAAAGCCAGCCCCAGGCATTCAACGAGTTATTCGCCTTGTACGCCCCAAGGCTGTGCCGCTTTGCCTATGGCTACCTAAAGTTGCAGGCCGACGCGGAGGAAGTGGTGCAGGACTGTTTTTTGAAGGTGTGGGCGCGGCGGCACGAGTTCGACGAAGGCATTATCTTCAAAACCTACCTCTACACCTGCGCCTACCACGCGGTGCTCAAGCAGCTGCAACTACAGCGCTCCTGGACTTTTGAGGACTACCAAGAGGCGCGGCTCATCACGGAAGACTCGCCCACGCAACAGCTGGAATACGCCGAATTGGAGGCGCTCTACCAGTCGGCCCTGGCGCAGCTGCCGCCCAAGCGCCGGCAGGTGTTTGTGCTGAGCCGGCAGGCGGGCCTGTCCTACGCGGGCATTGCCAAAGAGCTAAATATTTCGGTGAAAAGCGTGGAAACGCAGATGACGCACGCGCTCAAGTTTTTGCGCACGTATTTTCGGGCCCACGGCACGGTGCTGTCGGTGGTGTTGCTGCTGCTGCACGCTTAGGAGGGCGGGCGGGGCGGGCTGCGCCAGCCTGGCCATTGCGCGCAGCCGGTAGCCATCGTATTATTGCTAGGCCTTTTCTTGCGTTTATGAAATCACGTCGACTAACTATTTGGCTGCTGAGCGGCCTGTGCACCTTTGCCGGGGCTAGCTGCAAAAAATCTACGACCGAGCCCGACCCCGATGCGGTGCAGGTCAGCTATGCCCAAACCCAATGCGCTGACCCCTGGGGTCTTACCACCGGCAATCAGCAGCTCCGAGATGCCGCCGTGGCCTACATCAAGGCCAAAGGAGTAACCACCTTTCCCCTCACCGTGAGCACGGCCGGCCCCATGGCCATTTGTACGGCCTGCACCTGCCCCACGGGCGTAGTGCTGACCGGCACCGCCCGCAAAACCGATTTGGTGGCCTTGCAGGCAATAGGCTTTGTGCAGATTTAATAGGCTGATTAGTAAAATATTCGATTCACTTACTAAGTCTCCCACCTCATGAATATATTTCGCGCCCTGGCCGGCAGCTTGCCCCTCGCCGCCCTGCTGCTAACGGCCCAGGCCCAGTCGCTGCCCAAAGTCACCTCGCAGCCGGTAAACACCACCAACAAAGCCGCCACCGAGCGCCAAACCGCCGACCAGCGCGCTGCCGCTTACAAAGGCCCCAAGGTAGTGAACAGTACCAAAACCCTGGGCAACAAGATGCTGCGCGATAGCAAACCCGCCCCTACGCCAGTAGCCCCGGCAAAGCAGTAGGCATAAGTACCACAAGCTAACGGGCTTCTAAAACCGCGTCAGGTTGGTAGGTTACCCAGCCCAGGGCTGCCACCGAGGCAGCGCGCAGCCTTACTTGCAGCATGAGCAAGCCACCAGTTGGTATGAATGCCTATAGGCCACTCGGCGGGGCAGGCGAGCATTGGCCCGCCCGCCCCGCCGACGAAACGCCAGTTGGCGTTGGTACTGTCTAAGACTCGGCGGCGCTGGGCCCAGCGCAGGTAGCGCTGGCCGCTGGCTGGGAGAAAATATCGCTGCCTTACACTTGGAATGCCACCGACGTGCTCGACGACGCGCCGAACTACTACCGGGGCACCGGCTGGTACCACAAAATGCGGCGCGTATTCTGAGGCGGCGGCCCCGCGTAGCCTCATCCCCAAACCAGGACTAGCGTGCCGCTGCTGCTGAGCAATGGGCCCATACCCGCGTGCCAGGTCAGCCGCTCGCCCAGAAAAGCCACCGCTAGCCTGGTGGCGAGGCTACGCTGACCTTATCGGCCGGGGCGGGGCTTTGCTAGCCGCAGGGCGCGGCAATAGACCAGCCCACAGCGGTAGCGCTTGACTTTCTGGTAGGCCTTGGCAAAATTGCTGGGTACTTCCACCACGTAGCCCTTTTGGTGCAGCGTGGCATAGCGGCGCGGTGCAACCATTGGCAAAGGCGAGCGGTCATGCCGCCGAACCTTTATTCTTTTTTCCTGCCATGCTTTTTTTCCTGCGTACCTGCTTAGTTAGCAGTCTGCTACTCGGTTTTGTCACCGGCTGCCAGTCCAATGCTGATGAGCCCTTGCCAGCTTCCCACTGTGCCGAAGCTGGGGCTGCTGTTAAATCGGTCACGGACGTGGCAGGCACTGTGCGCGCCGAGTTCGTCAGCCGCAACTATGCCATCTTTGCCGACCGCCAAGGCAGCACAAGCGGCATCGACGTTGGCGTCGTCTGCGACTCGTTGCCAATGCCCTTTACGCACATTGGGCGAAAAGTCATTTTTAGTGGTGTTTACCACCAGCGGCCCGGTACGGCGGCCGGCGACACCACCAAGTATTACCTCACGCTCACCAAGCTAGAGGCGCAGTAACCCACCCTGGGTTGAGGCAGCTGATGCGGCCGTTTTGCGGCTACTCAGTGCTAAGCCAGGCAGCTTGCTGCTCCCATACGCAGGCCTTGCAGGCTGCAAAGGCAGCAGAGAGGTAGCGTGGCCTAGCCTAAAATGGCCCCCAAGCAAAGAGCACCCCGCGCAGCGTTAGGCTACGCGGGGTGCTCTTTGCTTGGGGGCCATTTTAGCGCCGCGGGGCTTTGGCGGCGGGGGCGCTGCCGGCCAGCACCTCCACGATGGGCTGGCCGGTGCAGGCGCTGGGCAGCTTGCTATTCAGGAGCATAGCGGCCGTGGGCGCAATATCGGTGATGGTGTGGGGCGCGTAGCTGACGCCCGCCGGAATGCCCATGCCGAACCACAGCAGCGGCACGTGAGTATCGTAGGCGTAGCCGGTGCCGTGGCTGGCCCCCACGCCAATTTCGCCCGTCCAGCCGGGCAGCAGCTCGAAGCGCACATCGCCGAAGCGCGGGTAGTAGAGGCCGTTTTGCAGCCGGGTTTCGAGGGCCGCGCCCGAGCTGCTGGTGAGCAGCTGGGTGGTGGTATTGACTTGCGCAATGCCCGGCTGGTCGCGCAAAAACTCGGCCAACAGCGCCTGCACGCGGGCTAGCTCCAGCTTGCGCTGCGCAATGAGCGGGCGGTTGAGGTAATACATGTTGTTGCGCTCGGTTTCCAGCCACTGGCCGGGGCCAAGCTGCACCGTGAGAAAGGCACCGGCCGCCTTGGTTACGGCCGCTTTGTCGAAGGCCCCCACCGGGGCCTGGTGGTCGGCCAGGTACTGGGTTACCTCGCTCGCGCCGTGGTCGGCAGTCAGGAATACGGCGTAGTTGCCCTTGCCCACGGTCTTATCCAGGGCTTGCAGCAGGCGGGCTATTTCCAGGTCGAGGCGCAGGTACAGGTCGTTTTCTTCCTTGGAAAGCGGCCCGAAGGTATGGCCCACCGCATCGGGGCTAGAGTAGCTGATGGCCAGCAAATCGGGCACGTCGTCGCGGCCCAGGTCGGTGCTTTGCAGGGCGGCCAGGGCGAGGTCGGTGAGCAGGCTGTTGCCGAAGGGCGAGGTGTAAATGCCTTCATAGGCGGGCGGGTTGAGCGGAGCGAGTTTGGAAAGGTCGTAGGGAAACGTAGCGGCGGTTTTGCCCTTGAAAATGCGCTCGTAGCGGTTCGAGTCGGGCAGGCTGTTGCGGTAGGCTTCGGGGCCGCGCAGGGGCGTCCAGGTTTGGCGGCGGTAGGCATCGGCCTTCTTCTGGGCATTAAAATCGGCGACCCAGCCCGGCAGCTGGGGCACGTAGTACGTGCTCGAAATGAAGCTGCCCGTGCCCGTGTCAAACCAGAATGCGCCATCGGCCATGTGCCCGGCGGGCAGGGCCGAGGCCCGGTCTTTCAACGACATGGCCAGCACGCGGCTGCGGCCGCCGTAGGTCATTTTGAGTTCATCGCCGAGCGTGGTGCTCAGCTGGTTGCGGGCCGATACGCCCATGCCCTTAGTGGCCGGGCCCACGAGCTGCACGGTGCTGTCGTCGGTGCAGTACACGTCGCGGCGCAGGCGGCGGTCGTACCACGAGTTGCCCACGATGCCGTGGTAGCGCGGCGTGGTGCCGGTGTACACGCTGGTGTGGCCGGGCCCGGTCACGGTCGGGATATAGTTGTAGTGCGTGTTGCGGCACTCTAGGCCCTCGCGCCGCAGCCGGTTGAAGCCATCTGGCCCAAAATCAGGGCCGAAGCGGGTGAGGTAGTCGGGCCGCATCTGGTCGACCATGATGCCTACCAGCAGCTTGGGCGTAGGGCGGTTTTGGGCGAAGGCAGTTGGCCCGTTGAGGAGCAGGCCAGCGGCGAGCAACGCCGCGTGGGTAATCGAAAATCTTTTCACGTAAATTTTAATTGCAACTGAAAAACGGTCGTCATGCTCATCTGGCGGCCACGCAGTGAAGCATCTTGGCCGCTTCATTGAACGGCGCGGCAGAAGCGGCCAAGATGCTTCACTGCGTGGCCGCCAGATGAGCATGACCCGACGTTTTAATTTCGTTCTTAATTCGTCAAGTACTTGGCTCGCAGCGCGGCCAGCTTCTTGGGCGTCAAACCCATTTCTGTGGCCAGGTATTTATCTACCGAGCCATACTGCTTGTCGATAGACGCAAACGTGCCGGCCAGATACGCCGGGTTGGCGGCCATGAGGGGGCGCACGGCATCTACCGCCTGGGCCGACATGCCGGCCTGGGTCATGCGCTGCAATTGCTGCTCGCGGCCCACCTGCCAGTACACGTCGGTGGCGGCGTAGTCTTTGATAATCGTCTGCCGGTCGACGCCCAGCGCCGACAGCACCAGCGCCGCCCCGATGCCGGTGCGGTCCTTGCCCGCCGAGCAGTGGAAGAGCAGCGCCTCGCCGCCGGGCAGCGCCAGCAGCTCATCAAACATGGGCTTGTACTTGGCCTGGAAGAAGCTAGTGTTGGTGTACACGGCGCGCATCAGCGAGTCGCGGTTGAGGGTTTTGGCCCCGCCGCTCAGCAGGCGCGGGTCTATTTTTTCGCTGCCCGCGGGCAGCTCGATGCGCTTGGCCCCGGTGGGCAGGCGGTCGGGGGCCTGGGCGTATTCCTGGGGGCCGCGCAGGTCGCACACCAGGGCCACATGGCGGCTTTGCAGGGCAAGCAGGTCGTTGTCCGTCAGCTTGCTAATGTCGGCCGAGCGGTAGATGTGGCCCCATTTTACGTGCTTGCCGCCGGCGGCCGGGTAGCCGCCCAGGTCGCGGAAGTTGCTGCCGCCTTGCAGCGCCACAGCGCGCTTGGGGTTGAAAACGACCGTGTCGGTTTGGGCTGTTTGGGCCAGGGCCGGGGTAGTGAGGGCGAGGAGGAGGAGAAGCTTTTTCATGAGAAAACTTTAAGAGCGATTTTCAAATGCGCAGTAGGGTGCGGGGCTTGCCCCCGCCCATCGTTGTTGAGCAAAAGCGCGGCCCACCCAGACGCCGGGCGGGGACAAGCCCCGCACCCTACTGCCCGTTCAGAATAGCTTATTTCGTGAGCCAGGTATCCTGGTTCAGGTCATCGGCCCCGCCAAACTGCGTTTGCACCGCCGATTGATAATTGGTTGAGTTATAGGTCTGCTCATCCACCGGATACTGCCAGCGGCGCGGAATGCGGCCGCTGCCATTGATGCCGCCGCCCGTGCTCACGAAGGTGCGCGGCAGGCCAGTGCGGCGCCAGTTATAAAAGGCCTCATAGCCCGAGTTCTGGAAGAAAGCCACGTATTTCTGGTTGAGAATCTGCTCGAGGCCGTCGGCGTTGTCGCCCTTATACACCACGTTGGCATTGGCCAAAAAGGCGGTGCGCGCAACGGTAGCCGTGCCCAGGCGCGTGCCCGACACGTTGCCAATCGTGAGCACCTGCCCCTCGGTGAGGCCGTAGAAATCGAGCGAGGCATTGATGCCGCGCAGGTAGTACGCCGACGCCGACGCCCCCGGCACCCAGCCCCGGTTGATGGCTTCGGCGATGTTGAAATTCTGCTCAGCGTAGCCCAAAACGGTGTAGGGCTCGGGGCCGGCCACCGACGCGTAGTAGCGCAGGGCATTGGTAAACGAGTACTGGCCGGCGCTGGAATTGGTAGTAAGGTCGCTGATGCCCAGGGCGGGGCTGCTGCCCACGTAGGCCGTGAAGTCGCCGGGCTGCTTGCCGGCCGCTAGCTGCGCCGGGGCCGGCGTGGCCACCACAAAGGTGCGCGGGTCCTGGCTGGTCGTGGTCAGGCCCAGGTAGGCCGAGCCGATGTTCTGGCGCTGGTTGTTGGCGTCGTTGGGGGTGTGCGGGTAGGTGTTGTAGGCCGAGTTGAAGGCGAAGTTCCAGTTGTCGGCATTGCTGGCCAGCAGCGGGTACTGCGCGGGGTTATTGACGATGGTGGCAAACTGCTGCGGAATCTGCAAATCGGCGTTATCAGCCGCCCGCTTGCTGAGGCTGATGAGCACGCGCAGCTTGTAGCTGTTGATGGCCCGGCGCCACTGCGCGGTAGTGGGGTAGTAGATGCTGCCGCTGTAAGCCCCCGTCAGCGAGCCGCCGAGCAGGGTATTGGCGGTGTCGAGCATGGCCAGGCTGCGGGCGTACACGGCCTTCTGGGTGTCGTAGGCGGGCGTGAGGTTGGTGAGGCCCTGGCCGGCCTGCGAGGCGGGCGTGTCGCCCACGCGCTGCGCCTGCCAGAGGTAGATGTAGGCCCGGAAAAACTTGGCCAGTGCGCTGTAGGGGTTCTGCTTGGTGCCAAACTGCTGCACGGCCTTCGTGTCCATCAGGTTCACGTTGCGCAGAATGCCGTAGAGCGAGGCCGTGTTGGTCCAGTTGTACTGGTTTTGGCCGCCGTAGTACACGTCGTTGGAAATCACGTACTGGTTCCAGCGCTGCACCTGCGTAAAGGGGCCGCCGTCGCCGTTGTTGTAGAGGTCAAACTCGATGCGCGGCAGCAGCAGCGAGGGCGGCACGGCGCTGTCGCCGGTGGCCACGTTGGGGTTAGGCAGCTGCGAGTCGAGCGACTTGCAGCCAGCGGCGGCGAGGCCCAGGCCGAGCGCCAGGAAAGGTAAGCTGGTATATTTCATGGTATTGGATGCTGTAAGAAGGGATTTTGTCAGGTGCTCCCTAGCGTGTCGCCTCACCCCCCGGCCCCCTCTCCGAAAAGGAGAGGGGGAGCCGACCGTATGCTGACGTCAGCAATGGTCGGTGAGTCGTCAGGCTCCCCCTCTCCTTTTCGGAGAGGGGGCCGGGGGGTGAGGCGCTCACGCCAGAACGGCGATGCCTCCCTTTTAAAAACTAGCGTTCAAATTCAAGCCGAACGAGCGCACCGTTGCCGATTGCAAACTGGGGTTCTTAAGCGTGCCGAGCGAGCTGGCGTCGAAGCCCTGGCCGTACTGGTCGAGGTCAAAATCCTTGCGGGCCGCGAAATAGAGCAGGTTGCGGCCCACTACCGACACGTTGAAGCCCTTGATAAAGCGCGACTGCTCGGCGTTGAACTTGAAGGTGTAGCCCACCACCACCTCGCGCAGCTTGGCGTAGGTCTTGCTCACCATGTAGGGCTCTTCGATGCCGCTGTTGTACACGCCCTGGGCGTAGGTCTGCACGGTTACGGCCTTGGCGTTGGGGGCAAATTGCAGCTCGTTCATATTGGCGATGTTGCCGTTGGCATCAAAGCGCAGGGTGCCATTGTTTACTACCACGCCGGGGGCTACGTAGGCGGGCGTGGGGGCCTTGGTGCCCAGGCTGGTGCTCTGCCACTCCTTTAGGCGGGCGGCCCCGAGGTCGCCCTGCACCAGGTCGGTGGCGTTGCCCGAGTTCAGGGCGTAGGCATATACCTGGTCGCGCACTACGCCGCCCACCCGGCCATCAAACTGGAAGCTGAAATTCAGGTTCTTGTACGAAAAGCGGTTGTTCACGCTCCACACCCAGTCGGGGTTGGTATTGCCCATAAATTGCATGCTGTTGGTGCCTGAGGGGCGCACCAGCGGAATGCCCGTCGTGCCATTAATAATCACCTGCCCGTCGGGGCTGCGCAGGTAGTTATAGCTGTAGTAGCCGTCGAGGCGGTCGCCGATGTTGAAGACGTGGTTTGGCCCCGCCAGGTAGATGCTCGACTCATTGTTGTAGCCGATGTCCTTCAGCGTTTCCTTGTAAGTGCTCCAGTTGGCCAGCACGTCCCAGCTCAGGCCGGTGGGGTTGGCCAGCACGGCGCCGGTCAGGGCCACTTCCCAGCCCGCGCGGCGGGTAGTCAAGGCGTTCACCAGCTGGGCATTGTAGCCCGATGAAGAGGCCACCGGCAGCTGGTAGATGCGTTTGCCCTCATCGGTGATGAAGTGGGTGACATCCAGCCCCAGGCGGTTGCCCAAAAACTTGGCATCGAAGCCAAACTCAAAGGAGGAGTTCAGCGCCGGCTTCAGGCTGGGGTTGGCCAGCGTGCCCGACAGGCCGGCGGCCGGCAGGTTGTTGTACGACTTGGTAATCGAGAGCGGGTTGCCGTTGGGGTAGCCGGGGCCGTCGTAGGAGGTAACTACTTCGGAGCCATAGCCGATGAGGCTCGATACCGGGTTCAGCGTTACCTGCTGGTAGGCCGAGCCAATAGAATACTGAGTGGCCGCACTGCGCACGGCCGCATACGACCCGCGCAGCTTGATAAACGAGATGGCCTCGGGCAGCCGCAGGTAGTCGTTAATCACCGTGCTCAGCGACGCCGAGGGGTAGAAGAACGTGCGGTTGCTGGGGTCTAGGGTTGACGACTCGTCAAAGCGCCCCGTCAGGCCCAGCGTGCCAAACTTCTTCCACGTCAGGTCGGCCGTGGCGTAGCCGCTCAGCACCGTCATGTCCGAGTTGAACTGGTAGCTCTGCACCGGGTTCTTCGAATTGCTGAAGTTATACACCCCCGGAATGATGAGGAAGTCGGTCGTCGCCCAACTCGAATTATAGGTGAACAGGCGCACGTTGGCCCCCGCCAGCGCGCTCAGGGTAAAGTTTTTACCCAGGTCTTTGCTATAAGTCAGCAGCAGGTCGGTGTTGTTTTCGAGCAGGCTGCGGCGGTCTTCGCGGTAGTCGCCCTGGCGCAGGTCGGGCGTTTTGTAGGTGATGGCCGAGTAGGGCACGCTCTCGGTGCGCAGCTGGTTCCAGGTCGTCACCTGCGAGCGCAACGCCAAATTCAGGTTTTTGGCCAACTGGTAGCTGAGGCGGCCGTAGCCGTAAAGGTCGGTTTTCTGATGCCCATACAGCCATTCGTAGGCCACAAAATAGGGGTTGTTGCCGCGGCCGTACTCGGCGTAGTACTGCTGCTGGCCCGGTATGCCCTGCGGCCCCTGGTAGTAGTTGCGCATGTCCTTCACCGACCACGAGGCCGAGCCATACACCTGAAAAATGTACGTCTCGCTTTCCGGCCCCGAGCTGGTTTGCGGAATGTTGGGCGAGTTCTGCACGCTCAAATTCAGCGCCCCGTCAAACTTGAGGCGGTCGTTGAAATGCACGCCCGTACTCAGGTTCATGTTGGTGATATTGAGGCGCGTATTCGGCACCATGCCCTTCTGGTAGTTGTTCGATATCGACAAGCGCACGTCGTAGTTGTCGCCGCTCGACGACACCGACACGTTGTTGGTCGAGAGTACGCCCGCCTCCATAAAATCGCGGAAATTGTTGGCTCCCCGCGCCGTCCAGGGCGTGCCCTGGCGCACGCCATTCACCACTGGCGAGTCGTACTGCGGCACCGGCTGCCCCTCAAAGCGCGGCCCCCAAATGTTGGCGCGGCGGTTCACGTTGCCCTCGTCGTAGAGGCTGTTGGTGTAGGCATACTGGTAGTTCGAGCCAAAGCCGTACTCATTCTGGCGCTCCGGAATGGCCACAAAACCCGATTGCAGCTGCGTGCTGCTGTTCAGCTCCACGGCCACGCGGCGCTTGTCGCCGGTGCCACGCTTGGTGGTTATCATAATGGCCCCGTTGCGCCCCCGAAAGCCGTAGAGCGCCGCCGCGTTAGGGCCCTTCAGCACAGTGTAGGTCTCGATGTCGTCGGCGCTGATGTTCCAGGTATCGGAGTTCACCGGCACGCCATCCACCACGTACAAAATCTCGGACGTGCCGCGCAAAATCAGCTGCGGGCGGCCCAGCAGCTCGGCGCTGGGGGCCACCGTGAGGCCCGCGATTTTGCCGGTCAGCGAGTTGATGGGGTTGGGCTCGCGGGCCTTCACCAGCTGCGCGCCCGAAATGTCCTGGGTGGTGTAGCCAATGGTGCGGGCGTCTTTCTTGATGCCCAGCGCCGTTATCACCACCTCGTTCAGCTCCTGGTTGTCTTCGCCCAGCGTCACGTTGATGGTACTCTGCTCGCCCACCGCCACTTCCTGCGGCTTGTAGCCCACAAACGAAAACACGAGCGTAGCCCCGGCCTGACTGGCCGGCACACTCAGCGAGTAGCGGCCCTCATTGGTAGTGACGGTGCCCTGCGAAGTGCCCTTCAGCACAATATTGACGCCCGGTATGGCCTCGCCTTTCGAGTCTTTTACCAGGCCGCTCACGGCCTGGGTTTGCGCCAGCGCCGGCAGTGCCAGCAGCGTCAGCAGTACCGGCGGGGCAAGGCTCCGCCCGAAGCGCTCAAACCGAGCGCTTATGCTAGTAGAATAGTGTTTCATGAAAAGTGTGGGGAGTGGTAGAGAGCTACTGGTGGCCGGCCACAGTGCGGCCCGCGGAGCAAGCCAAAACAAGTCTTTCCCTAAAAGGAAATGCCAGCTTGTACTTCGGCTTGACGGTGCAAAAGTCCAGCTTTAGTATTTCATAATTATTACTCAAATAATACCTTTTTGCATATTGTTGAAAATAGGCAAAATATAGATTATTAGAATGTTATGACAATAATTTTCAGCATAACCCTAACGCAACAAGGGCCTGCTCCGACGCCGCGGAGCAGGCCCTTGTAAGGGGGTATAAGAGGGTAGGGGGCGGCTAGGGTCTATTGGCCAGTAATCGCTTGTCATGCAGAGCGCAGCGAAGCATCTCGCGTGGCGCAGTAATCAACTACGTTAGCAACGAAGCGAGCGAGATGCTTCGCTGCGCTCTGCATGACAAGCGATTACTGGCCAATAGACCCTAGCGCAGCACCAGCTTGGTGGCCGCGCCATCGGCGGCACGCAGCACGTACACGCCGGCCGCGAGGCCGTTGGTTTCGAGCTGGTCGGTGGCCGACAGCTGGCGCACCGCCCGTCCCGTCAGGTCGAGCAGCGTGCCCGACACGGGGCGGCTCAGGCGCACGGCCGCGCCCTGGCTGGGGTTGGGATACGCATACAGAGGCGCGGTAGCCTGCCCGGCCCGCGTGGCCGTGGGCGTAGTAACCTGAATGTTGTAGATTGAAATTGTGCTGCTTACTTCATTGGCCAGCAGCAGCAGCGGCTGCCCGGTGGGGCTGTCGGCGGCCGACATAAACACAATGCCTTCCGGCCCCAGGTCGCCGGTGCCGGTGGTGAGGCCCCGGTTGTTCACGTAGGTTTCCAGCACCGGGGCGGCGGGGTTGTTGATGTTAAATACCATCACGCCGCCGATGCGCTCCATCGACACGAAGGCGTAGAGGTTCTGGCCGATACGGCCGGTGGTCACGCCCTCCGGCTCGGGGCCCTTGTCGTCCGAGCGGTTTTTGCGAGTGGGCACTTCGCCAAACGTGTTGCTGGCGTTGAAGATGGCCCCGTAGGTGGCATCGGCGGCCGTCACGCGCTCCAGCAGGTTGCCGCTGTCGTAGACCTCGGCCCCGGTGCTGGCGTTGTAGATGCTGAATGAGCGTCCGCCGTAGGCATATAGCTCATCAAAGTCGCCGTCGCCATCGGTGTCGCCCAGCTTGTTGGTCACGTTGAGGCGGCCCAACACGTTGTTGTTTTTCAGTAGGTTGGCATTCGGGAAAGCCGTGGCATCGAGCACGTAGCCAGCGGCCCCCAGCCGCACCACCTCGCTAAAGCCGGTGTAGTCGCGCGAGTCGCCCTCGTTGGCCGTGAGCAGGTAGCCGATGCCATTTACCTCAAAGTGGTTGATGGCATCGGGCTGGCGCATGCCCTTCACGGGCCAGTTGCCGATGAGCACGTCGGCGGTTTGGTCGGAAGCATCGATGCCCCGGCCGGGCTGCGAGTGGTCGCTGTAGCCCACCGAGCGCAGGCTGATTATCTGCTTGGTAGCCAGGTCGAGCACCGCCATCGCGTTGTTTTCCTGCAAGCTGATGTAGGCCGTTTGCGAGTTGGCGCTCACCGCCACGTACTCGGGCTCCAGGTCCTGCGCCACCGTGCTGGGCGTGGCCGCCAGCCCCCCGTAGATGCGGATGCCCTGCGTGCGCAGCGCGGCGGCCTGGCTATTATAAGCCGTGAAAGTGGCGGTGGTCACGTTGGCCTGCGTCAGGTTGGCGATGCCGCCTTGCAGGTCAATGACCGACACGCTGCCCTCGGGGTCGGTGGTGTAGGCGGCGTTGGGCTCGCCCTCGTTGGCCGTGATGACGTAGCGGCCATCGGGCGACATCGTAATCATGTCGGGCATGGCCCCCACCGTCACCTGCTTCAGAAATACGCCGTTCTGGTCGAAAAACACCACGCTGCCATTCAGCTGCGGGCTGGCGTTCTCAATAGCGCAGGCTACCAGCCCATTGCGCACGTACACCGAGTTGATGCCGCCGTAGCTGCTGATGTTGATGGACGCCACCGACGTAATAGCGGCCGGGTTGGTCAAATTGAGAATATCCAGCTTGCCGCCAATCGAGTTGGCCACGTACAAACGCTTGGTGCTGGCATCGAAAGCCGAGATTTCGGCCGAGTTAATCTGGGCAGCGCCGCTGAAGGGCGTGGCCGTCTGGTAGCTCTGCAAGAGGCTCAAAGCCAGGTTGCCGGCCCGCGCCGGGGCGGCCGTGTCGTTGTCGCGGATATACACCAGGATGTCGTTGGCCGTGGCCGATACCGTGGCGTTGGTCGGGTTGAGCAGGCGCACTACGAAGTATTCGGTTTCCTCGGCCGCCGCATCATCCACAATCGGAATAGTGAGCGTCTGCGCCCCCGTCGCCCCGGCCGGAAAAGTCACGGTTTGGGTCGTGGCGTAGGTAAAATCGGCCCCCGCGGTAGCGGTGCCAAACGCCTGCAATAGCACCTGCACGGTGCTGGCCGCCGTGCCGGGGTTGGCAATGCTGAGCGGAATGCTCACGCTGCCCGCGTTTTCGGCCACCGTGAGCGTGGCGCTGGGCCGGCTGATAGTGGGCGTGGTCTGGGCCTGGGCCGTGGCAAAAGCGCCAAAACCCAGCAGCAACGTGGTAAACGGGAAAGTAAAAAAGTTGGGGCGCATACGCAAACAGGCTGATTGAAGCGCCAAAACTATCGGCGGCCTGTTGCGGCACTATTATGAGGCTATTATGAAATAAATAGGGGGTTAAAGCGGCGACGTGATTCCGTATTTTCTGCACTTTTGCAGTGGTTGTCATTGCGAGCGCAGCGAAGCAATCGCACCCGAACGGCTCGTCTTGGTACGATTGCTTCGCTGCGCTCGCAATGACAACCGCTAGTCTGGACACATATTTTACGCCTCGCGCTCACCCAGGCGGTAGGTATAGTCGGCCAGCTTGCTGGCATCGAGTACCAGAGCCCCGTGCAAAGTGCCGCTCACTGGGTCGAGGTGCAGGCCGATAAAGCGCGCCTGCTGGCGGAAATAGGGCCGCAGGCGCGGCGGCACGCCCAGGCCGCCCGGCTCGGGGCGGGCCAGCAGGTCGTGCAGCAGCTGCTCGGGGTCGAGGTCATCGGGCAGCGGGGGCCGGCGCGGCAGGCCCGGCAGTTCCTGGTAGCGAAACGAGCGGCGGGGGCGCACGTAGGCGGCCGTTTCGGGGGCCAGGCAGTGCTGCTGGATAAACCCGGCCACTGTGGCCTTCGGCAGCGAGGGGCAGCAGTAGCTCAGGTTCACCGACCCCAGCAAATACCGATACTGCGGCCGCACCCGCAGGTATTGCGCCAGGCCTTCCCACAGCAAACCCAGCGGCAGCAGCTGGCCCTGGTAGCCGGCGCTCACAAAGGCCTGGCTCAGCTCCAGGGTTTGTTGCAGCAGGGGGTGTAGCTCGGGCTGTAGCTTAAAGGGCGTGTACAGCTGAAACCCGCGGCGGCCATAGCGTTGCAGCAAACTTTTGCCGTGGCCCAGCCGGCAAGCTGCCACCAGCTGCCGCGCCCGCCGGTTATAAATAAACAGGTGCCGATAGCTCGCATCGGCCAAATCCTGCTGGCCTGGCGTCGATTTGCCCGCGCTCATCGGCTCCAGGGTTAGCGTGCGCAGCCGCCGAATTTCGCGCAGCACCTGCGGCATATCCTGGCCTTTGGCCACGTACACCTCCCACTGCCGGCACTGCACCACGCCGCACCGCGGGGGCAGCGCGGCCAGGTCGGCCTCCAGCAGCCGGTAGTCGGGCGGGGCGGGGTGGGCCAGGTCCGCCAGGGACACCGGGCTGGCCAGGGGGGGCGCCGCGCCCAGGGCGTCGGCCTTGGCTTGTAGGTAGGGCAGGCGCGCCGCCAGGGGCAGGCCGTGCACCACGGCCGGGGCCACGGCTGGCCCCAGGCGCACCCGCACCGTGGTGCCGCGCAGAGCCAGCAGCTCGCTGGCCACCCCCACCGGCCGGTAGAGCAGCGCCGGCACCAGCTGCCACCAGGCCGGCGGCGCGGCCGCCTGGCTGCTGAGCCCAATGGGCACCACGGGCACCCGCAGGGTGGTGAGCAGCCGCTCGGCCGCGGCCGAAAAGGCGGCGCGCCGGGGCGGGCTGGCCTCGGCCAGAATGGCCACGGGCACCTCATTGTGCAGCAGCCGCAGCAGGCGGCGCCAGCCGGGCATCTTGCCCGCCGGGCCAGCGGCGGCGGGCGGCAGCGTCAAGCAGTGGGCCACAAGCGAGGAGGGCAACGGGGGGAGAGCTTCGCTCATGAGGGCGCGTACTTCGGGGCGGGCTTTGCCTAGCACGTGCAGCAAGGCCAGGCTATGAAGCAAGCTGCCCGGCTGCGTGGCGAGCGCCAAAAACGCGCCCGTGGGGGGCAGGGCGCGCAAGTCGGCGTCGGTACACAGCACCCGGATTTCGAGGTGCGCCAGCAGGGCGGCCACCAGCTCTAGCCCGGCCAGGGGGGTGGTGCCGTCGCACAGCTGCTGCAGGTGCCGAAAGTACGCCGCCTGCTGCCTGATGGCGCGCAGCGGCCCCACGAATGGCGGCGGAAAAAACGGGAGCGGAGGGAGCCTGGCCGGTAGATACATCACAACGAAGGAGTAGACGTAGCAAACATCCTGCGCCCACGTTATCGGGTGATTATTGCAATGTTATAAAAACAGTTGGGGCGGTGGTTGGGCCTCGGCGGGGCTGCTTGGGGAGGGTAGGAGTGGCCCTTGGTATTGCGTGTTTCTGAATTAGGACAAAGCAAAACGTTTGTCATGCTGAACGCAGTGAAGCATCTTGGCCGCTTCCTCCGCACTGTCCAGCGTTGCGGTAGAGAGGCTTCACTGCATTCAGCATGACACTCGTTTTGGCTTTTTCTAACTCAGAAACAAGGCTGCCACTTAAAACCACTGAGCCGATGACACGGGCAGTACTACGCGTACTACCCGTGCCACCGGCTCAGTATATGAATGGGAGGTGCTTACTCGTTCACTTCCTCAAGCGAGCTGCCGCTGTTGAGGTCTTTCTCGATTTTGCCGGGGCGGCCGGCGTACTTCACCTGGCTGCCGCTGCTGAGGTCCACTTTCAGTTCGTCGGTGGCGTGCACCTTGGCTTCGGAGCCGCTGCTGAGGTCGAGCGAGGCCTTGGTGGCGCGTAGGCCCAGGGCGTCGAGCGAGCTGGCGCTCGAGCCATCTACAGACAGCTCGTTGGCGGTGCCGTTGAGCTCGGCGTGGGCGGCGCTGCTGAGGTCTACTTCGAGGTGGGGCACATTCACGTTGAGGCGAACTGAGGCGGCGCTGGAGACATCCACGCGCAGGTCTTCGTCGCGAAAGCCGCTCACGTCGGCCTGGCAGGCGGCGTCCAACTCGAGGCGGCGCAGGCGGGGCAGCGTCACGGTCACCAGTATCGGGCTGCGGTTGTTGCCGAATACCGAGAGGATGCCGTTGTTGCGGCGGTTGCGAATCAGCAGCCGGTCGCCGCGCACTTCCAGGCGCACTTCGTCGAGGGCACCGGGGCGGGCGGCGGCTTCAGCCTTGAAGCCATCGCCCTGACGCACCACCACCCGAAACAACCCGCTGGCTTCGATTTCGCTGAACTCGCTGCCGCTGTTGAGGGTCTTGCGGCCGGTGCCGTAGTGGCTGGGGTCGGTGTTAAAGCTGGGCGAGCTGGTGCTGACGTGCACGCTGGGCTCGTCGCCGTCGGTGTTCACGCGCACCTGGGTTTTGCTGCTGGCCACGTCTACATCCACCACCTCGTCGTTGTCATTGTCGTCGTTGTCCGATGCCGGGCAGTCGAGGCAGCGGAACTTGCCCTCGCGGGTGAAGCGGGCCCGGAACGAGCGGTCGTGCTCTTGGTCGCGGTCGGGGCGGTGGCCGCTCGTGAAGTCGTCGTCGTCGAGGTGCTCTATAAAGCGGGGCGTGAGGCGGTAGATTTTATCCAGCGGCAAATACAGCGTCATGCTCAGCTTCTGGTTGCGGAAGGGCGCGTTGTCCTTCAGTAGAAAGCCCTGGTCGAAAGTGATGGTCGAGTCGCGCTGCTCGATGTGGTACACAATGCTCTGCTGGGCGGTGAGGCGGGCGGCATCCTGGGTGCGGCCGTTGGCCCGGAATTCCTGCTCTACATAAGGGGCCTTGCCGCTGTCGGTGGGGGCCACGTGCAGGTTCACCCACTCAAAATGGTCTTCCACATTGCGCGAGTCCAGCACGACGCCTTTTGCCATGGGCGCCAGGCGCACGGTCGTGTCATACGTGCCCTTGGCCTGGAAATCGCGGGCTACCTGCAAGCCCGCCGCCGTGGAGCCCACGATGCCCAGCAGCCACAAGCCCAGCAGCACCAGCCCCGTGCTACGCCCCAGCACCCAGCGGCGCATTATCAGGCGCAGCCCCAACAGTATCAGCCCGATGGCTACAATGCCCGTAACCAGCGACATAGAGGCCGCGCCCCAAGGTGGCAAATTGCGGACAACCGCCCCGAAGCTGTCGTCGAACATAAAGCCATTGCTGGTATGCTCTACTGCCGTGAAAGGGATAATGCTGAGGGCGGCACCTAGCAGTACCAGGGTGCCAATCAGCCAGCCGCCACCCCAAAAAATCAGCAGCCCGCCCACTATCCAGCGAATGACGGTGCCCAAAAAGCTCGCGGCCGGCTTGGCGCTGCGCGCCGCGCCCTCCAGAAACGTGCCCACCGAGCGGCTGCCGGCTGGCGTAGTAGCATCAGACTCAAAAGCACTGGTGCGCAAGTTGTTATCGATGCCCGAGAGCGTGACGGCGTCGCCGCGCATCTGCATTTTTTCCGACACGGTGAGCGCCTCCGGTACCACCACCCACAAGATGATGTAGATAATAGCCGTGCTGCCAAAGGTGAGGAAAGCCCCCAAAAGAAATATCACCCGCACCAGCACTACATCGGTGCGGAAATAGGCCGCCAGGCCGGCCGCCACGCCGCCCACTTTGCCGGTGTCTACGTCGCGAAACAGCTTGCGCCCCGTTAGCGAGCCGCCAAAATCGAGGGTGTCAATGGGGGTAGGGGCATCATCGCGCTTGGGCAGGGCTATCCACAGCACCACGTAGGCTACTACGGCCAGCACCAGCAGCTCTTCGGTGCCCCCGAAGTAAAAGGGCACAAAGTGCGTCAGCGGCTTGGCCAGCACCAAGGCCAGGAAAACCAACCGCGGTATCAGCGGATTAATCATAAAGTACTGCGCCAGGCCGGCGCACACGCCCGCTATTTTGCGGTGGGCCAGGTCGCGGTAGAGGCGGCGGGGCTGGCCGTCGGCATCCAGGGGCGGCGTGCCGGTTTTGGCGCGGGCCCCGGCCGTGGGGGCGGCGGGCTCGTCTTCCAGTTCGTCTTCGGCGGCCTGGAAGTCACTGACGCGGCCCATCTTGGCCGTCATTTCCTCCACGTCGGTGAGGGTGATGACCTGTTTGATGGCCGAGAGGCGCGCCGAAAACAGCTCGGCAATGCGGCCCTCAATGTCGGCCACTATCTCCTCGTGGCCCTGGTAGCTGGCAAAGTGCGCCTTCACCTCGTGGAGGTAGCGGCTAAGCACTTCGTAGCCATCATCTTCGATATGGAAGATGATACCCTGCAAGTTGATGCTGATGTTCTTTTTCATGGGAAAGGCCGCAGGCGGCGAAGCGCGGCAGTTTTTAAGTGTTAATGGTTAGTTGTTAATGGTTAATGGCTGATGAGTAAGCGCGACCTGGCATTAATCATTAACCATTGATAATTAACCATTAAGTAGCGCGGGGCTGGCGGATGATGCCCACCGAGACGGCCATTTCTTCCCAGGTCTGGCGCAGCTCTTCGAGAAACTGCCGGCCGGCCTCGGTGAGGGTGTAGTATTTGCGGGGCGGGCCGGAGGTCGATTCTTTCCAGGTGTAATCGAGCAGGGCGGCATTCTTGAGGCGCGTCAGCAGCGGGTAGAGCGTGCCCTCCACCACTATCATGCGGGCTTGGGTTAGCTCTTCCAGCATGTCGCTGGCGTAGGCCTCCCCGCGGCCGATTATCTCCAGAATGCAGAATTCGAGGATGCCTTTGCGCATCTGCACCTGGGTGTTCTCTAGTTTCATGGGCGGTATGGGCTAGTAGTAGGTGAGGAACGGTACAAAAGTAATGCAGGTACTTTGTATTGCATAATACT
>JBPBQK010000034.1:0-32479 GCA_050954845.1 Janthinobacterium lividum
ACCTCACCCCCTCGCCCCCTTTCAAAAAGAGGGGGCTAGGGGGTGAGGTCCCCGGGCGGCGAGCAAAAGGGAAATCTCCGCAGTAAATACGCTCCGCAACCCCCTCTTTCTGCCAGCTAAAAAGACGGAGTATCCGCCAGCTACCTCGGCCCCTAAAAAGGGCGCTTCACTAACAATGCCCCACTACCGCCGTACTAACTAAGGCCGGGCACTGCCAAAATTGCCTCGCCCAACTACCCGTACTGCGTGAGAAAAATTGCCTTATTCCCCCTCTTACTCTTGCTCTTAGCTGGCTGCCAAAACCAGGAGCGCGAGCAGCGCCTCCAGAAAAAAGAAGTGGCGCTGGCCCACCACGAGCAGGAACTGTTGCTGCGCGAAAAAGCCCTGACTTTGCGCGAGCAAGCCAACCAAAAAGCCCAGCAGGCAGTGGATAGTGTGCGCGGCCTGCCCCTGGCTGACTCGGCCCTGGTGCGCAACCTGGCCGGCACCTGGGTTACCCGCATGAATTGCATCGAAACCGACTGCCCCGGCTCAGCCATCGGCGACAGCAAAAACGAGCAGTGGGAAGTAACCAACGAGCAGGGCAACGTGCTGGTGAAAGCCTCGGCCAACAACAAAATCGTGCGCGTGTACACCGGCACGCTGCAAGGCAGCGAATTGCAGCTCACGGCCCAGCACCTGGAGGGCGAAACCCTGCCCGACGCTACCATCACGGCCCAGCTGCAACTCACGGCCGACAAGCGCCTCGAAGGCCGCCGCGAAATAAACCGGCCCGACAACTGCCGCATCGTGTACGCGCTCGCCCTCACGCGGGTCCCGCAGCCCCTTCTCCCACGCTAACCCCGCCGCGATGCTAGTAGCCCTCTTATTGAATGCGCTGGATTTTTCGCTGCCGTTGAAAAACCCGGTTATTATCTTTTCGCTGGTTCTGTTTATCATCCTTTTTGCCCCTATTCTTCTTCAGCGGATTAAAGTGCCGCACATTATCGGCCTCATTCTGGCCGGCACCTTGGTGGGCCCCTATGGCCTGAACCTCTTGCAGCGCGACAGCAGCATCGTGCTGTTTGGCACGGTGGGGCTGCTCTACATCATGTTTCTGGCCGGGCTGGAAATCGACCTGAGCGAGTTCAGAAAGAACCGCAATAAAATTCTGGTTTTTGGCTTTTTCACCTTTGCGCTGCCCCTCACGTTTGGCGCGTTGGCTAGTCATTATATACTGGGGTATAGCCTAATGACTTCGGTGCTGCTGGCCAGCATGTTCTCGACGCATACGCTGGTGTCGTACCCCATTGCCAGCCGCTACGGCGTGACGCGCAACCGGGCCGTAACGCTCACCATCGGCGGCACCATGATTACCGATATTCTAGCGCTGCTCATTCTAGCCGCCATTTCGGGCATGACCAAGGGCACCGCCGACGCCACGTTTTGGATACGCCTGGGTGGCTCGTCGCTGGTGTTTGTGGGCATCGTGTTTTTTGGCTTTCCCATCATCATCCGCTGGTTTTTTAAGCGCTTCACCGACAGCGTTTCGCAGTACATTTTTGTGCTGGCCATGGTGTTTCTGGCCGCCTTCCTGGCCGAGGCGGCGGGCGTGGAGGCCATTATTGGGGCCTTTTTTGCCGGGCTGGTGCTCAATCAGTTTGTGCCCCATTCCTCGCCCCTCATGAACCGCATCGACTTTGTGGGCAATGCGCTGTTTATCCCCTTTTTCCTGATTGGGGTGGGTATGCTGGTCGATGTCAGCGTGTTGGTCAAAGGTACCGGGGCGCTGAAAGTAGCTGGCGTTATCGTGTTTGTGGCCATCGTGGCGAAATACGCGGCGGCCAAAATCACCCAAAAAGCCTTTCGGCTGTCGGCCACCGAGGGCAATTTGATTTTTGGCCTCAGCAGCTCGCACGCGGCGGCTACGCTGGCCATTATTCTGGTAGGCTACAACATCATCATCGGCGAAACGCCCAACGGCGACCCCATCCGCCTGCTCGACGAAGACGTGCTCAACGGCACGATTATTCTCATTTTGGTGAGCTGCGCCATTAGCTCGTTCCAAGTCGAGCGCTCGGCCCGCACCCTGGCGCTGGCCGAAGAAAGCACCGCCGACCCCAGCGAAACCGGCGAGAAAATCCTGGTTTCGTTGGCCTATCCCGATACGGTGACGGACATGGTGGAGCTGGGTTTGCTGCTGCGCCCCCGCAAAAGCCCGGTGCCCGTGTACGCCCTACACATCGTGAGCGACGACGAAGAAAACGCCCAGGAGGCCGCCGGCAAAAAGATGCTCGACCAGGCCCAGCGCCACGCCGCCGCCACCGAAAACACCGTGCTGCCCCTCATTCGCTACGACGCCAGCCGCAGCAACGGCATTATCTATAGCATTAAGGAGCAAAAGATTACCAGCGTGTTGCTGGGTTTGCATCGCTCCTTCAGCGCCGAGGATTTTCTCGGGCCCGTAGTGGAAAAAGTACTGGAAAGCACTACCGAAGAAGTCTTGGTGTACCAGCCCCGCCAGCCCCTTAACACCCTGGCCCGCCTGGTGGCCGTGGTGCCGCCCCAGGCTGAGCACGAGTTGGGCTTCGAGCACTGGCTAGGCACTGCCCGCAGCCTTGCCAAGGGCGCGGGCCTGCCCCTGGTTTGCTACGCCCACCCAGATACGCTGGCCGTTATCCGCGAGCAGAACGCCGCCGATACCGCCCTCCACGATGTGCTTTACCACGCCTTCGATAATTGGGATGACTTCCTGATTTTCAGCAAAGAAATCAAGGCCAACGACTTGTTTCTCATCGTTTCTTCGCGGCTGGGGCACGCCTCGCACCTGCGCCAGCTGGCCCGGCTGCCTTACTACCTGGCCCGGTATTTCACCGAAAACAGCTTCCTGCTGCTCTTTCCGCACCAGCTGCCCGCCGGGGCCGAGGCTGCGGTAGCCCCGCTGGCCGCTGCCGACGAGCCCCACGGCGTGCGGGGCTATTTCAAAGGCCTGTTCGAGAAGCGCCGGTAGCCCAGTTTAGCAGTGGTAGCCAGGCTTGACCAGGCAGCCACCAACGCAAAAAGCCGCTACATATCAGTGATTTACTGATATGTAGCGGCTTTTTGCGTGCAGTACGGCCCACTGCTATTGCCTAATGCTAGTGCTGTTAATCCGCTACATATTCTTATAAAAATACCTACTAGTAGGTATTGACATTAGCAGTCGGGGGCGACGAACTTTGTCGATGTTGTTGTCCCAATTTTTTATTGTACAAAAGCTACCACGTGCCTTTCAGCGCCCGGCCGCTGGGGCTGGCTATTAGCGGCTGACCCGGCGCTGAAATAAGACATTTGTTGCTGCTACCCCCCATGAAAAAATTTAAAGAAGCTCGCTTTAGCAAGGTGAGCAAACTGGGCTTTTTGCTGGTGGTTTGCACGGTCGGTCGGCTTCAGCAACTAAAGGCCCAAGACATTATCTATAAAGTCAAGGGCGATTCCATCGTCAGCGCCGTGGAGGAAGTCACGGATGATAATGTGCTGTATTTCAAGGTGCCAACCAGCAAAACCGACGTTCGAAAATCCATTAGCACCAAGGAAGTCAGGAAAATAAAGTACGCGAATGGCTACGTCGAACTGTTCGAAAGCACCGCCGCTACGGCCACCAGCGCCGCCGTTGCACCGGCGGCCGTGGCCTACGACATTATGTACACGGTGTCGGGCAGCCAGCTAAAGGGGCAAGTGCTGGAAGTGGATGATACCAGCGTGACCTACCGCCTGCTGGGCTCGGCCAGCGTAGACAAAATAGCCACCGACCGGCTGATTGGTATCCGGTACAGCAACGGGTTTGAGGAGGCCTACAATGCGCCGGCCGCCGTGAAGCAGCAGTTGGCCAGCCAGGCCCAAAGTACCGCCGCCCCGGCCGGCCCGGCTCCCGGCCTGGATGTGATAAAGCTCGATAACGGCAAGGAAATCCGGGCCCATATCGATGAGGTCGATGAGGTCAATATCTACTACACCGAGGCCGGCGCGCCCGGTGCCAAGCGCGAAACCCTGGCGCTGGATAAAGTCATTAAAGTGCAGTATGCCAACGGCTACGAAGAAACGTATGCCGTAATTAAAACCTTCAAAACTAAGGACAAGGAGGAAGGCGAAGACAAAACGCCGCCCAAGGCAACGGCCGCCAAAACCGCCCCGCCGAAGAAAGCTCCCGTGAAAAAAGAGCCTGGTGAGAATCCGCTGAAAGTGGCTAAGCAAAGCCTCTTCAAAACCAGAGAGCCGAACAAAAAGACCCCAGCGCCCGAAAAGGTGGTGGCCCCGCTGGCGGCCCAAACCCTGGCCGTGCTCGACCTGGCCGATGTGCTGAAGAAGGAAATCTACGCCTCGCTGCCAGCGGCGCTGGCCGAGCCAACGAAGGTGGAATATCTGGACTTGCGGGGCACGGGGCTAAAAGCCTTGCCCGCGGAGGTAAGTGGCTTCAAAAATCTGGTAGCCATAAACTTGAGTAAGAACAACCTGCGGAAATTTCCGATGGAGCTGCTCAACCTGCCCAACCTGCAATACGTGTGGCTCGACGAAACCGGCCTGCAAAGCTTGGCCTTTGAGGGCGAGCAGCTGGAAAAGCTCAAGCAGTCGCACATCGTCTTTCTTTCGGCCAAAAGCAACCGGCTCACGAAGGTGAGCTCCTCGGTATTTACCCTGGCCAACTTGCAGGAGCTGAAGCTGAGCGGCAATCAGATTAGCGGCATCGCCTTCGACAAAAAGAGCGACCTGAGCCAATCTTATCTGCAATCTATTGACTTCCAGAACAACAAGTTTAGCAGCCTGCCCACCGAGCTCAAGGACTTGCCCTCGCTTACCCACCTCAATTTTGGCGGCAATAACATCAAGGCGCTGGATAAGGAAACGGCGGGATTCACGGCGCTAAAAAGCTTAAAGCTGAACAGCAACCCGCTCAAAAAAATCAATCCGCAGTTTTATAAAATGACTGCTATCGAAGAAGTTGACCTGAATCAGACGCAGCTTACTTCCTTGCCAGATTCTATCTCCAAGCTGACAAAGCTGAAGATTCTGGTGTTGCCGGGCACCTTCGCCAACTTCCCGGCCGATTTTGGCCAGCTAAAGCTGCTCACCGAGCTGCGGCTGAATAACTCGACGCCTTATAGCAAAATCAACAAGTTTCCGGAGGTGCTCTTGAGCTGCCAGCGGCTGCGTACGCTGGATTTGTCGGGGGCCGCTATCCAGACCCTGCCGGCCGATATTGCTAAGCTGCGGCGGCTGGAAAACCTGTACCTGAGTAACTGTGGCCTGACCAGCCTGCCGGAAGAGCTATTTACCCTGCCCCGCCTGAAAGTGCTCGATTTGAGCAACAACAAAATCACGCAGATATCGGCTTCGGTGGCTGAGCTGGGGTCGCTGGAAAACCTGAACCTCAAGGACTCACCCGTGAATGGGGCCTCGCTGATGAGCTTACGACGGGCTTTGCCGTCGGCCCAAATCGAGTATTACGACAGCGATTTTGGGCTGAACTTCACCAGCGCCCCGCTGCCGGCCCGCCTGCTGCCCGGCTTCCGGCGGCTATCGGCGGCCTGCGACAAAGGCGACCCCGCCGCCTACTACGAGTTGGGAGCCTTCTTCGCGTCGTCCAACGACTACGGGCTGGCCGTGAAAGCCTACCGCGTGATAACGGACAACCCGCAGCTGGAAGGCACCGGCAAATCGGTGGCGTGCCTGCTCAGCATCGCTGAAATCTACGACGACGTGCACAACGTGAAGCCCTACACCTCGCCCTACAAAAACAAGCGCTACACCGACTACGACGACTACCTGAACACCTCGGCCAATAACAAGGCCTACCTCTCGTACCTGGCCATCAGCCGCATTAGCGTGCGCGATGCCGTGGCCCAGCAGGCACAGAAGAAGGCTTGCGCCCGCGCTAGCCTCATCTGCAACGAGATAGCGCAAAACCTGGAAAGAATATTTGAGCGCAATAACCAGGAGATTGAGCGCCTGATTAAGAGCTCGGGCGACATGCAGAGCCTATCGGCCGGCGGCGACAAGATATTTAACGATGCCGCCGTCAATAACGACGGTACTAGCGCCGCCATTGGGGGCATGCTGAGCATTCTCGGCAGCGTGGCCTCGTCGGCCAAAGAAGATAAATCGGCGAAATACAAAAGCCAGAACGAGCGGCTGAAAGCCGATATTTCTCATTTAAGAGCGCAGGCGACTGAGCTGGCCGCCCGATAGAAGCTATGAAAAAACTCGTTACGCTTTTAGCATTTGGCGCGGGCTGCCTGGTGGGCCTGGGCGCGCGTGCCCAAGCGCCCGACAAAGCCGAATACCGGCAGCGGTTTGAGGCCTGCAATAGTGGGGAAGCCGCGCTGCGAATGGAGATTGGCAATATGCTGAATGACAAACAGCTGATATTGCAAGAGTACATGGACGGCGAGTTTTGCAGCGACTGTGGCCGCAGCAAAACGGAAGTTGAGCGGGAAACGAAGAAACCCTTTAGCCGGCACATTGCCGAGGACAAGGATAGGCGGGTGGTCCGGGCATCGCAAGCTAAGATTGACGCCAAAACCAAGCAGTTAAACGACGCCATTCGCCAGAAGGAAGCAGCGGCCAACGCCAAGCGCAATGAATGCGATAGAATAGCGGCCAGCTACGACAAAGCGCAGAAAGAGGCCCAGGCCAGGGCGCAGCAGGCGGCCCAAGCCAAAGCGCAGCAGGAGGCGCAAGCCAAAGCTGAACAAGAAGCCAGCCAAAAAGCGGAGCACGACTCGGAAGCGCGCGCCCAGGCTCAGCAAGAAAAAAAACAAGAAACAACCCGGAAAACCCAACACGACTCGGACGCCCGCGCCCAGCAGGCGGCCGACGAAAAAAAGCAGGAGGCCGCCCAGCAGGAAGAGGAAAGCCAGGCAGACAAAGACCGCCAAATGCGGGAAATTGAGCACCACCTGCGCGAAGAAGCCGAGCGGGTGCGCCAGGCGCAGCTGGCGGCCAATATTGCGCGCTACCAGAACCGCCTAAACAGCATTGATGCGGACACCAAATCCAGGCTGGAAGAGCAGCGGCAAAACGGCACGCTCAGCGGCACGTCGACCTTCAGCAGCGCGAGCCAGCAAACCGCGCGGGGCACCGTGGCCAGCACCAATAGTGGCGCTTTGGGCAAGGAGGCTTTTGGCGGAAACGACCTCCTGACGTCCGGCCTTAACTACGCCCGGGAAAAACGCGATGCGCTGGCCAACAAATTCGTGCAGAACTATGTCGAAAAAAAGCTCCGGTCATTCTTTGGCGAGGAGCCCCTCACTAAAGAGGAAAAGGCAGAAAATGACCCTATTACGTACGTGGCGAAACAGATAAGGTCGGATGCCATCCACTATGTCAAAGACAAGTTTATGCAGTCGGCCCCTCCGCAGCTGCAGGAGTTTAACCGGGTGTATGAGCGAGCCAAGACGGAATACGCCAGCTACGAGCCCGTGACGCTGACCAAAGCCACGGGGGAAGTAATAGAGTACTTCAGCCGGGGCACGGATGTCATTATGGGTAAGGAAAACAGCGACTCGTTTGATGCTTACAGCAAAGAATTTTGGAACCGCGTTCCCAAGCGCTTCCTAATTGGCATACCCCGGAACTACCTGCCTGGCCCCCGAATAGCCCTTATTAAGGAGGTAAGCGGAAATGTTAGCCCCTTCTAATGAGTACTATGCGAGTCAATCGGCACTTTCTAGGGAAGCTGGGCAAAATCCTCGGCATGTTGCAGGTCTTTGCCCTGCACGCGCATGCCCAAAGCAAAGACTTGGCGCAGTTTATTGCTACCAAGAAGGGCTATGAGCAGAACCCCTATCCTAAGGTAAAAAACATTACCAATTTTACCATCATGTATCCGGGCATTGCGCTGGTGCCGGCGGGGGGGGGCATTTTTATGGCCGGCTGGCAAAAATGGTTTCTCAACCCTGCGCGGGAAAACCTGACGTTTGCAGTTGATTATTGCGAGGCGGATGCCAGCTTTTATCTTTTTACCACCACCAAAACCAAGAGTGTCATCCTTAAGCTCACGGAAAACGAGCAAAGCCCTTATACGAAAGTGCTGGAAATGCCCTTGGGGATTTACGGCCTGAAGGCTATCTCACCCCAGGCATTCTGGATATGGGGCCAGCAGGGGGCATCGTGGTGCATCTGGAAATACGACGCCAAGGCGCTGAAGCTGGTGTACCAGTCGGCAGCGGTTATCCGCGACGTGGCCCCCCTCAATGAGCGTACCCTGGCCGTAGCCACCGACCACTCCATCATCACGCTGAGCCAGGGCGATGCGGCCACGGAAATTATCAAGATGGATGCCCAAATCGATGGCGTGGCTATTGATACGGATGGTACCTTGTTCGTTTCCACGGAAAAAGGCATTTTGCATTATCTGTCCCCAGAGTTGGCCGACGATGCCGAAATCGTAACGTATGGCATCCACGGCATAGTCAGGCGGTATCAAAAAAGCCTGTATGTGCTTTGGCGCGAAGCCAATCAGGTAGTAGAAATCAAGCTCTGATAACTACTGCTGCCGCGCTGCCCCACCCGGCCTTTATCCTGCTGCCGGGTCGCGTTCGACCAATTTTTCACTAGCTACTACTTCTCCTGATGAACTATATCTACTTGTTTGCCCTGGCTTTGCTCAGCTACGAAGCCTCGGCGCAGGACTTGCTTTACCTGACCGACGGCACCAAGCTGCCGGGCAAAATAACCGAGATTTCGCCCGAGAAAGTCAAGTTCAAGAATCTGGCGAACCCGACCGGTCCCACCTACAGCCGCACGCCCGATAAGCTGTACTTTGCCTTCAATGCAGCCGGCGATTACCTGGTGTTTGTCAAGGAAATTCCCTACTCGGAAAAGGACAAGGACGCCTTTATGGCGCAAGCGCCGAAAACGCGGTTTTTTGATGCGCTTGTGGATACCAAAGGCGAGGTGACGTCTACCATTATTGCCCGCGAAACCGAAACCGACGTGGTGTGCAACAACAAGGGCGAGGAAGTGAAAATCCCCAAAGCGTCGCTGGCCTTCCTGATTCGCCGCAACGGTACCCACCAGGTATTTGCCAGCCCCGAGCAGGCCGTGCCGATGCTGGCCGCCAGCCAGGGCAAGCTAATGAGCGCGCTGCCCGCCGCCGATGCGCCCGCAGCCCCTGCCGCCCCTAAAGCCGCCCCGGCCCTGGCCGCCGAGCCCCGCCCGGTGGCCCAGCCGCCCCAGGCCGCCGAAGTGGGAGCCCCGGCCAGCGCCGTGGTCGCGCCCATGGATATGAAGCTTTTCAACCGCAAGGCGCTGGAAAAAACCGAGGAATTTACCGGCTACATGCAGATGATAGTGGCGGTGAACACCAACCGCGAAGCCGCCAAAAAGGGCATCAATCTGGCCAGCGCGCTTTTCCTGAGTCCGGACTCGCGGGTTGAGGTTTCGACCGTGAACAACGCGGTGCGCAACAAGTACCGAATCCGCGAATACCTCGACCGGCTCATGCTGCGCAGCGGGCAGTTTGACAAGGTGCAAATCGAGTACGCCAACGTGAATTACGCGTCTAAATTCAAGAAGGGCACCGATGGTAATTACTACGGGGTCGTCACGTTTGTGCAAACGTTTCGGGGCTTTGTGGACAACAAAGTGGTGTATGGCGACGTGACCAAGCGCAACGTGACGGTAGTGCTAAAACCCTACGAGAAGGCCGTGAATGGCGAATACGTGGCCGCCTGGGACGTATTTCTGGACGATGTGGGGGTGGTGGAAACCAAGAAAATATAGCTGCTTCTCCCGCTCGCTCCGCTAGTATTATATTGGTAACCAACCTTATGCGCTACACACTATGGTTGCTGGTTTTGTGCCTGGCCTGCCCCGGCCGGCTGCTGGCCCAGAGCTACGAGAAGGAATTTGAGGTGGCCTTTGCCTGGGAGGTAAAGCAGGTCGATGAATTCATCGAGCGGTTTAATGACGACGAGCAGTCCTTCCTTCAGGAGTACCTGAAAAAGAAGGAAGCCGCGGGGCCGCCGAGCCGCGAGAAAATGCTCAAAAGCCTTTTTAATGCGAAGGGCACGAACTGGAATTACGGCGAGATAACCGCTTTTATCAAGCAGGTGAGCAGCGCCGACCACCCGCAATACCTCAATTTTGACGGGGCCAACTGGTTTGCCAACGTGCGCTGCCAACTCCTCAGCCAGGGCAAGCCCGCCAGTGCGGTGCTGAAGCTCAGCATCGTGACGTTGCCCGATGGCAGCTGCAAATGGGTGATTACGGACGTGGAGTTTCTGGGTGCTGCCAGCCTGGCCGCGAGCCCGGCCGCCGAGCGGCCGCGGGTGCACGGCCCCGCGCCGCCCGACCCCAAGGTGTCGCTGAACCCCATGAGCCACGCCATTGATTTTATGAATATCGACTTGGTGACCAAGAACCCGGCGAACATTGAAAATTTTGTGAGCAGCGCGCCCGACCGCAGCCGCAATCTGGAGCTGTTTATCGACGGCTGCCTGCACCACCAGCTCAAGATTGTGCGGGCTACCTCCATCAGCTACACGTTTTTGCAGATTCAGGGCTGGCTCATTGAGGTGCGCCAGTTCAACCGGGCCACCCTCAATTCGGGCTGGCTTATTAGCAAGCTGGTTAAGTTTTCCTGACCCACCCTATGCTTTTTATCTTGATGAAACTCGTTACTTTATTCATAACTGACGCCCAGTTTAGGCTGGGCGCGCTGGTGGTGCTGGCCAGCCTGGCGCTGGGCCCGGCGCGGGCCCAGGACAAGGTGTCGCTGAAAGACGCCAAGGAAATGACGTACCAGGCGCAGTCGGCGGTGGAGGGCTTGCAGAGCCTGCTGAACTACGTGACCTTCAACGACAACGTGCCAAGCGAGCTGGCCGAGGTAATCGGCAGCAGCTACAAACCCTCCCGCAACCAGCTGTTTGTGGACAAGGGCGTGATTGTGGAAGACGACCTGAGCCCGGCGGCTGAGCTGGGCAAAACCAAAGACCTACCGGTAGAAAAGTACCTGGATGCACTGGACCTGCGCTACGAAAAAACCGCTGATGCTAGCGTGACTTTCACCAACCTGACGATTTCAAAAATCAAGAAAAAGGAGTTTCTGTACGTCACTGTGCGGTTTGACGAAGCGTTTGGCAGCAAGGAAAAACCCAGCGGCACGCCGTACCCGGTGCGGCAGCGCGAGGCGCTGGTGCGCCTCATCAGCCAGGGCAATAACAAGTGGCAGGCCCTGATTGCCAGCCTCAGCTTTTACAACCCCGCCCAGCCCACCGAGGCCACCGACAACGAGCTGCCCATCACGACCGACGCCTCGGCCGAGGCCGCCGTGGTGAGCGCCGAAGACTTTATGCGCGAGAAAGATGACTTTGTGCTGGGCAAGCAGCAGGAGGAAAAGCGCAAGCAAATAGCCTTCGATGAGTACGTAACCCTGGGCAGCGGCTACAGCGCCAACAAGCAGTTTAAGGACGCGCTAGAGCTGTTTTACAAAGCCAAAGAGCTGCGCCCTTTGGTGCCAACCCTCGACAAGCGCATCCTCGACACCAAGCGCCTGATGGCCGAAAACACCTATGAAAGCCTGAAAACCAAGGCCGAGCAAGCCAAAGCCGAGCGCCGCCACAGCGACGCGCTGCGCTACTACAAGGAGGCCCTGGCCAGCAAGCCTGAAGCCCGCCCGATGATAGAAGCCGAAATGGCGCTACTCACCAAGCGGCTCAACGAAATAGCCCTGCCCAAAAACAAGCTGGAAGCCGGTGATTTTCAAGGTGCCATCGAGGCCTGCGACAATATTCTGAAGGAGAATAAGAAGACCAAAAGCGACTTCGCCGAGCTCTACTTTATCAAGGGGCAGGCCTACCAGCTGGCGGCCGACAAGCAGGCCAACGACACCCGCTCGCAGGAGCGGGCGCTCGAAAACTACACGCTCGCCATCCAAGGCTATCGTACTTACGCGCAGGCTTTGATGGCGCGGGCTAATTTCTATGTCAAGTACAAGCACGACTACGTCAGTGCCATTACCGACTACGACGTGGTGACGACGAACACGCCCGACGACTCGGCCGATAAGCCGCGCTACTTCGTGGTGAAAGCGCAGTGGAAAGACCTGGTAAAGAACTACTCCGGGGCACTGGAGGACTACGCCCAGGCCATTGCCCTGCGCCCCGAGTACGTAGCGCCGCACTTCGAAACGGCCGAGCTGCTTTACCGTCAAAAGCGCTACCCCGAGGCGCTCACCAGCTTTAACACCGCGCTGCGGCTGGAGCCGAAAAACAGTAAATTCTACTACTACCGGGGCCTCAACTACGTGGGCCTGCAAGACGTGACGCGCGCCGGGGCCGACTTCGTATCGGGCGAGGGTCTGGGCCTGGAGGCCCAGCAGCTGAAGACGGTGGAAGCCATCAGCACCACTTTTTTTGACGAGGCGCAGCAGGCTTTTAAGGCGCGCAAAATGGCCAAGGCCGACAGCCTGTTTGACAAGGCCATTGCCGTGCGCGGCTGCAATGCCAAGGCCTGGCACGGCAAAGCCGAAATCCGGTTTGTGACGGCCGAGGCGCAGGTTAAGCAGCCCGACGCGGCCTCCGACAGCTACCAGCAGGCCATCGAGTTGTACCAGAAAGCTCTGGTCTGCAACCCAAAATACTCCGATGCCTACTACAAAAAAGGCCTTGCTTACCACCGCACCGGCGACTACGACCAGGCGCTGAAAAGCTACACCGACGCCATTCGGACCGATGCCGGCAGCGTGGAGGCCCACCTGGGCCGCGGCGGCACCAACATGGCCACTCAGCGCTACGGCGACGCGCTTTCGGATTACTCCCACGCTGCTATCCTGCTGCAAAACAACCTGTTGGCGGCCAAGAAAAACAACCAGAAAGAGGTGGCGGCAGCGCTCACCACCCAGCAATCGCAGGCCTACCAACTGGTAGGGGAGGCCTGGTATTATAAAAAGGACTTTACCAAGGCGGTGCTCAATACCGCTAAAGCGCTGGAGCTAAACGAGAAAAACACCGAGGCGCTGTATTACCAGGGCCTATCGTACGAGGCTATGCACGACCTGCCCAAGGCCCTGAAGTGCTACGCGGATGCCATCCGCTACGCCCCGCGCTCCAAGTACTACCACGCCAACGGCCGGGCCTCGCTCGCGGCCGAAAAATACGACCAGGCCATCGGCAACCTCAATGCGGCAATGCAGTTCGATACCACGCACGTGCTGAAAGACGCGTACTACCTACGGGGGCTGGGCTACTTCAAAAGCAAAATGCTGGAGCCCGCCGCCAAAGACTTTGCGGAGCACGCCAAGCACGCCGAAAAAACCGACAGCGCCTTTTACACCGATTCGGGCCGGCTAAACCTGTATTTAAATCACGACGCCGCCGCCCTCGACGACTTCAAACTCGCCTTGACCGCCCGGCCCAACTACCCGCTGGCTTTGTACGGCGTGGGCTGCGCCTACGCCAAAGCCGGCCAGTTTGAGCAGGCCATGCAGCAATTCACGCTGGCCTACCAAACGCGCCGCTTGCGCAAAGACGATGTGAAGCTGGACGAAGAAACCTTCCTAACGGCACTCAACAAAGTAAAAACCAACAAGGCGCAATACGCGCAACTCAAGAAAACCTATTTATCGGCGGCGCAATAGGCGGGATGGTTTCACGCAGTAGGGGAGCCGCCGACTGGTGTGCTCTCGCAGGTAGCAGGTTTGTTACTAATTGAAAATCAAATGTTTGATTAAGAATTGAATTTTTACGGTCGTCATGCTGAGCTTGTCGAAGCATCTCTACCGCTTCGTTGAATAACTCAGATGAAGTGGTAGAGATGCTTCGACAAGCTCAGCATGACAACTTTGGGTATTAACCGGCTGATTAACAATTGATAGTAGCTATATTAACGTAATAATGGAGGTAGCCGAAACCAAGGTCTGGGAGCAATTAGAAGCGGAAATAGCGCAGGCCAGCCAAGCGGTGGACAGCCTGCGGGCTATGCTCAGGCAAATCATTGTGGGCCAAGAAGACCTGCTGGAAAAGCTGCTGGTGGGCCTGTTTGCCAACGGCCACATCTTGCTGGAAGGCGTGCCTGGCTTGGCCAAAACGCTCACGGTAAAGGCCTTGTCCCAAGCCATTAGCGCGCAGTTTACCCGCATCCAGTTCACGCCCGACCTGCTGCCGGCCGACATTCTGGGCACCACCATTTTTAATCTGCACACCAACGAGTTCAGCGTGAAGAAGGGCCCCATATTCTCGAATATGGTGCTGGCCGACGAAATAAACCGCGCCCCCGAAAAGGTGCAGAGCGCCCTACTCGAAGTGATGCAGGAGCACCAAGTCACCATCGGAGGCAATACGTACCCGCTGGCCCCGCCCTTCCTGGTCTTGGCCACGCAAAACCCTATTGAGCAAGGCGGTACCTACGAATTGCCGGAGGCGCAGATGGACCGTTTCATGCTGAAGCTGGTGATTTCTTACCCTTCGCTGGAAGAAGAGCGGCTGATTATGCGCCGCAACCTGGCGGCGAGTACGGGGCCCCCGCTGGCGGCGTTTCCGCTGGCGAGTATTCTGGCGGTGCAGGCGCTGGTGCAGCGCATCTACCTCAGTGAGAAGGTGGAAAGCTACATTCTGGACCTGGTTTTTTGCACCCGCTTTCCCGAGCGCTACGCCCTGGCGCACTTGCAGCCGCTCATCCGGTACGGGGCCTCGCCCCGCGGCAGCATCAACCTGGCTTTGGCGGCGCAGGCCTACGCCTTTCTGCAAAAAAGAGCCTACGTAACTCCCGCCGACGTGCAGGCCGTGGCCCATGACGTGCTGCGCCACCGCGTGGGCCTCACCTACGCCGCTAGGGCCGAAAACCTGACGCCCGATGCCGTGCTCCAGCAAATCCTGGGCAGCGTGCCCACGCCGTAAGCCCCGCCCGCATGGAACTCCAGGACCTCATTCAGAACATTCGCAAAGTGGAGCTGCTCAGCGAAAAGCTCACCCAGCAGAAGCTGGCGGGCTTGTTCAACAGCGCGTTTAAGGGGCGTGGCTGGGAGCTCGACCACATTCGCAAGTACGAGGTGGGCGACAACGTGAAGGATATTGAGTGGAACGTGACGGCGCGCTTCCGCGAAACCCACGTCAAGACCTTTACCCAAGAGAAGGAGCGCCTGGTGTGGCTGCTGCTCGACGTAAGCCAGTCGGTGGCCCACCAAGCACCCGGCCGCAGCAAGCACGACGTGGCCCTGGAACTAGCCGCCGCCTTGGCCTTCAGCGCCCTGGAAAGCCAGGACCGGGTAGGGCTTATTTGCTACAGCGATAAAATCGAACGCTTTGTGCCCGCGGCCCGCGGCAAGGTGCACTTCTGGCGCATTGCTCAGGAGCTGGTGTCCGTGCGGCCCCGCGGCCAGGCCACCGATACTGCCGCCGCCATTCAGTTTTTGCTTGATAGCAACCCGCGCCGCAGCGTGGTCTGTCTGATTTCCGACTTTGTCGGCACTGATTACGGCCGGGCCTCGCACATCCTGGCTCAGCAGCACGAGATGGTGGCCATTCGGGTGTTTGATGAGCGCGAGGCCCAGGTGCCGCGCCTGGGCTGGGTGCGCCTGCAAGACGCCGAAAGCGGCCAAACCCGGTGGGTGAATACGTCGGCGGCCAGCTTTCAGCAGCGTCAGCAGCAGCAGTACGCCGAGGTGGCTCATAACTTTGAGCAAGCGTATGGCCACTCAGCGGTGCGCAGCTTGGCCGTGGGCACCGGGGGCCAGCACCTGGAAGCGCTCATTGGCTTTTTGCAGCCCGGCCGATGAGTGGCAGTGCAAAAACGATAAGCTGGCTCTGGCTGCTGGTGGGCGAGGTCGCCGTGGCGTCCCCGCCGCGGGCGGTGCGCGTGCAAGTCAGCGAGCAGGCCTGCGTTATTGGTCAGCCCGTAGTCGTCACGTTTTATGCACCCACCGGCCCGGCTTTACACTGGCATTTAATAGACGCGGCTTTTGCAAAAAAACCGGCCGTGACCGTACTAGTCACTGAAACGCTGGCCGCGGCGGGCACTGAGTTTCAGCATCGGGTGGTCTTCACGGCCACGCAGGGCGGCCGGCTGCAAATGGGGCCGTTTGCGGTGGTAGGAGCGGGGCTGGTCGATACCCTTTATGCCCCGGCCATTACCGTGCAGTTTCGGCCCGAGAGCCCGCGGGCCGCGCTGCACCCGTTGCGGGCCATTCGGCCGGTGTGGCCGGCGGTGGGCTTCCCGTGGCAGGGGGCGGCGGGCCTGCTTTTGCTGGGAGCTGGGGCCGCGGGCGGGCTATGGTGGTGGAAAAACCAACGGGCGGCTCCGGCCGTGAGCGCCGCCCAGGCGCAACAGTTGGCTTTGGGCCGAATAGTGGTATTGGAGCAAGAAATCCAGGGTAGTGCTCACCTTGCAGGCCGGGTGCCTGACCAGCTTTTTGCTATCCTGCACGCCTATTTTCAGCACCTGCCGCCGCTGCCAAACGAAGCCACTGCTGCGCCCGCGTTTACTAATGCCCGGCTAGCCGACCAGCCGGAAAACGTAGCGCCTAACAACCTGCTGGCCGAGCTAAGCCAGGCAAGATTTGCTCCGGTAAGCATGAGCGTGGGCCGGGCCGCTGGGCTACTGCGGGCGGCAAAGCAACTCCTACTGGCCCCAAACCACAACGCCGCCCCAGGTAAATCCTAGCTTATGCAACACGGTGCTTTTCAAGAGCCTGGGTGGTTCCTGTTATTTCTGCTGCTGCCGGGGCTGCTGGGGCTGCACTGGCGCTACTGGCGGCCGCGCTACCCGGTGCGCACGCTGGCCAGTCAGCCCGCGCTCGTGCACGGTGCGCCGCAGGCTTTCACCCCGCCCGATGCGCTGTTGCTGCTGCGCCTGCTCGCCATGGCCGGCATTATCCTGGGGCTGGCCAACTTCAAAACGGCCACCGTGAGCCAGCAGAAGGTGCCGGCCCAGGGCATCGACATCGTGCTGGCTATGGACGTGTCGGCCAGTATGCTGATGGAAGACATCAAGCCCAACCGGCTGGAAGGGTTGAAAACCGTTATTTCTCAGTTTGTGGCCGGCCGCACCACCGACCGACTGGGTTTGGTGGTGTATGCGGGCGAAAGCCTGAATTGGTGCCCCCTCACCAAAGATTACGCCTTTCTGCTTCAGCAGCTCAACCGCGTCAGTGAGCCCGTGCTGGCCGATGGCACCGCCATTGGCCTGGGTTTAGCTTCGGCCGTGAATGCCCTGCGCCCCAGCAAAGCCGCTAGCAAAGTCATTATTCTGCTCACCGATGGCGAGAATAACACCGGCTTCATCGACCCGGCGCTGGCCGCCCAGCTGGCTCGCAAGCAGCATGTTAAGGTTTATACCATCGGGATAGGTACCACGGGCCGGGCCCCGCTGCCGCTCTACGACCTGAATGGGCGCAAAACCTACCACTACGTGCCGGTAAAAATCGACGAGCTGACGTTGCGCCACATTGCCGGGCAAACCGGCGGGCGGTATTTCCGGGCCAAAGACGCCGCGGCGCTTGGCCAGATTTACGTCGCCATCGACGGGCTGGAGCAGTCGCCCACGGGCTTCCGCACCCAGGTACAGTACACGGCGCAGTACCGTTGGTTTCTGGCGGGGGCGCTATTTTTCTTTTTGCTGGGCGAAGTGCTCAAGCTCACGCTCTTACGCAGCCTGGTTTAGCTTATGAGCTTCGAAGAGCCCCGCTACCTGCACCTGGCCTGGCTGCTGCCCCTGCTGGCGGCCGGCTACTGGCTAAGCCACTACCAGCTGGCGCGGGCGCAAGCGGCCCTGCTGCCCACGGGCTGGGGCGGGCCGCGCGGCCCAGCCCGGCTTCGGTTCTGCCTGAAGCTAGCGCTGCGGCTCCTGGCCCTGGCTGCGCTGGTGCTGGCCTTGGCCGGCCCCCGGCGGGCGCAGCCCAGCCACCCAAACTTGCCCCAGGGGGCCGCCAAGCTAGTTTTTGTAGTGGATGTTTCGCGCAGCATGTTGGCCGCCGACCTGCTGCCCGACCGCCTGAGCCAGGCCCAAAAAGTGGTGGCCGAGGTAGTGAAAGGCCTGCACGGGCAGGAGGCCGCCCTGGTCGTGTTTGCCGGCCAGGCCCAACTGTATATGCCCCTCACCACCGATTATGAGGCGTTAATAAGAAGCTGCCCCACTATAGCGCCCGCGCTGGTGCCCCGGCAGGGCACGTCGCTGGCGGCAGCGCTGGATTTGGCGGCCCGCGTATTTGGGGCGGCGGCTTCGCCACAAGCGCGGGTTATCTGTGTGCTTTCCGATGGCGAAAACCACCCCGCCGGATATGAGGCCCTGGCCGATTCGCTGGGCAAGGCCGGTATCAGCTTATATGCCGTCGGCATTGGCACTCTCGCGGGGGGCACTATGCTGGTGCCGGGCCTAAATGGCGGCCCGGCGGTCCTCAAGCGCGATGGGCAGGGGCGGCCTATTGTTTCCCATTTGCAGGAAGCCCAGCTGCAAAGGCTGGTGCAGCATCGCCCCAATCACTACATCAGGCTCGATACCTGGCAAAACGTCGCCGCGCATCTGCGGGCAGAAATCGAGAAATTGGAGCCCGCTGGTGCGTCGCCCAGCGGCAATAAATCAAGGCCTACTGACTATTTTCAACTCTATCTGCTGGCCGCGTTTGGCTTGCTGCTGGTAGAATTTCTGGTGCCCCCCGGCCGACAACTCTCCCCTGATGGCTCGCCCAAATAAAAACATCGTCTTAGGGTGCAGCCTGGCTGGCGGGCTGGCGGGTGGGCTGTTGCTCGGCCTTAGTGTGCGTGGCCAGCTGGTGGGCATCGTGGCGTTTGCGCAAGGCAATGCCGCGTATCGCGCAGGTGCCTACGGCGATGCTGAGATTAACTTTCGACAGGCCCTGGGCACGGCGGCGGGCGGCAGCAGCCGCTACAACCTGGGCAATGCGCTGTACCAGCAGGGCCGCTACGCCGAGGCCGCGCAGCACTACCGGATGGCGCTGCGCGCCGATGCCCCCGCCGGGCAAACCGAGGACTGGGCTAACCTGGGCCAGGCGTACTACCAAGCCGGTAACTGGGCCGGCAGCCTGGCCGCGTACCGCAACGCATTGGTGAGCAGCCCCGGCGACAATCGTATTCGTCAGGATTTCCTGTTTGTGGGGCAACAGATGGCCGCCCGGCAAAAGCGCCAGCAACCGCCCCGCAAAACCCCAGCTGCCCCACAGGACGAGAAAAAAGCGGCGGAAAAAAAAGGCGCGGCCGAAGCCCCCACTACCAATGCCAGCCCGGAACAGGGCCCGCCCGAGCAGCAGCTTTCCGATAAAAACATGGCGGAGATTTTTGGCCTCATCAACGACAACGAGGCCAAAGCCCGCCGCCTGCTGAGCGGCACCGGGCCCAAAGCAAGAACCCCGGCTTCTGATGAAAAAGACTACTAACGTGGCCAGTGCCCGCGGGCCGCAAACCAGGCTGGGTGCCCAGCCGTGGGCGTGGCTCTGCGCCCTGCTGTGGCTGCTGGTGCCCGCGCCCCGGCCAGCGGTGGCCCAGCCGGGGCCGGCCGCCGGGGGTGGCCGCCAGGCCGCGGGCCCGGCCATTTTTCTGCGGGCGGTGGCCAGCCGGCCCACCGCCTACGTGGGGCAGGCGCTCACGGTGAGCTACTTGCTGTACTACCGCGTGCCGGTTATCGACCCCGACAACGAAGTTGCCCTCAAGTTCAGCAACTGCTACGTAGAGGAATACCCGCGGGCACCAGCGGCGCGGACCGAAACCATTGGGGGCCAGGTATACCGGGTGCAAGTGCTCAGGAAATACCTCGTGGTGCCGCAGCTGGCCGGCACCCTCGACATTCCGGTGCTGGCGCAGCGCTACCGCAGCAATGGGCCGCCCGCCGCGGAGGATTTTTTTGGTGAGCAAAAAATCGTTTCGACCATCGTGCGCTCTGCCCGGCTGCGGGTGCCGGTGCGGGCGCTGCCCCCGCCCGCCGATTCGGTGCCCTTTTGCCACGCCGTTGGGCAGCTGCGGTTCCGGGCCACCTACACCGTGGCGCGCAAAACCGATAACCTGCTCACGGTGCGCCTGCAACTGACCGGTCCCGCGAGCCTGCAAAACCTGAAGCTGCCGCTGCCCCAGCTCCCGGCCGGGGTCGATGCCTTCAATGTCCGCAACCAGGAGCAGCATACCCTCACCGCGCAGGGCCTGCTGGCCAAGGGCACCTACACCTACGAGGTGGTGGCCAACTACCAGGGCAGCTACACCTTGCCTGGTATTACCCTCCAGTATTTCGACCCCGATGCGGGCCGCTACGTGGCGTATGCGGCCCCGGCCTACCAGTGGCGCGTCAGCGCGGGGCTGCCCCGGCCGCCCCTGGCCGCCGCGGTGCCGGCCGCGGGCCCGGCGGCCCTCTACACCAAGCCCGACCTAAAGGAGAGTCCAACCGGACGCTTGTTTTTTGGGTCGCGGACCTATTATGGGCTGCTAGGCCTGGGGCTTATGGTTTTCCTGGCCGGAATAGGCTACACTCAGCAGCAGCGCGCCCGCGCCGCCAACCCTCGCCACTACCGGAGCCGCCAAGCAAAAAACTGGGCGCTGCGGGCCCTCAAAAAAAATGAGCAAGCGCACGCCCAAGACCCAGACCAGTTTTGCAAAGGGTTGAATGACATCTTGGTAGCGTACATAGGCAACAAGCTCGGGCCGACGGACAAGGTGTTTGCGGCGGGTTGCTTACCCATGCTGTTACAGGCCTACGGGGTGCCGGCCCCGCTGCAAGCCCGCACGCTGGAGCTGCTAGCCCTGCTCTCCCGGCAGCGATTTTCTTTGGGCCAGCCGGCCAGCGTCAGCTTCCTTAGCCAGGAAGTGGGTAGCATTATTAATCAGCTAGATACCTTTTGCCGCTATGCCTAAAACTCTCCTGGTCTTGTGGGTGCTGGTGCTAGGCCTGGCTGGCTGCGCCCGCGAGCCCGACCATGCCGCCGACTTTCAAAGAGCCAATGCGCAGTTGCAAAAAGGCCACTATGTGCAAGCCATCCGCCAGTACCAGCAGCTAGAGCGGCGGGGCGTGCAGCAGCCGGCGCTTTTCTGCAACCTGGGCAACGCCTTTTACCAATCGGGGCGGCTAGGGTGGGCTGTTTATTACTACGAAAAAGCGCTGGCACTGGCCCCTTTAGATGCCCAGCTTATCGCAAATAGCCGGGTTGCCCAGGCGCGTACCCGGCCGCCCGCCGCCGGGTGGTGGCCTGCGCCAACTACGATGCGTGCGCTGAAGGTGGCCGATGCTGGGGCGGTGCTAGCGGTGGTTAGCTTGTTCATCAGCAGCATTTTATATCTGATTGGCGTGGTGGCCAATGGTGGGGTGCTGCCGGCCGGCCGGCTCGCGGCGTGCCGGCTCTTGCTGCTGGCCGCGGCCCTGCTGCTCGTGGCTGCTGGCGGGGCCCTGCTACCCAGGCAGCAGCCCGCCGCCATTATCACGCTGCCCAAAGCCCAGCTACACAGCGGCCCCAGCAGCCTGGCCCGCAAAGTGGCCGAAGCCGCTGAGGGCGAAAAGGTGGCGGTGCAGGCTTCTTACCGCGGGTGGCTGAAAATACAGACTACCAGCGGTGAGCAAGGCTGGGTTGCTACCGCCAGCGCGGCCCGCCTCCCAGAGTGAGCACGTGGTGGGCAAGCACTGGCAGTGCCAGCGCCCAATGCCTTATCGGTGGCCGAGGCTCCCTACTAGCTGAAATCTAGTCGAAACCCGAGGTGAAGCCGGTGCCCGCGTCGGGCGGTCTAGGCAGCGCGGCCCTATTCTATCACAAGTGCTTTCGACACATTGACACCATTTGCGAGGATGCGCAGGTGATACATGCCAGTGGCAATGTCGCTGAGGGGCAACTGGATACTGCCATCGGGCGCGGGGCTAATAGCCGCGCGGTGCATCACTGCCTGGCCCAGTGAGTTGGTGAGTACCAACTGGGTAGGGCCAGTGCCGGCGGGCAGCAGAATAGTTAGCAGCTGATGCGCAGGGTTAGGATAAATAGCTACCGCCGCAGGCGCTTGGCTCGATTGGGTGGCAAGGGCAACGCCGGTGTTGAAGCGCGGGCTGAGCGTGCCGTCGCCATTCGTCGTCAGCCAGTCTATATCCCCGTCGCCATCCAGGTCGGCCAGCATGAGGGCGCTGGGCGCGGGGCCGAGGGTAGTGATTTGGGCTCGGTTGAACAAGCCGGCCCCGTTGTTTAGCCAGGTTCTGACGGTGTGGCCCGCCTGGTCAAAAACCAGCAAATCAGCATCCTCGTCCGCATCAATATCAGCCAGGGAAAACCCGCTGTTAGGCCCAACTGCGACAGTGCTGATGGCAAAATTTCCCGTGCCCCGGTTAGTCCCTATCAGCACGGAAGTAGCGCCGGCTTGGGCCGAGGAGGCCACAAAATCGAGGTCGCTGTCTTGGTCGATATCCACTAAAATAGCCTCGTGGGGGAGGGTGCCGGCCGGGGTGGCCGCGGCCGGGCCAAAGCTGCCGGCGCCATTGTTCAGGGCTACTAAAATGGTGCCGTCGCCTTCATTGGTGGCGAGCAGGTCCAGGTCGCCATCGCTATCCAAATCGCCTAGCGCGACGCCATACGTGGTGGCTCCCGTACTCACAGCAGTAGTGCCCGAGAAATGCCCCGCGCCATCATTTAGCCGAACACTAACCTTGCCCGCCGCCTGGTAGCTGGCAACCACTAAATCTAGGTCGCCATCCGCGTCCAGGTCGCCGAAGGCAAGGCTGCGAGGGGCCGCTTCCACCGCTACTTTGGTGAGGCCGCCGAAGCTGCCACTGCCGTTGTTGAGTTTGAAGAGGACAGAATCAGTCGTGGCGTAATGAGCCGCCCACGTAATATCCAAGTCCCCGTCGGCGTCGACATCGGCCAGGGCTACGGCCGTGATGGCCCCCCGCACCGCAAACCCCGGGCCGGCGGCAAACTGCCCGGTGCCATCATTCAGCCCCGCCGTGAAGGCGCTGCCGCCCAGGCCGGCCGAGATAAAGTCGAGGTCTCCGTCATTATCTACGTCGCCTTTGATTAAGAGGGCCGATTGCCAGGCACCCGCACTCGTGGCAGTACCAGAAAATAAGCCTCGCCCTGGCCCGCCCACTGCCGCCCGAAATTGATAGACCCAGGCCGATGCGGGCGTGCCTCCCGTGCTGGCGGCCACGCTGCCAACCGTCACGCTCACCAGCTCGTTGGGGCTGAAGGGGGCGGCTGGGGTGAAGCGTAGGGCGTTATTGGTAAGGCCGCTTGCGCTTTGCTGGCTGCTTGCGCCCGGTTTGTAGCCCTGGCGCTGGTCGCCAAACACCCGGATGGCCGGGGTGCCAGCGGTGGCCAACGGTTTGTTATACACCACCTCTACTAGCCCCGCTACGGCGGCCGCACCCGCGTGGCGCGCCGGCGTGAAGTCAACCACGGCAAAGGGCGACGAGCTCAGGCGGGCCAAATACGTAGACGCGACGCCGGCCGCCGACGCGCTGCCTGCCACGGTCGGCAGCGAGCCAAAATTAGTTTGGTTTTGAAAGGTGCCAGTCAGCAGAATGTCGCCCGCCCCGGTCGTAGCCAGGGCGTGCACCAACTCGGGGCCGGTGCCGCCGGCGCGGGTGGCCCACAGCACCTGGCCGGAAGAAGCATCGGTTTTGCTGACGAAAATATCCTGCTTTCCGCGGCTGGTGAGGGTCGTGGCAGGCCCAAACTGCGCTGTATTGGTGAAAGTACCGGCCGCCAGGATGCTCCCGGCCGCATCAAACGTGATGGTAGTGTACCCGCTGCTACTCGACGAGGATTGCACCCACTGCCAGGTGCCGCTACCAGTTAGCTTGGCCAGGTACGTGGCCGACCCCGCCACGGCCGCCAGGCCGCCAAACTGGAAGGCCCCGCTCCCGAGCGACCCCGCAACCACTAAGTCGCCCGCGGGGCTAATCTTGAGCGCAGTAGCAAAGCTGGCGCCGCTGGCACTGGTTGTGCCAGCGGCGCGGGCGGCCCACAGCCATTGGCCGGTGGGCGGGGCCAGCTTGGCCACAAAAAGATTTTGGGCGCTGCCACCAGGTAAAGTGGGCAGGCTGCCCAAAGTGAGCGCGCCTTGGTAATACCCAGCCAGCGCCACATTCCCAGCGGCATCGATGGCTACATCGGCCACGGCGGCGCTGGTAAGCGCCGGAATCGGCTTGACCCACTGCCACTGGCCGGTGCTGGCGGCTATGCCGGCCACGTAGGCATCGCTGGCGTAGGGCACCGAAGTGGCCGTGACGGCCGGCAAGCTGCCAAACTGCGCGGTTTCACCAAAGTAGCCGCCCACCACCGCATTGCCCGCCGCATCTAGTGCCAGGCTGGTAGCTGCGGTGCCAAAGGAAGAAAACCCCGCGGAACCCACCGCCCACAGCCAGGACCCCGTGCTGCCCGAGAGCTTCGCGACCAAGGCGCGCGAAGTATAGCTGCGCGAAGCCACCAAGGTGGGCAGCCCCGCAAAACTGGCCGCTGCGGTGTAGGAGCCGGCCAAAACAATATCGCCCGCGCCATCAATAACCACTCTGGCCGGCGAGACCCGAGCATCGGGGCCGTTGCCGCCCGCCCGCACGGCCCACAGCCACTGGCGGGTTTGGCCATTTAGCTTGGCCACGTACACATCCGAAAAGCTGCCGGCCGTGAGGGTTGGCAGCGTGCCGAAGGTGATGTCGCCTTGGAAATTGCCGACTACTACCACGTCCCCATTGGCATCAACAACAGACGTAGACATGAAAGAGGCATACTGATTGCTGGTTGTAACAGCATTGGCGGCGACCCACACCGGCAATTGCGCGTGCAGTCTTCCCGCAAAAATTCCCTGGATAATCAACAGCAGCAAGCCCAAACGAGCAGGGTGTCTCCCACGCCGTAGCACCGCCGCGCAGCAAGTAAATAGGGGCATAAGCAGTAGAAAAGTAAGCGGTTAGCCGGAGCACCTCTGAATACAGCAGCCAATATAGCGCGCTCACAGAATATTCATGGAATCCTACGCAAACAGTGCCGGCCCCAGGTTCCGGTTGAAACGAGTGCGGCCCGTAGCTGACGAGCTACGGGCCGCAGAAATAGGTGCGGCGGGCGCACTAGTGGGGGCACAATCGCCACTGTAAAGCCTATCAGGAATTGTGGCTTTGCCTGCTCTCGCGTGCAGCTAGAAACGAGTACACTTGTTCAACAGCGCCCGCCGCCCGCTAGGCCGCTTGCCTAAACTCGGCCGGCGTGCGGCCGGTTTTTTGTTTGAATAAGCGGCTGAAATAGGAGGGGTTATCGAAGCCCAAGGCAAAAGCCACTTCCCGAATACTGCGCGAGGTGCCCCGCAGCAGGCCCTTGGCTTTTTCGAGAAGCGCGTAGTGCAGGTGCTGCTGCGCATTTTGCCCCGTGTGCGTGCGCAGCACATCGCCCAGGTAGGCGGGCGACACGTGCAGGGCCTCGGCAAAGTGCTGCACGCTGGGCAGCGGCTGCTCGGCGGCGTGGTCTAGGTAGGTGGCCAGCAGCGCCTCAAAGCGGCTGAGTAGGTCGGGCCCCGTGGCGGGCTCGCTGGGAAACTGCCGCTGGTATGCCCGGTGCGCGTATTGCAGCAGCACATCGAGCTGCGTGCTCAGCAGTTGTTGGCTGAAGGCATCGGCGGGCTGCTCGCTTTCCTGCCGCAAGCCAGTTACGGCGTAGGTCAGCAGGTGCTCCTCAGTAGCCGATAAGGCCAACGCCTGCTGCACGCGGTACGCAAAAAACGGGTAGCTGCCCGGAAACGAACCAGCCGGGCGGCGCGCCAGCAAATCGGGGTGAAACACGACCATCCAGCCCTCGGGCCTAGCTGGCGCGGGCACACCGTTGCCCGGTGGGCAAAACTGCACGGGCTGGCCCGGCGCATAAAAGCCCAGCACGCCCTGCCGGTAATCGTACACCTGCTGCCCGTAGGGAAGCTGCCCGTCGAAATGCCGCTTCAACACAATGAGGTACAGGTGGTGTAGCACGGGCCGAGCCGCCAAAGCGGGCGGCGCGTACCGGGCCAGGTCGATAACCGTCAGTAGCGGGTGGGTAGGCGCCGCAAAGCCGTAGTGCTGCGTAAAATCGGCTACCGTGTTCAGGGCGATGAAAGGGGCCGCGAGGGTTTTCATGCGGGCGTTGGGGGAGAGGTGCGTAAGAAACTAGGCTTGTATAGACTACTACAAAAGCTTAAATGTCTGTCATGCTGAGCTTGTCGAAGCATCTGTACCGAACAGTAAGGCAGAGATACTTCGACAAGCTCAGCATGACAGACGTTTATAACAAGCCGCTTTTGGGCGTTACTGTTTGCGGAGCGAATCTAATTCCTGCATATCTTGCGCGGTGAGTTGCAGGGAAGCCGCCCGCACGTTCTCTTCGAGGTGGGCAATGCTACCGGTGCCCGGAATGGGCACGATATTCGGCGCGTGGTGCAGCAGCCAGCTCAGGGCAATCTGCCGCTCCGAAACCTGGTGCCGCGCCGCCACCTGCGCTACCGTGGCCATATCCTGCACCATGCCCCCGCCGATGGGAAACCACGGAATAAAGGCAATATCCTGCTCGCGGCAATAGTCCAGCACGGGCTCGGCCGCCCGGTCAAAAAGGCTGTAGCGGTTCTGCACCGACACCACCGGAAAGTGCTGCTGGGCCAGCTTAATCTCATCCACCGATACTTCCGACAAGCCCAAATGCCGCACTAAGCCCTTTTGCTGGGCCTCGGCCAGGAAGGTAAACGTAGCTTCGGCAGGCACCCGTGGGTCGATGCGGTGCAACTGGTAGAGGTCGATGCGCTCCAGCCTGAGGCGGCGCAAACTGCCGTGCAGGGCATCGTGCAGGTGCTGCGGTGTGCCATCGAGCAGCACGCCCTCGGGCGGCGGGCCGTAGCTGACGCACCCGCCCTTGGTGCCAATCACCAGCCCGGCCGCGTAGGGGTGCAGGGCTTCGGCAATCAGCTCTTCCGAGATGAAGGGGCCGTACATGTCGGCCGTGTCGATAAAGGTGACGCCCAGCTCTACCACCCGCCGCAACAGCGCGAGCATGGCCGGGCGGTCGGCCGGCTGGCCCCAGGCGGGCTGCGCCATAATCCGCATCGCGCCAAAGCCGAGCCGATTAATCGGCAAGTCGCCCCCTAATAAAAACGTGTTTTCTATTGGCAATACGTTGTCCATGAGTGAAATATAGAAAGTTGTGAGTCGCTGCCCGGTCAGGCGTTTACGAAGCACAAAATTCTGAGGCTGGGCAGTGGGCCGAGCTATCCAAATTCCGGTTTGTATGCCACAAATTGTGGAATGGGCTGGGTGTGTACACTAATCTGGAAGCCGCTCTATTTGCCCGATGGCTTACTCGGGTAAGCTCAAATAGGCTGGGCGCAATGCCTGGTCCCTGCTGAGGCATCCCTACCTTCGGCGGCCTCGCGCCATCTGCCGGCCGAAACTGATATTTGCCCAGGCGGCCAGGCTAGTGCGGCAGCCACCTTCCCCTCCAAACCGATTTTTCTAATGGCCCGCCCCACGTTTGCCTATCCCGTATTCGAGCAGCTGTATACCCGTGACTACTTTATAGCTGATGCCGTGCTGCGCGAAATACTGGCGCTGGGGCCAGCCGCGGCCGTGCCCGAGCTGCTGAAAATAACCGACGACACGTTGGATAACTTCGACTACGACGACCCGGCATCGGGCGACTGGTCAAGCACGTACTACTTCCTCCACGCGCTGTACCTGCTACACGAGCTGCACGCCCCCGAGGCCCTGGACGTGTACCGCCGCATCCTGCATCTCGACTCGCGGAGCATCGACTACTGGTTTGGTGATGAGCTGTTTGAGGAGGTGCCCGAGCTGCTGGCCCGCGCCGGGCAGGCGCGCCTGCCCGAGCTGCTAGCCATGCTCGAAGACCCGAAAATCCTTTTCCAGCACCGGCAGGTGGTATCCGAAGCCATTACGCGGCTAGCCCGCGAGCAGCCCGAGCTGCGACCCTCCATCAGCACGTTTGTGCAGCACTACTTGCGCCACATTATCGCGCATGCCGACCAGGCGGCGCAGCTATTCCCGGCCGATGCCGACACCTACGGTTACACGCTGGCCGACTTCCTGGGCAGCCTGCTGGCCGATATTCAGGCGGCTGGCCTGCGCGAGCTGGAACCCGAAATGCGGGAGCTGCACCGCCTGGGTTTGGTAGATGAGGGCATAGCCGGCGGGCCCGACGATATCAACTTCGATGAGCAGTATCCGCTGCTGCCCGTCCCCGATATCTTCACCCGCTACCAAGAGCTGCGTGACGTGCCCGACAACTACTCGCCCTTTCACCCCGACGCGGCCGGCATCACCCAGCGCCGGGCCGAGCAAGAAGCGAAATACGCGCAAATCCGCCGCGAAATTGCTAGCCCGCAGCCCCAGCAGGTGCAGGCCAAAATCGGCCGTAACGACCCGTGCCCCTGCGGCAGCGGCAAGAAATACAAGAAGTGCCACGGGGCGTAGCGGGCAACGAGTGAGCTGCTTTGCCTCAGCCACCTCAAAGTAGGCAAAATGCGTTAACTAGCAAACGTCATTGGTGGCCCAGGGGCAACATATTGGCCGATACCCACAAAATTGCGCGTGTCCTGCACAGCATCTTTGGTGAGGAGCAGCGTTGGTGGAAAGTCAAAGTGGGCTTGTAGGGCCGCTATGTCCAGCGGCTCGGTAAAGGCGTATCGCCCGTACCCATCGCGGTCAAACGTGAACTCGTCTTCGGTAGCTGGCTGGTTGCCGCGGGCCTTCAAGAAGTCAATAAGGGGTTGCAAGTGGGCCGTGCGCGAGTCTTCTGCCTTCTCGGTTAGTTGTATTTTGGCTGGCTGCTGCATAAATAGATTGAAACGCTGAGGCAGCAATTTACTGGTTTTTAAGAACTGTAAGTGGGGAGCTAATGGCCTTCCACTAGCTTCGCTTACCCCCGCGTGTTGCTAGCGCGACAGTGGAGGTACAACCTCCACATCATAGTTAGGCACGAGTTACGGCTACGCCTAAACTCGCGCCAGTTTGAAGCTTGTATAGGCGTTAAGCCAAATAATAAATAGTAGCCGGTCCTTTCCCCTGCTTCACAATTTTCTGTTGGTTAATCAATTCAGCCAGTAAACGCTTAACAGTAGGAGCAGGGATAGCCAGCTTTTCAGCAATCTGCCCCGACTTGCAGTCGGGGTAGTTGCCAATGAAGGCCAGTATCAATTTTTCACGCGGCGCGGCTTGCGCATCGGCTTCCCGCACGGTCAGCTTTTGCAGTAGCTGTTGCTGCACCTTCAGCAGCGCATCGAAGAAGAAAGTGAGCTACGACGAAATATTCTCGCCCGGCCGCTACGACTGGCACTTCTGCAACTCGCGGTAGTACTCCGTTTTGCGGCTTTCAATCTCGTGTTCCAGGCTCACATACTGAATCCAGACGTAGCCATGCCGCAGCAGGAGCAGCGTAGCCAGCAAGCGGTAGATGATACGATTCGATACGATTTGAGACGATGCTGATACGATAGGTGCCGTAACCCACTCCAGCGAATCAGCTAAAACTTAATTGAGAACTCCAAATGCCCGCCTAGCCCATCAGCAATGATGCGCTGCAACGTAGAAAGCCGCACATCCTTCAAGTCGTTTTCCAGCTTCGAGATATATGATTTATCGGTACCCGACAACTCAGCCAATTGTGCCTGGGTCAATCCTTTGGCCTGCCGCGCCTGCTGAAGCAACACGCCAAGCTTGAAGGTTTCGTAGCCGGCCTCAAACTCTTCGCGTGCCTTGGTGCCGGGCGCGCCTTGCTCTTGGTCAATGAACTCGCCGAGGCTGGTGAGGTTCTTAGAGGCTTTCATAATATTCAGCTTTGATTTTAAGCGCACGGTCCAACTCGGCGGGCGGCGTTTTTTGGGTCTTCTTGGCAAAGCCGTGGCCGATGACCACTACGTTACCTTGGTCGAAAAAGCAGAAGATGCGGAAGATATTGCTGCCGACCTGCACCCTGATTTCATACAGCCCATCGGTGCCGGTCAGGTGCTTGAAGTATAGCTCGGGAATCTGGTCAAGGTCTTCTACTACGCGCAACGTCCACAAAATCTTCTTCTTGACCTTGTCCGTCTGCGCCTGGTAAAAGTCGCGGAAGTAGTTTTTGAAGAAGAACAAGCGCCGCATTTTCGCCATGCGGTAAAGGTAGCCGAAGTTGTCCAATCAGACAACTTGGCGCTAGGGTAGTTGGTTCCGGCTGAAACGAGCGAAGCCCGTAGTCGGCGAGCTACGGGCTTCGGAATCAGCTATGTCGCTAGCCTCGCCTACCGTCGCGTATCGCTAGCGCGACAGTGGAGGTATAACCTCCACCTCCTAGTCAGTCACGAGTTACGGCTGCGCCTAAACCAGCCACTAGCAGTTAAAAAAATATAAATTGCAAATTTATTATATTTTTATATACATTTGCTAGGCAGATATCCCCATCAACCCCAATCACTCAGCTTCATGAAAAACCTGCGTTTAAGCCTGGCCCTGTTTTGTGCGCTTTCGTGCGTTATCACGCCTAAATTAGTCTTTGCTCAAAACGGATTGGCTAAATTTACTTTGCCTACAAATGCTTATAAAGTAGGTGAAATAATTGCTGTTTATTCAAAGCCAGAAAAAGTTACTATTGTTTGGAATCCAAAGCTGAGTTTTGATGATGTTTCAACTGTTGATATTCAAGAATCAAGAGTTAAAACTGGCGAGGCAAAAATTAAAGCGAAGCTTGATTCTGTTATCAAAGCGAATGTTGGAGCCAATTTTAGCTATAAGGTAGAAGTAAACTATACTAATGCTCGGGCACAACAACCAGATGGAGCTACTTTAATGGCGGGGCTGAAAAAGGCTTGGAAAGCACCTGAAAATGCTGACGCTGTAGCTTACGTTAGGCAAGTAAAAAATACTAAAGGAGTAATTCGTAGGAGTACTCATCTGGACGTAATAGAAATGATTTATATTGCAGATATTAATGCAGAAATTACTGATTCAAAGGGTGCAAATATTAATCTTGATGTTGCGTTATTACAGAAAATTAATGCGTCATTGGGAGGTGTATTAGCTTTCTCAAAAACCGGTAAGGCGAAAGGTTTGTCTTTGCCAGTGGGTTATCAAACAAACCCTAATATGGTTGATATGCTGATTAATAGCAAATAATTAAATGGTTTGTTAATGATGAATTTTACTGCTACATATTGCGCCGGTACTGCCCGCCTACCTCAAACAACGCGTTGGTAATCTGACCTAGGGAGCAGGTTTTCACCGTTTCCATTAGCTCGGCGAAGAGGTTGCCATTCTGCACGGCAATTTGCTGCAAGCGCTTCAGGGCGGCGGGGGTAGCGGCGGCGTTGCGGGCGTGCAGGGCGTCGAGCATCGTAATCTGGTACTGCTTTTCCTCCTCCGTGGCGCGGATGACTTCGGCCGGAATGACTGGGGCGAGCCCTTGCGTTACTCGGCTGTCAGCTCGCGCTGAATATGCTGTACCAGTTCCTCACTGACCCCGTTGATTCTGGCTAGTAAGTCACTAGATAAGCCGTTTTGTAGCCCAAGCTTCACGGCTTCCAGCTTGACGGCTAAAACAGCAGCTTTCTCAGCATTTACGGCCTCGGCATTAATAGCCGTGTAGCGGGCAAACTGAAACCGCTCCTCGGGCGTCATTTTGCGCGTATTCAACTCATCAATGGCGCGTTGCAGCCACTCCTCATTCCAGAACTTAGGATACTGTGTCGGCTCGGTGGCTTCGTGGAGGGTTTTCATGGTATACAGCAGTTTGTCAAGGTCAGTAGAAATGGCGGCCACCTGTTTATCAAATTTAGCCAACTCTATCAAAATAAATGTCATCTGCTCATCAATGGGTTCGCCCTGCTCATCGCGCAGATTGGCAATGGTGTGGTAGTCTGCCGTGCGCAGAATACTTTTTTCCAGCAAAGCAATGCAATAGATGCGGGGCAGGTTGGCATAGTCGAACCGGCCCCGCTCAACCAAGGTGTTGAATTTATGCAGCGCGTAGAATTTCATGCGTTGCACAAAGTACGGGCTATGCGCAAGCTGCATTTCTACAATAAACTGGTTGCCCTGCTCATCGGTGCAGGCCAAATCAAAAATACCGCTGCGACTATCGAGCGTCAATGCTTCAAAGGCATTTTTCTCCAAGTAAACTTCCCGAATCGGAACCGGCGATTTGAGCAAGGCCTGCAAAGCCTTGCGCAGAAATAGCGTATTGGTTTCGTTACCGAATGTGGCCTTGAAGCCATAATCAGATGTCAGCGGAATAAATTGGTTTTGCTCCATCATTACATATTCCGCCGGTACTGCCCGCCTACCTCAAACAGCGCGTTTGTAATCTGACCTAGGGAGCAGGTTTTCACCGTTTCCATTAGCTCGGCGAAGAGGTTGCCATTCTGCACGGCAATTTGCTGCAAGCGCTTCAGGGCGGCGGGGGTAGCGGCGGCGTTGCGGGCGTGCAGGGCGTCGAGCATCGTAATCTGGTACTGCTTTTCCTCCTCCGTGGCGCGGATGACTTCGGCCGGGATGACCGTGGGCGAGCCCTTGGACGAGAGGAAGGTATTGACGCCGATAATCGGGTATTCGCCGGTGT
>JBPBQK010000035.1:0-31332 GCA_050954845.1 Janthinobacterium lividum
GTCGGTCGCCGCCAACTTTTTATCAGTAAGTCCTCTACCCTTCGCTTTTGTCAGCGGATAGGGTAGAGGATTTTTGCGTTGTAGCCTAGTCCAAGAAACCCTGCGCTGTTGTGTGCCAAGCTAAATTAATACCATCCTGTATGCTCTACTTTTAGCAGCATCGATGAAGTGGAGTTTGGCGTTCAAGATTACTTCCCTATAGATTATTTAAGTAGTGCGTCAAAAGTAAGCAGGCAGTAGTTTCGGGTTATGAAAGTCGCGCCTATTCCTTTGACCTTCCCGCAGGTTCAGCAGTTAGAGCGCACAGTGGCCACAGGTACCTATCCCCGCTAGCGCCGCCGGGCACAGGCGGTGCTCAGTCATAGTCGCGGGCTCACGCTGAGCCAGTTGGCGGCCGCCTATGCCGTGGACCGTGACACGGTGCGCGAGTGGCTCATGCGCTTTGAGCAGGACGGAGTGGCTGCCCTGGCAGAGGGCCACCGGACGGGTCGGCCGCCGAAGCTGACCGCCACCGCGAAAAAAAGTAGTGGCCTGGGTGGGCCGAGCGTGTTAGCAGGTGCGCCAGCTGGTACCTAGTCAGCGTTAGCACCCTGCGGCGCAGCTTGCGCCAAGCCGGCTACTGCTGTAAACGGATGCGCCGCTCGCTCAAGCGCCAGCGCGACCCGCAGGTCTTCGCTGCTTGCCAGCAGCACCTGGCCGCTCTGCACCAAGCGGAGGCCCGCGGGGAGTTGGCCGTCTATTACGCCGGCGCAGTACGCTTTTCGCGCTAGGCGCCTGTGCCCTACGCTTGGCAACTGCGCGGCCAACCTCCCGTGGGCCTACCGGCCAAGCGGGGAGCGGGGGCGGCTACTCGGTACTGGGCTTCTGGCGGCCGGCTGACCCGTAGCAGACGGGCAGCCAGGCATTTCACAGTGTCTTGTCAGCCAGTTAGTTCACAGCCTAGCTGTTTGTCCTTGCTGTGGGCGAGTGGGTTGCTATGCTTGACCAGCCCACGGTGCTGGTGCTCGACAATGCCTCCGTGCATCGCGCTGGCTGCGTCCAAACCAAGCAGCCGCAGTGGGCTGCCCAAGGCCTAACGCTGTTTTTCTTGCTCTCATACTCTCCGGAACTCAACCGTATCGAAATCCCGTGGCGCTTTTGCAAACACTATTGGCTGCCGCTCGCTGCGTATGATACAGTCCTGAGCCTGCCTATTTCCGTCATTCACCTGCTTCGACAAATCGATTCCTCAGATTACCAAGTTACTTTTGCCTGACTACTTAGTCAGTTATAAACTATACCTTTGACGGATAGTTAGCCCGGCTTGTAGCTCAAAAATAGCGCGATTAACTGCTGTAGAAAATTATCTTTATCCTGAATGAAAAACCAAGTAGTTCTTATTACGGGCGGTACTTCTGGTATTGGCCGGGCTTGTGCTTTGGATTTTGGCCGAGCTGGTGCTCGGGTGGTTATTACTGGGCGTGATGCAGCTAAGCTGACGGCTACTGCAGCTGAGTTGGCTGCGGCTGGCATTGACCACCACATTGTGCAGGCTGATGTAGGCGATGTGGCTGCCGCGAATAGGGCGGTAGCAGATACTATTACTGCATTTGGCCGGCTCGATATACTTATCAATAATGCTGGCCTGAGTATGCGAGCTAAGTTCGCGGAAGTCGATGTAAAGGTTTTGGAGCAACTAATGCAAACTAACTTTTTTGGCACTGTGTATACTACCAAGGCTGCGCTGCCCTATTTGCTACAGAGTAAGGGTACTGTGGTAGGTATTAGTAGTATTGCAGGGTTTCGGGGTTTGCCGGGGCGCACGGGCTACTCGGCTTCAAAGTTTGCTATGAATGGCTTTCTAGAAGCATTGCGGACCGAATTGTTGCCGCAGGGAGTTAATGTATTAACGGCAGCTCCAGGCTTTACAGCTTCTAATATTCGCCACACAGCGCTGCTGGCTAACGGCCAAACGCAGAACGACACGCCGCGTGATGAGGGTAAGATGATGACTAGTGAGGAGGTAGCCCGCCACATACGAGAGGCGGTGGAACAGCGCCGCCGCACATTGGTGCTTACGGGGCAGGGAAAATTAACGGTTTTCTTGAATAAGTGGCTTCCTGGTTTGACTGATAAGTTGGTGCTGGCTAATTTTCGGAAGGAAGAAGGCGATTTTTAGTTTTTAAGGTTAGCAGTTATTCGTGGATTTTGCGGAATTTTCTGCTAATTTTTCGTGTGCCAAATTGGGCGTGGAAACCTAGTTTTGGTTCACCATTTAGTTTAATTTGTGTATAGTTGGTTCTCGCTACCATGTCTTAGGCTGCGCGAGGAGCACTGCTGCAATGCAAGCCTCAATTGTTTACTAGCGGCTACATTCACAAATTCAAGTTCGTTTTGGGTTCGACCACATTATACTGCTATTGATGCTGTCAAAAGCGTGGTAAACTCTCGCTATGCACTGTGATGTAAAGAGTATTCCAACAGGGTTTCCAGAATAAAAAAGAAGGGTGAGCAACTAGGTTGCTTACCCTTCTTTTTTATTCTATTACAAACGCATCGGCGGCCCGCACGTAGGCTACACGCTCTTGCCAGCTTACGCGCAGCCAGATATCCTGGCGGCCTAGCACAGGCAGGCGGTCGCCGGGAGCAGCGGTGCTTAGCCAGGTGGCCCCAGCCCCTGGCCCGGCCATGAGGGCCACGCCGGGCCGCGCTACGATGCTGGTAGGTACTGGCTGAAGCCAGTAGAGGTAGGCACCAGTGGCTAGCAGGTAAAAGCCATACGCCAGCCACGCGCCTTGGCCAGTGCGATGCCGCCGCAGCAGCAACCCTACGGCTACCAACACAGCTCCGCTTAGTAAGCCTTGTAGGATGGGATAGTAATAGCGTTGTATCTGCACGCGCACTTCTTGCTGCCACGTGGTAGGATAGCCTACCAGCCGCAGCCGCTGGGCTAGCCCAGCCAGCTGCCGCCAGGTGCTAAGCCGGGGCTGCCGGGCCAAGGCCATGTTCAAATAGAGTAGCTCGGCTGCGTAGTGTGCCTGTTGGTGCTCGGCATATGCAAGGCGAAACAGTAGCTGCGCTGACACTTGGCGCTGCTGCCATACCTGGGCCCGATAGAGCGGCAAGACGGCTTCGTAGTGCCCTTGTGCGAACAGGGAATCGGCGTGTTGGGTATTGGCTGAGGAGGAATGGGTGGCCGAATCGAAAAAAAATGTCGATTTTTTTTCGGCACCCAACGCCCAGAAAGGCAATACTATAAAGCTGCCAAGCAGTGCCAGGGTCCAGGCTGAAGCGGGTTTTCTTTGCCGTAGGGTTGTCAGATTCAAAATGTCGTTGTACTTTTGCACCCACAAAAACGGTAACACACCGCGGTTGTAAAACACAAGAATACAAAAGTACCGGTTCTGTAGCTCAGCTGGTAGAGCAGTACACTTTTAATGTACGGGTCCTGGGTTCGAATCCCAGCGGAGCCACTAAAAGCCCCCTCGCATATTGCTAGGGGGCTTTTTATTTTTCTGTGCCAACGCATTTGCCAACGCGGCGCTGTACCTTTATATGAGCTGGTTGCAGGTTTAATAACTCCGGCCTGCGCTTAGGGCGGTGTATGGGGGCGTGACCCTGGCTAGCTACGGCCGAGGCTAAGGAGCCGGGGCTGCTGGCTAGAATTGGATGCGGGGTAATGACACTTGCGACGGCCAGCTACATCTTGCCTAAACTAACCAGGCTTTGCTGACCTATTTAATAAGCTTAGGAACGCATAGAAGGCTTGCTGCTTGGTGTTGGGGCTAGCAAGTGAACTGCGCGCCTGTTGAGAGCCAGAGAGCTCGTTAGCGGGGCTAGTGTAGCTGGTGCTTGGGCTATAGCAGGTAATCGCTTTTCCTGCCTTTGGTGCCAGTAGGACTATGCCGGTAGAGGGGGTAGGATTATAACGCCAATAAGTGCCTGAACGTAAACGTATTAACTACCAATTATTTGTTGCCATGACCGATGCCTATTTGCGAAGCCTAGGCTTTGCCCCTACTACACGTGCTCCGCGGGGCGGACAAGCTGCTTTTTCCCATGCCTGGCGCTATCAGTACGACCATGTAGCGGTTGATGGCTCGCACCTGTTTATTGAGCACCCATTGGGTATTGATGCGTGCCGACTAAGCCCCGTAGAGGCCCCGCTGACCGCACAAGACGTGTTTGCCAGCGTAGACCTGCACGACCGGCCAGCCTTGGAAGTGGCTATGAAAGCCTTCTATGCCGCCCACGGGGGCATGGGGCCACTTTTGCCCACAGTGCCCGCTAGCGCGTTTCAACCCTACCGCAGTAAGCTGTAATAGCTTATTTATCCTTACTCGCCAGCCTCAGCGGACAAAGCCCGGAGTACTGGCGCTTTGCCCGCTGAGGCTGGCGAGTAAGCTATGGTGGCTGCCCTACTTCCATAAAGCTTGACTGGGCTATATAGACCAGGTAAAAGTTGGGTTGCTATACTTAGGGTATAGAAGAGCCGCGTTGTCTATTCGATACTCCGAGCTTGCGGATATCTTATGATGCGGCAAATGGCTGGCTCTATAACCAATGGCTGGGTAAACATGATGCAGCTTCAGTCAGGGAAGGAACTGAAATAGTTTGCGCGTGTTTGAGTACCTACCCTTGTACTAAAGTTCTCAGCGACCATAGTCTACTGCTCGCCCACGGTAATCATCTTCGATAATTTGGCCGATGCCTACGATTGGCTGCTGCGCTGCCCTAGCAGGTCAGTGGCTACTCTAGCTAAGGTGGCTACCAAACTCGGGGCTGCCGGCTAGCCGGCGGGTCCCTTCATGCTGCTCGCACCAAGAGCGGGTCTGAATTCTCAGTTGCGGCGCCCCAAAACTAATTTGAGCTAAGGGCGCCAGTCTTGTTTTGGGGCTAGTATTGCCAATAAGCTGCGCTACCGCTGCTAAGGGGCAGCATATGCTGTAGGTGACGCTGGGTATCGGTGGCGCGAATGAGTAGTGCTACTACCCGCCTCCGAACCCCTCAGCCGCTGTCGCGTATCTGTCGTCTCACCAGTTAGTTGGCAATATGCAGCCCCATCCCCCCCAATTGCCCACTGATGCCCCTGCGTCGCCGGCCCCCAAAAACCTCAAGAAAGGCGCGTGGCTGCTTTTGCTGATTGTGTGCGGAGTGGCAGCGCTCATTGCCTTTCTACTGCCTCAGAAGCAAGGGATGCTAACAAAGTGCCTACTGCCGCGCCGCACCCTCCTTCCAATCTGCAAAAAGCTCAGGTTGGGGCTTATAAAAACCCTACCCACTAATTAGGCAGCTATTCTGCATAAGCGCTCGCCTCCTGAAGCCTCAGCCTGCTGAGGCTTTTTTGTGAGCTGGCTTTATTAACTATTGGGCGAAGATTAAGATTGATTTACCCAGTATTTTCGTATTTATAGCTAAAATTAACTTAACTGTATAACACCACTAACTATCTTTGTATTAGATAAATGAATTTTAGGTTGAAAATAAAATAAACCTGTGTTTAATCCTGTCCTTTCTTCTGCTTCCCACACGTACTTTGAGAATTCGGTAGGGCGGCTGCTTGAGCACCCTGCTGGCCACTACATTTTGGTAGAGTATCACAATGGCCCACGCCAGCTTAGCGACTTGCAAGCGTTTTTGCTGCATGCTGGGCAGCTGCTAGCCCGCCGGGGCTGGGATAAGCTACTTGGCCACCAGGGCCAGATGTCGGCCTTCACGCCGGAGGAAATGGAGTGGGCGGCCATGTACTGGCGCACCCAGACGCCACAACCCGTGGCCTTGCTCTACGGGGCCCAATTGCTGCCCCACAACGTGTTTTCCCACCTGTCCTGGAAAAGCGGCCAGTCGGCGTAATCCCAAGGGTTGTTGCAGAGCTTTGCTACCGCAAAGAATTGGTGTGCCGCGGCGCGGTGCCAGATGGTTTCTGGCGCTGCGCCGCGGCCCTTTGCTTTTACCAGCTTTGGAGCTGCTAACCAAGCACGGCTAGGCAGCAGGGGCTACTCGGCAAGGTGGGCTAGGGCAGGGTGCTACGCACTGAGGGGCCAATACTTTTATTCTGGTTGGCTTTGGCAAAGCGAATGTTGCTAGCCGGTGTGCCCTATACCCACTCAAATGGGCCTAGAACCAATGCTAGGGCCTACTTTTTGTCTACTCCGGCCTGGCATGGAGTAGTGGCCTGCCTGGGCATGAAGGTAATGGCCGTTTTGCCAAGCTAGTTAGCGCTATGTAGATTAGTATAAAATTTGTGTTTCTGTTATGGCAACCAAGAAGATTTACTACGTAGCGGAAGGGCCGCAAGAGGCGTATGACGAAGCCGAGCCCTTCATTTATGCTACCACTGGTGGCGAGCCAGCCACCGATGGGGAGGCCGAGCCCCGGTGCAGCACGTGCGGCGAGCTGTTGGCCTGGCACGAGCAGGTGTGCAGCGCATCAACTGCTGGCCCAGCTGAAGCGGAAAGCGCCAGCCCAATCCCGAAGGCTACGGCCAAAACCTACGCTTATGACCTAGGCCACTTGGTGCAGCCAGTGCGCCAGGCGCGGGCGGGCACTATTATCTGGCGGGGCCAGCTGAAAGAACGCCATCCCCAAACCGGCTTGATACACCGCGTGAATGTTTATCGGCTCGACGATAACTTCTGGGACTGCTACCACGAGGAGGACTTGCAGGCGGCCGCCTAGCCCCGGCCGCGCCCCCGCATAAGTAGCCTCGCGAAGGGAGGATGGGGGCTAGACACACCAAGGCACGACACCGGCCCGGGCCGGCTACCACGGAGGTGGTAGCTAGTCCGGGCCGGTTGGCTATTACTGGGCCGTGCGTCGCAGTATGGTACGGCACAGCTTGGCAATAGCCTGTGCATACACAAGCTTAGTGACTACACTAAGTAGTACTTTGGGGAGCTATTGCTTAGTTGGAGCAGGCTGCGGCCTGCAGTATTAATCGCTCCAGACACACGAGCTTATTGCTGGGGCGGACGGGTGCCGACAGCACTACTACTGGCTGTGCGGGAGCGGCGGGGGCTCGAAATTCGAGGCTTGCTTCGATAATAGCATAGGCTACTACATCGGCTACTGTTGTCAAGGCAGGGCCATCTGCTGGGTGGCAAGAAATTGTAATGTTAACTGCTTCGTACAAGTCAGGCAGTACGCCATCGTTCTCTTCTACTAAAGCGGAAAAAGCCTCTTTATAACACGAATAATTCATAAAATACACCTTTTATAGATACCTTTTTGGTGTAGCAAAGCTAAGCGCATATAGCAGTAAAGTGCAACTTATTTTGCATCATAAATTTTATTGTTGCTGAGCTTTGTTTGAATTTATAAATATGTATAAGCAGTTTTTGAAAGCATTTGCTCTCGTAAATTCTCGGTCTGCGGGGCTGGTTGGTTGGATATATGCCAATTGGCATGCCACATTTGCCGCATCTCTGAAAAGTCTGTTTTATATTTGGGCAACGGGCAAGTTATACCACGCCATTAAATAGTACTATTCATAGTTATTCTTGTCCAGTGTATGATGTCTGCTACCGCGTTATTACTTCCGGTCGATGAGCATGAGCGCCTTCAGTCGCTCTATCACTACGACATTTTGCATTCGTTGCGTGAAGAGCTATTCGATGAACTGGTAGCGCTGACGGGGGCTATTTTTCGGATGCCCATTGCCTACATCAGCCTCGTTGATGCCGAGCAGATACACTACAAAGCCAGCTTTGGCTTCCCGCTGCTACCGCCGCAGCCCCGGGCCGATTTGCTGTGCGCGCAAGTAGTCAAGCGCGGCGAGGTAGTGGTGTACCAAAACCTGGCTACCACCCCCCAAACGCCCCTTAATGCTCAGGCTATTCAAAACTGCCTAGCCTATGGTGCTCGTTTTTACGCGGGAGCCCCGCTACGCATGCCCGGCCAGCACATTATCGGCACGCTGTGCTTGGTCGAGCAGCAACCGCGCGAATTCAGCGCCGCCGAGCAAAGCCTGCTCGAAGCGATTGCCGACCTGGCGAGCCAGGCAGTGGCCGTGCGCTTTCAATGCCGCAGCACGCCCACCCAGGGCAATGCCCGCTGGCGCACGGTGCAGCTGCACGCCCGCGAGGAAGTGTATGCTCTGGGGGCCCTCGTGCGCTACCTGGCGGCCCGCTACGGCACCAGCGTGCCCGTGCCCGAAGAAATACTGCAACCCGTGCGGCGGCGCCTGCACGACCTGCATGCCATTTTGCAGGAGTACTAAGCGGCGAAGTAAAACGTAGCTGGCCTGATGAGGGCCTGGCGGCGTGCCGGCGTTATTTGCCCGTTTCGGCTGTGGGCGCGTCGACGGGCTTAGACTGCGGCGAAGCTTGCTGGCGCAGAAAGATGGACAAGCTAACCAGCGAGAAAATGGATACAAACTCGCTCTGCCAGTTTTGAAACGACTCGAACCAGAAGCGGGCCGTGTGCATATAGCCCCATACCGATACCAGCGGCTTGCCCTCGTGGGCCTGCTCGATGTTGTACACCGTGGCACCGCCCTTGGCGTGCAAGTACACAGCTCCCAAAAACAAGGCAAAAAAGGCCAGGCTTAAGGAGTTCTGATAGAGGCGCAGCCACCCGCCGCCCCGGCGCACTGGCCAGGGCGCATCGGGCTTGGTGGGGTCGGGCTGCTGGTCTACGTCTTCTTCGCCTGCCAGCTTTTTTGATTCGGGCGAGCCTTTTTGGCGCAGCCAGATGGTGAGCACTACATACACGCCCATCTGCAAAAACTCACTTTCCCAGTTCTCAAACGTGGCTTCTAGCAGGTGGCCCGAGTGCAGGTATTGGGGGAGGGTGAGGGCGGCCAGCCCCATTTGCTGCAGGTCGTCGTTGTTGTCGTGCCAGCCCGTGAGCACCTGCCCAACCAATGCACTGACAATGAGGGCAAACGTAACCAGCAGTAAGCCATTCTCATAAAGGAAACGCCGCATACAGTAAGTCGAATAGTAAGAAAAAATAAGAATAATACCCCGCCCGGAGCTACTAAAAAGCTGCCAGTGGCTTTTAAAGCCTCTACGCAAACCGCCGGCCGTGGGGCAGCTTTGCCTAGAAGTACGTGCCGCTGAAAAAGTATTAGCTGAGGCGTATCAGTAAAAACTGCTTGGCCGTCTAGAATCTGGCTGGCGGCGTGCTGCACACCAATTGCAGCCGAAGCCTGACCAGCGAATAGCCCGAAGACTTTGCCGAAATGATAGGTCTCAGGTTCATTGATGCTGCTACCAAGCTGCACACTTTTAAAAACAAGCTGCGCTATAAGGAGGTAGCGTTTTAAGGGTAAGTTTAGGGCGCTAATTTCCTTCCAAGCCCTATGAAAAAGATTACTCTACTCATTGGCATATGCGCGGCGCTGCCGACGCTGGCGCAAACCCAGCCTTCGGCCGGGCTGCCGGTGGGCGTGAGCGTAACGCGCCGCGTTATCAGGGCCGACACGCCACCCGAGCAACTGGCCGACGAGCGCGCTTCGCGCCTCGCTAGTCAGCTTGGCCTGAGCCCTGAACAAACGGCCAAGGTGCGGGCAGCCGAACTAGCGCGGGCGCAGGCCCGCCAAGCGCGGCTGCGCCAGTTGGAGGCCTCGCACGCCCGCGGCATCATCAAGCCAGGGCCGGAGGACAAAGCCATCGAAGACAATTTTGAGGCCCAGCTAAAAGCCATTTGCACGCCCGCGCAGTACGAGCACCACCAGACGATGAAGGCGCGGTTTCGCCGGCTCAGTGCCCGGGCCGACTCGCTGCGGCTAGCCAGCCCCGCGCCCAGCCAGCCCAAGTGAGCAAGGCGCCCAACGCCTTGGCCGCTAGTAGTATTGCTGTCGTAATTATTTGCGCGCGTCGTCGCGCCACCCAGTCGCATCGCGCTGGGTGGCGCGACGACGCGCGTTTTTGGGTCGGTGCGTTGGGGCGCTCGTCAAGCTGTTTTGCTGGCCTGGCGGGCGGCCCACACTTCGGGCTGCCAGTACTCGGCTTGCAATACAAAATCGCCCTTGAGCGCGCCGCTGGCCCGCAGTGGAAAGCGGTAGATATTGCCGCCTTCGGGCCGGGGCGTCACGGTCGCGTTTTTCTCCCAGTCCTGCGAGGTGTTCGACAGCCAGCGGTAATGCACCGCGTAGTTCACGGCATCGACGCGGATTTCCAGCGTTTCGGCATATACGGCCGCCCCTTCGTAGTCAGAGTCGACGCCCACCAGGTGCCGGAAAGCGTGCATTAGGCCGCTGGCCTCCTTCACGCGGCGCTCTACCACGCGCACTGTGAGCAGAAAGTGCAGGTAGCGCGAAAGCGGGTAGCTGGGGTCGGCAGTATCAATATCAGCCGGGTCGGTGTCATCGGGGGCCACTGGGCGCAGGGCCGTGTTGAGAAACGCCGTGTGCAACAGCAGTGGCTGCGTGCCCACTTGGTCGCGCTTCAGCCGAATGGCGTTTTCGCACGGAAACTGCGCCCGCCAGTGCGTCTTGGTATTGGTGCCCCGGATGCTGAAGGAGAATTCAAAATCGTAGAAAACCGTTTCATTCTGGGCGGGTGGCGCGGTGGCCAGCACGAGGTTGTCGAGCGAGATGTCGGCGCGCACATCGCCAAATAAAAAGCGGTGCACGTTCTCCCAACTCTCGTAGGAATTGACGATGCCCTCGTAGCCCGAGTGCGACTTGTGCACATTGGCCGAAAAAGCCCGCTGGGCTGCCGGGTACGACCCATCGGCCGCGGGCGGCGGGCCTTCCACCAGATAGGCATTGTTTTGCTTCACCAGGCCATCGCTGAAGCTACCCGTGGCGCGGCGCACGAGGTTGCCCCCCACGGCGTAGTCGTTGTAGTTCGAGCCAATTAAACACAGGCAGTGCTTGGCCGGAAAGCTGCCGTTGAGGTGGTAGGGCGGCAGGTTGTCGGGCAGCTTGAGGTACTGGCGCATGCGCCGGGCCTCGAAGATGCTGGCATCGTTGGGGTTGAGGGTGCGCACCAGCCACTGCTCCACGCCGTCGGGCAGGCTGCCCAGGTCGATGCCACCGTGCGGGGTAGCCATCGTCACGAGGCGGTGCACCCAGCGGGTGGGGTCTAGCTGGGCGGCGGGCATCAGGTTTTGGAGCACGGTGCGGCACACCAGCCCGCCCATAGAGTGCGCCAGCAAGATGACGCGGTAGTCCTCATCATTGGGCCCCAGGTCCATGCCGCAGCTTTTGAGCTCGGCCGGAATTATCTGCGTTATCAGTTGCAGCAGGTCGGCGGCGTGGGCCTCGATGCCGCGCAGCTCCTTGCCCAGCACATCGGCGTCGTAGAAGCGCGAAATCCAGAGGCTGCGTGAAGGGTTGAATACCGTTTGCTTGGGCGGCCGGTCCACCCGGTTGCCCCGGTTGATGGCGTCGGCGTAGCCAAAATCCTTCACAAAGCGCATCAACTGGCCTTCAAACACGTCGGCCAGCAGGTAGCGGTCGGGGTCGGGCGGCCCCTGCCGCTTGCGCACCGAGGAGGCCGCAAAGCCATAATAGCCATCGTGAAACGTCTCGTCGCGCTCGCCCCCGCTCATGGCGTAGCCCCGCACGTATACAATGGGGTAAAACGGCGGCTCGATGCGGTAGGCCTGGGTGGCGGTGGCCACCTCAGCGGCGGGGTTGGCAGCGGCGGGCTCGGGGGTGGGCATAAGCAGAAGATGGAAAACCAACGCCCCAAAATACGGAGTGCCAGTAGTGAGCAACCAGTTGAAAAACAACGTAAAAGTGGTGGCTTGCTCAATGGTTTTACATCAGTGCCAGCACTGAAATGTGCTGGAGGCGGGGCACGAAAAAGCCCGGTAAGCGTGGGGCTTGCCGGGCTTTCAAAAGCAGGTAAGTGGTCGTTAGGTATAAGTAAAGAACACGGTCGTCATGCAGCGCGTAGCGAAGCATGACGACCGTGTTCTAGTTAGCGGCCGCTACTGCGCCGAAGGCGTGGCGCTGGTCAGGTTTTGCTCCAGCGTATCGTGGTAGCCCAGGCCGTTGAGCGTAAAGCGGAAGTTGCTGAAGGAATGCACAGCCTTGGCTTGGCAGGTCAGGTTGACGTACACTGCGCCGGTGGCGGCGCGGCCGGGGCCGCTGGCCAGTGGGCCGGGCTTGCAGAGCGAGTCGCGCATGGCCTTCACCAGCACGTTGGTGCGCAGGTCGGCCGTGCCGAGCTGGTACACGCGCAGCGAAGCCACCTGCGGGCAGCCGCCCGCCGACACGGTGGTCCAGTCTATTTGTACCGGCACAGTCACGGTTTTGCCGGTGCCCACCACCACCTCGGCCACGTAGGAGTAGGCGCGGGGCTGCTGGGCCACCTTGGTGAAGGTGGTGTCGAAGCACAGCGTTTTGGTGGTGGCAATAGCCTCGGCCGACGGGGCGCTTTTTACGGCGGTGTTAGACTCGCGGCAGGCGGCCAGGGCGGCGAGGGCCGCCAGGCCAAGTAGTGATTTTTTCATAATGAATACCAAGGACTTTGTAAAGGATATAGCTCAAATGTAAGGCTGGCCGGCTGTTTGGGTAAGAATTGGCCGCGGCTGGCTACCTGGTCAATTGTACAATTGGCAGGTGCAGTAGTATTGCTTAAATAAGTGCTTACCCAAAAAAACCGTCATACTGCCCGTAGGGAAGCATGACGGTTTTTTGGCCTTTCAGGTTATGATTAGTCCTTGGCGATGCGCTGGGTTTTGCTGAAGCCTTTGGCTTGCATCTTGAGCAAATAGAGGCCGGGCGGCAGGTGCGCCGTGTAGTGGCCTAGCTCCGTTTGGAGCATGGTGGGCGAGCCCGTGATGCGCAACAGCGGCTTGCCCTGCGGCAAGTAAAACTCGACCATGAGCGAACTAACGGTGGCCGGAACCGCGCTGGCCAGGCGGAAAGGTGTGGGGCCAGCCTCGGGGTTGGGGTAGAGCCAGAGGCGGTTGGCCGTTTCCCAGGGCTGCGACTGCGCAATGCCCATAAAGCGCACCCCAATGAGCACCGGGTCGTGGTCGGAGGAGCGGAACGGGCTGTTTATCGCTGTGGCCTCGCCGGCCTGGTCGTACTCCAAAAACGCGGGCTCGCCCGAGTTGATGTGCCACTTCTGCACATCGACGAAGCCCACCAGATTGGGCGTCACAATGCAGTGGTCGAGCGAGCCGGTGAGGCCTTTGTACACAAACGACGCGCTGCCGGGCGGCGTCACCGTCACCAGTCCCGATGCCCGCAAAATGTCGATGGGGTCTTCCTCGTAGTTGGCATTGTAGTCGCCGATGCAAATGACGCGGCTGGCCCCGGCCGGAATGATGGTCTGGTTGATAAACTGCACCAGCGCCCGCGATTGCAGGCGGCGGCGGTCGTTGGAGCCGCCCTGCCCGTCGTTCATGTCGGCATTGATGCCCGCACCACTTATTTTCGACTTGAAGTGGTTGACTATCAAGGCCAGCGTATCGGGCCGGGTGCCGCGCTTGGTGGTGAATAGCTGCGCCAGCGGCGGGCGGTCAAATATGTTGGGCACCGTAGCCACGTAGGACGGGCCCAGCGGGGTCACCGCGGCGGGCTTGTAAATAATGCAGCAGTGAATGGGGTCCGTATTGTTGGGCTGTTGGGTAGCGCCGCCGTCGTTGACGAAGGTGTAGGTGCCCGCGCCCATTTTCGCATTCAGGCCATTTACCAGGTCCTGCACGGCCGAATTGGGACCGTTGCCGTCGTTTTCCATCTCCATCAAGCCCACCACGTCGGCATTCATTTGCGCGAGGGCCGCAATAATCTTGCTGCGCTGCCGCGCAAAGTCGTCCGGCGTTTTGGCCCCGCGGGGCGTGGGGAAGCCGCCGCCCTGCCCGTCGCCATTAAAGTAGTTGAGCACATTGAAGCTGGCCAGCTTCAGGTCGATGCGGCCGAAGGACGGCACGGCCGGGCGCTTCACCTTAAACACGGGCGCGTCGACCCCGCTCAGCGGCTCGACCCGCCATTTGGCAAAGGCAAACCCCAGAATGCCTTGCAGCGACGCAATGGTGCTGCCCACCCGCACGGTGCCCAACTGGGCATCGAGGAAGGGGATAACGGGCGGGTTAAACGCCGCCGAGCCATCGTCGAGGGTAATGGACTTGTCGCGGTTGGCGGCCTCGAAGGCTTGCACGGCGGGCACGTTGCTGTTGCCATTGCTGTGGGTGCCGGTGGCGGGGTCGTCGTTGGGGTCCACAAACTGCGTGGGCAAATACAGCGTGCCGCCCGTCGAGAGCAGCAGCTCGCCCTTCGACTTGAGGTTGTAGACATCGGCCACCGTGAGCGGGGCCGAAAACCGCACCCGCATGTTCTCAAAAGGCTCGGCCTCTGAGCGCAGAAACGTGGTATTGTTCAGCACCGTGAAGGCGGGCGGCGCATTCTCTTTTGAAATCAGCTGAATAGTGGGCTCCGTCAGCACGGCCTGCTCATACGAGGGCGTACCGCGGCCCTCCTGCACGTTGCCCGTGATACGCAGCCGGTCGCCGACCTGCACCGTGGGGTTGGCTTGCAGCACAAACAGCGCATCCGAAGTAGCCGGGTTGCCATCGGTTTCGGCCGTAGCCTCCTGAATGTAGAAGCCGCCCGGCTTGAGGCCGGGGTACACGCCCGTCACAATACCCTCGATGGTGTAAGTGCCCGGCGTGGCCTCTGCGCCGGTGCCCTGAATGGTGCCAATGTGCGTGACCGCCGCCGGAGCGGGCGCGTTTTGGGCGTGGGTGGGAAGCGATAGCCAGCAGAATAGGCCGCCTGCTAACAGCCAACTGCTAAGCTTAGAAGATGAAAGCATTAAAAAAAGACAGAGAGAAAATCGAATAATCCTACTATTTACGAAAAAAAAGCTGGTTCAGACTTTAAGTAGAATTGTTAACTGGAGTATTAGGAGGTTGTGTAGACAGATATTCAATAAGTTGCCAGTTGATTTTATTGCCAACAATCCATTTTGGAATAAGCCCCATCGGCGGCCTAAGCTGCTTGGTTTTGATAAGGAAGCTTAGGCAGCTAAGCGTAAGGCTTCTAAATCACTAAGGCCCTTCTGCCGGGTGGCAGAAGGGCCTTAGGCAAAAGCCCGTATAACTTAGACGTGTTTCTAGGGTCGGCTACGCGCCCCATAGATTGGTTTGGAAGGCCCGCGCCAGCACCTCATCTTGCAAGGCCGAGCCGACGGCAATACGCCGGCCACCCACGGCCAGGGTGTTGCCGGCTCCGGGCGCGGCCTGGCGTAGGGCCACCACAAAGGTCGAATTCACGCGCAAAAACTGCGGCTCGGGCAACTGCTCGGCCAGCGTGGCAAAGGTCATATCGGTAATAAACTCCTGCTGCGTGGTCTTGATGCGGGTGCAGCCGCCCAGGTCCTCCACGTACAGTACCTCGGCTAGCCGCGCCTGCACCAGCTGCTTATTCACCTGAAAATAGAGGCTGTCGGTTTGCAGCTGGGCAAAGGGGCTGGTGGCCAGCGCCGGCTGGCGCAGCACCTCGCGCTGCGAACTCAGCCGGGCGGCTATCTGCTGAAAACGCGACAAACACATGGGCTTCAATAGATAGTCGACTACGCCGTAGGCTCCGTATTCCTGTAAGTTATAGTCGGGGTAATTAGACATCAGCACCACCGCTGGGGCCGTGCCCTGCGCCCGCAGCAAGGCCAGGCCCGCCAGCAGCGGCAGCTCGACGCTGAGAAACAACACCTCGACCGCCTGCTTCTGCAAGAAAGCCCGCGCCTGCTCGGGGCTGGTGCAGCTGCCCGCCAGCACCAGCGAAGGCTGCTGCTGCACGCAGGCCGCCAGGGTGGCGATGGCCCGCGGCTCATTATCCACGATGAGGCAGCGTAGCGGGGCTGCCTTGGCAGGAGCGGCGGCCATAACCGGTTGATAGCGCATAGCAGACAGCATAACAGAGCTAGTTTTAGCACCACCAAACCGGTGGGTAATTGCACTTAGCTGACGCAAAACTACCGGCGCGTTTTCCGGCCCTAGAGCTTTTTAGGTGAATAATCCAAATTCGACGGTGAACGGGCTTTTTACCCGTTTACCGTCGTTGAATAGCACTTTCTACGGTTGAGGCTATTATTTTTATGGTTGAGCTTATTTATTATTGGATTCCAACTTGTTTACTGCCCGTGCGCCCGTATTTGGTAGGAAAATACACCAGCTCGGCCCGCGCCGGGTTGAGGGTGTACTGCCCCCGGTAGCGCGGCAGCAGCGCCACCCGAAACACTTGCTTGCCGATGGGCAGTTGGTCGATAAAGATGCCCGTCTGGTGGCGCAGGTTTTCGCGGTGCACTTCAAGCGAATTGGCCTGCGGGGTGGGGCCGTAGGAGCAGCCGGCCGGAATGGGCACTTCGAGCAGCACATAGCGCGCCTCAGCTTTTACCTCCACCGTCACGACTAGCTCAGCAGGCTGGCCGGCGCGTAGGCTTACGTGGCGGCCAGTTTGGCCGGCTAGCGTAGTCGTGACGGTGAAGGGCTTGGCGGCGGCTTCGGGGGTGGGGTTCCAGCGGGTTTGGTAGGCGGTGGCGTAGACGGGCAGGCCGCCAGTTTTGTGCAGCGTGAGCGGCCCCTCGGGCGCGGGCAGCTTCAGGTCGAAGGGAAACTTGGTGATGGCCCCGGCCTCGCGGGCGGCGGGCGCGCCATTCAGGCGCACCTGGGCCATCACGCCCTGGCCGCCCGGCACCAAGAGGTCGGGCCCGATGGTGGCCATGATACTGGCCGCCTCGTAGGTGCTGCCCCAGTAGCCGCCGCCCCGCAAACCCAGCAAAAACGTGCGGATGCGCACCAGCTCGGCGTCATGGCCGCCCTGGGCGCGCAGCACGCGGTAGGCCAGCAGGGTGGTGCCCACGCGGTCGGCCAGCAGGTAGCGGTAGTAGGTGTTGCTGCGCGCCGTGTCGGCATAAAAAACGCCACCCAGCTCGGTGCGCAGGCGGTAGTGCTTGAGGGTGTCGAGCTGAAAAGGCAAGCCCAGCTGCTGGCGCAATTCGGTGCTGGCGAGGTAGCGGTCGAGGGCGCGGCGGCCGGGCTGGGCACGGTCAATGCGGTCGAGGTAGGTGCGGTAGTCGGTGGGGGCGCCGAGCTGGTGCAGCAGGCGCAGGAGGCGCAGCTGGTCGTCGGTTTCGGCGGGCGTGGGGTGAGTCACGAAGCCACGGCGGCGCTCGGCCACCGTGGGCACGGTGGTGGGTGCGCTCAGGCGCGCATCCAGCTCGCGCAGCAAATAACCTTGCAGCGCGGGCCGGTTCAGCTCGACGCGGTAGCCGGCCTTTTCGGCCCCGAGCAATGCTTCCAGCACGTGGGCCGATACCCAGTAGCTGGGGGCGGTGGCGGGCCAGGTGCCCCACATGCCCTCGGTTTTGTGCTGGCCGTCTTGCAATTTTTTGATGAGGAAGTTAATGGCTTTATCCCCTTTAAAAGCCACCTGCTGCACGGTGCAGATGCGCCGCTCCAGCAGCAGCGCCAGCAGCTTGGAGGCGGCTTGCTCGTTGCAGAGGTAGGCGTAGTATTGCAGGTGCTGAATCTCGGAAAGCAGCGCGGGCAGCGCGTCGCTTTCGAGGCGCACCGTCACTTCGCCCAGGCTGGGGCTCAGGGGCAATACCAGCGTGGTATCGCTGGCCGTGACTACGGCGTAGGTGCCCACGCGCTCGCGGGTGCCGGCCGGCACTACCACGATGCTGCGCTGCTCCCCATCGGCGTAGCCGCCCGCCCCTTGCAGCCCGAAGGTTATTTGCACCGAGTCGGCCCCGGCCGTGGGGGCCGGCACGGTCAGCGTGTCAATCGCGGAACTGCTAACGCGGTGGGTTTGGGTGCGGATTATTTGCGCGCCTACTTTGAAAGTAGTCGTGACCTGCGCCGTGTCGGGGCGGTAGTTCAGCACCTTGCCCAGCACCTGAGTGCGGTCGCCGGCCACCAGAAAGCGGGGGCCGGCCAGCTCGGCCAGCAGGCCTTTGTAGGCGCGCAGCTGGCCGGTGGCGCTGCCCACGCGCCGGTGCCCATCGGAGCCCAGCACGAAGGTGTCCCAACTGGTCACGTCGTCGGGCAATACTACTTCGGCATGCGCCCGGCCCTGGGCATCGGTGCTGAGCGTGGGCCGCCACCAGGCGTAGTCGCGGAAGTGGCGGCGCAGGGCCAGGCGCGGGTCGCCGGTGGGCACGTCGGGCAATTCGGGCGGGGTGCCGGGCGCGCCTTTCAGCGACTGGCCGGGACTGCCTTTGGTCTTGATGACAATGACGCCATTGGCAGCGCGGGTGCCGTAGAGTGCCGTGGCCCCGGCCCCTTTCAGCACCTGGATATCGGCAATGTCGGTGGGAGCAATGTCGGCGAGCTGGCCGGTGTAAATTCGGCCATCGACTACCAGCAGTGGCGGCGGGCCGCCCGCACCAGTAGTACTCATGCCGCGAATAAGAATGGCTTTCTTCACGTCATCAGCGCTGTTAAACTGCACGCCACTCACCCGGCCGCTCAGGCTGCCCGATACCGTGCTCACGCTGCCCGTGATGTCTTGCCGCTTCACCGACCCATAGCCCACTACTATTACCTCATCCAGCTGCTGCATGCTTTCCCGCAGCTTTACATAGATTTCACTGAGGTGCTCAATCTCTATTTCTTCCGTGATATAGCCCACGAATGAAACCGCCAACCGCTCCCGGCCCGGCGGCACGCGCAGCGAAAAGCTGCCATCTGCACTGGTTGAAACGCCCACGGTGGTGCCTTTCAGCAGCACGGTAACGCCCGGCAGCCCTTCCTCGTGGGCCACGTCCACTACCTGCCCGCGCACCAGCCGCCAGCTGCCATCGGGCACCAGGTGTTGCAACGCTGGCGTAATCGGGGCCAGGGCCGGCTCGGCGCGCACCACCTGCACTGAGCGCGCCCGCACCAGCCGCCCGATGCGGCGGCTGAGCGCCCCGGCCGCCTGCCGGTCGCTCCAGCGCAATTGCAGGTACGTCTGCCCATTAGGCTGAATAACAGCCAACTCGGCCGGCACCAGGCAAGTGCTGTCGCTCAGCAGCATGGCCACGCGGTAGCGGCCGGGAGCCAGGGCGTGCAGCAATTGCCAGCGGCCGAGGCGCAGGTAGTTGGGTTGGTCGGGGCGGGTTAGTAAGATGTAGCGTGGCGTGGGCAGCGGGTGCCGGGCCGTGTCGGGGTGCGGCGGCAGGCGCAGCTCCAAGCGGCCCTGGCCGAGGGCGGTGCTGGTGGGCTCGCTTAGCTGCGGGCCGGGGTTGTAGAGCGGCACCGGCTCGGTGGGGGTGAGCGGCAGGAAATTAACGCGCACATCGGCCTCGGTGAGGGCGAAGCCGCTCAGCGGCAATGGCCTGGCCCAGCCCGCCGAGTTGAGCGGCCCGAAGCTGGCCGGGTCGGCGCACACCATTTTCAGGAAATGTGGGCGCACAGTATAGGCAAACAGCGGCTCAAACAAGAACTTGCTGCGCAGGCCATCGGCCCGCCGCAGCAGCACCGAATCGGGCCGGAAAGGCCCCGCTAGCTGCAGCCGGCCGTAGCCGCCGCCGTAGTTGGTATAGCCGTTGTTAGCATAGCCATTGCGGTAACTGTTGCGGTAGCCCTGGCCGCGCAGCATGTGCAAGCGCGGCCCCTGGCGCAGGGTGGCAAACGCGGAGTTGTTCTCGTTATCGACCAGCACCAGCGAGCGGCGCAAGGCTTCCAGCTCGCTGGGGTCAAGGTCGGGCCGACGCTTTTCTACCGTTAATTCCTGGCAGGGTTGGTTGACATCAATGCTGAGCGTGAGCTTGTGCAGAGGCTTTAGGTACACGTCGCGCAGCGTCACGAGGCGGGTGGGGGTGCGGATGCTCAAGGTGTGGTGCCCGCTGTCGGCCACCATGGTGTAGGCATCAAACTGATTGACGTAGTGAATGTAAACCGGCTGCCCATCGACGTACACCGCCACCGGGGCCTGCACCCGGCCCGAATCGACCACAAACGGGGCCACCTGCGTGAGCCCGCCCGGCGCGGGCTGGTATTCATAAAACGCCCCCGCCGCGGGATATAAAAACTGGTAAAAGCGCAGCGAATCGAGCCCGAGCTGCGTGCGCCACTGCTGCCACGGCAGCAGCCGCTGGCTTTGGCCCAACGGCTGGTCGCCAAAGCCCCCCGCCAGTTGAAACCGCCGCCGCGACTGCCGCCCCACCACCGGCCGGCTAAAATCGGGCAGCGCGGGCGCGGCGGCGCTGTTAAACTTGCTGGTGTAGGCATAGGCCGTGAGGTCGGCATCGGGCACAGGCCGGCCGCGCTCGTCGGTCACGGTAAAGTTGAGTTTAAGGCGCTGGCCGGGGTAGGCCACGGCGGGCTGGTCGGTGGCCACCAGCAGCTGGCGCTGCGGCGGGGCCACGCTGTACTCGGCCGTGCGCAGGCCGCCCCAGTTATAGTGCAGCGATACGTGCCAGGTGGTGAGGCTTTTGTCAGCTAGGCGGGCGTGGTATTCGGTGGCGTAGCCCCGGTATTTCAGTTCATCGCCCCGGTACACGAAGTACCAGAAAGGAACCCGGTGCGGGTTGCTCACGGCCAGCACCACCGAGTCGGCGGTGCGGTCCGAGCCCAGGGTCAGGTCGGCGTTCTCCGTAGTCAGCCCCAGGTAGGCCGAGCGCCCGGCCGCGTCGCTCAGGTCGTAGGCCGTGGCCCGATAATCGAGCGGCAATGAGAGGGGCAGGCGCACTTCGCGCTGCAAAAGGGGAGCGCCGAGCCCGAGGCCATTGCGCACACGCAGCGTGGCGCGGTGCGGCCGCGCCAGGTCGAGCGAGTCGTAGCTCAGGCGCACCGAATCCTGGCTCAGCGCCAGGTGCAGCTGGCCAAAGTCGCGGCGATACGCCACGAAGGCCGCGTCCTGGTGGCGCTCGTTGTCGGCAGTCAGAAACGTGACTTGCACCGTGTAGCCAAAGTCCACATCGGGCAGAACAGTGGCCGGCAGGTTGATGCGCGTTTCGCTTAGCGGGTCGAGGGCCTGGTTGTGCGTCCAGAGCGTATCCGGGATAAATACCTGCCGCCGGGGCAGCGTGCCGGGTGGCTGCGTGGGCACCACCGTCAGCCGCACCCGCGCATCGAGCAGGTTGAGGCCGTTGGCATCGGTGCCGCGCACAAATATGGCCTGCGGCTGGCCGCGGCGCTGGGCTTTTTCGGCCACGCGCAGCGTGTAATGGGCATTGTCCAGCTCGTAGTCTTCTACCCGAAAGTGCCCCTCGGCCAGCCGCTTGCCCTTGCTGGTTTCCAGGTACACCTGGGCATACGTGTCGGTGCGCAAGCCCAGCGTATCGCCCAGCGGCAGCACGTACTCGTAGGAGCCGGGCCGCACCGGGCGCAGCGTGGCCAGGCGCTTGGGGGCGGCGCTGCCGGCCAGCCACAGCGTGAGGGGCTGGCGGTAGAGGCGGCCATTGTCGCGGCGCAATACTCTGGCTTTCAGGCGCAGCGTATCGCCGGTGGGCCGGTAGCGCGGCTGGCTGAGGGCGAGGTAGCTTATCCAGCGCTCGTCTTGCTTTTGCTGCCGCTGCCCGCGGCGCTCGCCGCGCACATCGGCGCTGAAGGCCGAGCGCAGCAGCCCCACCGGCCCCGTATGGATGTAGCGCGCCCGGCGCACATCGTACACCAGCCGGCGCGTGGGTTTCAGCACCAGGCCCAGCGGAAAGCCATAAAGCACGCGCTGCCGCAGCCCCCGCCAGCTAAACTGCCGCGCCAGCCGCTGGCCTGAAGTCTGCTCCAGGGCGTGAAAAGTAGTGTAGCCGCCGTAGGTCACGGCCAGCAAACCCGCCTGCCCGGCCCCGGCCAGGCGGTAGGCGTGGGTGGCCGCATCGTAGGGCACCGGGCGGCCACCCACGGCCACCTGGGCATCGGGCCGGGGCTCACCCAGCGAGTCGCGCACTACCAGGGCCAGGTCGGTTTGGTTGTCAATGACTTCGATGGTGCGGTCGGTTTCGGTGCGCAGCCAGTACACCAGCTGCTCGGCCTCGGTGTGGGCCACCAGGTAGTAACCCAGCGGCAAGGGCCGGGGCCGCACGCTGTCGGTGGGAAAATAATCGACGGGCACCGCAAAAAACGCGGGGCGAACTTTTGCCAGCCCGTGCTCATATAAATGCCGCGTTTGGGCTTCGCTGAGCCGAAAAACTTTGGTGAGGTAGCTGCGCTGCCGGGCCTTGGCCAGCCGCTGCTGGGCCTGGGCGGTGGTGAACAATCCGCAGAAAATCAGGAGGAATAGCAGTCGCAGCATAAGCGGTGGGAAGGGTAGAACCCTTCTGATGCCGGACTACGGTCAATTGCACACGAAAAACGCCTCAGCTACCAGATATAGTTGAGGCGTTTGGAAAGTGAACTAAGCAATTGTCATGCTTCGCCCCGCGCCGCATGACGACCACATAATTTTCGGGATAGGCTCTGCGCGCTTATTGGATTCCAACTTGTTTACTGCCCGTGCGCCCGTATTTGGTAGGAAAATACACCAGCTCGGCCCGCGCCGGGTTGAGGGTGTACTGCCCCCGGTAGCGCGGCAGCAGCGCCACCCGAAACACTTGCTTGCCGATGGGCAGTTGGTCGATAAAGATGCCCGTCTGGTGGCGCAGGTTTTCGCGGTGCACTTCAAGCGAATTGGCCTGCGGGGTGGGGCCGTAGGAGCAGCCGGCTGGAATGGGCACTTCGAGCAGCACATAGCGCGCTTCGGCTTTTGCTTCTACCGTCACGACTAGCTCAGCGGGTTGGCCAGCGCGTAGGCTCACGCGGCGGCCAGTTTGGCCGGCTAGCGTAGTCGTGACGGTGAAGGGCTTGGCGGCGGCTTCGGGGGTGGGGTTCCAGCGGGTTTGATAGGCGGTGGCGTAGACGGGCAGGCCGCCGGTTTTGTGCAGCGTGAGCGGGCCCTCAGGCGCGGGTAGCTTCAGGTCGAAGGGGAACTTGGTGATACTGCCAGCGGCCGTAGCGGCTGGTGCGCCGCTCAGCTGCACCTGAACCGGCGCGACGCTGTTACCTGTCGTCAACAAATCAGGCCCAATCGTCGCCAGTAGCTGGGCCGCTTCGTAGGTGCTGCCCCAGTAGCCGCCGCCCCGCAAGCCCAGCAGAAACGTGCGCAGGCGCACCAGCTCGCCCTCGTGGCCGCCTTGCGTATGCAGCACCCGGTAGGCTATCAGGGTGGTGCCCACGCGGTCGGCCAGCAGGTAGCGGTAGTAAGTAGCGGCCCGCGCCGTGTCGGCATAAAATACGCCGCCCAGCTCGGTGCACAGGCGGTAGCGGCGCAGGCTGTCAAGCTGATAAGGCAGCTTCAGTTGCTGGCGCAATTCGACGCTGGCCAGGTAGCGGTCGAGCGGCGGGCGGCCACGGCCAGTTTGGTCGAGGCGGTCGAGGTAGGTGCGGTAATCGGTGGTAGCGCCGAGCTGGTGCAGCAGGCGCAGGTAGCGCAGGGCCACATCGGCATCGGGGGTGGTGGGGCGAACACCTGGCCCGCGCTGGCCAACCGCCAGCACCACTGGCGCAGCTGGCACGCTCAGCCGCTCATCAAGCTCGCGTAGTAGGTGGGCTTGCAGCGCGGTACGGTTTATATCTACTTTAAAGCCCGCTTTTTCGGCGGCCAGCAGGGCTTCCAGGGCGTGGGCCGTTACCCAGGGGCTGGGCTCGCTGCTGGGCCAGGTGCCCCACGTGCCATTGGGCTGGTGGCGGTTTTGCTGAAGCTGCCGGATGAGTGCATTCACCGCCCGCTGCCCCTTAAACGGCTCGTGCTGCGCCGTGCGAATGCGCTGCTCCAGCAGCAGCGTTAGCAGCTTGGAGGCCAACTGCTCGTTGCACAAATACGGGTATTGCTGCACATGCCGGATTTCGGCCAGCAGCGTGGGCAGCGCGTCGCTTTCCAGCCGCACAGTCACCTCGCCCAGCTTAGGGTCGAGGGGCAAGTACACGGTGGTATCGGTGGCCGTGACTGCGGCAAAGGTGCCCAGCTGCTCGCGGGTGCCGGCCGGCAATACCGCGATGCTGCGCTGCTCGCCGTCGGCGTAGCCGCCGAGCTGCGTCAGGCCGAACGTTACCTGCACCGAGTCGGCCCCGGTGGCCGGGGCGGTTATCGTCAGGGTATCAAGCACCGACGTGCTCACGCGCCGGGCCTGGGTGCGCAGCACCTGCGTGCCCAGCTGAAAGGTAGTTGTAACCTGCGCCGTATCAGGCTTATAATTCAAAACCTTGCCGATTACCTGCGTTTGGTCGCCGGCCACCAAGAAGCGTGGCCCCGCCAGCTCGGCCAGCAGGCCCTTGAACGAGCGCAGCCGCCCGGTGGCGCTGCCCATGCGCCGGTGGTTGTCGGAGCCCAGTACGAAGGTGTCCCAGCTGGTCACGTCGTCGGGCAATACCACTTCGGTATGCGCCCGGCCCTGGGCATCGGTACTGAGCGTGGGTCGCCACCAGGCATAGTCGCGAAAGCGGCGGCGCAGGGCCAGGCGCGGGTCGCCGATGGGCACCTCGGGCACAATGGGCAGCGCCGCCTGGCCGGGCCGTGGCAAGCGGCCGGCGTTGCCTTTGGTGGTGATAATCAGCGCGCCATTGGCGGCCTGCGTGCCGTAGAGGGCAGCCGCAGCCGCACCTTTCAGCACGTTTGTGTTAGCAATATCGTCGGGGTTGAGAGCTGCTAAATCCTGGTTGGTCGAGATAACTCCATCGATTACAATGAGGGCTTGATTTTCACCAGTAACTGAGCGCGTGCCGCGCAGCGTTACCGTGTGGATATAGCCGGAAGTGCTCTGGACTTGCACCCCCGCGACCTTGCCGGCCAGCATTTGGGTTTCAAGCGTAGCGGTTGCATAGCCTACTTGTCTTTGTATTCCCAAAGCTCCCGTCACCACTACTTCGCCCAGTTGGCGGGCGTCGATGCGGAGCCGGAAGAATATATCCGACGAAAAATTAATCGGTTGCTCTTCAGTTTCGTAGCCAATAAAAGAAGCCGTGAGCACGGTGCTGCCCGGCGGTACTAGCAGCGTAAAGCTGCCGTCGGCTGCCGTTGCCGAGCCTATCGTGGTTCCGTTAACTAGTATGGTGGCAAATGCTACGCCCTGGTCTGAGTCGGCATCGAGCACGCGCCCGCGCACCGAGTGCCAGCTGGGGCCGGGCGGCCCTGGGTCGCGGCGCTCCTGGGGCGTGCCGGGGGCCGCTGCCTGCACCTGGGCGGCTGGTATGCGTGCCCGTACCAGCCGGCCGATGCGGCGGCTCAGCGCCCCGGCTGGCTGTAGGTCGGCTTGGCGCAGTTGGAGGTAGGTTTGGCCATTGGCTTGCACAGTTATCAGTTCGCTAGGCACCAGGCAGGTGCTGTCGCTAAGCAGCGCGGCCACCCGGTAGCGGCCAGGCGGCAGGGCCGGCAGCGTAAGGTGGGGGCTGAGGCGCACAAAAGTGGGCTGGTCGGGGCGGGTCAGCAGCACATACGCTACCAGGTGCTGCGGATGGTCGGCACTGGGTGGCTGGCGCAGCGTCAGCCGGCCCTGGCCCGGCAGGGTAGGGCCGGGCTCCTCGAAGCGGGGCTGCATCTGGGGGTACAGGCTGTAGCGCACATCGGCTTCGGTAAGGGCAAAATCGGCCAATGGTAGCCTTGAGGAAAAGCCTGCTCCATCGAGGCCACCAAACTCCGAGGGCTGGGCACTCACCATTTTCAGCAGTTGCGGGCGCAGCGTATAGGCAAACAGCGGCTCAAACAAAAACCGAAGGCGCAGCCCATCGGCCCGGCGCAGCAGCACCGAATCGGGGCGAAACGGACCGGCCAAACTTTGCCGCCAGTTATAGCGGTAGCGGCGGTGCAACACCCGCAGGCGAGCACCCTGGCGCAACGTCGTGAAAGCATCCTGGTTTTCGGTGTTCACCAGTACCAGCGTGCGGTGCAGCTCGGCTAGCTCGGATGGGCTAAGGCGGCCGGGCACCGGTCTTATAGTAAGGATTGGGGCAGGGTGGTTAACATCGACGCTGAGCGTGAGCTTGTGGCCGGGGCGCAAATACACGTCGCGCAGCGTCACGAGGGTATCGGGCAGACGCAATTGCAACGTGTGCCGCCCGCTGTCGGCCAAGATGGCGTAAGGGTCATCCTCATTAACATCGTGAATATAAGCCGGCTGCCCATCGAAATACACCGCAATGGGGGCCCGCACCCGCCCCGAATCAACTACAAACGGCGCTACCTGCGTGAGCCCGCCCGGCGCGGGCCGATACTCCTGAAACGTGCCGCTTGCAGGATATAAAAACTGGTAAAAGCGTAGCGAATCGAGCCCCAGCCGGGCGTGCCACGCTCGCCACGGCAACGGCCGCCGCGTGTGGTGCGTGGCCGATTGCTCAAACTCGCCGGCCAGCTGAAACCGCCGCCGCGCCCGCCGCCCCACTACCGGCCGACTAAAGCGCGGCAGCGTGGCCGGCGTGGCTGCGCCAAATTTGCTGGTGTAGGCGTAGGCCGTGAGGTCGGCATCGGGCACCGGCTGGCCGTGCTCGTTGGTCACCACCATATCGAGCTTGATTTTCTGCCCAGGGTAGGCCACAGCCGGCTGATTGGTCGTGATTTGCAGCTGCGGCTGTGCCGGGCCGCCCACCGTGTACTCGGCCACGCGCAGCTGCCCGCCCCAGCGGTAGTGCAGCGATACGTGCCAGGCCGTGGTGCCCGCTTCGCGCACGGCCAGCCGATAGGCGCGGCCGTAGCCCCGGTAGCGCAGCGCATTGCCCCGGTACACAAAATACCAAAATGGCATCCGGTGCGGGTTGTCCACGGCCAGCAGCACCGAATCGGGCGTGCGGTCTGAGTGCAGCGTCAGGCCGGCGTTGCGCTCGTTTAGCGTCAGGGTTTCCACCTGGCCGCTGGCATCGCGCAGCTCGTAGGTATCGGTCAGATAATCAAGCGGCAGGCTCACGGGTAGCGTCACGGCTTGCGCCGGTAGTTGGGGGCGCTCGTGCTCATCGGCCGCCAGCCGGCGCAGCCAGGCCCGGTGCGGCCGCGCCACGCCCAGTGAGTCGTAGCCGAGGCTGATGGAGTCGTGGCTGAGCGCCAGCTGCAGCCGGCCGGGTGCGTGTTGATAGTCTACAACGGTAGTTTCGACGTGGCGCTCGTTGTCGGCCGTCAGAAAGGTGGCCTGCACGGTGTAGCCAAAATCCACGTCAGGAAAAATGCTGGCCGGCAGGTTGATGCGGGTTTCGCCCACCGGGTCGAGGGTTTGGGGGTGCGTCCAGAGCGTATCGGCGATAAATAACTGCGGCTGCCGCAGCGGCCCCGGCTCGCGCTGAGGCAGCACCGCCAGCCGCACCCGCGCCTCAGGCAGGGGCAGGTCGTTGGCATCGGTGCCGCGCAGGTACACCGCCTGCGGCTGGCCGTGGCGCTGTTCTTTTTCGGCCACACGCAGGGTATAGTGGGCGTTGGTCAGCTCGTAGTCTTCGACGCGAAAGCTTTCGTCTAGCAGCTCATGCTCGTGGGTATCCTTTAAATAAATCTGAGCATACGAATCGGCCCGCAGGTTCAGCGTATCGGCCAGGGGCATCGTGTACTCATAGGAGCCGGGCCGCACCGGGTGCAGCGTAGCTACTAGCTTTTCCTGCTTGTAGCCAACTGATAGCCAAATTGTAAGCGGCCGACTGTAGAGCCGGCCGGTGCGCCAGCGCAGCACCCGCGCCTTCAGGCGCAAGGTGTCGCCGGTGGGCCGGTAGCGCGGCTGGCTGAATACTACGTAGCTGGCCCAGCGCCTTTTGCGACGGTCGCGGCGGGTTTGCTGCCGGCTATCGCGCACGTCTTCATCAAAGGGCGAGCGCAGCAGCCCCACCAGCCCATCGGTGGTAGACGAAAAATGACGCACGCCCCGCCCCAGCTGGTACACCGGCCGCGTGGCATAGCCCAGCGGAAAGCCAAATACCACCCGCCGCCACACCCGGTCCCAGGTGCGGGGACGCATCGTTTGCTTTAGCGCGTGGTAAGTGGTGCGCCCGCCGTAGGTGACGGCCAGCACGCCGGCGTGGCCGGCCTTGGCCCGGCGGTAGGTGTGGGTGGCGGCATCGTAGGGCACCGGGCGGCGGCCCACGGCCACGCGGGCATCGGGCAGCAGCTCACCCAGCGAGTCGCGCACCGCCAGCGCCAGGTCAATCTGGTTGTCAAGTACTTCTACCTGGCGGTTGGTTTCGGTCCGCAGCCAGTACACCAGTTGCGGCCCTTCGGCGCGGGCCACCAGGTAGTAGCCCAGCGGCAAGGGCCGGGGCCGCACACTGTCGGTCGGAAAAGAATCGACGGGCACCGCAAAAAACGCGGGTCGGGCGGCTTGCAGCCCGTGCTCGAACAAGTACCGCGTCTGGGTTTCGCTGAGGCGAAAAACCTTGGTGAGGTAGCTGCGCTGCCGGGCCGCTGCCAGTCGATGCTGCGCCTGCGCTGAGAAAGTTAACCCGCAGAAAATCAGGAAAAGTAGTAGTCTCGGCATAGGGTGCAGTACTGGCCAATGCCAGTACGATGCCGAAATAAGGCGGATTGCACACGAAGCGGTTGTCATTGCGAGGAGGCACGACGAAGCAATCGCACCTGATGAGCACTCGAACGGCCCGTCCTGATGCGATTGCTTCGTCGTGCCTCCTCGCAATGACAGATAGTTCTGCCGATTACGGATTAGTCGACCACATGCCCGCTTCCTTGATAAAAATGCGTCGATTCAACTTCAATTGCGAAACGATAAACTCCGCAATGTCCTCGGGCTGCATCACCTTCTCGGGGTTGCCATCGGTGAGGTTATTGCCGATGGCCAACTCGGTAGCCACCGTGCTCGGCGTGAGGGCCGACACCCGGATATTGCTCTTGCGCACCTCCTGCATCAGTGCCTCGGTGAGGCCCATCAACGCAAATTTAGACGCGCTGTAGGCGCTGCTGCCAGCGGCAGCCCGCTGCCCCGAAGTCGAGGAAATATTGATAATATCGCCGCTCTGGCGCGCCAGCATATCGGGCAGCACGGCCCGGGTCACGTAGTACACGCCCATCAGGTTGACGCGGATAATGCGCTCCCACTCACCCGAAGGCATGTCCAGAAACTTGGCAAACGTGCCAATGCCCGCGTTGTTGATGAGAATGTCGGCTGGCCCTAGCTCCGCTTTAAGCTGCGCCACGGCGGAAGTTACGGCCGCTTCGTCGGCCACGTCGGCCGAGGCTACGGCGGCGCGTACGCCCAGGGCGCGTAGCTCGGTGGCTACTTCTTCGAGCTGGCTGGTGGAGCGGGCCAGCAGGCCCACGTTTACGCCTTCTTTGGCCAGGGCCACGGCTACGGCGTGGCCGATGCCTTTGCCCGCGCCCGTGACGAGGGCAGTTTTTCCGGTTAGGTTTTCCATGAGAAATTGAAAATAGGTGGCCCTATAACTGGCAATTCGGCCGCTAGGTTGGCCGTAGCGCCAAGCGGAAGCTTCGCGCTACCTTGCCGCCCAATGCCCAACGACGCTACCCTCTGGAGCGAGCTAACGGTGGCACAGGTGCGGCAGCAGTCGCGCCTGGTAGCCAGCCGCAGCCTCCAGCCCCTCAAAATCATTAACCCCGCCGCCCCGGCCAGCCTCGCCTGCCACGCCGTGCTGGCCAGCTACGGCGGCGGCCTGGTGGCCGGCGACAGCATCCGGCTGCGCGTGCGCTGCGAGGCCGGCAGCCGCCTGCTGCTCAGCACTCAGGCCAATACGCGCATCTTCAAGTCGATAGACGGCCGCCAGGCTGAGCAACTTACCGAAGGCCACGTAGCCGAAAACGCCTTGGCCGTAGTACTGCCCGACCCCTTGGTGCCCCAGGCCGATAGCCGCTACCACCAAACCCAGCACTGGCACCTGGCCGATAGCGGCGTGCTGCTGCTAGCCGACTGGTGGCACGCCGGCCGCACCGACGTGGGCGAAAAATTCGCCTTCACCACCTTCGCTACCGAATTGCGCGTGAGCGTAGCCGGCCGCCTCGCGCTGCTCGACCGCTTCGCCCTGCGGCCCGATGAGCATCTGGCAACTTCGCAAGCCACTTTTGGGCCGTACCACACGGCACTGTCGCTCTACCTGGTGGGGCCGCCCGATGATGCGCGTTTTCAGCAACTCGCGGCGGCTTTGCGCCAGCTGCCGCCGCCCGGCCAGACGGATTTGCACGCTAGCCTGGCCGGCCGGCCCTACGTGGTGGCCGTGGCGCAGGCGCGGGAAAACGTACTGGTAGTGCGAGCGTTAGGCAATACCCGGCTCGATTTGGAGCCGGTATATCGGGCCGTATCGGCGGCGCTGGCAGGAAAGGAGCTGCTGGGGTTTGATGCGTTGCAGCGGAAGTATTAGCGGGAGCTAGGTGAGCACAACGAGCTTGCCCCCAGCCGCGTTGTCGTCCATCAATTGGTGGGCGGCCACGATGTCGGCGAGTGCGAATGTGCGGCCGACGCCGAGTTGCACCTTGCCGGCTTCAATCGAGTCGATAAATTCTTGCAGCGCCGAGGCTGGTGCCGTGACTTGGCCACTGTCGTAGACGGTCAGACCCACGGTGGCGGGAATAAATTCCATGGGGGCAAAATCGGGGATGGACCAGCTTTCGGATAGCATGCCCGTCATGCAGCCCAGGCCGCCGGGCTTGAGGCAGGTGAGCGTATCGCGCAGCGTCGGGGTACCCACCAGTTCCAGCGCCAGGTCAACTCCTTGCGGAAACAAGGCCCGCACGGAGTCGTGCAACTGGCCATCATCGACGAGGGCGTGGGTAGCGCCGTTGGCCGTGAGTAAGTTGGCCTTGGCAGCGCTGCGGGAGGTGGCCAGCACGGTGAGGCCGGCCTGACTGGCGAGCTGCGCCGCCAGCAGCCCGATAGACGATGTGCCGCCCCGAATAAGCAGCGTCTGGCCCGGCTGCATTTTCAGGGCCAGATGCAAGGAGCCATACACGGTCTGAAACATCTCGGGAATAGCGCCGAGCTGCGCCCACGGCAGGCTGCTCTGGAAGGGATAAATAATAGCCTTGGGCACCACCGTATACTCGGCGTAGCTGCCGTCGAAATCGCGGCCCAGGCCGCCCATCAGGGCCGCCACCTGCTGGCCGGGCTGGTACTCGCCCGAAGGGTCGGCCGCCACTTCGCCCACGCACTCGATGCCGAGGATGCGCGGAAACTGCACGCCCGGCGACAAGCCTTTGCGCGTCATCAGCTCGGAGCGGTTCAGCCCGAAAGCCCGCACCCGAATCAGGACTTGCCCGGCTTCGGGCGTAGGCGTGGGGCGCTCTTCGAGACGAAACTGGTCGGCGGCCCCGGGGCTATATAGAATGGCGGCTTTCATCACACTAAAGAAAAAATTAACCTACCTGAAACCTGTACATGCTGATGTTCGCAAACGTCATGCCCTCAAATGTATGCGCTGGTCAAGTTCGGTTTTCAGTTAGAGCGGTTTCGGAGTAAGTGTACGGGTTTTTAGTTTAGATTGCGCTATGCAAGCTTATTCAAATGATTTGCGCGAACGGGTGGCTGCCGCTTACGCAACGGGCCAGTTCACCATTGACCAGGT
>JBPBQK010000036.1:0-19061 GCA_050954845.1 Janthinobacterium lividum
GCCACTGGTGCGCACGTAAGGCTCAACTAGTTGCCATTCAGTATCGGTTAAATCGGTAGCGTAAGCGGCGCGGTACATAGAACAAACTTACATAGCCCTTTTATTTCCCTATTCCCTCTAAGGACGAAGCAATACTTCTTACCTGGGAGCAATACCGGCTGGATAAGCAGCAGTTAAAAGAACTGGCAATAAACTTTATTAAGGCCAACCCAAGCTCTTGGGCCAGCCTGGATATGCTGCTCCAGCCTCTCTACCTGGGGCCGCCGCAGTACGACGAAGTAGCGCCTTTGTACAACGCCCTCAGCCCCGCCATGCGGGCCAGCGAGCCCGGCCAAGCCTATGGCCAACTGGTGCAGTCGCTGCAAGCAGTAGCCCTGGGAGCCCAGGCCCCCGATTTTACGCAACCCGCGCCGGCAAATAAAACCTTTACCTTGAGTGACTTACGCGGGCGGTACGTGCTGCTCGATTTTTGGGCCTCCGGGTGCGATGACTGCCGCATGGCTTTTACTACCATCCGCAGCCTGCGCCAGAAGTATCAGGGCCGCAACTTTGACGTGGTGGGGGTGTCGCTCGACAAAAACATCAACCAGAAGTACTGGCTGCGCACTATCCGCGAGCACAATCTGACCTGGACGCAGGTATCTGACCTGCAAGGCATTGGTGGCAATGCGGCAGCCATTCGCTACCACGTCGAGCGTGTGCCGCAAAACTTCCTGCTCGACCCTGCGGGCAAGATTATTGGGGTCAACCTCTACGGGGGCGCACTAGAGGCGGCGCTGGCCCAGCTTTTGCCCCCAACCAGCCGCCCCGGAAAGTAGAATAAAAAAGGGCCGATACAAGCCGGCCCTTTTTACAAAATGCGACTACTTCTTGGCCGGCAGCCGCAGCACCGTAAACGAGTACGGGGCCAGCGTATAGCTCACTTTTGCGCCACTGAGGGCAAAAGTTGAGGTCTGGGGCACCAGCATTTTGGGCTGGTCGAGGCTGTTTTGGGTTTGCAGGTCGGCGGCCATCACCTGGGCTTTGCCGGTTTTGCCGAGCCCTTTGGCCCCGGCCAGGTCGAGGCTCACCGGGCGCGGGCTGCTGCTGTAGTTGATGAGCTTCACCACGACCTCGCCGGCGGGCTCGTCGGCCACGGCGCTGGCGAAGAGGTTATCGGTGCCGTTTTTGACCCCGCCGGGCATGGCCACGGGCAGCACCCGGGTGCCCTTGTTGCGGGCGTAGAGCTGCTGCACGTAGTAGTTGGGGGTGCCGTACGAGCGCAGGTTATCAAACCAGATGAGGTCGGGCGACCACTGCCAGGCATCGACGTGGGCGAAGAGCGGGGCGTAGCTGGCCATGCCCACCACGTCGGCGTTGCGCTCCAGGCCGGTCATAAAAGCGGCTTCCGAAAGGGCGCAGTCCCAGGTGTTTTTGTTTTCGGTGCTGCCGATGGCATTGCTTTGGGCGGCGTACTCACCGGCAAATATTTTGGGGCCGGTGCGCGGGTAGTTGTCGTAGCGACCTACGTGCTGCCGAAACCACTCGGGCTTGGCGTAGTAGTGCTCATCCACGTATTCGGCCTTGAGCTCGCCGAGGCGCTTGCTGGCTTTGTCAAACAAGTCGCCGTCGGGGCTGGGACCGGCGCTGCTCACAAGCTGCATCTGCGGATACTTGGCTTTCACCGCCTTGGCGAAGGGCTCGTAGCGCTCCAGGTACTGCGGCCCCCACTGCTCGTTGCCCACCCCAAGCAGCTTGAGGTTGAACGGCGCGGGGTGGCCCATTGCCACGCGCTTGGCCCCCCAGGCCGAAGAAGCCGGCCCGTTGGCAAACTCGATGAGGTCGAGCGCATCCTGAATAAATACGTCGAGCGAAGGGTCGTCGGTGGCGTGGTCGTGGGGCGCGGCGGCCTCGGCGTTGGGGCCTTTGCCGGCGGGGCTGGCACTCGTGAGCGGGGCCAATTCGCCCGAGTTGAACTGGCAGGCCATACCCACGTTCAGAATCGGCAGCGGCTCGGCCCCAATATCTTCCGCCAGCTGGAAATACTCGAAGAAGCCCAACCCGAACGACTGGTAATAATCGGGCGTGGCGCGGTGCCGGAACTCCATGTTCCAACGGTTGATAAGCGGCTCGCGGCTGGCCACGTCGCCAATGGTTTTTTTCCACTGGTAGCGCTCGGTGAGGGTGCGCCCCTCCACAATGCAGCCGCCCGGAAAGCGCAAAAAGCCCGGCTGCATGTCCTTGAGCAGCTGCACCAAATCGGTGCGCAGGCCGTTGGGCCGGCCCAGCCAAGTGTCTTTAGGATAAAGCGATATGGCATCGAGGTCCACGGTGCCCTGGCCGTTGAGCACCAGCCTGAGGCGGGCTTTATTAACGGTGGCAGTGGGCTTTACCACCACCTTAAATTGCTGCCACTGCTCGGTGATGCCCGTGATGGTGGCCTGCCCCACGGTTTCGCCCTTGCTACCCACCAGCACGGCCGTGAGGCCGCTCACGCTGCCCGGCCCGCGCCGCGCCCACACCGTGAGGGTGTACTCGGCGCCCTGCTTAATCCCCATGCCCCGGAAGCCCTCGTTTTCGAGGCCAGCCTCCCCTTCCCCACCCTTGCGTGTGGTTAGGCGCACGTAGTGCGGGCTGCTGGGGGCCACCGGCTGCTCGGTGCGCACGGCATAGGTGTCGAGGTTATTGCCCCCGCCGATGGCCCGCCAGCCCAGCAGGCCAGGGTTGAACTCAAACGACTTGTTTTTCACCAGCTCGGGGTACAGGCCCCCATCAGCCGCGAAGTTGATGTCCTCAAAGAACAGCCCGTACATGCTCTTATTCACGGCCGCGCCGGGCTTGTTCACCTGCACGGTAAGGGTGGCCGGGGCCGCCGACTGCGCGCTGGCCCCGAGGGTGCCGAGCAGCGCCAGGCCAGTAGCCAGGGCCGAAAAGCGGAAATTATTAATCATACAGAACCTGGGTGGATAAGGGATAGGAAGCACGGAGCAGGGCAACGCCCCCAAACGCAAACCTAGCCGCCTGGCTCCTAATTTTTCGAAAATCAGAAGCCAGGCGGCTAGGTTTATGTTAAGCAGCTGGTTAGGCTAGCCTTTGAAAGCCACCTCGTTGTAGCGCAGCTCGTTTTTGAACGTCCGCAGCTTCGTATCGGCATCAATGATAACAAACTCGATGCCGGCCATTTCGGCGAAGTCTTCGAGGTACTCGCTGGTCAGGTTTTGGCTGTAGCCGGTGTGGTGCGCGCCGCCGGCTAGTATCCAGGCGGCCAGGCCGGTTTTCATATCGGGCTGCACCTTCCAGAGCACGCGGGCCACGGGCAGCTTGGGCAGGTCTTGCTCGGGCGCTACGGCCTCTACCTCGTTCACAATCATGCGGAAGCGGTTGCCCATATCCACGATGGTAGCGTTGAGCGCGGGGCCGGCGGGACAGTTAAATACCAGGCGCACCGGGTCTTCCTTGCCGCCAATGCCGAGCGGATGAATCTCGGCCCGCACTTTGCCTTCGGCGATGCTGGGGCAGATTTCGAGCATGTGCGAGCCCAGCACCTGCTCGTTGCCGGGGGCAAAATGGTAGGTGTAATCCTCCATAAACGAGTTGCCGCCGGGCAGGCCCGCGCCCATCACTTTCATGGCGCGCACCAGGGCCGAGGTCTTCCAGTCGCCCTCGCCGCCAAAGCCGTAGCCATCGGCCATCAGGCGCTGGGTGGCGATGCCGGGCAGCTGCTTCATGCCGTGCAAATCCTCGAATGTGTCGGTGAAACCCTTGGCGTTGCGGTCGGCCAGAAACTTGCGCATGCCCAGCTCGATGCGGGCGGCATCGCGCAGGCTTTCGCGCTTCTCGCCGCCTTCCTTCAGGCCGTCGGCCAACTCGTATTCTTGCTCATACGTGGTGATAAGGCCGGCAATCTGCTCGTCGGTCACGGCATTTACCTCGGCCACCAGGTCGCCGATGCCGTAGGTGTTCACCTCATAGCCAAACTTGATTTCGGCCTCTACTTTATCGCCGTCGGTCACGGCCACGTAGCGCATGTTGTCGCCAAAGCGAATAAACTTCGCGCCCTGCCAGTCGGCCCAAGCCGAAGCCACGCGGCTCCAGATGCTGAGGCGCTCGTGCACGTCGGCGCTTTGCCAGTGGCCCACTATCACCTTGCGGTTCAGGCGCATGCGGGTGGCGATGAACCCAAACTCGCGGTCGCCGTGCGCCGATTGGTTGGTGTTCATAAAGTCCATGTCAATGGCATCCCACGGAATGTCGCGGTTGAACTGCGTGTGCAAGTGCGCCAGCGGCTTGTGCAGGATTTTCAGGCCGTTAATCCACATTTTGGCCGGCGAGAAGGTGTGCATCCAGGCAATGAGGCCCACGCAGTTCGGCGCGTTGTTGGCCTCCTGCATCAGCTTGTAAATCTCGGCCGGGCCAGTCAGCACCGGCTTGTACACGATGTTGATGGGCAGCTTGCTACCCAGCTCGGCAGCGATTTGCTGCGAGTGCTGGGCTACTTCTTCGAGGGTTTCGGGGCCATAGAGGTCCTGGCTGCCCGTGATAAACCAGGCTTCGTAGTTTGAAATGTCAATCATGGTGGTGAGAGGGATATCTCCGTTTGTCATGCTGAGCTTGCCGAAGCATCTCTACCGCACCGTCGAACGGTTTGGATGAAGCGGTAAAGATGCTTCGGCAAGCTCAGCATGACGGTTAGTAAATAGGCGATAATTATGACTGCCCGTAGTAAGAACCAGCGCCGTGCTTGCGCTCGTAGTGTTTTTTAATCAAGGCATCTTTCAGCCGCGCCACGCCGGGCTTCAGCGTGCAGCTGAGGTAGGCCAGCCGCGCCAGCTCTTCCAGCACGGCGCTGTGGTACACGGCTTTCTCCACCGTTTTGCCCCAGGTAAAAGGCGCATGGTTGCCCACGAGTATCATCTCGACTTCGGCCGGCGAGAGGCCGCGCTTCTCGAACTCGTTGATAATCTGCCAGCCCGTTTGGTGCTCGTAGTCGCCCTGAATAAGCTCGTCGCTCATGGGCGGCGCGCAGGGCACGTCGGCGGTGAGGTGGTCGGCGTGGGTGGTGCCTAGTATCGGAATATCCAGCTGCGCCTGGGCCCAGGCCGTGGCGTAGGTGCTGTGCGTGTGCACGATGCCCCCAATCATGGGCCATTCTTTGAACAGCAGCGCGTGGGTTTTGGTATCGGAAGAAGGCCGCTTGCTGCCTTCCACAATGTTGTTGTCGAAGTCCACAACCACGATATCCTCCGGCGTGAGCGTGGCGTAGGGCACGCCGCTAGGCTTGATGGCAAATACGCTCCGCTCGCGGTCTACCACGCTGGCGTTGCCGAAGGTGAAGAGCACCAGCCCGAGGGCCGGCAGCTGCATATTGGCCTCGTAGCAGGCTTGTTTCAGGGCTTGAAAATCGCTCATGCGGTGGTGATGGCTTGGGTTTCGGTTTCGGCCACTGGCGCGCCGTGGCCCGTGGTGGCGCTTTCCACAAACTGGCCCAGGGCCTGGTACTGGGCGTAGCGGGCGGCGTAGTCGGCTACGCTGCTGGGGTTGGGGGTGTAGGTTTCGGCAAAGCCGCTGCCCAGCGCTTTTTGCGCGCGCAGCACATCGGGGTACACGCCCGCGGCCACGGCGGCGTACATGGCCGCGCCCAGCGCCGGGGCCTGCTCCGACACCGCGATTTTGATGGGCCGGTCGAGCACGTCGGCCAGCGTCTGCATCACAAAGGCCGACTTCTTGGCCACGCCGCCAATGCCGATAACCTGCTTAATGGCAATGCCTTCGCTTTCGAAGCGCTCCACAATCTGCTTCGAGCCGTAGCAAATGGCCTCGACCAGCGCCCGGAAAACCTGCGGGGCTGAGGTGCCCATCGTCAAATTCATCAGCGCGCCTTTCAGCGCCTGGTTGGCATCGGGGGTGCGGCGGCCATTCACCCAGTCGAGGGCGATAACGCTGCTTTCGGCAGGGTCAACCTCGGCGGCGGCCTGCGTGAGCTGGCGCAGCAAGTTATTGCTTACTTCTTCCTGAAACAAAGCCAGCTGCTCGGCGCTCAGCACCTGCGAGTGCGCCAGCGTGGCGGCCTGCAACGGCCACTCCAGCATCTGCCGGAACCAGGCCAGCAAGTCGCCAAAAGCCGATTGACCGGCCTCCAGCCCCAGCATGCCGGGGATAACCGAGCCATCGACCTGCCCGCAGATGCCAGCTACCAGGTGGTCGCCGACCTCGGCGGTGGGCGCTACGACAATATCGCAGGTGCTGGTGCCCATTACTTTAACCATCGAATAGGACTCGATTTCGCCCGCCACGGCCCCGGCGTGGGCATCGAACGAGCCCACGGCTACTACCGTGCTGGTGGTGAGGCCCAGGCGCCCGGCCCACTCGGCGGTGAGGTGGCCGGCTACCTGGTCGGCGGTGTAGGTTTCGGTGAATAATCGATTGCGTAAACCGGCCAGCTTGGGGTCGAGGTGCGTCAGAAACTCCTCGCTGGGCAGGCCGCCCCAACTGGCGTGCCACATAGCCTTGTGGCCGGCGGCGCAGCGGCTGCGCTTGAACTCGGCCAGGGGCTGGCCGGTGAGCAGCAGCGTCATCCAGTCGCAGTGCTCCATCCAGGAGTGAGCGGCCTGGGCCACGGCCGCGTCTTCGCGCACGATGTGCAGGATTTTCGCCCAAAACCACTCCGAAGAGTAGATGCCGCCTTCGTATTTAGTGTAGTCTTCGCCGCCCCAGGTGCGGGCTTTGTGGTTGATTTCGGCCGCCTCGGCCACGGCCGTGTGGTCTTTCCAGAGCACAAACTGCGCGTTGGGGTTTTCGGCAAACTCGGGCAGCAAGCCCAGCAGCACGCCGTCGGCATTCACGGGACCGGGCGTGCTGCCGGTGGTGTCAATGGCCAAGCCCAGCACCTGCTCGGCGGGTACTTTGGCCGCCACGGCGCGCACGGTAGCTTCGAGGCCCTCTATGTAGTCGAGGGGGTGCTGGCGGAACCGGTTCTTGGCGGGGTTGCAGTATTGGCCCTGCTTCCAGCGGGGGTAATAGTGCACGGCCTGCGCAATTTCGGCCCCCGAATGGGCATCTACGAGCAGCGCCCGCACCGAATCGGTGCCGTAGTCGAGGCCAATGACATAGGCCGGCGTGGCGGTTTGTTGTGACACGATTAAGTAAATAAGTTAAGTGAAACGAAAGAAAAGCGTACCGGTCAAAGCTCAGCACGGGCGGCTACACCTGCCCGTACGCACCCGAATGCTGGCTGCGAGCGGCTCTCTGCTCCCCCCTTTCGCCCCCAAATGCATAGCTGGTCGTAGGGTGGCGCGTTTTGCCCGGCTTCAAATTCGCGCTCGGCAACTTGGGCTGGTTGGGCAAACCGGGAAAGGGCTGGCTTTCGAGGCAGCAGCTTGCGTGCTTACCATATTGGCACTGGGTACTGCCCTGGTCAGCCAGGGTGTCAGCCAGAAAGTTGCCGGCATAGAACTGCCCAATTGCCGGGCCGGCGGAAGCTGGGGTGCGCAGCGTAGCGCAGGCCGCCAGCCGTAGTATAGCGCAGGGGCTGGCCAGCAGGCCAAGACGCAGGTGGGAATTCATGCGCAACAAGTAAAAAGGAAAGAGTATCGCTAGCATCCGCGCAGCGTTAGGGCTGCGCTTGTCTAGCTTCATTTACACAAACGATTGTGCAAACCTGACTAAAAAAACTTGCGGCTGCAAGTCAGTTTCTTTCACTAGCCCGGGCGGCTGGTGCTATTGGTGGGGCAATACTAAGGCTTAACGCGGGATATTACCAAATAATTTATGGCACCCGCTCGACCGTAGCTCAGTGAGCCGGTGGGTTAAAACGTGCTCAGCCACTGCTCGCGGCCAGCTTCTCCCCGCCCCGAGCCACTTGCTTGATTTGCCGCCCCTTTTCGTCGAAAAGCAGCCCCGCAGCGGGCAGGCGCAGGGGGTGATAGTACCAGAGTGAAGAAAATCGTCGAAATACAGCTGCCAGGCTTCACGCAGTACACTTAGCAACACCCGCCTCCCGGCGTGCAGCACGCGGCGGGCGCTTGCATGAGGGGCAGAAAGGCGCTGGGAATGCCGCAGGCATCCTGCGCCAGGCAGGTAGTTTGCTTGGGCGTCAGCACAAAGTCTTGCCCATCGAAGTCCAGACCAAACTTGCCGATGGTGGCCTGCTGGTATTCCACCTCAATGTCAAGGTCTTCCCGGCCCAGAATACGGTCGGCAAGCGTGAGGATGTGCAAGAACTTCTGCGGGGCCAGGCGGTGGTCGTAGTCCCCGGCTTCCCACAGCTGAAAGTTGGCGACGGTTTCCTGGCGCTCGACGCCCCCGCAGTCGATGAAGTGCCTGGTTACCAGGCCCACCTCCGTCACGTGGAAGTGCGCTGGCAGGTACGCCCCATCGGGCAGGCGAAAGTTGACGGCCGCCAACCCGGCCAGGGTTTGTTTCATCTCAGTTATTTTCATATTTCTTTCTGATTATGAGGTGAGTAGCAGTTAGCAGGCGCAGGCGGCGGGTCCGCAAACGGCTCCGCTGATGGCTTCTAAAAAGAAGGTGGTGAATTGCTGGTGCACGCGCGTTAGCAGTTCGGTATTGAGGCAGTAGCAGACGGTGAGCCCATCAATCTCGCCGCGAATGAGGCCGAGCGCCTTCAGCTCCTGCAGGTGCTGCGACACCGTGGTGCGCGCCAGGGGCAGCTCCGCCGCGATGTCGCCCGAGATGCAGGTTTTTTGCGCGGCCAGAAACTGGATAATGGCCACGCGGGCGGGGTGGGCCAGCGCTTTGGCCACCCGAGCCAACTGCTGTTGGTCTGCGGTGAAGGAGGCGGTTTTGGCGTAGGTCATCAACAAGGCATAGACTATGTCGTAAATATACGACATAGTTCAGCGCGTATTTAGTCCGGCGCAATTATTCCCAAACCGCTGCCGTAAATACTGTACTCTTGAAAGAATTTTCTTCCTTATTTTAAGCTTTCAGCTTTGGTTTTAGGCCTGATTTCTTGGTCCCGATGCTTTTGTCAACTACCTAAGTCCGGGGCCTTACTGCCTGCCAAGCGTAGGGCAAGTCCACAATGATGAAACCACGGGGCAGCAGCTCAGTGTGCCAGGAGCGGTAAGCAGAAAACGTTACCACTAACACTTGTCTAACAATAACTTGCGTCGGCTGATAAAACTATAAGCTGCCTTTTTTGAAGGAGCGGTAAAAAGCCAGGCACTTGCGGTAAAACCCAGGGCTAAGCGTGTTAAGCCCGCAGTTCTGCCGCTACTTTGCATAAGCTACTGGGCCGCAGTACATGCAGGCCAGCCACTTTTTACCTCCCACTTATATGAATGCTCCCTGCCAACACCTCGCTGCCCTCGACCTGCACCACCTGAAGCGCGACACCCAGCACGTATGCCCCGAGTGTGTGGCGATGGGTGATACCTGGGTGCACTTGCGCATCTGCCAGGAGTGCGGCCACGTGGGCTGCTGCGACGATTCAAAAAACAAGCACGCTACCAAGCATTTCCACGCCACACAACACGCTGTTATTACCTCGGCCCAGCCCGGTGAGCGCTGGGCCTGGTGCTATCCCGACCAGGCGTTTATGGAGTATTAGCCGTAGTGCAGGCTTTCAGTCCGCGAGTCATTCGGGCTTACTGATTCGCGGGCTGAAAGCCTGCGCTACTAGTCAATCGGCGTGAGGCTGGCTTCCAGCTTGGCCCGCAGGTGCTCATGCTGCTTGGGCAGCATCAGGTGGGTGCCCAGCTCGGCCAGCGGCTCATCCACGGTGAAGCCGGGGTTTTCAGTGGCGATTTCAAACAGCACGCCGCCCGGCTCGCGGAAGTACACCGAGTGGAAATAATCGCGGTCAATTTGCGGGGTGGGTTGCAAGCCCCGCGCCACCAGCTTCTGGCGGATAAACAGCTCGGCCTCATCGTCTTTCACCCGAAAAGCAATGTGGTGCACCGAGCCGCCCGCCGTGATGCTGCGGGCCTCGCCGGGCGCTTCGACCAGGTCAAGGTAAGCCGCGCCCGGCACCGCATCGGTCGCGTAGCGGTAGCGGTTGGCGTGCTGCTCCTGCAAGGTGTAGCCGAATACCTCGGTCAGAATTTCGGCCGTGGCCTTGATGCTGGCCAGCGTGAGCGTGACGGTGTGAAAGCCCTTGGTAGCCACATCGGCTCCGACTTCGGGCGTAGTCCAGGGCGTGCGCGGGTCAGGCGTTTTCGACTCGATGAGCTCAAATTTCAGGCCGTCGGGGTCGAGAAAGGTGAGGTAGCGCTCGCCAAATTTCTCGCTCGGCTGGCTGTAGGTAATACCGTTGGCCTCCAGGCGCTTCAGCCAGAAATCGAGGCTGCCAGCCGGCACCGAGTAGCCGATTTCGGTGGCCTGCCCCACGCCACGCCGCCCAGCCGTGATATGCTCCCAGGGGAAGAACGTGAGGATGGTGCCCGCCGAGCCGGTTTCATCACCGAAATAGAAATGGTAGGTGCCGGGGTCGTCGAAATTGACGGTTTTCTTGAGGAAGCGCAAGCCCAGCACGCGGGTGTAAAAATCGTAGTTGCGGCGGGCATTGCCGGCAATGGCCGTGACGTGGTGCAGGCCTAAGATGCGAGGTTCCATTCGTAAAGAGGGATGAAAAGTACTTGTCAGGCAGCGCGCAGCGAAGCATTTCGCGGGCTGACGGCTGCTAACGATTGGGATTACTGCGCCACGCGAGATGCTGGCGGAATTGTCGTAAAAAAGGAGGTTAACTGCGTGAATAATCAGCCGGCATCTATTGGCTACTGCTTAAAAATCACGGCATTTGCTACGCCAATCTCTTCCTGCGTAATGGTGTGGCCCATAGCAGGATACACGCGTTCTGTGACCACTGCGCCCATTCCGGTGAGCAGGGCAGTGGAAGCGCGCACCCGCTCGACGGGCACATGAAAATCGGGGTCGCTGCTGCCCAGGAAAATGGGCGTGCCGGCAAAATCGCCAGCGTAGTGGCTCAGGTATAGGCGGTCGCCGATGAGGCCACCCGTGAAGGCTGCCACGCCGCCGTAGCGCGCCGCGTGCCGGGCCACGTATTCGAGCGTGAGGCAGGCTCCTTGCGAAAAGCCCGCGAAGTAGAGGTGTTCCGGCGCGATGCCGTGGCGCTGGGCTTCGGTTACGGCCTGGGCTACGCTGGCCAGCGCGGCCGAAAGCGCGGGCTCGTTCTCCTCAGGCGGCGCCATAAAGGAATACGGATACCAGGTGCCACCAGGAGCCTGCGGAGCCAGCAAGGCGAAATCGGGCACGTGCAGGTGCGTGGCCAGCGAAAGAATATCGGCGGCACTGCTGCCCCGGCCGTGCAGCAGGATAAGCGCCTTTATAGCAGCACCCAAAGGCCGGCCCGCGGTGTGCAGAATAGCTTGGCTCATGGCAGAAAAATAGTGAAATAAGCAATGGCAAAAGGCCCGGTAAGCAGCCGATTAGCAAAAACAACGGACGCAGACCGGCCAAGTGCTGTCAATGGCCAACGCCTGCCGTCACAAGCGCAGTTGCTACTTGCGGAGCTGGTCGGCACCCAGGGCCGGGTAGTTGTTTGCGGAGAAAAGCGTAAGCTTGGGCTGAATTAGTAAGTGGTGGCCCCGGCCAGCTGGCGGCGGTACGCCGTAGGGGTAAGCTGATAGCGCTTCTTGAATAGCTTATTCAAGTGACACACATCCACAAAGCCCAATTCATCAGCTATTTGAGAAATAGTGAGCGTACCCAAAGTCAGGCGAGCCTTGGCCAGCCAGAGGCGGTAGCGCACAATGTATTGGCGCACCGACTCGCCCGTTTCCTGCCGAAAAAGCTCGCTCAAGTGGCTGGGCGAATACGCAAACGCGCTGGCCAGCTCCTCGACCCGCAGGCGGCTGGGCTCGGCAATGTGGTGGCGGATGTAGGCCAGCAGCCGCTGCACCACGCCGGCCGTGTAGGAGGTGCTAGCCCCCCGGCCCGGTAGTGGCTGCGTGGCCAGCCGCCGCCCCACAAAGCTCAGCACGGCCCCCATCAGCGAAGCAGCCAGGGCATCTTGGCCGGGCTGGCGGCTCTCGTACTCAGCAAACAGAATGGCCAGCAGGGCATCGAGCTGCGGGGCACCGGCCCCCGGCGCGAGGTGGCCGGCGCACCCCAGCGCCGCGTAGTGCGCTGCGTCGCGCAGCTGCTGCCAGGCGGCGGCGTGCGGGCCAGTGGCCGTGAGCTGGGCCAGGTAGCCATCGGTGAAGCGCAGCTGGCCAAAGCAAGTGGGCTGGTCGATAGCAAAGTGATAGCAGTCGGCCGGACCAAGCAGCAGCAGGGTGCCTGACTGGTATGGCAAACGCTGATTGTTACTGATATAGACGCCACTGCCCCGGCGGATACTCACCAAGGCAAAGTGGTCGCGCAGGGCCTGCGGCCCAGGCCAGGTGTCCGCTTCAAAAGCTTCTATCACCAGTGGCTCGTGTTGGATGAGGTGTTTCATAAGGTCACGTTAGGGCACGAGAGAAGAGTAGTTTCCACTCCTTTTGCCAATCGGGTGCCAAGTGCTACATCCGAAATTATTTAGGCTGCCCTCAATGCTTCAAAGACTTGTATTATAACTATTTCCAATTGCATGCCGACCAGTTTTCGCTAGTAATTCATCCTCCAGCATAGTGGAGCCTCCAATATGTTGGAGGTACATTTGGAGCCGTTGCAGGCAGCATTTCGCTGGCTGATGCCGGCCGGCTATTACTGCGCATCACTTAAAAAGCATTTTCACATGGCCCCGCTTGCAGTTGAGCTTGCCCCGGCGGCAACCGTACTCATTGTTGAAGATGAATTTTTGATTGCCAATGACTTGCGCCGCATCCTGACCAAGGCGGGCTACGACGTGCTGGGGTTGGCCGAGTCGGCCACCGAGGCGCGGGCGCTGGTGGCGCAAGCCGTGCCAGCCATTGTGCTGCTCGATATTTTCCTGAAGGGCGACGAAACCGGCATCGACCTGGCATACTGGCTGGGCGAGCGGCAAATCCCCTTCATCTTCCTTTCCGCAAACCTGACCGACAGCGTGTTAGCGGCCGCCAAGGTGACGCAGCCCTTCGGCTTTCTCAACAAGCCCTTCCGTGAGAAGGACGTGCTCGCGACCCTCGAAGTAGCCCGCTACCGCCACGCCCACAGCGAGGAAGCCAAGCTGCGCCAGCAGCGCGATATTCAGATGGCCGTCAACAACGCCATCATTACGGTGCATGAGCGCGAAGCCCTGTGCCTGGCCATTGCCACCCAAGTTGATAAGCTGGTGCCTTTCACGCTGCTCAACCTCCGCATGGGCCTGCCCGAAGAGCAGTCTTTTTACTGGATAATGCTGCGTAAAACGGCACTCGGCAACTTCGAGCGCGTGCATTTGCAGGGTTTGCTGGGCCGCGACTCGCCCCCCGAGCTGCTGGCCAAGCTCACGCAGCAAGACCCCGACCAGCTGGGCGAGCGGCCGGGCTTGTTTGCGGGCGCGGCCTTTGAGGAGCTGTGCCGGCACTACCCCACGGCGCAGGTTAGCCGCGAGGCGTTCGGGGTGCGGGCGATGGCCGTGTTTCCGGTGCTGCTCAAGCAGCGCTCGTTTACCAGTATTCAATTGGCCAGCACCGCTGCGGAAGGGTTTTCGCCGGCTGAATACGAAGCTATTAACTCCATTGTGCCGCAGATTGCGCTGGCCCTGGACAACCTACTGGCCTGCGAAGAAGTAGACGCCCGCCGCCGCCTCAAGTCCGCCGAGCTGGCCATCGTCAGCGCTTTTCGCAACGGGCGCGACCTGGCCGAAATCGCGCCCGTGGTGGCGGCCGCCATGCACCAGTTATTGCCGCTCGACTTGCTTACTTTTTACCAGGTCGGGCGGGTGCTGGGCACCACCCAAGACGACACGAGCGTGTACCGGCAGGGCAGCGAGTTTCTGCCCTTGCTGCTCGAACAGGTCGTGGACTTATCCGAAGGCAACATGCGCCAGCAGTGGCAGCAAGCCCTTGGGGAATTAGAAACGCTTATGCAAGTGCCGACCTTGAACGTGGGCGAAGCCGGGGCTAAAGCACGGGCGCACAACCTGGTAGCCCAGCGCTACGGCACCTGGCTGGGCGGCCTGCAATCGTCGATGTACATGCCCATCTTCATCCAGGGGCGGCCGTGGGCGGCGCTGGTAGTAGCCAGCAAAACCGCCTACGCTTATACCGAAAAAGATTTGCGCCTGCTGCAAGACCTGAGCCGCCCGCTGAGTTTGGCGCTGGAAAACTTGCTGGCCTTCGAGCGCATCAAAATCCTGAGTGAGCAGCTGGAACAGGAAAAAACCTACCTCACCGAAGAACTCAAAACCAACCACAATTTCGAGGAAATTATCGGCACCGGCCCGGTGATGCAGGCGCTGTTCAAAAATATTGCCCTGGTAGCCCCCACCGACTACACTACGCTGATAACCGGCGAAACTGGCACTGGCAAAGAGCTGGTAGCCCGCGCCGTGCATAACCTGTCGCAGCGCGCCCGCCGCACCATGATAAAGGTAAACTGCGCCGCCCTGCCACCCCAACTCATCGAGAGCGAGCTGTTTGGCCACGAAAAGGGCAGCTTTACCGGGGCCACCGACAAACGCCTGGGCAAGTTTGAGCTGGCCCACGGCAGCACCATTTTTCTGGACGAAATCGGCGAGCTGCCGCTGGAGTTGCAAGCCAAATTGCTGCGCGTATTGCAGGAAAAGGAAATCGAGCGCATCGGCGGCCGGGGCACTATTGTGGTCGATGTGCGCATCATCGCGGCCACCAACCGCGACTTACAGCAGGAAGTGGCGGCCGGCCGCTTCCGCGCTGACCTCTACTACCGGCTCAACGTGTTCCCGCTGGTGGTGCCTCCCCTGCGCGAGCGGCCCGAGGATATTGTGCCCTTGGCTTGGCACTTTTTGCCCCGCATCGGCAAGAAACTCGGCAAGCCGCTCACCGGCATCGCCACCGACTCGGTGCAGCAGATGCAGCACTACGCCTGGCCCGGCAACATCCGCGAGCTAGAGCACGTGCTGGAGCGGGCCGCCATCCTCTCCTACTCGCCCACCCTGGCCCTGGCCGAGACGCTGGAGGTAGCCCTGGCTGCCCGCGCTGTGCCAAGCGAAACCAACGCCGTTCGGCCCTTGCAGGTGTCGATGCGCGAGGCCATTCTGGCCGCGTTGGCGCAGGCGGGCAATCGGGTGCGGGGCAGTGGTGGCGCAGCCGAACTACTTAACATTAAGCCTACTACGCTGGAAGCGCGCATGAAGAAGCTGGGGGTAAGCGTGGCTAGGTAGTTTTGCAACAAGCAACTACTGTTCAAGATGATATCCGATTTTGTTGAGTTACATCCCACGGCCACCATTACGCTCACTCAAACTACTTACCTGAACCTATCGGTTGATAGGGGTAATTTCAGAGTTGATTTTGTTGGGAAAGTAGAGTTTCGGCTAAAGAGAAACCAGGGAGGAAAACTCGCTTATTACACGCAACATCCTCTTTTAATGGAGCATGAGGAGCCTCGCATTAGGCTCTACATCAACTCGCGGCCCGCTGACCCGCAGGCTCTTTTTACCGATATTGCACAGGGCATAGCACGCGTATCTCAAAACTGCCGGGCCTTGCCTCATTACTTATTTGGCTGGAATCTGGTTGGGGCTGTTGCTCTGGCGCAGCAAAATATCGAGGAGGGAAGCGGTGTACTGCTTGATTTTGCGCCCGTTTCTATTGTGAAAGAAGTAATCGCTGCTTGTGAAAAACACGGTGTTACAACAAGCTTTTTAGGCTCTTTAGAATTGGATGCCAGTCCTCTACGCAAGAAGTTCAGTGTATTATTTATCGGCGCCTGTTACGTTATAGCTCAGCAGTTTCTTGTCCGTCCTATATAACAGAGAACGTAATAAAACTTTTCAAGCCAAAACCCCTTCCATTCGCACCGACTTACGCGCAACCTCAAATTGCAGGATAACCTGCACGCCCGGCCCGGCCGGCTCAATACGCAGCGCCCCACTCAGCTGCTTGCTCAGGCCGGTTATCATCGTCAGACCCAGCGACTGGCTGCGGGCCGGGTCGAATCCTGGGGGCAACCCCACCCCGTCGTCCGCAATGCGCAGTTCGTAGCGCCGCTCCCCAATGGCGTGCAGGCTGATGGTGAGCCGGCCGGCCCGGCGCTGCGGAAAGGCGTGTTTCAGCGCGTTGGTGATGGCTTCGTTGAGTACCAGGCCCAGGGGGGTGGCCAGGGCCACATCCAGCTCCACGGGCGCTATGTCGAGGTGCTCGCGCACGGTGTCGAGGCAATCGAACGACTCCAGCAGGCGCTCGGTGATTTCCCGGATGTACTCGGGCATATTGACCAGGGCCACGCTGTCGGACTGGTAGAGCTTTTGGTGCACGAGAGCTATGGCCTGCACGCGGTTCTGGCTTTCGCGCAGGGCAGCCAGGGCAGCGGGGTCGCGCAGGTAGTCGGCCTGGGTATTGAGCAAACTACTGACTACCTGAAGGTTATTCTTGACGCGGTGATGAATTTCCTTGAGCATCCAATCCTTTTCCTCCAGGAGGCCTTGCTTTTCTTCGAGGAGAACTTGCTTGTCGCTTACCAGCTGCTCCAGCGACTCGTTTTTGTGGTTGATTTCCAGCTGCTGGGCTTGCAAGCGCTGGTTGCTGCGCTGCTTGAGGCGGTAGCGATTATAGCCCAGGCCTAGCAGCATGGCCAGCAGTGCGGCCCCAGCCAAGCCAGCGTTGCGCTGCCACTCGCGCTGGAGCAGGCGCGCTTGTTGCAGCTGGGCTTGCTTGGTGAGCAGGGCAATATTTTGCTCTTTCTGGTGCGTGTCGTACTGCACTTGCAGGGTGGCCAGCTGCTTGCTTTTCCGCTCATTAAATACCGAGTCGGTCAGCTGCTTGTAGCGCTGATAGTGCGCAATGGCGGCCGGAAACCGAGCCTGCGCCGAATCGACTTTAAACAAGAGCCGGTGCAGCTCGGCTACTTGCAGCGGGGAGCCGCCGTGGCGGTTCAGCTCGACCGACTCCTGCAAGTACTGCCGCGCCGCATCGTAGCGCTTGGTGAGCAGGTAAAAACGGCTCAGCTGCGAGTAGACAGCGGTTTTCTCGCCATTATCGGCCTTGCCACTGCGCAGAAACGCCACCAGCTGCGCCACGTAGGGCTCGGCCTGCTGGTAGCGCCCCAGGGCCGAATACAGCTCAACCATGTAGTCGGCAATGCGCTCGACCACCCGGGGCTGCTGCGTGGCGTAGGGCCGGGTTGCCCGCGTAAAAAAAGCTAGCCCCTCTGGGGCGCGGTGCTGGGCCACCAGCACGCGCACAATGGCGCCGGCCATCGTCACGACGTTGAGGCTGTCGCCGGTTTGTTGCATGCTAACCAGCGCCTTATGGTAGTAGTGCAGCGCCTCGGGGTATTGCTTTAGCTCGCGGTGCAGTACGGCCATGTGCACATACAGGCCACCGGCCAAGGTGCTGTCTTGCGTAGCGTGGGCATTGTCGAGCGCCGCCAGGCCGTAGCGCAGGGCTTCCTTGTAGTCGCCCATGCGGCGGTAGGTGGCTAGCAGCAAGTCGTAGGTATGGAACAGCTTGCGATGTCCGGCGGCCCGGTACAGGGCTTCTACCTCCAGTAGCTCGCGCACGGCCTGTGCCGACTGGTCCTGCGCCTGATGCACATCGGCGATGCACTTGAGCACATAGGCCGCGTGCACCGGGTCGTGCACCTGCCGAAACAGCGCCAGCGAGCGTTGGAGCAGAGCCAGCTGGACAGCGCCGGTCTTGTCGTAACTCACCCAGTACCAGCCCAGTGCTGCTAGCTGGCGATTGCCAAGGCGTTGGCTCAAAGCCAGGCCTTGCCGAAAAAGATGCGGCCCCAGGGTATCCTGCGGTATAAACAGCTGGTATTCGCCCAGCACATACAGGCTGCCGATGCGCCCGGCATCGAAGTGCAGCCGCTCGCTCAGCGCGGCGGCCTGCTGGCAATAGGGCAGGGCTTCCGTTGGGAATTTACCAGTTTCGTCGGCCTGGGCTAGCAAGCCCTGGCTCAGGTGCAGCAACAGTTGCACCCGGCTGGTATCGGGGCGGCTGGCTTGCAAGCGGCGGTGCAGGCTATTGAAATCGGCCGGAGTTAGCCGGGGGTGAATATTTTCGGCATGGCTGGCGAAGCCAGTCACAAACAGCCAGCCCACCAGCAGCTTGCCAAAGAAACGGAGTAGAAACATAAGCCGGCGAAATAACGGCAACATTTCAACTCATTAGATTTCAATGGGTTGAAATGCGTGCAAAGTACTGCGAAATCCTCGGATTATACCGCTGACCGGTTCTGAGCGTCCCCTAGGTTTGCAGTGGCATCGGCGCCTGCTGTGCCCGGTACCGTCACTCGTTGCTATCCACTCACCTCTTTTGCTAGAGGACCCGCCCCCGGCCCTTATCCAAGTTGGCGAAGCTGGCATTCTGCGCTAGGCCGGCCTAGTGGCCACCACCGTGCGCTACAACGGCCTGCTTCACGGTTTCAGCCTGCTCAATGCCCTGGCCAAAGTGCCGCAGGTGCAAGCAATACTAGTGCAGGCCATCGCCAAATTGAAGAAATACCTGAGTTTTTAACACTAGCTAACACCTTAGTAATCATGAAACTCCTTTCCTGCGGCCTGGTGGTCGCCTTCACCGGCCTGCTGATGGCCAGCACCCCTCCCACCTCTCTTTCTACCCCTATGCGTGAAGCCGCCGCCCCCGTTGCGGGCATCAAAAACATCGTGCTCGTGCACGGCACCTGGGCCGACGGCTCCAGCTGGGCCAAGGTCATTCCGCTGCTGCAAGCCAAGGGTTACCACGTTACGGCGGTGCAAAACCCGCTCACTTCGCTGGCCGACGACGTGGCGGCCACCAAGCGCGCCATTGCCCTGCAAGACGGGCCGGTGCTGCTGGTGGGCCACTCCTGGGGGGGCGTGGTCATCACCGAGGCTGGCAACGACCCCAAAGTGAGCGGCCTCGTCTACGTGGCGGCCGCCGCCCCCGATGCCGGCCAGTCTTTCTTAGAGGGAATAGGGAAATAAAAGGGCTATGTAAGTTTGTTCTATGTACCGCGCCGCTTACGCTACCGATTTAACCGATACTGAATGGCAACTAGTTGAGCCTTACGTGCGCACCAGTGGCCTG
>JBPBQK010000037.1:0-4056 GCA_050954845.1 Janthinobacterium lividum
CCGCGTGGTGTGGCTGCTCGATGCTGCCACCGGCCAGCACCTCTACTACGCCCACCTCGACCGCCAGCTCGTGCACGCCGGCCAGCAGGTGCGCCCCGGCGACACACTGGGCTTGGTGGGCAACACCGGCAACGCCCGCACCACGGTGCCGCACCTGCACTTCGGCATCTACCAGAGCGGGCGCGGCGCCATTGACCCCTGGCCCTACTTGCACCGCGCCGACCCCGTGCCCGCCGCCCTACCCCCTGCGGCGGGCGAATACCTAGGCAAGTGGGTACGCGTGCGTAGCGGCAGCCGTGCGCCGGCCGTTTTTAGCAAAACTGGGATTGCGCTGGTGGCTACTACCCCGCTGCGGGTGCTGGGCCAGCAAGCCCAGCGCCTGCGCGTGGAGGCGCCCGATGGGCGGCGCGGCTACGTGGCTACCCGCGCCGTGGCTGTAGCCCAGCCGCTGCGGCGGCTGGCGCTGGCGGCCGAGGTAGAAATTCAGGCGCAGCCTACGCCAGTGGCCGCGGCGCTGGCGGCTTGGCCGGCCCGCACCCCGGTGGTAGTGCTGGGCCAGGCGGCGGGCTACGCGCTGCTGCGCGGCCCGGCTGGGCTGGAGGGCTGGGCCAGGATATAGGTAGTTTAGTGAGCCTTCTTAACTCTACTTTGGCAAGTTGTGAATCAGGGAGCGAGGGCGTAAATTTAGGCAATGGACTTGCCGATTACTGAAAAAAAGTGGAGACGTACGTGGCCAGCTACGCTGCCTGTTTCCGCTCGCGTCTACACGGACAACTGGCACATTGTCAGCAGTATATCAAGGGCTTGTTTCACGCCTGCCGCAGTAACGTGGAACGCATGAACGAGCGCCTGCCCGATTCGACTTATGACGCGCTGCACCATTTTATCAGCGCGTCTACCTGGGATGGGCAGGCCGTGATGGACGAGGTGGCACGCCGGGTGCAGACCACGCTGGGCGAGGTGGCGGGCGAACAGGGCCTCTTGCTGGATGAATGCGGCTGGGAGAAGGCGGGCACCAAAAGCGTGGGCGTGGGCCGCCAGTACATCGGGCAGGTGGGCAAGATTAGCAATGGGCAGGTGGGCGTGTTTGCCGTGCTGAGTCGGGGCACCTCTGCGGGGCTGGTGGGCGGGCAGCTCTACCTGCCCGAGGCCTGGAGCAGCGATGCCGCCCGCTGCGCCCAGGCGCGGGTGCCGCTGGCGGCGCGGGCCTACCGTAGCAAGCCGGCGTTGGCGGCGGTACTCGTCGAGCACCTGCTGGGCCAGGGCCTGGTGCGCGCCGATTGGGTAGGGGGCGACGCGGCCTACGGCAACTCGCCGGCGCTTCGCCAGGCCTTGCAGCAGCGCGGGCAAGCCTATATGCTTGACGTGGGGCCGGGGCTCCAGCTCTACCTGGCCGACCCCACCCCGGCGGTTCCCGCTTGGTCGGGCCAGGGCCGCCCCCCGCGCCGGATGCGGCCCCTGGGCACGGCCCTGGCCCAAGTGACGGCCCAGCTGCCCGCTACTGACTGGCAGCAAGCAAGTTATCGACCTGGTCAGAAAGGGCCCCTGGTGCGCCAGGCCGTGCTGGTGCCGGTCTGGCGCTGGGAGAACGGCGAGCAGTCGGCGCAGGCGCTGCACCTGCTCATTTCCCGCGAGTTGGATGGCACGCAGGTCAAATACAGTCTCTGCTACAGCCCGCCTGCCGCACCCGCCCTGGGCGTGGGACAGGCGCTGTATCGGCAGATGCAGCGCTACTGGATTGAGCGCGTGTTTCAGGAAGCCAAGCAGCAACTGGGCCTGCACCAGAACCAGACGCGCTCCTGGCCCGCCTGGCAGCACCACGTGGCCCTAACTATGATGGCCTTGCATCTGCTACTGGACACGCAATTGCGCGAGCGCGAGACGATTCCCAACTTATCCTTCGCCAGTCTCAAACTCATCCTGGCCCAGAAACTGCAAAACCTGCTGCACCAGGATGAGACCTTGCTCGCCGCCGTGCACCAGCGAGCGCAAGCCAATGCCCCCAAACACCCCCAACCGCACGCGCCCTAACCTGCCAAAGTAGAGTTAGAAAAGGGGAGAGATACTTGCCAGTTGCCAGCAGTACAGTAGTTGCGGCATCTGCGCTTCACCTTCAACTGCACAGTTAGAGTGAGCAGTAAGTCGGTAGGGTAGCAAATCAGGGACTTTTTTCTCGATAGTAGCCAAGAGCCTATAGCAGCGCCTACTGAAGCAACTCATTGGCTTCTTCGGGGCCCACTCGCCCCAGCAGCTTGATTTCACCGCCCTTGACTTCGTTATAGGAATGAAAGAAGTGCTCAATTTCGTGCAACAGCTCATCGCCAAGGTCCTCAATCGTAGTGAGGTGCTTGTGCAAGCGTGAATTGGCAGCCACCGCTAGCAACCGGTCGTTGCGCACAATGGTATCGTCGTCCTCGCGTTGCTCCAGGGTAATGGCGCCCAGTAGACGGGCTTCGACGACGCAGCCTGGGAAGGTAGGCGCATCGAGCAGGAGCAGCACATCGAGCGGGTCGCCATCTTCCGCTTTGGTCGAGGGCACGAAGCCAAAATCGTACGGAAAGCTGTGGCCCTCGGGCAGCACGCCGTTGAGCTTGAATACGCCCAACTCGGGCTCATAGCCGAGCTTGTTGCGGCTGCCCTTGGGCGTTTCGATTACGGCGTGGATAAGGGTAGTGTCTTTCGTCGCCCGGGGCGGCAGTTGGTCCAGCGAACAGGTCATCACGTAGAGAATAAGCAGGTGTTAATGCTTTTTACGGGCCAGCACGGGGGAAATGTTAAGCGTAGGTTAACTAGTGTCGAGGCTAGGTGAGCACCGTGCGAAGGGCTATATACCTGCCCTAGAGGGTGTTCGACAAGGCTAAAAATTTATTTGTCGTTGCTCGCTAGTCAGGTCGGGGTCCGTCCACCACCGCCCGTTCGCCATGTGGTAAGCTGCTTCGGTATTGCCGGTGGCTTGGTTGAGAAAGCCGAGCGTACTACCTTAACGATGACTTTTCAATTTACTTAGGACTTACGCAAAGTGCAGGGAAGGTTGGGCCAATTCACAACGCATATACTCATCCAATAGGCTCTGCTTGAGGTAGTAGGCAGTGGTTTTTGCTTGGCTGGCCAACCGCTTCAGGCAGGTCCAAGTGCGCAAGGCCAAGGCAATGTGATTGCGCTGACTACGAGCTAAACGGCACTGACAAGCTTGCAAACCAGCGAGTTGCTTGGCTTCGCGGTGAAACTGTTCAACCAACCAGTGGACGTTGCTTTCTTGTTCAGCAGCGGCCGTGTCGTCTTGCGCTACCTCGTTGGTCACGAGGTAGTCCGTCCGGTGGATGGACACCAGTACGCGGAAGAGTTTTAGCTTCGAATCCTTGGGCATGCCCTTGACTTTTAGCAGCTTGCCGTGCGCCACGTCGCGGCTCGACCAAGTAAGCAGGGCCACTGGCTGGTAAGGTTGCTGTCCGCCCGAGTCATCGACCAGCCGGTTGCTTTTGAGCGGACAGTAAAAGAACTTGCCCGCCAGGGTAAGTTGCTTGAACAGGGCCGTGGTCGCGTACCAACTCTCCATCAGCACCGTGCGACATGGAATGTGGCGGGCCGCGAGTTGGCCCAGCATGTCAGCTACGTGGTCAAGCTTGCTTTTGCCATCGGCGTCGGGCGCAAAAAGGCGGTAGTCCAGCAGCCAGAATTGTTCCGTTTCGGGATTGATATACACGCAGTTAACCAGACCAATGCCCTTGATGATACCGTGCGCATTGCCCGAATACTGCCGTCGCACCAGCGCAATACGCTGACTGTGTGGCGCTTATCGAGCACCGTGTCATCTAAGAGCACGTACCCCCGTTCACTACCCACAAACGCAGGCTGCACCTGCTGCCAGAGTTGGCGCGGCGTGAAGCGCCTGGTTTTGAGGAAATACTGCACGTTATCGTGCTGTAAACCAGCCAAGTGCTCAGCCAGATAGGTGCCCGTATAATTCACTTGGCTGCTGAGCAAAAACTGCCCGTAAAGCTGAGCCGTGACTTTCATGCCTTTTTTACTCAAGTTACGCCCTTTGCGTAAGTCCTA
>JBPBQK010000038.1:0-3710 GCA_050954845.1 Janthinobacterium lividum
TGTTTCAGCGCGGGGCGCTGCGCACGCAGTACCAGCAGGCCCAGATTGACCGCGAGCGGACGGTGATTCAGTTCCGCCAGCAGGTGCTGGTAGCAGTGGGCGAAGTATCGGATGCCCTCGGGCAGGTCCAGCGCACCCAAACTCAGCAAGCCATCGCGACGGAGCGCGTCAGCGCGCTCCGCCAGGCGACAACCAATGCCAACCTGCTATTCCGTAGCGGCCTAGCCAGCTACCTGGAAGTCATCACGGCCCAGAGCAATGCGCTGCAAAGCGAGCTGGAGCTGGCTTCGCTAAAACGCAACCAGCTAGGGGCCAATGTGGAGTTGTACCGGGCTGTGGGCGGCGGCTGGCAATAGTAATCTGATTACAAGCCGCTAACCACGCTATTCACGCGCCCTACCTCGGCCCGCGAATGCCAAGCAAAACCCTCCTATCCCACCCCACTGCTATGGATACTAAGTCCCTCGTCAAGCTAGCCAAGTCCCTGAGTGACCCCACGCGCCTGCGCATGTTGCAAGAAATTGCGCGGGCGCAGCGGCTGGGATGCGCCAATCTGTATGAGTTTGTACCCATCAGCCAGCCCTCCATGTCGCAGCACGTCAAGGCCCTGGTAGATGCGGGGCTGGTCAATTCGTGCAAGGAGGGGCGCAACATGTACTTGACTATCAATACGGAAAAGCTACAGGAGCTGGAAAGCTTCCTGCAATTGCTGAAGATGCCCTAGCGCTCTCACCGCAAGCCACTGCCTAACAACGCCTTTTTCAGGGCGGGTCGCAGGAGGCCGCCGTCGTGAAATCGATAACCTACTCAACACCCATCCCATGAAAATCGGAATCATTGGCACCGGCCCTGTCGGCGGCTCCCTCGCCAGAAACCTGGCTGCCCTAGGCCACCAAGTGAAAGTGACCAATACCCGCCAACCGGCCGAATTGGCCCAGAAAGCGCAGGAGTTGGGGGCTAGTCCCGCTACTCTGCACGACGTAGTGCAGGACGTGGACCTCGTTTTTATCGCCGTGCCTTTCAAGGTACTTGCCGAGTTTCCCAAGGACCTGTTCCGGTCGCTACCCCCCGAGGCAATCGTGGTGGACACCGGCAACTACTACCCCTTCCGAGACGAGAAAATCGAGGCACTGGAGCAGGGCACGCCGGAGAGCGTGCTGGCGGCCGAGCAGTTGGGCCGCCCCCTCCTGAAAGCCTTCAACAACCTGCTGGCCGAGACGATTGCCAGCGGCGGCACCGCGCCCGGCACGCCCGGCCGCATTGCCCTTTCCATTGCGGGCGACGACGCGCGCGCCAAACAAATCCTATCGGACCTCTGCAATGACTTCGGCTTCGATGTAGTGGACGGGGGTAGCCTGGCTAACTCGTGGCGGCAGCAGCCCGGTACCCCGGCCTACTGCACCGAACTCACGGCCCCCGAGCTGACCCAGGCCCTGGCCAACGCCGTGCCCGGCAAGGCCCCGCAGATACGCGATGAGATTATCTCGGAGCTGCTGCAACGCGAAGCCTGGCCTACGCGCGAAGAAGTGGTGGCCGGCAATCGCGCCCGGCAGCTAGGTAAGGCTTAGCCGGACCATGCTTATTCCTAGGTTCTTTTTAAACAAAATTTCAAGCTACTATCATGGCAACTACCATCATGCACTCGGCGCAAGCCAAATCTATCGGCGGCCGCGACGGTCGTATTGAATCAACCGACAACGTGCTCAACCTGGAGCTGACCATGCCCCGCAGCCTAGGCGGCCGGGCCCGCGAAGGCGCCACCAACCCCGAGCAGCTCTTTGCCGCCGGCTACGCCGCCTGCTTCGGCAATGCCGTCATTCACATTGCGCGCCAAGCCAAGGTGAACGTGGGCGACATCTCCGTGGATGCCCAGGTAGAGCTATTCATGAACGAAGAGAACCTGCCTACTCTCGGCGTGGCCCTGCACGCCAACCTGCCCGGCGTGGACCAAGCCCAGGCCGAGGAAATTGTGGAAAAAGCCCACCATACCTGCCCCTACTCGCGGGCCACGCGTGGCAACATCGACGTGAAGCTCACCGTCACCACCGACGCCGCAGTAGCCGCCTAGGCAGCAGTGTCTGTCGTCACAACAGCTTTTGAATACAAAGTCAAGGTACACTCAATGGAAAAGCAGCAACACCCGACCATCCTGGTCTTGGGCGCCAGCGGCACTATCGGCCGTCAAGTTATCAAAGACCTGGAAGGTCAAGCGGTCAACGTGCGCATCACCTCGCGCAAACAGGAGGTGGTAGACCAGCTTACCGGCGAAGGCAAAGACTGCGCCTACCTGGACCTGGATGACCCCAGAACCTTTGCGCTGGCGCTGGCCGGGGTGGACCGGGTGTTTCTGCTAACCGGCTACACGGTGGCCATGCTCACGCAGAGCAAAACCCTGGTGGATGCGGCCAAGAAGGCTGGCGTGCGCCATATCGTGCACGTAGGCGTGTTTGCGGAATGGGATACCACCGATGCCCACTTTGCCTGGCACCAGCTGATTGAAAAGTACATCGAGGCCAGCGGTATTGCCTGGACCCACCTTCACCCAAACATGTTTATGGAGGTGTTCACGGGGCTGTACATTCCCAAGAACCTAACCTACACCGGCTACTGGGACGACCGCCGCATCGGCTACATTGCCTCCAGTGATATCGCGGCGATGGCCGCCAAAGCCCTCATCGATGGGCCGGAGCGCCACGGGGGGCAGCACTACTGGCTGAGTGTAGAAACCTTCAACGGGCAGGAAATTGCGGAGCTGCTGAGCGACGTTACCGGCTTGGAAATCAAGTATGAAAACAAAGGGCTCGAAGGCTTTAAAGAGGTGATTGAGCAGGTGGTGGCAAATGGCGGGGAGAGCTGGTACGCGAACGCCAACATTGAGTTTGTGACGCAGATGCTCGACGGCCGGATGTCCTATATGTCCATGGTGCAGAACGATATTCCCTACGTGCTGGGCCGGCCCGCCAAGACTCTACGAGAATTTCTGGAAGAGCACAAAGCTGCCATTGTAGAGTCAGCCGGGTCGATATAAAGAACCTGCCGGTGCTGGATAGCATCGGCTAGGGCTTAGGCCCACGGAGAAGGTTCTGCCGGGGCAAAAACACGCATGCACACTCCTACGTGATGAACAACAGAAAAACACTCAAGCTGGCCGCGGTCATTGATGGGCCGGGGTGGAATTTTTCCTCCTGGCGCCACCCCGACATGCCGGCCGACGCCGGCGAAAACATCGATTTTTTCATTAAGCAGGCGCAGCTGGTGGAACAGGCCAAGTTTGAGACTCTGTTTCTGTACGACGTGAGCCACGTCGGCCCCGGCAACATTCCCTACTACCTGAGCATGTTCGAGGGGGGGGACGCTCATGTCGGCCCTGGCCATGAAGACGGAGCGCATCGGCCTCTCGATGACGGCTTCGACCTCCTACACCGACCCCTACAACCTGGCCCGGCAGGTCTTGTCGCTGGACAAAATCAGCAAGGGCCGAGCCTCGCTGAATGCCATCACCTCCAACCCCGGCGGGATGGTGAACTTCAGCCGGGGCCACCTCAGCAAAGCCGACCAGTACCCCATGCACCAAGAATTCCTAGAAATTCTGCTGAGTTTGTGGGACACCTACGAGGACGACGCCTTTCCGCGCGATAAGGAAAGCGGCGTGTTTCTGAATCCGCGCAAGATGCACCCCATCAACTACCGGGGCAAGTACTTCTCGGTGG